>DEWH01000028.1:108341-137724 GCA_002363155.1 Ruminococcaceae bacterium UBA3215 | reverse complement strand
TGCGCGCATATCTGAATCGTGACGAAATCACTTGATTTTGTCCACGGACAGATAATAAGCTGCTGACAGATCAAAAGACCGCTGAAACAACCAATTTCAGCGGTCTTTCCATATATGATGTGTCTCTGTAGTTTCCGTGTTACGGTCATAACGCCGCGGGGCGCTCCCCGCCGCAGGTCCGGGCGGCGTCAGCCCGGAACCGTCTGTTAAGACGCGCGTCAGCGCTCCGGAAGAGACTCGCCGAGAGTACGCCAGCCGAGAACGGCGCACTTCACGCGGGCGGGCATGTGGGAGATGTCGGCAAGGGCGGCGGCTTCATCGAGTTCTTCAAGCTCGGAATCGTCTGCTTCGCCGCGTATCATCTTCATGAACAGGGCATGGAGCCGTTCGGCTTCATCTATGCTCTTTCCTATGACCAGATCGAGCATTATGTCCGCGGAAGCCTGGGATACGGCACAGCCGCTTCCCGTAAACGAACCGTCCGCGATGATGCCGTCCTCTATCCGCAGATTAAGTGTTATATCATCGCCGCAGGACGGGTTCACGCCCTCCCTTGAGCAGGTACAGACCGCAAGCTCATGCTTGTGTACCGGGTGCATATTGTGATCCGTCAGTATCTCGTTGTAGAAATTACTCACTGTAACCCATTCTCCTTCGTATTGTTTTAAGACATTCAAGAAACAGCTCCGTGTCCCGCCGGTCATTGTACAGCGCAGCGCTCGCACGGACGGAGGACTGCACGCCGAGGTACTTGTGGAGCGGCTGTGCGCAGTGGTGACCGGCACGCACGGCTATGCCGGATTCGTCGAATATCGCCGCGATGTCGTGGGGGTGAACGTCGTCGATCGTGAACGAGACTATCCCGCAGTGGTCGGCAGGATCCTCCGAGCCGATGATGCGGACATGGGGCGTTTCCTTCATTCCTTCTATAAGAAGCCTTGTCAGCTCCTTTTCGCGTTTTTCAAGCTTTGCGAATCCAAACTCGCCGATGTAGTCTATCGCCGCGTGCAGTCCGACTGCGCCTCCCGCGTTCACGGTGCCTGCCTCGAACTTGTGGGGAAGCTCCGCGAATGTCGCGCCGCACAGCGTCACATACTCTATCATCTCGCCTCCGTACAGGAAAGGCGGCATCTGCTCAAGCAGTTCCTCCCTCCCGTACAGCACGCCTATCCCCATAGGCGCAAACATCTTGTGACCGGAGAAAGCGAGAAAATCCACGCCCAGCTCCCTTACATTCACTGGTATGTGCGGAACGCTCTGCGCCCCGTCGCAGACTATGACAGTGCCGTTCTTATGGCAGATCTCCGCGAATTCCTTTATCGGGTTCAGCCGTCCGATAACATTCGATATCTGCGCCGCGGCAAATATCTTCGTCCTCGGAGTGAGCGCCTTTTCAAGCATCTCCGGCGTGTATTCCCCGTCCTTGCCGCATTTCAGAAATTTCAGCCGCGCTCCCTTTTCCTTTGCGAGTACCTGCCACGGCAGAAAGTTGCTGTGATGCTCGGATATGGTAACGAGTATCTCGTCATTCTGACGGATATTTTCGCGCCCGTAGCTGGAGGCGATAAGGTTAAGACTCTCGGTGGCATTGCGGGTAAAGACGATCTCCCGTTCACTTGCCGCGCCGATGAAATCATGGACTGCCGCTCTCGCGTTCTCATACGCGTCGGTAGCCTTTACCGCAAGCCCGTACAGTCCCCGCAGAGGGTTCGCGTTCTCCTCGCGGTAGTAGCGCGAAACTGCGTCAATGACCGGCTTCGGTTTCTGTGATGTGGCGGTGCTGTCGAGATAGACAAGCTCCGGCATCGCGTCGAATACGGGGAAATCCCGCTTGTCAAAGTACGGCATCGCTGCTCCTTTCCGCGAGCGCTTTCAGCGCCCGCTCCGCGGCCTGCTCATCGCCTGTGCCGCGTATTAGGCTTTCGAGACGTGCCGCGGCTATTATCCCGTTCGCCTTTTCGAGCGGGATTCCGCGCGCCGTCATATAGTACAGCACGTCGTCCGGGAGCCTGCCTATGCTTGCGCCGTGGGAGCCTTCAACGTCCTCCTCGGTGCAGAGTATCACGGGAACAGTGTTGTTCACCGCGGTCTCTCCTATAAGAAGCACATCTTCGTTTTCAGCACCCTTTGCTCCGGAAGCACCGTTTCTGAGGTCTATAGTTCCGCGGAAGGTCTTGACCGCGTTGTCCGAAAGCACGCCTTTCACATCGGTCTCCGAACGGGAGCGCTTTCCCTTGTGTATCACGATGTTGTTGATGTCGAGAAGCTCGTCTTTACCGACAGTGTAGCCTATCCTGCATTCAAGCTCCGATCTGTATCCGTCAAGTTCCGCGTAAACGCCGGAGACCGTGCGGCTCCCGCCGAGGAATATCTGTGTTATCTCAAACCGCGCTCCGTCCGCGGCTTTTACTCCCACATCGTTCAGCAGTTCAGTCCCCTGACTGCCCTCTATCACCTGCACCAGCTTTACCCGTGCGCCTTCGGGAATATCGGCAAAAGTACGGAGCGCGCAGTTCCCTTCCGCACATATATATTCGGTCACTTCCGATACGCCGTACTTCTCCGCGGATATCACTGTCCCCTTCGTTTCGCCGTTTCCGAGCTGTATGTCGGAGAAACCGCCGGAAATGCTCACGGTATCGCTTACGGCGGCGCAGAAAGCACTGCCGAGGGCGGTAACGGACGGATCTCCGCATCCGTCTGCATTCCCCGGCGCGTCCGGCAGCGAGACCGTTATATCATTTATCTTCAGCCGGTTCCATGTCGGTTCCGGCATTGCGTTTACCACAGCTTTTCTCATTATCCGATGCTGCCTTTCATCTCAATATTTATCAGATTGTTCATCTCCGCCGCGTATTCGAGGGGAAGCTCCTTCGATACGGTGTCCGCGAATCCGCTTACGATAAGTGCTTTTGCGCTGTTCTCGTCAAGTCCCCGCGACATGAGATAGAATACCGCTTCATCGCTTATGCGCCCTATCCTTGCCTCGTGCCCTACGTCCGCCTTGTCGGTCTTTATGACCATAGCGGGGATCGTGTCGGAGCGGGAGATGCTGTCGAGCATAAGGGATTCGCAGGAAACGGCGGACTTGCTGCCCACGGCGTTTTCGTTCACCACAACGGAGCTGCGGAATGTGCTGATACCGCCGCTTTTCGAGATCGAGCGGGTATTGACGTAAGACGAGGTTTCCGGTGCATTATGCACTATCTTTGTGCCGGTATCGAGATCCTGACCCTCACCGGCGAAGGTGATGCCGGTGAATTCCGCACGGGCTCCGCGTCCGTTCAGAATGCTCATCGGGTACAGGTAGGAAACGTGTGAGCCGAAGGATCCGGAGACCCATTCCACTCTGCCGTTCTCCGCAACGGTCGCACGCTTGGTGTTGAGGTTGTACATATTCTTTGACCAGTTCTCGATAGTCGAATAGCGCAGAGTCGAATTCCTGCCCACGAAAAGCTCCACACAGCCCGCGTGCAGTCCGGCTTCGTAGTATTTCGGAGCGGAGCAGCCTTCGATGAAATGCAGGTAAGCGTTCTCGCCTACGATTATCAGCGTATGCTCGAACTGACCCGCGCTCCGGGCATTAAGCCGGAAGTAGGACTGGAGCGGTATCTCAAGTCTCACCCCGTCCGGCACATACACGAAAGACCCGCCTGACCAGACTGCTCCGTGCAGGGCGGCGAACTTGTGATCTGTGGGCGGGACGAGCTTCATGAAATGGGAGCGTATCATCTCCGCGTACCGCTCATCGTGCATCGCGCTTTCGAGATCGGTATAGACAACGCCGGACTCTGCGACTTCCTTTCGGACGTTGTGATATACGAGCTCGCTGTCATACTGGGCGCCGACGCCGGCGAGGGATTCCCGCTCCGCCTGGGGTATGCCGAGCTTTTCAAATGTCTGCTTTATGTCGTCCGGAACGGAATCCCAGTCGCTTTGCATACGTTTTTTCGGGCGGATATAAGTGACTATGTTGTCCATGTCCAGCCCGCTTATATCCGGTCCCCACTGCGGCATTTCAAGTTTCCGGTACACTTCAAGCGAGTGCAGACGGAACTTGCGCATCCATTCCGGATCATTCTTTTCCGCGGAGATCTCGCCGATCATCTCCGGAGTAAGACCGGTTCCGAGGAAGTCGCTCTCGTCCTCGTCGAACCGGAAGTCATAAAAGGCGCGGTCAACGTCCGCTACCTGTGTTTTCTCTTTCATTCCGCCACCTGCCCGATGTATTTTCCGAAGCCGTTCTCCGTGATGTCGCCTATGAGCTCCGCGCCACCCTCCGCGGCTATACGTCCGTCGGCGATAAGGTGTACTCTGTCCACGCTGAGGGAATCGAGTATCTTCGTGTTGTGGGTGATTATGAGCAGGGAACCGTCCGTTGTCTCCTTGTATGCCTTTATGCCTGCGGAGACGGTCTTTACCGCGTCAACGTCAAGTCCGCTGTCCGTTTCGTCGAGTATCGCGAGCTTCGGGCGCAGCACAAGGAGCTGGAGTATCTCGGCTTTCTTCTTTTCTCCGCCGGAGAAGCCGACATTCAGCTCTCTGTCCGCGTAAGCGGGATCCATATCCAGCACTTCCATTGACGCTTTAAGCTTTTTTCTGAACTCGAACAGCTTTATGCGCTCGCCGGTGATCTGTTCATAAGCGCTTCGCAGGAAGGAAGCGAGGGTGATGCCGGGTATTTCCACGGGGTTCTGGAACGAGAGGAATATCCCGCGTTTTGCGCGCTTGTCCGGTGTCTCTCCGGTGATATCCTCGCCGAGAAATGTGATATTACCGCCGGTGACGGTATATTCCGGGCTTCCCATTACCGCCGAGCCGAGGGTGGATTTCCCGGCGCCGTTGGGACCCATGATAACGTGCGTTTCGCCCATGTTTACCGCGAGACTGACGCCGTGGAGTATCTCCTTTTCATCTGCGGAGATGCGCAGATCGGTTATTTTCAAAAGTTCGCTCATAATTGTCTCCTGTCCGGCATTATAGCATATATAGTCTATCTGAAAAATATGTCAATATGCATCAAACGGCTCTGTTATGCGGTTTGACAGCAAATCAGAATGCCGATATATCATATATGATTTATATGCAATATTATAGCGCAATACTCACCTCTTGTCAATAGTTTTCCATAAATTTTCCGCTTCTGTCATCTTCCCCGAAAAAAACGGTAAGGTATTGACAACCGCAGGAAAATGTGATATAGTATATCTGCTTAAACCGAATAAGAGGTATAAGGTGTCGGATAGCCCGAATGTTCGGGCTCGATCCGGTGAAAAGGGAAACAGGTGAAAGACCTGTGCGAACTCGTCACCGTAAATGCGGAGTTTTCCGATGATATGCCACTGTCCCCGCGGACGGGAAGGTATCGGAACGCGAAGATGCATGAGCCGGGAGACCTGCCTTATGTCTGTACAGAGAGTGAAACAGCTCTCAATGCCGCGAGTAATCGGCAGTATGGTATCGGCAGTATCCGGCTGTGAGGACGGGTACCAGCCTTTGTTTTGATGCACCATGCTCCTGCTTTCGGCAGGGGCATTTTTATTTTCCGGAAAGGCGGCTTTGACCATGAATGACGGTGTATATACAGCAGAAATAACGATGACAGGCGGCACGGGAAAGGCGCATATACTTTCTCCTGCCGAGATCACGGTGACCGGCGGGGAGATGACGGCAAAGTTCGAGTGGAGCAGCCCGAAGTACGACATGATGATCGTCGGCGGAGAGAGCTTCTATCCGGTGAACGAAAGCGGGAATTCCGTGTTCGAGATACCGGTCTATACCCTTGACGAGCCGCTTTCGGTGCAGGCGGAGACTATTGCGATGAGCGAACCGCATCTTATAGATTACGAGATAGTTTTCGGAGAGGTAACTGCGTCCGGTGCGTCCGGTGCGGCAGCACCCGCGCCGGGACAGGGCTTTTCCCCCGTCCCGCTCCTGATAGCAGCGGGAGCCGCGGCGGTATGCGCCGGAATAGCCGCGATTGTAATAGTGAAAAAGAGAAAGAAATGAGAATAATGAAAAGAATTGCGGCGCTGTTCTGCACGGCGGTCATGCTGGTGAATGTGTGTGCCTGCGGGAACGGCGGAGCCGGGCAAAACGGAGAACTTCCGGTATATGAGGGTTCCGGAGCGCCGGTAAAGACAGAGAACGACACAGCGGAGTGCTTCACGATATACGAATACGAGGACGGCGGCTCGCTTATCGAAACGAGCAGCGGGGACAGGCTCCTTGTGCTGCCGGACGGCGCGTCAGCCGGAAATGCCGGAGATAACACGACGGTCATCACCCTTTCGCCGGAGCGTGTATATATGGCGGCAAGCGCGGTGATGTGCTTCTACGATGCCCTTGAAAAGACCGGAGATATCCGCTTTTCCTCGCTGGAGGCGGACGACTGGTACATAGACAGCGCGAGAGAAGCAATGGAGCGCGGGGATATGATCTACGCGGGAAAGTACCGCGAGCCGGATTATGAAACGCTGCTTTCCGGGGGCTGTGACCTTTCTGTGCAGTCCACCATGACCGAGCATGTACCGGAAGTGCGTGAAAAGCTGGAAGAACTCGGCATACCGGTGTTCGTTGACAGATCGAGCTATGAACCGCACCCCCTCGGACGGTGCGAGTGGATAAAGGTCTATGCGCATATCTGCGGCTGTCCGGAGCTTGGCGACAAGCTTTACGCGGAGCAGAAAAAGCACTTCGACGAGCTTTCCGGGAATGACGGAGAAAACACGGCGCGCAAAACGGCGGTGTTCTTCTATATAAGCTCCGCCGGGCGCATAGTCACAAGGAAATCCGGCGATTACATCACAAAGATGATAGAGCTTGCGGGCGGTGATAACGTGTTCGATTTTCCGGGAGACGACAATGCCTCTTCCTCCGTGACGATCGAGCCGGAACAGTTCTACACCGCAGCGAAGGACGCCGACGTCATCATCTACAACTGCACCATAGCCGGCGAGATATCGACGCTTGACGAGCTGATTGCAAAGAACAGCCTGCTTGCGGATTTCAAAGCGGTGCGAGAGGGCAATGTCTGGGCTACCGACAGGAGCCTTTATCAGGAGATAATGAAGACGGGAGAGATACTGACCGATTTCAGCACCATATTCACGGGAAGTGGACGGGAGCCGGAATACCTTTACAGACTGGAATGAAGAAGAGACTGATATTTTCGTTTGTCCTGCTTGCCTGCCTGCTTCTGCTGTTCATAGCGGTGAGCATAATGGCGGGGAGCGTGGATATACCCATAGATGAGCTGATCCGGATCTTCTCCGGGACCTCCGGCGATGATACTGCATCGGCGATAGTGCTGAAGATAAGAGTTCCGCGCACGCTTGCGGCGGCGGTGCTCGGAGGTGCGCTGGCACTTTCGGGCTATATGCTCCAGACTTACTTCCACAACCCTATCGCGGGACCGTTTGTACTCGGTATATCGTCGGGAGCGCGGCTCACGGTGGCGCTGGCGCTTATAGCTTCCGCCGGAGGAGCGCTTAAAATGAACTCCGCTGTAATGGTGATCTCCGCGTTTGCCGGGGCGCTTCTCTCAATGCTGGCGGTGCTGCTGATGTCGTCGAGGATAAGGAGCATGTCGCTTCTGGTGGTGTGCGGAGTAATGATAGGCTATATCTGCACGGCGATAACTGATATCGTGGTGAACTTCGCAAACGACTCGGATATCGTGAACCTGCACGACTGGGCGGTAGGCACATTCTCCGGAATAAAGAGCGACGGGCTTATGGTCTGCGCGGCGGTGGTATTTGCTGCGCTCGCGGCGGTATTCATGCTGTCTAAGCCGATAAACGCGTACAGGCTCGGTGAGGGCTACGCGGTGGATATGGGCGTGAACATACGGGCAGTGCGCATAGCGATGATAGTGCTGTCGAGCCTGCTGTCCGGCTGTGTGGCGGCATTCGCCGGTCCTGTTTCATTCGTAGGCATCGCGGTGCCGTTCCTTGTGAAGATGCTGCTCGGCACGGCAAAGCCGATAGTGATGATACCGGCATGCTTTCTCGGCGGCGGTGTGTTCTGCATAATAAGCGATATGATAGCGAGAACGGTGACAGCTCCGTCGGAGCTCGGTATAAGCACGGTCACCGCGGTGCTCGGAGCGCCGGTGGTGCTGATAATAATGCTGAGAAAGAATAAAGACAGGGAAAATGCTTGAGATAAAGAACCTTTGCGCCGGGTATAACGGCAAAGAGATAGCGCATGACATTTCGTTCACGGTGAGCGGAGGAGAGATCTTCACGCTTATCGGCAGGAACGGCTCCGGCAAATCGACGCTTTTAAAGACTCTTGCCGGACAGCTCCCGCCGATTTCGGGCGGGATATACATAGACGGCACCTCCAAAGAGGATATGAGCCGGAACGACTTTGCAAAACAGGTCTCGGCAATGCTCACAGACCGCCCGAAAACGGACATGATGACCTGCCGGGAAGTGACGGAGACCGGGAGATACCCCTATACCGGAACATTCGGACTGCTCGGAAAAGCCGATAAGAAAGCGGTTGAAGAGGCTATGCGGCTCACCGATACAACAGAGCTTGCGGATCGTTTCTTCGCCGAGATAAGCGACGGACAGAAGCAGAGAGTGATGCTTGCAAGGGCTGTATGCCGGGAGCCGAAGATACTTCTGCTGGACGAGCCGACATCGTTCCTCGATATCCACTACAAGCTCACATTTCTGGAGATGCTGGACAAGCTTCGCCGGGAGCGTGATATCGCGGTGGTCATGTCGATGCATGAGACCGAGCTTGCCGGGAGGATATCCGACAGGGTGATGCTCATCAGGGACGGGATATGCACGGGTACGGGAGCACCGGAAGGGCTGCTCGACAAGCGGACGCTCACAGAGCATTTCGGGCTTACCGAGGAGCTTTACGACAAGTATATGTAAACGCAAACAGGGTCACTGACCTTGAAATAAATGAAAAAGAGGAGATAAAAATGACAAGGACAAAAAAGACCGCTGCCTTTCTGCTGAGCGCAGTTTGCGCACTTTCAATGGCAGGCTGCGGCGGCGCATCGCAGGGAACGACAACTGCCGCTTCTGAAGCGCCGGAAACGGCTGCGGCAGCAGAGACAACAGTAAAGGAGACCGAAGCTGTACAGGCGAATGAGAAGGAGCCGGAGGCTGAAAACACAGCTGCCGACGTAAAGCCCGTTATTCTTACGGTAAGCTTCGGAACGAGCTACAACGACAGCCGTGAAGCTACTATCGGCGCGATAGAGAAAGCTATCGCGGACGCGAACCCCGATAAGGAAGTGCGCCGCGCATTCACCAGCCAGATCATCATCGACAAGCTGAAAGAGCGTGACGGGCTTGAGATCGACAACGTTGACGAAGCGTTCGGGCGCCTTGAAAAAGACGGCGTAAAGGAGCTTATCGTACAGCCCACACACGTTATGAGCGGATACGAGTACGACGATCTTATGGAAGTCGTAAAGGCGCAGGCTGACAAGTTCGACAGCGTAAAGGTAGGCGCTCCGCTTCTTACAAGCGACGAGGACTACACCAACGTGGTAAATGCGATAACTGTCGCTACAGAGGAGTTTGACGACGGCGAAACAGCTATCGTGTTCATGGGCCACGGCACAGAACACTCTGCCAACGCGACTTATGCAAAGCTTCAGAAGAAGCTTGCCGATGCGGGCAAGACGAACTACTGCATAGGCACGGTTGAGTCCGAGCCTTCTATCGATGATGTTGTTGCATTCGCAAAGAACGGCGGATACAAGCGTGTTATCCTTGAACCGCTCATGGTAGTTGCCGGCGACCACGCGAACAACGATATGGCAGGCGACGAGGACGATTCATGGAAGACGATCCTCACAAAAGAGGGATTCGAGGTAGTTCCCGTGCTCAAGGGTCTCGGAGAGATAGCGGCTGTCCGTGACATCTACGTTGACCATGTGAAGAATGCCCGTGATCTTTCAGACACAAAGCCGGTCATTCTCACAGTAAGCTTCGGAACAAGCTACAATGACAGCCGTGAAGCTACTATCGGCGCGATAGAGAAAGCTATCGCGGACGCGAACCCCGATAAGGAAGTGCGCCGCGCATTCACCAGCCAGATCATCATTGACAAGCTGAAAGAGCGTGACGGTATCGAGATCGACAATGTTGACGAAGCGTTCGAGCGTCTTGAGAAAGACGGCGTGAAGGAGCTTATCGTACAGCCCACACATGTTATGAGCGGATACGAGTACGACGATCTTATTGAAGTCGTAAAGGCGCAGGCTGACAAGTTCGACAGCGTAAAGATAGGCGCTCCGCTTCTTACAAGCGATGACGACTACAACAGAGTTATAGAGGCTATCACCGATGCCACCGCGGAATACGACGACGGCGAAACAGCGATCGTATTCATGGGACACGGCACCGAGCACCCTTCAAACGCAACATACACCAACCTCCAGCTGAAGCTTATAGATGCAGGCAAACAAGCATACTGCATAGGCACGGTTGAAGCCGAGCCTTCGATCGAAGATGTAAAGGCATTTGTGAAGAATTTCGGCTACAAGCGCGTTATCCTTGAACCGCTCATGGTAGTTGCCGGCGACCACGCGAACAATGATATGGCAGGTGACGAGGACGATTCATGGAAAACGATCCTCACAAACGAGGGATATGAGGTAGTTCCTGTCCTGCGCGGTCTCGGCGAGATAGCGGCTGTCCGCGACATCTATGTTGACCATGTAAAGAACGCGGCTCCTCTTGAAGCCGGTGCAGATGAAGCTTCCGCTTCCGCAAAGACCGTTGCCGACGGCACATACAGCATAGATGTTGATTCGAGCTCATCCATGTTCAAGGTAGTAAAGTGCGAGCTTACCGTCGCAAACGGCGAGATGACCGCGGTAATGACACTCAGCGGCAAGGGCTACGGCAAGCTGTTCATGGGAACTTCCGAAGAAGCGGCAAACGCGGCGGAGAGCGACTGCATTCCGTTTGTTGAGGACGCGGAGGGCGCATATACATACACCGTTCCCGTTCCTGCTCTCGATACGCCCGTAAACTGCGCGGCATGGAGCACGAAGAAGTCGGAATGGTATGACCGCGAGCTTGTTTTCAAGTCCGAGGGAATAAACTAATATGCTGAACGAGTATGTTTACCGCGGCGGAAAAATGCTCCGCTGCGGTTATACTACCGGTTCGTGTGCGGCGGCAGCTTCAAAGGCTGCCGCTGAAATGCTGTTATCGGGAGAAAAAACTGCGGCCGTGACGCTTCCGACACCGAAAGGCATAACGCTGACGATCGACATTCTTGAACCGATTATCGGTGAGGGTTTTGCGTCATGCGCGGTAAAAAAGGACAGCGGAGATGACCCGGATATAACGAACGGAACGCTTGTTTATGCGAAGGTTTCACCTGCTGAGACGGGAGTTGCCATAACCGGGGGAAAAGGTGTGGGAACAGTCACAAAGCCCGGGCTTGACCAGCCTGTCGGTGCGTCTGCGATAAACTCTGTTCCGCGGAGAATGATAACCGAAGCGGTGACGGAGATCGCCGGCAAATACGGGTATAAAGGCGGATTTGCGGTTGAGATAAGCGTGCCGGAGGGTGAGATCCTTGCAAAGCGGACATTCAATCCGCGGCTCGGTATCGAGGGCGGCATCTCGATAATCGGCACGAGCGGCATTATCGAGCCTATGAGCAATGCGGCGCTGGTGGAAACCATACGCACCGAGATAAAGATGAGGAAAGCCGAGGGGCATGAAACGCTCCTGTTCACGCTTGGCAACTACGGCGAGAACTTCATACGGCGTGAGCTGCCGCTCGATCTTGAAAAGAGCGTGAAGATCAGCAACTTCATCGGTGACGCAACAGACATCGCGCTTGAATACGGCTTCAGCGGCATTCTCATAATCGGGCATATTGGAAAGCTCGTGAAGCTCGGGGCGGGGATAATGAACACACACTCGTCTTTTGCTGACGGGAGGATGGACGTGCTCGTGACCTGCGGACTGCTTGCGGGAGCTGATGCGGAGACGCTGCGCAGACTGCCGGAATGCGCGACAACGGACGCGGCGCTGGATATTCTCGATGAAGCCGGATTTACGGAGAAAACTCTGGATATTCTCGCCGCCCGTGCCGGGTATTACCTTGAAGCAAAAGTGAAAGGCGCTGCGGATATCGGGGCGCTGATGTTCTCGGATATGCACAGGGTACGGGTAAGGACGGAGAAAGCGGACGAACTGATAAAGCGGATAGCGGAGGAATACAATGGTTGATTTTGTGGGAGCGGGGTGCGGTGCGCCGGATCTTATAACGGTGCGCGGAATGAGGCTTATTGAGAGCGCGGACGTTATCATTTACGCCGGCTCGCTGATAAATAAGGAACTGCTCGGTTACGCGAAAAAAGGGTGTGCCGTTTATGACAGCGCACGGTTGACGCTTGAAGAGATAATTGATATAATAAAAAGAGCCGAGGACGCGGGACTGCACACCGTCCGGCTCCAGACGGGCGACCTGTCTCTCTACGGGGCATTGCGTGAACAGGCGGAAAGGCTGGAGGAACTTGGGATAGAGTACCGCGTGACACCGGGGGTAAGCTCGATGTTCGGGGCGGCTTCCTCGCTTAAAGCCGAGTACACGCTTCCGGGAGTTTCCCAGTCGGTCATTGTCACGAGAATGGCAGGGCGGACAGCTGTCCCGGCAACCGAACGCATTTCCTCACTTGCGGCTCACGGCTGCACAATGGTGATATTCTTAAGCGCGGGAATGACGGATAAGGTATCGAAAGAGCTGATAAGCGGAGGATTTTCGCCGGAAACGCCTGCCGCCATAGTTTACAGGGCAACGTGGGAAGATGAAAAGACAGTGCGCTGCACAGTCGGGACGCTTCACGAAGCCGCGGAGAAGAACGGTATCAGCAAGACCGCCCTCATTATCGCGGGAAATGCTCTTGACAGCGCGCATGAGCTGTCGAAGCTTTACGACAAGGACTTTGAAACGGGGTACAGAAAAATATGAAAACAGCTGTGATCTCGCTCACCGAAAGGGGCAGGGCGCTTTCCGCAAAGATCGGCGGGGACAGGTACTGCTACGAAAAGCACTGCGATCCGGAAGCGGAGCCGTTCGCGGATATCCGTGAGCTTACCGCCGCGCTTTTCGGGCAGTACGATGCTCTCGTGTTCGTCTGCGCGTCGGGTATCGCCGTCCGCGCCATAGCGCCCCACATCGTCTCGAAGCTTACCGATCCGGCCGTGATAGCCGCGGACGACTGCGGAAGATTCGTTATTCCGCTTCTCTCCGGGCATATAGGCGGCGCGAATGAGCTTGCAAGGCAGATCGCCGGCAAGACGGGAGCCGTTCCGGTCATAACCACCGCCACCGACTCGCGGGGGCTTTTCTCGCCGGATATGTTCGCAAAAGCGAACGGACTCGTGATATGCAGCATGGAGGCGGCGAAGGCTGTCGCGGCGGCAGTGGTGGACGGCAGGACTGTCGGTTTCAGCTGCGCTTATCCGCACTCCCCGCTTCCCGGCGAGCTTACGGAAGCGGACAGCGGGAGCATCGGGATCCGCGTTTCCGGCGATCCCGGCGAGAAGCCGTTTGACGTGACGCTGAACCTTATGCCCGCAAATATCGCGGTGGGTATCGGCTGCAAGAGGGGAACTTCCAGCAGCGATATCACAACCCACATAATGCGGGTGTTTTCGGACAACAGGCTCGATATAAGGCGGCTGGCGGCTGTCGCAACGGCTGACATAAAAGCTGATGAACCGGGTCTGCTGGAATTCTGTGAACGCTTCTCGCTCCCGCTGAAAACTTTCAGCGCGGAGGAGCTTATGAGCGCTCCCGGGGAGTTCGCGCACTCGGATTTCGTGGAAAAGGTGACGGGCGCGGACAACGTCTGCGAACGTGCGGCGGTCTGTGCGGGAGGTACTCTTACCGTCCGCAAGGCCGCGGGAAACGGAGTAACGGCGGCAGTATCGGAACTGCCGGTTTTTATAGATCTTGAAAGGAATGAGGACAGTTGCTTTATGTGATCGGTATCGGCAGCGGCGCCGCGGACGGAATGACAGCCGAAGCGGCAGCCGCGATTGACAGATGCGGACTTATTGTGGGATATACGGTGTACTGCGATATTCTGCGTCCGCTTTATCCCGGCAAGGAGTTCTGGTCCACGGGAATGCGGCAGGAAAAGGAACGTGTCCTCTACGCGCTGGAGCAGGCTTCCGCAAGGGACACGGCTCTTGTATGCAGCGGCGACGCGGGAGTTTACGGAATGGCGGGGCTGGCGCTTGAGCTTTCGGAGGGCTTTCCGGGAGCGCGGATAAAGGTTATCCCCGGAGTTACCGCAGCCCTTTCCGGAGCGGCGCTTCTCGGTTCGCCCCTTACGAACGATTTCGCGGTCATAAGCCTGTCCGATCTGCTTACTCCACCCGATGTCATCGAAAAACGGCTTGAAGGCGCTGCTGCGGGGGATCTTGCGATCGTGCTGTACAATCCCATGTCGAAGAAACGCACGGACAACCTCAGCCGGGCGTGTGATATCATACTGAAATACCGGTCTGCCGGCACGCCCTGCGGGATAGCGTCGAATATCGGCAGGGAGGGCGAATGCACCCGGATACTCACTCTCGGCGAGCTGCGCGGTACACAGACGGATATGTTCTCCACCGTCTTTGTGGGAAGCTCATTTACCCGCGTGATAAACGGCAGGCTGGTGACTCCGAGAGGATACCGGATATGAGGAAGATACTGATATTCGGCGGAACGTCCGAGGGCAGGGAGCTTGCGGAGTTCTGCCGTGAGCGCGGCATTCCCGCCGATGTTTCCGTCACGACCGGCTACGGTGCGTCATTGCTGGGCGTCAAGGGCAGTGTGAACGTGTTCACCGGGCGGCTCGGCAGCCGGGAGATGTCGGATCTGATACGCTCGGAAAGCTATGCCGCGGTGATAGATGCCACCCACCCTTATGCAGCGGAAGCCACCGCGAACATAAAGGAAGCTTGTTCCGGGACGGGAGCGCCGTATTACCGGCTTATAAGGGAGAAATGCGCTGTTTCCGGAAGGACAGCCGGAACTGCCGAGGAGCTTGTCGCTATGCTCAATGAGACAGACTGCCCGATACTGAGCACCCTCGGAAGCAAGGAACTGCCTGTGCTTGCGAAAGTAACGGACAGGAAGCGGGTATGGCTCCGGGTACTGCCGGCGGAGGGAATAGAGGAATACTGCGCGTCTTTCGGCTTTGAACGTAACCATGTGATAACCGGAAAGGGACCTTTCACGGCGGAAGAGAATCTGCTGCATATAAAGCGGAGCGGTGCGCGGATACTTGTCACAAAGGAGAGCGGGAAAGCCGGCGGCTATCCCGAAAAAGCGGAAGCCGCACGGCTTGCCGGGATAGAGATGATAACGCTGACAAGACCGGCAGAGGACGGTTATCCGCCGGAGAGAATGCGGGAGATTATCGGGGAGCTTGCGCTATGAAGATTTACATTGTCGGGATCGGCATGGACGGCAGAAAAACGCTTACCGCCGAGGCTCTTGAGGCTGTTATGAGCGCGGAGGTGCTGATCGGCGCGAAGAGAATGCTGGAGCCGTTTTCCTGGCTTGGGAAGAGATGCTTTGAGAGCTGGAAATATGACGAGATCTGCGCCTTTATAGATGACTGCGGGGACAGTGATACCGCGGTGCTTATGTCCGGGGACTGCGGTTTTTTCAGCGGTGCCGAAAAGCTTTCGGAGATGCTCCGCGGGAGAGATGTCAGCATAATACCGGGGATAGCGTCGCCGGTGTATTTCTGCGCAAAGATAAAGAAACCCTGGAAGGATATGCGGTTCGTGGATCTTCACGGAAAGACCGCGAATATAGTGCGAAGCGTCAGCCGTGCCGGATACTGCTTTTTCCTGCTCGGCGGGGGCATCTTGCCCGCCGATGTATGCGCCCGGCTCCGGGAATACGGAATGGGCGGTATCACGGTGCATACCGGAGAAGATCTCGGTTATCCGGACGAGCGCATTCTCACCGGCACGGCAGATGATCTTGCTTCGGGAAGTTTCGGAAAGCTGGCGGTAATGGTGACGGAAAACCCCGGATATGAGCGCGCTTTCCGGTTCGGCATACCGGACAGTGAGTTTATACGCGGCGAGGTGCCGATGACAAAATCGGAGGTGCGCGCGGTCGTGATGTCGAAGCTCGGTATCGGTGAACAGGATACGGTCTGGGATATCGGCTGCGGCACAGGCTCGGTATCCGTGGAATGCGCACTGCAATGCACGGACGGGACGGTGTGGGCTGTGGACAAGTCGGCGGAAGCCTGTGATCTTACCCGCCGTAACGGCATCGCTTTTCGCTGTGACAACATAAATGTGCGTGAGGGCGATATTTCCGTTGTACTGCCGGAACTGCCGAAGCCCGATGCTGTGTTTGCGGGCGGAGCGAGCGGCAGGATAGCCGAGATCGCGGAGTCGGCATTCCGGGGCGGGAACAGCCCGCGTTTCGTGGTGACGGCAGTGACGCTCGAAACGCTGAACGAAGCTGTCAGAGCGCTCGAAAGCCGCGGTATTACCGCGGAAGTGACGCAGATAGCCGTGACAAGGACAAGAAAAGCCGGCAGCCACACAATGCTTGCGGCGCAGAATCCGGTTTTCATCATAGAGGGGAAGAAATGAAGCGACTGATAATTGCCGGAACGCACAGCGGCTGCGGAAAGACAACCGTTACCTGCGCCGTACTTGCGGCGCTGAAAGCGAGGGGGCTGCGTGTAAGCGCGTTCAAGTGCGGACCGGACTACATAGACCCGATGTTTCACCGTGAAGTTATCGGTGTTCCGTCCCACAACCTTGACAGCTTCTTCTGCTCCGGCGACACGCTGAGATACCTGCTGTATGAAAACACTCGTGACAGCGGCATTGCCGTTATAGAGGGGGTAATGGGGTTCTACGACGGGGCGGAGGGGCGCGGTTCCGCGCACTCGGTCTCCTGCATCACGGAGACTCCTGCCGTGATAGTGATCGACTGCCGGGGAATGAGCGATTCGATAGGCGCGGTGATGCGCGGATTCCTTGAATACAGGCGCCCGAACCGTATTGCCGGATTCATCTTCAACCGGCTGCCGGAGCGCCTTGTCCCGCTTGCAAAACGGCTCTGCGGCGAGCTTGGGACGCGTTATCTCGGCTGTATGCCGAAAAGCGGCATCGTGCTCGAAAGCCGCAGTCTCGGACTTGTGACGGCGGCGGAGATACCGGATATTAAGGCGAAGCTTGCCGCGCTCGGAGAGCTTGCGGAGAAGCACATTCTCCCCTATCTTGTTCCGGAGGTGCAGGACAGCGCACTGACGGCATATACGGCTCCGGCAGTGACAAAGATCACCGGCAGACCTCCGGTGATCGCCGCCGCGAAAGACGGCGCGTTCTGCTTTATCTACGCGGACAACATCGAACTGCTGGAACGTATGGGCTGCACCGTAAGGTACTTCTCGCCCATGGCTGACAGACGGGTCCCGGAAGACGCGGACGGGCTTATCCTCTGCGGGGGATATCCGGAACTGCACGCGCAGGAGCTTTCCGGTAACGCGGAAATGTCTGCGGAAATAAAGCGTCTTATCGGTCGGGGAATGCCGGTGATCGCGGAATGCGGCGGGTTTATGTACCTGCATGAGACCTTTGAGGATATGAACGGGAACGCGTATAAAGGCGCGGGAGTGATACCGGGGAAAGCATACAGGACCGATAAGCTGGCGCGGTTCGGGTATGTGACGCTTACAGCCGGGAATGACGGGCTTCTGTGCGGTGCCGGAGAAAGCTTCCCGGCCCACGAGTTCCACTACTTCGACAGTACAAGCTGCGGCAGTGATATGACTGCGGAAAAGCCGGACGGCAGGAAATGGGACTGCGTTCACCATACCGGAACGATGTACGCGGGATTCCCGCACCTTTACTTTTATGCGGACACCGGCATAGCGGAGCGCTTTGTGAACGCCTGCCGCGGATATATGGAGAGAAAAGATGATAAGAACTGAGATCGCACTGCCCGACGAAAGTGCGGGAGCGCGTGCAAAAGAGCGCTGGGACAGCATAGCGAAGCCCCTCGGAAGTCTCGGACTGCTTGAGGACGCTGTCGTAAAGATAGCAAAGATACAGCGCACCGAAAATGTGCATATCTCAAAACGCTGTGCAGTCGTGATGTGCGCGGACAACGGAGTGGTCTGCGAGGGCGTGACCCAGTCGGACAGCAGTGTTACCGCCATGTGCGCGGACGAGATGGTTCGGGGCTGTTCAAGCGTGAACATCATTGCAAGAAGTGTGAATGGGGACGTTCTGACGGTGGATATCGGGGTTGCCGGGAAAACCTCCGCTCTTGACCGTAAGATAGCCGCGGGAACGAGAAATATGGCTGTCGGAGCGGCAATGTCCCGCGAAGAAGCGGAGCGCGCCGTAATGACCGGGATCGGGATAATGCGGGAGCAGAAGCGCGCCGGGACAGACATAGTCGTGACCGGCGAAATGGGGATAGGCAACACAACCGCTTCTGCGGCGATAACCTCGGTGATGCTGGGACTTCCGCCGGGAGAAGTGACGGGGCGCGGCGCGGGACTTGACGACACACGGCTTGCGCACAAGATAAAGGTGATAGAGCGCGCGATAGCTGTCAACGATCCCGACCCGCACGACGCGCTCGATGTTCTTGCAAAAGTCGGCGGGTTCGATATTGCGGGAATGGCGGGACTGTTCATCGGCGGAGCGGAAACCGGCATACCCGTGGTCATAGACGGGGCGATATCGGCTGCGGCGGCACTCATTGCGGAGCGGCTCGTTCCGGGCTGCAAAGACTATATGCTTGCAAGCCACGTTTCCGCGGAGCCTGTGGGGAAGCTGCTCCTTGACGCGCTGGGACTGAGACCGCTTATCACTGCGGAAATGCGGCTCGGCGAGGGAACGGGAGGGCTTATGCTGCTTCCGCTCCTTGACTGCGCCTGCGCCGTTTATTACGAAGCCCACACCTTTGACGGAATGGGACTTGAGAGGTACAGAAAGCTGTGATGACACTTATAACAGGCGGCTCGAAATGCGGGAAATCGAGCCTTGCGGAGAAGCTGCTGGACAGGTACGGCGATAACAAATACTACATCGCCACAATGCAGCCTTTCGGAGAGGAAACCCTTGCCGCCATTGACCGGCACAGGAAACTTCGTGCCGGGAAAGGCTTTGTGACAATTGAGAGATACACCGGTCTTGCGGAACTTGAGATCCCGTCCGGAAGCAGAGTCCTGCTGGAATGTATGGCGAATCTCTGCGCAAACGAGATGTTCGGCGAAAGCGGGATAAATGACCCGGAAGAGCGCATCATACAGGGGATAGAGCATCTTCGCACACTTGCGGAAGAACTCGTGATCGTCACGAATAACGTGGGCTCCGACGGCATAGACTACGGCGCGGAGACGAACGGCTATATCCGCGTGCTCGGCAGGATAAACGCCCGGCTTGCGGCAGCGGCGGACTGCGTTGTGGAGTGCGTTTACGGGATACCGGCGGTACTGAAAGGCAGGCTTTTACTATGATAATGATAACGGGCGGCGCGTTCCAGGGCAAGACGGAGTTTGCGAAGTCGCGGTATTCTCTTAAAGCCGAAGATATCATCGACTGCGGGAGCTGTGACCTTGACGCGGTGCAGAGCGCAAGATGCGTCCGCAATTACGAACTCGCGGTAAAGCGGGTCATGGCGCGGGGAGAAGACCCGCTCGCCTTTACGGATAGGCTGAAATGTGATATAATACTGATGAACGAGATCGGGAGCGGGATAATACCGCTTGAAAAGAGCGAGCGCGAGTGGCGGGAAATGACCGGGCGCGCGGGGTGCATCATCGCTTCCCGTGCCGGAACGGTGTATCGTGTGTGCTGCGGTATAGCGAAGATCATCAAAGGAGAAGAGATTTGACTGTTTATTTAATACGGCACGGTAAGATACCGGGAAATATCGGAAAACGCTTTATCGGCAGCACCGACGAACCGCTTTGCGAAGAGGGTATAGCCGAACTTAAAACCATTGCCTATCCCGGCTGCGACAGGGTAGTATCAAGCCCTATGCTGCGCTGCATACAGACCGCCGGCATCATCTACCCCGGCAAGGAGCCGAAAGTTTATGACGAACTGCGGGAATGCGGTTTCGGCATTTTCGAGGGGAAGTGCCATGCCGAGCTTGACGGGGATCCGGAGTATATGAAGTGGATCGCAAACAACGGAATGACAGCGCCTCCGGAGGGCGAAGATGTGGACGCATTCCGTGAGCGCTGTGTGCGTGGATTTCTCCGCGCGGTGCATGAGAACGAGGACTGCGGAACACTGGCTGTTATAGCGCACGGCGGAACGATAATGTCGATAATGGAGCGGCTTGCGGTGCCGCACAAGGAATTCTACGAATATATCACGGAAAACGGTCACGGCTATATTACCGTTTTTGACGGCGAAAAACTTGAGATCAGGGGCGTAATATGAGATATATGATACCGCTGATGCCGCTTGTCATCGGCTTTCTGTTGGACGCTCTGATAGGAGACCCGTACAGCCTGCCCCACCCGATACGGCTTATCGGGAAGCTGATATCCGCGCTGGAAAAATACGTCCGTGCGCATTTCAAAAACCTGCGTGCAGGCGGGATATTTCTTGCGCTCACTGTGATTATCCTGTCCGGCGGGATATCCGCGGGACTGCTCTTTTTGTGCTGTCGGCTGAATGTGTGGCTCGGCATGGCCGCCGAGAGCATACTCTGCTATTATATGCTGGCGGCAAGGTGTCTGCGTGACGAGAGCATGAAGGTGTACCGCGCAGTAAATGAAGGCGATACCGAAAAGGCACGGAAAGCCGTGTCCATGATCGTCGGACGTGATACCGCAGTCCTTGACCGGGAAGGTATAATCCGTGCCGCAGTGGAGACTGTGGCGGAGAATACCTCCGACGGAGTTACCGCGCCGATAATGTATATGGCGCTGTTCGGTGCAGTCGGAGGCGTGGTTTACAAGTCTGTCAACACCATGGATTCCATGATAGGGTATAAAAACGAGAAATACCGGGATATAGGACGGTTTGCGGCAAGAACTGACGATGTGCTGAACTTTATCCCCTCCCGGCTGTCCGCGCTTTTTATGATACTGTCCGCGAGCCTTTCCGGCATGGACGGGAAGAACGCGCTGCGGATATGGAAGCGGGACAGGCGAAAGCACGCAAGCCCCAATTCCGCGCAGACCGAGTCGGTGTGCGCGGGGGCACTCGGAGTACGGCTGGCGGGCGATGCGTACTATTTCGGCGAGCTGCACAAAAAGCCGTATATCGGTGACGATACCCGTCCGATAGAAAACGAGGATATCCGCCGCGCAAACAGGCTGATGTACCTTGCATCGGTGCTGTGCCTTGCGGTATTCGCGGCGGTAAGGGTTCTTATTTACGGAGTGATCTTATGAACAGAACATCTGAATATCTTCACGGCGGGTATGTTTACGGAAGTCCTGTAAAATACGACTTCTCGGCAAACCTGAACCCGCTGGGAATGCCGGAGAGCGTACGGAAAGCGGCAAGAGACGCTGCGGACAGAAGTGACCGCTACCCCGACCCGTTCTGCGGGGAGCTTACCGCGCGTCTCAGCGGACAGCTGAAAGTCGGCGGAGACAGGATCGTTATCGGCAACGGCGCGGACGATCTGATCTACCGCATTGTGTATGCATTAAAGCCAAAGCGCGCCGTTATCGTCACCCCGACTTTCACTGAATACGTCGCGGCGCTTGAGAACATCGACTGTGAGGTTATCGGGCATAAACTTACCGAAGAAAGCGGTTTTATGCTTGATGAAACTGTCCTTGACAAGCTTACGGACGATGTTGATATGCTGTTTCTGTGCAGTCCGAACAACCCGACGGGGCGGCTCATTGACAAAGATCTGCTTGACCGGATAGTGAAAGCCTGCGAACGGGGGATATACCTTGTCCTTGACGAATGCTTCATTGAGCTTGCGGAAAACGGAGCTTCCCACAGTCTGAATGCAGCGGAGCTCAATAGTTACACTATCATTCTCCGCGCTTTCACAAAGACTTACGCAATACCGGGTCTGCGGCTCGGTTACGCTGTGTTCGGCAGCAAGGATACCGCCGTGTCGGTGCGGCTTGCGGGTCAGCACTGGAGCGTTTCCGTACCTGCTCAGGCTGCGGGAATCGCCGCGCTCGGCGAACGTGAATACACGGAGAATGCACGAAAGCTGATAGCGCAGGAACGGGCGTATCTGTCCGCGGGATTCAGAGCCCTCGGCTTCAAGGTATATCCCTCCGACGCAAACTTCATACTGTGCAGCGCCGATGACGCGGACAAGGCACTTCGCCTTGAGAACGGGCTTCGCGCGGAAGGTATAGCTATCCGGAACTGCTGGAATTTTGCGGGTCTCGGCGAACGGTTCTTCCGTATCGCAGTCAGACCCCGCATTGAGAATGAAGCGCTCATCTGCGCGGCGGAAAGGTGTGTTGAGAGTTGGCAAAGGTGATAATGCTGCAAGGCACGATGTCGAACGTCGGGAAAAGCCTGCTGACAGCGGCGCTGTGCCGTATTTTCCGGCAGGACGGGTATTCCGCCGCACCGTTCAAATCCCAGAATATGGCGCTGAACTCCTTCATTACCGCCGACGGTTCCGAGATCGGAAGAGCACAGGCGATGCAGGCGGAGGCGGCAGGGCTTGAGCCGTCGGTGCTGATGAATCCTATACTGCTGAAGCCTACCACCGATGTCGGCTCGCAGGTCATAGTAAACGGAAAGGTGCGCGGGAATATGCGGGCGGCGGAGTATTTCCGGCACAAGAAAGAGCTGATACCCGATATTATGACCGCCTACAACACCCTTGCGACGCAGCACGATATCATTGTTATCGAGGGTGCCGGAAGTGCTGCGGAGCTAAATCTCAAAGCAGATGACATTGTGAATATGGGCATGGCAAGGCTTGCCGGCGCGCCGGTGCTTCTTGTGGGGGATATTGACCGCGGCGGCATCTTCGCCCAGCTTCTCGGCACGCTCATGCTCATTGAGGAAGAGGAACGCGCGCGGATAAAGGGGCTTGTCGTGAACAAGTTCCGCGGCGACAGGTCTATCTTTCAGAGCGGTGTGGATATCCTTGAAGAGCGCGGAGGGGTGCCGGTAGCGGGAGTCGTTCCGTATATAAAGTGCGATATCGAGGACGAGGACAGCCTTTCCGACAAGCTCGGCAACCGGACGTCCGGCGGCATCATCGACATCGCCGTTATCCGGCTCCCCCACATCTCGAATTATACCGACTTCGATGCGTTTTTGCAGTACGACGGGGTTTCTGTGCGGTATGTGGGCGGGTATCGTGAGCTCGGCGAACCGGACATGATCGTAATACCCGGCACAAAAAGCACTATCGCGGATATGCGGTGGCTGCGGGAGAGCGGACTTGAAACTGCGGTGAAAAGGGCGGCGGCAAAGGGAATGCCGGTATTCGGTATCTGCGGCGGATTCCAGATACTCGGCAAAAAAACCGCCGACCCCGGAAATTCCGAGGGCGGCGGTGAGATCGGGTGTATGGGTCTGCTGGACTGCGAGACCGTATTTTCCGCGGAGAAGCACCAGACTCAGACGAGCGGGAAATTTGCGCAGATCGGCGGGGTGCTGTCGGCACTTTCGGGGCTGCGCTTTTCCGGGTATGAGATACACATGGGCGAGACGAGCTGCGGGGGCAGTGCGCTTACCGACTGCGGCGGCACTTTTTCCGGCAACATTTACGGGTGTTATATCCACGGTCTTTTCGACGAGCCGGAAGTTTCCGCGGCAGTTGTCCGCACTCTTTACGAGCGGAAAGGACTGCGTTTCGACGGTGAGGGCATAGACCGGAAAGCCTACAAGGAACGCCAGTTCGACATTCTTGCTGACGAGGTGCGCAGCGCACTTGATATGGAGCTTGTATATAAGATCCTGGACAGAAGATAACATCTTCCTGTTTGCGATCTTTTAAAGTTCCGTTTTAACGGTCATCGGTTTAGGGTGTCCAGCCCCCTTTTTAAAAGGGGGCTGGCGGGGTCCGGGGCAGAGCCCCGTCTTAAAATCTCTCTCAACTTCTCTCATAAATCGTGTACAGCATAGCATTGACTATGGCGGCGGCGACATTGCTGCCGCCTTTTCTGCCTGCTGAGACAATATACGGCACGCCTGCTGTCATTATAAGCTCCTTCGCTTCCACGACATTCACGAATCCCACGGGAACGCCTATTATCAGCGCAGGGGAGATCTTCTTCTCCGCTATGAGCCCGTGCAGCCTTATCAGAGCTGTCGGCGCATTTCCTACCGCGTATATCAGCGTTCTGTCCGCGAACAGCTCCGCCGCCTTGTCAACGGAGACGGCTGCGCGGGTGATGCCGAGTTCTTTCGCTTTTCCGGCAACGTCCGCGTCGGACATGAAACAATGCACTTCGCAGCCGAGAGCCTTGCACGCCGGCTTGCTAATGCCGGAGAGTGCCATCTGCGTATCGGTGACTATGACCGCTCCGGAGCGGAGCGAGGCTATACCTTTGTCGGCAGCGCCTTCCGAAAAGCGAAGATTCTTCTTGTAGTCAAAATCCGCCGTGGTATGTATGCACCGCTTCACGATCAGCTTTTCCAAAGGCGAGAACATTGACGTATCGCCGATCTCGCTCTCAATGATCTCCATACTGCGCTTCTCTATATCTGCGGGTCTTATGTTCTCAAAGCTCATTTTACGCTGCTCCTTTGCTTTATCTTCCGCTGCTGATTATACCATAAACTGCGGCATTTGTAAAGATTTATAACTGCAATGATTGACTTTGTACCAAAATAATGCTATAATAGTTTCTACGGTTTTTCACGGCTCTTAACAATTATCGGGAGGTTACGGTTTTGATAGAAATTCTTACTATTATTACATCTTTGTTTTCAATGATCGGTATGTGGAAGGTCTTCAAAAAGTTCGGCAAAAAGGGCTGGCTTTCATTGATACCGCTGGTAAACGGCTACAAGCTCGGTGAATGTGTCAGAAGAGAGAGGGACGGCTTCTTCATGCTCCTGTTCACTGTCATAATAAGAGGACTGACCGTTATCTCGGCTTTCGTCGATATCGAATCTATTCAGTACGATATTCTCCTTATCACTCAGTTCATTTTTACGATACCGATGTGGGTATTATCCGTTCGTATCTATATAGGACTGGTTGAAGCATTCGGCAGGAAGAAGCGCTGGGCAATACTTTTCTTCTTCTTTGACTGGTTTATGCTGATGCTGTTCGGCTTTTCAAAGAAGTTCATGCCCCTTGATGACTATGTGGGTGACAAGCATTCGGACGCCGAGCTCAGCAATATCAGCCTTCTCGGAGACGGAAGCGGTCTTTCCGTGAACCTCAATAAAAGAACAACCGTCAATTTCTTCAAGAAGCTGACGCTTCTGCGCGACATTCACCTTACTATCCCGACAGGTCACATGGTGCTTCTGCTCGGCGGTTCCGGTGCAGGCAAGACCACATTTCTCAACGCAGTCACCGGCTATGAGAAGGCGGACGCGGAGATAAAGATCGGCAAGCTCGATGTTTACAAGGAATACAGCAGAATGAAGTATGATATCGGGTTCGTGCCGCAGGGCGATCTTATGCGCGACAACGATACCGTTTACCGTACCATTGCCGATGCCGCATCGCTCCGGCTCACAACTGATATGAAGCCGGCGGAGAAAAGAAAGCGCGTGGAAGAGGTGCTGGATATATTCGGACTTCTGCCCCTCAAGAGCAGCCTTGTTTCAAAACTTTCCGGCGGTCAGCGCAAGAGACTTTCAATCGCAATGGAGTACATTTCCTTCCCGACGCTGTTCATTCTTGACGAACCAGATTCCGGACTTGACGGCGTAGTTGCAAGAAACCTGTTTGAAAAGCTCCGCGAGATAGCCGATACAGGCAAGATAGTGATCGTAATAACCCATACCCCGGACAGAGTAATAGACCTGTTCGACGATGTGATAGTGCTTGCAAAGGACGCTGAACGCACCGGAAGACTTGCGTACTACGGACCGGTAGATGAAGTGTATGACTTCTTCGGCAAGGAGTCAATGGAGAACATACTCCTTGCGATAAACCAGAAGGACGAGGGCGGCGAAGGCCGTGCCGAGGAATTCGTTTCCAAGTATGTATCCCGTCTTAAAGCGGCAGGAGGTGAGGCGTAATGAATAAAATGCACTCCGGAAGGATCGCCCAGACTTTCATATATGTGGGCAAGCTTTTCAGAATGTTCATTTTCAGAAATGACTGGAAAGTGCTTCCAATGGCGGCAATTATCGCCGCACTCGTTTCTTACGTCATCTCCGGAACTGTGTTCAAGACAATGGAGGGGACGCTTCAGGGTACATTCGCTCTTTCCTGCATCTGTATATGGAACGGCTTCTTCAACTCTATTCAGGTAATATGCCGTGAAAGACCTATCATCAAACGTGAGCACCGCTCCGGACTTCACATGTCATCTTATATCGCGGCGCACATGATCTACCAGGTCTTCCTCTGCCTCTGCCAGACAATTATAGTAATAGCGGTTCTTAAAGTCACCGATGTGGCTGTACCGACAGTAAGCTATGTTACCGGAAGCGCCACGATAGATTTCGGCATCACGCTTTTCCTGAGCACCTATGCCGCAGATATGCTCGCGCTTTTTGTATCGGCGCTGGTGCGCAATACCACAATGGCTATGACGATCATGCCGTTTCTGATGATCTTCCAGCTCATCTTCTCCGGCGGATTTTTCTCGCTCCAGGGCGAAGCGCTCGCACTCACGAATTTCACCATTTCCAAGTGGTCACTTAGCGCACTGTGCGCAGAGGGCGAATATAACAGCCTTCCCAACGGAGTGGTGCTCTCCGCACTGAACTCAATGAATACCGAGAATGTGAGCATGCCGGAGAATATTGAGACGGACGATGCAGAGCAATACATGTTTATGATCGACAATATGCGGGAGATGATGAAGGACGAGGAAACAAGAAACTCGTTCATGCTTAAATGCGGCGAGATGAGCCGAAACGATCAGTTCGAGTCATCTGCCGAAAACATAATCGACTGCTGGATATCAATATCCCTTTATGTGATCCTGTTCTCGGTGCTTTCTGTCATCTCGCTGGAGTTCATTGACCGTGACAAGAGGTAGAAACACTTGTTTTTATGCAATATCAATAACCGCGGCATTTCCGGTTCTTCCGGGAATGCCGCGGTTTCTCTTCATACTAAATTAGTATCTATCCATATACAAAACCAAGTAATTTCGTCACGATTCAGATATGCGCGCAGAGCGCGCTCCACAATTGTGCATTGTGCATTGTGAATTGTGCATTTGTCTATATTTCGATAGAAATATAGTATCAGCCGTTTGTGACTGTTCCTGTGGTCTTGTCGCCTCTTCCGAATACCACCGCCGCCGTCAGTGCGAATACCACCGCCGCGGTTATCCCACCGGCACAGGCTTCAAGTCCGCCCGTAAGCGAGCCGATAAGCCCGTCCTCCGTTACCGCTCTTCTCACGCCTTTGGCAAGGTTATATCCGAAACCCGTGAGCGGCACTGTTGCACCGGCTCCCGCAAAATCAACTATCGGCTCATATATCCCGAGTGCGCCGAGCACAACCCCGGATACCACATAAGTCACGAGTATCCTTGCCGGGGTCATTGCGGTAAGGTCTATGAGAAGCTGACCTATCGCACAGAATGCTCCTCCCACGAGGAACGCCCATAAATATTCCATATTCCGTCTCCTTATAAACTATCATCAAAACTCAGGTGAACGCAGTGCGCTATACCGGGAATGCTCTCGCCCTGCTGGACGAGCGTTGTTGACATAAGCGCACCTGTTGCTGTGAACAGAACGTTCTTCAGCTCTCCGCTCCTTATCTTCGGGAGTATATGCCCGCAGAGGACAGACGCGCTGCACCCGCAGCCCGAACCGCCCGCATGAACGTCCTGCTTCTCCCGGTCAAATATCATCATACCGCAGTCGTTGTGCCTGTTTCCGAGCTTTACTCCGTCCTGCATGAAAAGGTCGTTCAGCAGGTCGCTCCCCACAGAGCCGAGGTCGCCGGTAAGGATAAGGTCGAAGTCCTCCGGCGCTTTTCCGGCAGTATCGAGATGCGTCCTTATCGAGTCGTATGCGGCAGGTGCCATAGCTGCGCCCATATTGTTCGCGTCTTTTATCCCCATATCCTTTATCGTGCCTATCGTGACCGCCTTTACATAAGGAGGCCCGGAATGTGCTCCGACTATCGCGCAGCCGCTTGCGGTAGCTGTCCACTGGGCTGTGGGGGTTCGCTGACCGCCGTATGTCTCCGGAAACCGGAACTGCCTTTCCGCGGAGCAGAAGTGCGACGATGTCAGAGCCGCGTTAAGGCTCCCGATGCCGCTGTCCGCGAAAACCGATGCAAGCGCAAGGCTTTCCGCCATTGTGGAGCAGGCTCCGTACAATCCTATGAAGCGTGCGCCGTTGTTTCGCATACTGTATGCCGAGCCGGTGCACTGGTTCAGCAGGTCACCCGCGAAAACGAAGCTTATGCTGCTTTCGGCGATATTCCCGCGGATAAGCGCCTGCTCGAAGGCGTGCTGCTGGAGCCGGCTCTCTGCCTTTTCCCATGTGTTCTCGCCGAATGCCGAGTCCTCGCTCACATAATCGAAGCAGCTTCCGAGGGGACCTTCGCCCTCCATTTTCCCGGCAGCCGAACCGTATGATACGACGGACGGTGTGCTTTCAAGCAGCACTGTGCCGTTTCCGATATATCTGCTCATTTCCGCTCCTTTCTCACGCCGCCTGCATTGCAAACAGAATGATGCCGTACACTGCCGAAGCCGCAAGTCCGTACACGATGACCGGTCCGGCGATAATGAATATCTTTGCGCCGACACCGAGCACATAGCCTTCGGTCTTGAACTCCATTGCCGGAGACACCACCGCGTTTGCAAATCCGGTTATCGGTACAAGCGTACCGGCTCCGGCATGCTTTGCAATCTTGTCGTAAAGCCCGAATCCCGTCAGCACCGCGCTCAAGAACACGAGGGAGACCGATGTGAGAGTACCCGCCTGTTCTTCCGCGATGCCGAGACTTTTATACATATTAAGGACAGCCTGTCCGATACAGCATATCAGACCGCCGACGAGGAATGCCGCCGGCACGGTCTTATAGAGCTTTGTGTTCGGAGAACGCCGTTTCGCAAGCTTTCCGTATTCGCTTTCCGTAAGTTTCATTTTATCCGTCCTTTCGTTTGTTTTCACTGCTATTGTTTCTTTTCCGGCAGTTTTTATTTATGGAAAGAATTGCAATTCTTTCAAAATACGCTTAGCTTGATAGCGGGGTGTTGTCTGAATAACTGCTGCACCTTCTGCCTTTGGCAGTTGGGGCGGCGGACGCGCCGCGGCGA
>DEWH01000028.1:91129-108258 GCA_002363155.1 Ruminococcaceae bacterium UBA3215 | reverse complement strand
GTGCAGCTCCACGGTTAGTTATATTCATCTGAATACAAAATAGACTGCTGAAACAGACGAATTTCAGCAGTCTTAATTATGTTCTGATTACTTTCTCTCTTAACTGCGGAGCGAATAAAAGTCTTTGGAAAGGGGGTTCGTCGAAGGTTTCTCTTATCGCCGCATCCTTGCGGCGTTTTGGAAACCTTCTGTACGACTTCCTGTCGTAGGGGAATGACCCTTTTTTCAAAAAGGGTTTCCCCCCGGTCTCAAGCGGAGCGGCATTCTTACACGCAGTATCTTGCGGAGATCCTGCCTACTGCGCGGACGAGGGCGTTCACTTCCTGCATTGTGTTGAATACGGACGGCGAGAAGCGCACTGCGCCCGTGTCTGCGGTACCTATCTTCTTATGAGCCGGAAATGCGCAGTGGAAACCGCCGCGAAGTGCGAATCCCGCATCGCTTAAAAGCTGTGAGGTCTTCTCGGCGGGAAGATCTCCGATATTGAACGGTATCACCGGCGCGTACCGCTCATCAAAATCACTGCTGTACAGCTTTACAGTAGGCAGTTTCGATACGCCGTCGAAGAACCGCCGGCAGAGCGCATTCTCATGCGCCCGTATAGTGCCGATGCCTTTAGAGTTCACGAAATCCACTCCCGCGCCGAGAGATATCGCTCCGGCAGTATTGATCGTTCCGCTCTCAAATCTGTCGGGCAGGAAATCCGGCTGCGCAAGCTCCTTCGAGAGACTTCCGGTGCCGCCTTCGATCAGCGTTTTGAGCCTGTACTTCCCGTCCGTCACGAGAAGACCCGTGCCCATCGGTCCGTACAGCCCCTTGTGACCCGCCGCGCATATAATGTTTATCCCGTCCGACAGCTTTATCGGAAGTACTCCCGCTCCCTGTGCCGCATCTACAATAAAGCAGATGCCGTTTCTCCGGCATATTTCGGCTATCCGTTTTACGGGCATTATCCGCCCCGTGACATTCCCGGCGAGCGTGCATATCACCGCTTTTGTGCGCCGGTTTATGCAGCGCTCGAATTCCCGCACAGTGCTGTCATCGTCGCCGGTGACAGCCTGTGTGTATGAGATGCCGGAGCTTTTTGACAGCGCGTACAGCGGACGCAGTACCGCATTATGCTCGATATCGCTTATCACCGCGTGTGAGTTTTCGGTCAGGACTCCCTTTATTGCCGTGTTGAGCGCGAATGTGCAGTTCGGCATAAAGACCGTATTTTCGACCTGTGCGCCGAAAAGATCCGCACATTTCTCCCTTGCGTCATATACCGCCTCTGCCGTTTCAAGCGACATCGCATGACCGGCTCTTCCGGGATTGGCGCCGTACTTCACCAGCGCACGGGACATTGCGGCGATGACCGAGGGCGGTTTCGGGTATGTTGTTGCCGCATTGTCAAAGTATATCATAATCTTTCCTCCTCCGGGACCGCCGTGCGCGGCTTTATCCCGCGCACGGCGGTATATTCATCTCCTGCGTCTGCCGAAAGGCGGCGGGGGAGGGGGCGGAGGCACCGGCATCGAGCGTCCGCAGCGCACCATTATCTCCGCAAGCATAGCGCATATCATCTCCGGAGGTTCGTCGGTGCGTATCCCGAAGGTGCAGCCGCCGCGTCCGGAGCTTATCTTCTCGATATGCGCCCTTATACCGCGTGAAGAGAGGTATCTTGCGGCTTTTCTTGCATCTGTATATGAATTGAGAGGAATAATTACCGTTCTCATAAATAAATCGTCCTTTCCTGTGGAATAATATAGATCGTCATAAATAAAATGACACGGGAAATCATTTCCCTTGTTATTTTATGCGGTACGGGTGTGATGTGACAATGTTTTCTTATGCACACCCTGCACAGATCTGTTTTACGGAGGAACTTTATGAAAGCTGTTATTCTTGCGGGAGGAGAAGGTACACGTCTCCGTCCGCTCACCTGCGATCTTCCGAAACCGCTTGTCCCGGTATGCGGAAAGCCGGTGCTGTTCTACATTCTTGAACTTCTCGGAAAGCACGGCTGCACCGAAGCGGCGGTGGCTGTCCGATACCGGGGAGAGCGTATCGAAGCCGCGCTCGGCGACGGAAATTACGGCTCCGTCCGGACTTTTGTATCTTACGAGGACTCGCCCCTCGGCACTGCCGGCTGTGTAAAGAAAGCCGCCGCCGACTTTGACGACGACTTCATCGTAATAAGCGGCGATGCAATGTGCGATTTTGACCTTGCAGCGATCTATAAGCACCACAAAGACTCCGGCGCAAAAGCCACGATCGTGGTCAAGTCGGTGGACGACCCGCGTGAATACGGCGTTATAATCGGCGAAAACGGAATGGTCACCGGATTTTCCGAAAAGCCTTCGTTCGTCAACTGCCGCAGCGATCTTGCCAACACCGGCATCTACGTCATCTCCCCGGAGATCCTTTCCCTTATCCCGGACGGAAAGCCTGTGGATTTTGCAAAGGACGTGTTTCCGGAGATGCTCGGGCGGGAGATGCCGCTCGGCTATTACGCGGAGAACGGCTACTGGTGCGACATAGGCGATATAGGCGCATACAAGCGCTGTACTTCGGACCTTGTGAAAGGGAAGATAAATGCCGAAATACCCGAACGTATCACCGATCACAGCAGCCACATCAGCAAAACATCATTTGTCGCCAAAAAAGCCTTCTTCTCCGACAAGGCACTTGCTGCCGGCTGTTCCTCAGTCGGGGCGGGCGCGTATATCTCGGACGGCGCAAAGCTCAACAATGCGGTGGTTATGGACGGCGCGTTCGTCGGAGAAGGCGTAACGCTCAACGACTGCATAATCTGCACCAACGCAAAGGTCTGCGGCGGCGCGGCGGTATATGAGGGCGCAGTTGTGGGCGAGGGTGCAGTGATCGGCGACAATGCCGTTATAAGCGGCGGTGTGCGTATCTGGAACAACAAGCGCATAGAAAAGGGCGCGTCCGTCACATCCGACGTCAAGTACGGGACCGCGGCTTATCCCGAAATGTCGGAGGAGGGTATCTGCGGCGCGACGAATACTGTCATGACCCCGGAATTTGCCGTGCGTATCGGCAGTTCCCTTTCCAAGATCTCCGACAGCACCATTGCAGTCTCATGTGCTGACGGCAGCGCGTCCTCCTGCATCAAGAACGCGCTGCTCAGCGGGATATCCAGTTCCGGCGGTCCGGCTTACGACTGCGGGAGCATACCTCTGCCGGTGCTTGCCTATTCCGGGAAGCTTCTCGGAGCGGATATCCTCGTCCACATCGCTTCAAGATCAAATACATCGGTAATGGTGTATTCTGCGGGGCTTCTGCCCCTCAAACGCAGCCGTGAACGGATCTTCCAGGGCGCTGTTTCCCGCGGGGAAGCCATGAGCGCCGGCTGGGACAGCTTCGGCAGCATCACTCCGTTCACCGACGCGCTGATGCTTTACGATTCCTATCTTACAGCCCTTTCCGCCTTCACCGTGCCTTACGATGTCCGGGTTGTCTCCCGAAACTCCCGCTTCCGTGATATCTGCACTCCCTTTGCAAAGAAGATATCCTCCGGCCGCGAAAAACTCACTGTCACGATCACGGAGCGCGGGGATATGTCGGAGATAGGCTGCGGCGACACGGTGATAGACCCCGTTTCGATGCAGGTCATAGCCTGTGCTTATGAAGCCCGGCACGGTCATGATACCGCCCTTCCGTTCTCTTTCCCGCACTCCGCGGAAGATGCCGCTTCTGCGTACGGCGGGAAGATACTCCGCTACTTCGCAAGTTCAATGGACGACCGGGACGAGGAAGCCCGTCGTCTTGCGGAAAACCAGCTCTTCATGCGGGACGGCTTTGCGCTTGCCCTCAAAGTCCTTTCTTATATGTCCGAACTTGCGCTCACGCCTGCGGAAGCGCTTGCTTCTGTGCCGCGTTCGTCCAATGCCGGACGCTTTATCCGTGTGAACTGCCCGCCTCAGCGCATACTCTCCCGCCTTAAAGCCGTTCCCGAGGAAAACGAGGGCGCTGTTCTCGCTTCCGGTGATGAGCGGGTATTTCTGCGCCCCGATAAGCGCGGCACGGGACTGTTCATGTTTGCGGAAAGCTTCGGCACCGAAACCGCCGCATCTCTCTGTGACCGCACGGAAAAGCTTATACGCAACGCGGCGGCCGCCCTTAAACAGCCGAAATAACTTCTCCCTCCCGCGAGGGCGCTGACGCAAGGCGGAAGCGCGGATCCGGCGCGCGAGCGGCTGCCGCGAAGCGGCGGCAAAGCGAGCGCCGGTCCCGGCCGCGGCAGCAGGGCTGACGCGGCGGCTGCACCCGAAATAACGCAGGCGGGCACCGCCCCCGGCATAAAACGGAGCGCAGCCGGCTGAACGGCGCACACGCCCTCTTTCGCTGCGGACGGAAAGCAACAAAATGTAGTGCTTGACTTTTAATCGGAAATGAGTTATAATTAAAATGTATTTTTATGTACCGGACGGGCAATGCCCGATAATATAACACAACAATGCGCGTATCCTTACATCAGTACCGTCATCTCTCACAATGAGGCATTCGCATACAGAAACGAGGCAAAATGGAAAAAAATAATAACCGCAAACAGCCTGCCGCGGGAAAAAGACGTTCCCCTGCCGGCAAGTATCTTATGCCCGGAATGAGCACCGCCGCACGTCAGCCGGCTCCGTCCAGACAGGCTAAATCCCAGAAACAATCGCCGCGAAAGAACACCAAAACAGTAAAACAGGCCAAAAACGGCAAGAGCCAGAGCCGTGTACAGCAGAACCCGCAGAAGGAGGAACAGCGCAAGGATATCCTCAGAACAGACCGCCGCAGCTACGGCAGGACCGACAATACAGCAAGCGCGCCGGTAAAAAGCGAACCGGGCTTTGTACCCTCTTCTTCGTCGCGCCCGTCCGGCGGAAGAAAATCCAGCCCGCTGAAGATAATCCCCCTCGGCGGACTCAACGAGATAGGCAAGAACATCTATCTCTATGAGTGCTGCAACGATATGTTCATCGTGGACTGCGGACTCGCATTCCCCGACGACGATATGCTCGGCATCGACCTCGTTATCCCCGATTTCACCTACATCATCAAGAACAAGGATAAACTCCGCGGAGTCGTTCTTACCCACGGTCACGAGGATCACATAGGAAGCCTTGCATACCTGCTCAAGAAAGTCAATGTCCCGGTTTACGGCACCCGGCTTACCCTCGGACTTGTCGAGGGCAAGCTCAAGGAGCACGGGATCCTCTCCCAATGCACGCTTAACGTCGTTCAGCCGCGCCAGACCGTGAAAATGGGCTGTATGGCTGTCGAGTTTATCCGCGTAAACCACTCGATACCCGATTCCTGCGGATTCGCCATATACACCCCCGCCGGGATCGTTATCCATACCGGCGACTTCAAGGTTGACTACACCCCGATAGAGGGAGGTATCATCGACCTTGCGCGCTTCGGTGAACTCGGCAACAGAGGCGTTCTCGCGCTCCTGTCCGAAAGCACCAATGCCGAGCGCCCCGGATTCACCATGTCCGAGCGCAGAGTGGGCGCCACATTCCGCAACTTCTTCTCAAATGCCGAGGGAAAGCGCATAATCGTCGCTACCTTCTCCAGCAATATCCACCGCATACAGCAGATAATCGACAATGCCGAGATGACCGGACGCAAAGTCGCAGTCTCCGGCAGAAGCATGATAAACGTGCTGAACACGGCTATCGAGCTGAACTATATACGCCTGCCAAAGGGCATTCTCGTTGACATCGAGAAGATTGGAAAGATACCGCCCGACGAGCTTGTCATCATCACCACCGGAAGCCAGGGCGAGCCTATGTCCGCGCTTTCAAGAATGGCGAACAACGAACACCGCCAGGTAACCATAACCCCGCAGGATCTCATCATCATCTCCGCAAACCCTATCCCCGGCAACGAAAAGCTGGTGGGACGCGTGGTCAACGAGCTTATGAAAGCCGGCGCGAATGTAGTCTATGAGGCAATGTATGACGTTCATGTATCCGGTCATGCCTGCCAGGAAGAGCTGAAAATGATGCTCTCGCTCACGCGCCCGAAGTTCTTCATACCCATACACGGCGAGTACAAGCACATGTTCAAGCATGCCGAGCTTGCAAAACAGCTCCATATACCGGAGGAGAACATCTTCATAGCCGGAAACGGAACCGTGATCGAGACGGACGGGATCGACATGAAGATCACCGGGCAGGTGCCGGCGGGAAGAGTGCTTATCGACGGTCTCGGCGTGGGAGATGTAGGCTCCGTGGTGCTGCGCGACCGTAAGCATCTTGCGCAGGACGGACTTATAATCGTAGTCGCTGCAGTGGAGAAATCCACCGGCAGGATAGTCTCCGGTCCCGACCTTGTGTCGAGGGGATTCGTGTATGTCCGCGAATCCGAGGAGCTTATGGACGAGGCGAGGGAGCGCGCCAGAAGCGTCATGCTCAAGAGCCTTGCGCCGAATATGCGCGAGTGGTCCGGCGTTAAATCGGACGTAAAGGACGCGCTCAGCGGATTCATCTTCTCCAAAACGGGAAGAAGCCCGATGATACTGCCTATCATCATGGAAGTCTGAAAGCTGTCCGCTTACAGATAAACTGTCTTATATCCGTTTTACGGCGATCGCGGCAGGGTGTTCCCCGACGCGGGCAGAAGTCAGCGCAAACCGTTGTGCCGTCTGCAAAGACAGCGCGTCGGCGCAGGAAGAGAGGTGTTAAAGATGAAGAATAATTTCCGGGACGCGGGGCTCGTTATCTCGATAATAGCGCTGCTTATCTCGGCTGTCGCTATGCTTGTTTTCACCTATAATGCCTCGCTCCAGGCATTCTGTATCTTCGCTCCTGTAATATGCGTGACCGGCGGATTCACGGCTGCAAAGCTCATCTCCGTTACCCGGAAGAATTTCCAGTACTTTGCGCGTATAGATTCCGATATCGACCGCATGGAGCGCGTATCAATGAACTTTATGCCGATCGCTATCGCTATCGTTGACAGCGGAAGCAGGCTCGTGTGGTTCAACGTTGATTTCGCAAAACGCTTCGAGGAGGAAGCCGTTTACGGCAACTCGATCGAGATAATCACGAAGCTCCCGCTTGAAAAGCTGCTCGGACGGGACAGCTACTACGAGATAAAGTACAAAAACAACTATTACAAAGTCTATGCCGACGCTCCCGACGCGACAGATGCAAAGGACGTCTATATGATCTACTTCGCGGATATCACCGGCATGAGAGTGCTCGAAACGGAAAAGCGCCTGTCACAGCCGGTAGTTATGATATTCGTCATAGACAGCTATGAGGAGATCTTCGGCGGCAGCTCGGAGAGCGAGACCGCAAAGATCACCGTACAGATAGACAAGCTCCTCGAGGACTTCATAAGCGGCACCAACGGCATACTGCGAAAGTACAACCGCGAGCGTTTCTGGGCGGTAGTCGAGGAAAGATATGTCCGTGCCATGATCGAGGACAAGGTTAAGATCCTCGATAAGGTAAGGGAGATCCAGGTAAACGACCGTATCAATGTGACCCTGTCGATCGGTGTCGGACGCACCGGCAGGAATCTTGCGGAGAGCGAGGATTTTGCAAGACAGGCGCTGGATATGGCTCTCGGACGCGGCGGAGACCAGGCGGCTATCAAGAATGAGAGCGGATTCGAGTTCTACGGCGGCGTTTCCAAGGGCGTAGAGCGTCATACCAAGGTCAAGACGAGAATAATCGCAAGCTCGCTGATAGAAGCTGTCGAGCAGGCGGACGACGTTTACATAATGGGTCACCGCAACAGCGACTTTGACGCGATAGGCGCAGCCGTGGGTCTTGCGGGCGCTGTACGCAAGCTCGGAAAGAACGCCTATGCCGTTATAGACAAGCAGACTACCCTCTCTATGCAGCTCTACAACTACATCTACGAGAAGGAGAAGGCATATCTCTTCATCAACGCGCCGGAAGCGAAGGAGAACTTCGGCGAAGGCTCGCTGCTGATCGTCGTCGATACCCACAACCCGGCTATCGTTGATGTACCGGAGCTTCTCGAACGCGCCGACAAGGTAGTTGTCATCGACCACCACAGAAAGATGATAAACTACATCGACAAGGCTATGATATTCCACCACGAACCCTATGCGTCCAGTGCCAGTGAAATGGTCACCGAGCTGCTCCAGTATTTCGGAGACGCGGGCAAGATATCCTCCGTGCAGGCGGAAGCGCTGCTTGCCGGTATCACGCTCGACACCAAGAATTTCACGCTTCGCACCGGTGTCCGTACATTTGAAGCCGCGGCTTTCCTGCGCAAACTCGGCGCGGATACGGTGAACGTGAAGATGCTGTTCACCAATTCCGTGGAGTGCTACCGCGAGAAATCGGAGCTTATCGCTTCCGCGACGGTGTACCGGAACTGCGCTATCGCAACGGCAGGTAAGGTAATGCAGGATCTTCGTGTAGCGGCGCCGCAGGCTGCCGACGAGCTTCTCGGCGTAACGGACGTAAAGGCGTCCTTCGTTATCTCGAAGCTGTCGAATGACGAGATCGCGCTTAACTGCCGGTCTCTCGGCGCGCTTAACGTTCAGCTCATCGCCGAATCCCTGGGCGGCGGCGGTCATCAGACAATGGCGGGCGTGCAGTTCCGCGACACAACGATCGAAAATGTCCAGGAACGGCTTAAGGAAGCCATTGACAAGTATTACAGCAATCTTAACAGTTAAGACAATGCAACATTTTTAATGCACAATTCACAATGCACAATTCACAATTGTGGAGTCTGCCTCCGGCAGACATATCTGAATTGTGACAAAACGCAGGAGTATATACCTCTTTTACAGCGAAAGCGCTGACTGGGAAAAATTAATATCGTGTTTCGTCACGATTCAAAAACGCGTGCGAAGCACGCACCACAATTGTGCATTGTGAATTGTGCATTGTGCATTATGAATTGTGCATTGTGAATTGAAAAAAGGAGGACAAAAGAAATGAAAGTAATTCTTTTGCAGGACGTAAAAGGCACCGGCAAAAAAGGCGAGATAAAGGAAGTCAAGGACGGATACGCAAGAAACTGCCTTATAAAGCAGAATCTCGCTGTTGAAGCAACGAATGCGAACCTCAACATTCTTGAGGGACAGCAGGCTCATGCACAGCACAAGATCGACACCGATACCGCCAACGCGAAGCATATCGCTTCCGTTATAGAGGGCAAGACATTCTCCACAGCGGTAAAGGCAGGTGCGAACGGCAAGCTCTTCGGCTCCGTTACCGCCAAGGACGTTTCAAAGCTCATCAAGGACGCTCACGGACTTGATGTTGACAAGAAAAAGATCGTGCTCAAAGAGGATATAAAGACTTTCGGCACCTTTGAAGCTGAAGCGCGTCTTTATAACGGCGTTTCAGCAAAATTCAAGGTGCAGGTGACAGAACTGCAGTAAGCGTATGACCGGAGGAACTGACCGAAATGGCTGAACTTGAGATCATAGAATCGAATCTTCCGTTCAACGTTGACGCGGAGCAGATAGTTCTCGGATCCGTTATTGTGGAGCCGGAGCTGCTTACAAAGATCTCGGACGTTCTTACTCCGGATCACTTCCATATCAAGATGCACAGCGGCATCTACGGCGTTATCCAGAAGCTTTTCGTGGGCGGCGGGGATATCAATATCGTCACCGTGACGGAGCACTGCGTCCGCCAGGGCGTGTTTGAATCCCAGGACGCGGCGAGAACGTATCTGTTCAAGCTGTCCGAGATGTCGGTGGAGAAGGCGTCCATCGAGAGCTACGCGGAGGTGCTTGACGAGAAGTACCTTATGCGCCAGCTTATCGTCGCTTCACGGGATATCTTCGACAAGGCTTCCTCCGGTACGGAAGAGCCTTCGTCCATGCTCGACTACGCCGAAAAGCGCATCTACGATATCCGCAACGACAAGGAGATAAAGGGACTTCTGCATATCGGTCCCACGCTGCGTGACACGCTCCGCAGTCTCGCGTATCTTGCCGAGCACCCGGAAGAAGCCAGCAAAAAGGGTATGAGTTCCGGATTTCCGTCCCTCGACAAATTCATTTTCGGACTCAACCCGTCCGATTTCATTCTTATCGCGGCCCGACCCGGTATGGGAAAGACTTCGTTTGCGATGAATATAGCGGTAAATGCGGCAAGAATGCACCCGGAAAAGAAAGTCGCGGTGTTCAGCCTTGAAATGTCCCGCGAACAGCTTGTGGCGCGTATGCTTTCCTCCGAGGGACGAATCCCGTCCGATGCGCTCAAGACCGGAAGGATCGAGCCGTCGCAGTGGAGAAACCTCAACGAAGCGGCGGAGATGCTCAATATGATAGAGCTGTATGTGGACGATACCGCAAACGTCGCCATAGGCGAGATGAAGGCAAAGCTCAGAAGAATGAGCAATCTGGGGCTTGTGGTCATAGACTACCTCCAGCTGATGTCCACCGGAAGGCGTGACGGGAACCGTGTCAATGAAGTTTCGGAGATCACGCGAAATCTGAAGATACTTGCGAAGGAGCTGAATGTTCCGGTAATAACGCTGTCCCAGCTGTCCCGCGGACCGGAATCGAGAGAGAACAAGCGCCCGATGCTGTCCGATCTGCGTGAATCCGGATCTATCGAGCAGGACGCGGATATAGTGCTTTTCCTCTACCGCGACGCTTATTACACCAAGTCCGAGGAGAACCAGGAAAGCTGTGAGTGCATAATCGCCAAGAACCGTCACGGTGAGACCGCGACAGTGAACCTGCGCTGGGACGGTCAGTTCACCCGCTTCAGCGATGTGGAGCAGCGGTATGGAGAGTAAGATGCTTGCCGCGATAGAGCGGTACGGTATGATAGCGCCGGGCGACAGGATAGCCGTCGGACTCAGCGGCGGAGCAGACAGCTGCGCGCTTCTGCTGGGGCTTCTGGCGCTCAGGGACAGGCTCGGGATAACCGTCTCGGCATGCCATATAAACCACAATCTGCGCGGTGCGGAGAGCGACAGGGACGAGATGTTCGTCCGGGAGCTCTGCCGGAGCAGGAAAGTGCCGCTCGAAGTGTTCCCGATAGATGTAAAGGGCGCGGTGCGTAAGCACGAGAGCCTTGAAGAGACCGCAAGGCGGCTGCGCTACGGCTGTTTTGACCGGATAACCTCCGGCGGGGCGAAGATCGCCACAGCCCATACCGCAAACGACAATGCGGAGACCGTGCTTATGAACCTTATCCGCGGAACGGGAACAAAAGGGCTTGCGGGGATCCCGCCGGTACGCGGCAGCTTTATCCGTCCGCTGATATTCTGCACAAGGGAAGATACCGAGGAATACTGCCGCGAAAACGGCATACAATTTGTAACAGACAGCTCGAACCTGTCCGACGACTACACCCGCAACCGCGTACGGCATAAGGTACTGCCGCTTCTTGCGGAGTTCAATCCGTCTGTAGTTGCCGCGATGACCCGCATGAGCGAGGCAGCCGGGGACGATGCGGAGTTCCTTGAGAAATACTCGGCGGAGCAGGCGGAAAAGTGCGCCGTTGCCGGGGGGTACGATTCCCGGAAGCTGAAAGAGCTGCCGAACGCGTTGAAGTTCCGGATAATCGCCGCCGAGCTGAAAAAGAACGGTGTCGAGCCGTCAAAACTGCGGATAGACCAGTGCGCGGAGCTTATTGAAAAGGGTATGGGAAAAGTCAATCTTTGCAAGAATAAGTTCGCATTGGTACGAAAAAAGGTGTTCTTTGTAAAAACCGAGATCCAGAATTACCGCCGGCGGTAATTTTTTCAAATGCATAATATAATTTTCAGAATTTGAACATTTTAGCTGTTGATTTTTTCGGGCGTTTGTGATATACTTATTCAATGGCGGATTGTCCGGTGTATTGATTATTTTATCGGGAGACGGAAAATGCATTCTGATGTTGAAAGACTTCTGTTTACGGAAGAAGAGATAAAAAACGCTGTGGAGAAGCTCGGTGAGCGCATAACCAGGGATTATGCAGGTGAACCTCCGATAGTCATCGGGATCCTCAAAGGCTCGTTCATCTTCATGTCCGATCTTGTGCGCAGCATAAAGCTTGACTGCGATCTGGACTTCATGATCGCGAAGTCATACGGAAATGCCGCGGTCTCCTCCGGAACTGTAAATATAGTAAAGGACATCGACGCCGATATAACCGGACGTCATGTGCTTATCGTCGAGGATATCCTCGATACCGGAAGAACGCTGGACGCTGTAAGGGAGATACTTCTGCACCGTTCGGCAAAATCCGTGAAGATCGCGGCTCTGCTCGACAAGGTGACAGCTGAGCGGGTATCCGATCTTAAAGCCGATTACAAATGCTTCGATGTAGGCAACGAGTTCGTGGTAGGCTACGGGCTCGACTATGCGGAGAATTACAGAAATCTCAGATACATAGGTGTTCTGAAACGCGAAGTTTATGAGCACTGACATAAAGGCAATCCCGCACAAACAGGCGCACGCTGTTTATGTGGTATAGCCTGTAAATAATGTGAGAACAAAAGAACATATTTCAATGGCGGTTCGTATGCCATTCGGAAAGGCGGTTTAAATGCAGTCCAACAAATTCAAAGGCATTGTGATCTATGTCGCTATCATCGCTCTGCTCGTATGCGGGCTGATCCTGATCCTCAACACCATTCCGAGGGGAAACCAGGAGGCAAAGCCCAGCTATTCGGACATACTTAACGAGTTTGATAAGTACAATGTTTCCGAATTTACGCTCGACCTCGGAAGCGGTGTGCTCAAATACAAGCTCAAGAGCGATACCGACAGCAAGGACAAGACCTACAGCGTACCGAATGTAAGCCTGTTCATACAGGATATAAGCGGTTACCGTGAAGAGTATAACAAGAATAACCCCGACAGCCCGCTGAAATTCGACTATACGCCGATCACCGACAACTCCTTCCTGCTCAGCTTTGTTCCGTATCTGATACTGATAGCGCTGATGATAGGCTTCACTTTCGTCATCATGCGTCAGACTACCGGCGGCGGAAAGATGAGCCAGTTCTCCCGCGCGAATACCCGCAACCAGCCCGCAAACGGCAGGAAAGTCACTTTCGCGGATGTTGCAGGTGCCGACGAGGAGAAACAGGAGCTTGAAGAGATCGTTGACTTTATGAAGAACCCGCGCAAGTACCAGGAACTCGGCGCGAGAATACCGAAGGGCGTACTGCTCGTAGGCCCTCCCGGAACAGGTAAGACCCTGCTTGCAAAGGCAGTGGCAGGAGAAGCGGGCGTTCCGTTCTTCTCCATAAGCGGTTCTGACTTCGTTGAGATGTTCGTCGGCGTCGGAGCGTCCCGTGTGCGTGACCTCTTTGACCAGGCGAAGAAGCATACCCCTTCAGTCGTATTCATTGATGAGATAGATGCAGTGGGAAGACAGAGAGGTGCGGGTCTCGGCGGCGGACATGACGAGCGCGAACAGACGCTGAACCAGCTGCTCGTTGAGATGGACGGCTTCACCGAGAACCAGAACATCATCGTAATGGCAGCTACCAACAGACGCGATATACTTGACCCTGCGCTGCTTCGTCCGGGCCGTTTCGACAGACAGATAGTTGTCAGCTACCCGGATATAAAGGGACGCGAGGAGATACTCAAAGTCCACACCAAGAACAAGAAGCTTTCTCCCGACATCAACCTTGCGACTATCGCAAAGACGACTGCCGGATTCACCGGAGCCGATCTTGAGAACCTTGTGAATGAAGCCGCACTCCTCGCCGCAAGAAAGAACAGGAAGGCTATCGTGCAGGAGGACGTCGAGGAAGCTGCAATAAAGGTAGTTACCGGTCCAGAAAAGAAGTCGAGAGTCGTTACCGACAAGGAAAAGCGCCTTACTTCCTATCACGAAGCAGGACACGCGGTATGCACATACTTCTGCCCGACCCAGGACAAGGTGCATCATATCACCATAATCCCGCGCGGTTCGGCAGGCGGATTTACAATGTCCCTGCCGGAGCATGACAAGAACTATGTCAGCAAGACGGAAATGGAAGAAGAGCTTGTTGTGCTGCTGGGCGGACGAGTTGCCGAGAAGGTAGTGCTCGATGACATCTCCACCGGCGCTTCCAACGACATAGAGCGCGCTACCAACGTTGCAAGAAGCATGGTAACACGCTACGGCTTCAGCGAAAAGCTCGGACCTATCGTTTACGGTACGAATGACGCGGAGGTATTCCTCGGCAGAGACTACTCCCACGGCAGAAACTACTCCGAGAATATCGCCGGCGAGATCGACGCGGAGATCAGAGAGCTTGTGGAGACCGCTTACGAAAGCGCGCGCAATATCCTTGAAACTCACCGCGACTGCCTTGAGCGCGTTGCGCAGTACCTTATGAAGAACGAGAAAATGGACGGCGCGGTATTCGAGAAGATCATGAAGAACGAGCTTCCCGCGGAAGAAACCGAGAGCGTACAGGAGCCGGCACAGGATCCCGTACAGTCCGAAGAGCCGGCAAGTCCGGAGACTGAACAGCCCGAAAGCACGGAAGAATAAGCCCGGATCGCAAAAAACATCAGTTATAAAGAAAAAGGAGATCTTAACGGTCTCCTTTTTTGTATTAAAGTATTGCTTTATTGATAATTTTGTGTTATAATAGTTTGGATATTTTTACAGGAGGACGTATGACATAATGGAAGTCATAATAGTAACGATCGTAGTCTATCTGCTTCTTATGGTAGTTATAGGCGTGATCTTTTCAAAGAAAAACAATGATGTCGGGGATTTCTACCTCGGCGGAAGAAAGCTCGGACCTATCGTAACGGCAATGAGCGCGGAAGCCTCGGATATGAGCAGCTACCTGCTCATGGGTCTGCCCGGACTTGCACTCCTCTGCGGCTGTGCGGAGGTGGGCTGGACAGCAATAGGTCTCGGTGTCGGAACATACCTCAACTGGCTGATAGTCGCAAAGCGGCTCCGTGTGTATTCCCACCGCATCGGCGCTATCACGATACCGGATTTCTTCTCAAAGCGCTACGGTGAGAACAGGAATGTCATTCTCGGCATTTCCGCTCTCATTATCCTCATTTTCTTCATACCCTATACCGCTTCCGGCTTCTCTGCATGCGGCAAGCTCTTTGAGCAGCTCTTCGGCTGGGATTACCACGCGGCAATGATGATAAGCGCGGCGATCATAATTCTCTACACGAGTATCGGCGGATTTCTTGCGGCAAGCACCACTGACCTTATCCAGAGCATCGTGATGACCACAGCGCTCGTCGTTGTTGTTGTATTCGGCATCAACAGTGCCGGCGGACTTGACAGCGTCATTGAGAACGCAAAGGGTCTTAACGGCTACCTCACTCTCTTCGAGAACCATAATGCCGCTGACAACACGGCTTCGCCCTTCGGATTCATAGATATCATCTCGACTGCCGCATGGGGTCTCGGCTACTTCGGTATGCCCCATATCCTGCTGCGCTTCATGGCGATAGGCGACAAGAACAAGATCAAGACTTCCCGCCGCATAGCGTCGGTGTGGGTAGTTATCTCAATGGGTATCGCTATTTTCATAGGCATCATAGCAAACGCTCTTCTGAAACAGGGCAGCATAGCCATTGATCTTTCCAATCCGGCTACAGCTTCCTCAAATTCCGAGACTGCCATAATAAAAATGGCGTTCCTTATGAACGAGAACGGCGTTTTTGCGGCTGTCTTTGCGGGACTTATCTTCGCCGGCATTCTTGCCTGCACTATGTCAACAGCGGACTCCCAGCTCCTTGCGGCTTCTTCAAGCGCTTCCGAGAATCTGCTCAAGGGCGTGTTCAAGGTTAAGCTTTCCGAGAAGATGTCCATGCTGGTGGCACGCCTTGTGCTCATGGTCATCGCCGTAGTTGCAATAATCATCGCGTGGGACAAGGACAGCTCGATCTTCAGCGTTGTTTCCTTTGCGTGGGCAGGCTTCGGTGCCACGTTCGGACCGGTAATGCTGCTGGCGCTCCTCTGGAAGCGCTCCAACAAGTACGGTGCTATTGCCGGACTTGCAGCAGGCGGAATAATGATCTTCGTGTGGAAGTTTGCGGTAAGAACTCTCGGCGGTGCATTCGACATCTACGAACTTCTTCCGGCATTCATAATCGCGCTGCTTGCAGATGTTATAGTATCGCTTGCGACAAAGGCTCCTGCCAAGGAGATAACAGACGCTTACGACGGATATCAGGCTGAAATGAAGGAACGCGCGTGATCGGTCATACGCGTTATAACTGCGAAAGGACGTAAAACAATGCAGATAACAGAAAAACAGCTCGGACAGGTGAACAGCCGGATCAAGGCTCTTGTAAATGCGGGAAGCTTCTACGGCAGGAAGCTTAAAGAAGCCGGCATCACCGAAGTACACTCATACGAGGAATTCCTGAAACTCCCGTTCTCGGAGAAGAAGGATCTCCGTGACGCTTATCCTCTCGGACTTATGACTGCGCCAGAGGAAGAGATCGTTCGCATTCACTCCTCTTCCGGAACTACCGGAAAACCGGTCATAATCCCCTATACCGCGAAGGACGTTGACGACTGGGCAACGATGTTTGCGCGCTGCTACGAGTTTGCCGGCATAACGAAGAAAGACCGCATTCAGATAACCCCCGGCTATGGACTGTGGACTGCGGGTATCGGTTTCCAGGCAGGCGCTGAGAAGCTTGGAGCTATGGTAGTTCCTATGGGACCCGGAAACACGGACAAGCAGATAGAGATGATGATCTCGCTTGAGACCACAGTTCTCTGCGCTACATCTTCCTATGCTCTCCTTCTCGCGGAGGAGATACAGAAGCGCGGGCTGCGTGACAAGATAAAGCTGAAAAAGGGAGTTATCGGCTCCGAGCGCTGGAGCAGGAAGATGCGCGACAGGATAGCTAACGAGCTTGGCATAGAGCTTTACGACATCTACGGACTTACCGAGATATACGGACCGGGAATAGGCATAAACTGCACAAAGGAAGCGGGAATGCACTACTGGGACGACTTCATTTATGTGGAGATAATTGACCCGAAGACAGGCGAACCTTTGCCGGACGGCGAGCAGGGCGAGATCGTCATAACCACGCTTGTGAAGGAAGGCGCACCTCTTATCCGCTACCGCACACATGACCTTTCGCGCATTATCCCCGAGCCGTGCAGCTGCGGTGAGCGCTATCCGCGTCTTGATATGATAATGGGAAGAACCGACGACATGATGAAGATCAAGGGCGT
>DEWH01000028.1:90724-91084 GCA_002363155.1 Ruminococcaceae bacterium UBA3215 | reverse complement strand
TCAAGGGCGTCAATGTATTCCCGAGCCAGATTGAGGAAGTGCTTGCCGAGTTCCCGGAGATCTCCAGCGAGTATCAGATACGCATTTCCCACCTTGACGGAAAGGACACGATGCGCATTTACGTTGAGACTACCGGAGATATCGACTTTGAGGCACTTATGAAGCGCATTGCCGAGAAGGTCAAGAGCCGCATCGGCTTTACGCCTATCGTGAAGGCTGTTGAAGTCGGCGTACTTCCGCGCAGCACGAAAAAGACCGCCCGTGTTATCGACGAGCGTTATAACGAGGAATAGCGGGCGGCGGCGGGGAACGCCCCGCGGCGAAATGCGCAGCGACGGGGAACGCCCCGCGGCGAAATGC
>DEWH01000028.1:90516-90646 GCA_002363155.1 Ruminococcaceae bacterium UBA3215 | reverse complement strand
GTGCAGCTCCACGGTTAGTTATATTTATCTGGATACAAGAAAAGACTGCTGAAACTAACGAATTTCAGCAGTCTTTCGTTTTGTCCTGAAAACCCTCTCCCTTAGCTGCGGAGCGATTAAAAGTCTTTGG
>DEWH01000028.1:80714-90464 GCA_002363155.1 Ruminococcaceae bacterium UBA3215 | reverse complement strand
AAAAGTCTTTGGAAAGGGGTTTGGGGGAGAACCTTTCTTCAGAAAGGTTTCCCCCAAGTCTCGAGCGCAAGCGACCCTTCTCAAGCGTCAGCGACCTTCTCGAGCGCAAGCGACCAGTCTCGAGCGCGTCAGCACAGACTTGCTGCTGCTTCCGGGAGCTGGCGGAAATCGGTTATCTGTGCATCGAAGACGGCGGGTGAGCCGAAGCCGTAACCCGCATGGACAAAGGGAATACCTGCTTTTTGCGCGGCTTCTCCGTCAAGAACGGTGTCGCCGACGTAAATACAGCTGTCAAGAGCATTGCGCTGAATGACAAGCTTGATATTATCGCCTTTGTCGCGGCCGGTGCGTCCGGCGCATTCAAAGTCCGAGAAAAGTTCACCGAATCCGCACTGCGACAGGAATAGCTGGATATAGCCGTCCTGACAGTTGCTCACTACCGCAAGAAAATACTCCTTGTGAAGCTGTTCGAGAATTTCGCGTTCGTGCGGGAAATATTGCGACGGGTGTCCTTTCAGATACTCCTGCTCGGCGTCCATGCAAAGCCGGATAAGATGCAAACGCTCTTCCTTCGCCAGCATAGGGAACATAAGATCCGCTATATCTTCGAGAGTCTTGCCCATAAAGCTCTTCATCTGCGCCTGTGTGAATTTAAGACCGAGATCGGAATTCTTCGCAATGCACTCGTTCCACGCGGCTATGACGTTTGCGGACGAATCCCAGAGCGTTCCGTCAAGATCAAACAGTATTCCTTTTTTCATATTGTCTCCTGTTATTTCTCATACATGAAGTCTTTTGCGGACTTCTCGTCAATACCGAATTTGTAGCCGAGATGCGCGGCAATCGGCGTTACTATAAGATAAACCGCCATGAGCACTATCGGGAATATCGGTGAAAGCTGCTGCGGATCGACAATGAAGAATGAGGGTGCAAGCGCGCCGAAAACAAAGTACGAACCGAGCAGTATCTCGCCGGTCATCGGAAATGCTCCGAGCGTGCAGAAAAGCAGGGCAATGCAGGGAATGCACATAACTCCGGCGATTATCAGCCCCATAAATATCCAGCGGTACTTCGGAGCGCTCTCAACACGCTTGTTCCGAAGCATCTTCGCTTCTTTCTGACCGTCCCGCATTCCCGCCGTGAACAGCAGGGAAGCGTAGATGAACACCGTCAGCAGAAGTGCGATGTACGGCACGAACCACTCACCGAGAAATGGCGCTATCGAGATCGTCATTATCCCGCCGAGAATATTCCCGAATACCGCAAGTCCGAAGCCCTTTATCCATATTTTGAAAAGATTGTCACGCTTCATTGAAATCCTCCCTGCCGGAAATGCCGTAGATCCTGCCCTGATCGTCCACCCAGCCGGCATAGTACCCGTTCACGATGTTGTCGAGCACTTCAAGCGCCTTCTTCTGTGCGGGAACAGCCCTGTCCTTGTTCTGATCGGTGTCGTACACCTTCTTGACCGCGATGTAAAGATCCTCCGGGCAGGCTTCAAAATACTGTGCATTTGCTGCGAAATCACTGCCCTTTATGCGCATGAACGGACCCTCTATAAACCCGTTGTCCGGATAAAGCTCGCCGAGATCTATGAACTGGGAGAGATCGCCGTTTGTGACTGCATCGGCAGCCGCGGAATCCACAATGAACATCTGCGCCTCACCGAACATCATCTCGCTCGTTACCTTTGTCACACCCGCAAGGGCGTACTGGGGATCGGGATTTTCGCTGAGATCGACGTTGTACACATCGACGTGGATATACCCGCTGTTGTCGAAATCCGGGCAGTACAGCTCAAATGCCTTCTCAAACTCTTCCGTCTTGTACATCACATTTGAAGCGATGCTCTTGTCCTTTGTCACCACAAGTACGCGGATATCGCCCTGTTCCTTCTGAAGCAGCGAAACGAGCATAAATATAAAGACTGCGAGGAAGAAGATCCCGGCAGCAACATACCACTTGTAGTGGTAGAAAAAGTTCTCTATCTTCTTGAAGCCGTGGACTTCGTACACCGGCTTTTCTTCTTCGTGTATAGCCGATTCGCTTTCGTCAACGATGCCCTGTTTCAGCTTCAGCAGCTCTCTTTTGTCGTCCTGATATGACATCTCCACACCCTTATTTCAATGCACAATTCACAATGCACAATGCACAATTATTGTGCCGCCGCCGGCGGCGTATCTGAATCGTGACGAGATCAGAAAGTTATGTCTTTCTTTCGGCTGTCTGCGATAGCCGTATCTTTTATTATACTATGTTACGGCTTTTAATACAAGGAAAAGGCAGCTTTTTTCACACAGTTTTCACATTTGCGGCAAAAAATCCCCGCAGGAGTTCGGCTCTCCTGCGGGTATCTGTTATTTGGTTACTTTTATCTGTATCTTTGCGGTGCTGCTGCCGGATTTAGCGGTTATGACCGTTGTTCCTGCTTTCTTTGCAGTTACCTTTCCGGCACTCGATACGGCTGCTACGGAAGACTTGGAGCTTGACCATGTAATTCCGGTGCTTCCTGCGTCAGTCGAAAGCTGCATTGTGTTTCCTACTTTCATGGGTATTGTTATGCAGCTTATTTTAGAGGACGAATCGGTTTCGGAAGAAGGATATGTGGCTTTCATACTAACCTTTTCCGTGCCTTTAAGACTATAACTCAACAGTCTGATATAGTATGTTCCTTTTTTCAATGTATAAGTGATAGTACCGGAGAATTTTTCAACGGTTGCGTTCCAGTTGCAATCAACAATATTGTCGAATAACTCCTGATATGTACTGCCTGTATCAGCTTTGTGACTCGAAGCTTTTATCCTGTTTCCGTTAGTATCATAAAGAGATACGTGCAAGCAGTTCATATGTGTTATGACCTGTAATTTCAATTCGCCGGATTTGCTTAGTGTTATTTTGTAATCCGCTGTATCATAGCATTTAGGCAGTTTTGCTGTATATGTTTTTCCGCTTGTGATAGCTTTAGCCGTATCCTCTATACTCTCTGCCCCTGCCTGTACCGCAAAGCAGCACACAAGCATTACCGCCGACAGCAGTATCGCCGTCAATTTCTTGAATTTTGTCATTTTATGACCTCCTGTTACAATCACGAAAATAAAAAAGCGTGCAGCACGGGGCTGCACGCCGAAAAATGCAGCTCTATGCTGCCACGCAATTTAATTTTCGTTTTTGTTGCAACTGCAAAATGTTAATGCACACGAAAAAACGGCTGCATTTTTACCGTAGTAAAAATGAGCATTAACAATAGCAATTATGCAACAAAATATTAAATTACGTGGCAGTAATATGATAACATATCCCGTTAAAAAAAGCAATAGTTTGAAACAAATTTTGGTGTTGCAAAAAACGGAAAAATATGCTATACTATAATTTGTATATGTCCGAACCGTAGGAGGAACGTCAATGCCCGATAACAGCTATCTTGAAGAAATACGCAATTTCTGCATAATCGCACACATAGACCACGGCAAATCGACCCTTGCCGACCGCATTCTCGAACAGACCAGCACTGTCGCCGAGCGCGATATGGAAGAACAGCTCCTCGACAATATGGATCTTGAACGCGAGCGCGGTATCACCATAAAAGCCCGTGCAGTGCGCCTTAACTACAAGGCGGACGACGGAAAGACCTATGTTTTCAATCTTATCGACACCCCCGGCCACGTCGATTTCAACTACGAAGTTTCACGTTCGCTAAACGCCTGCGAGGGTGCGATACTGATCGTTGACGCTTCCCAGGGGATAGAGGCGCAGACCCTTGCGAACACCTATCTTGCGGTGGAGCAGGATCTTGAGGTTGTGCCGGTCATAAACAAGATCGATCTTATCTCCGCCCGCCCGGACGAGGTGAAGCAGGAGATCGAGGACGTTATCGGCATTCCTGCCGAGGACGCACCGCTGATATCCGCGAAAATGGGGATCAACATCAAGGAAGTCATGGAGCGTATAGTAAGCGACATACCCGCGCCGAAAGGCGATCCGGGCGCACCGCTTAAAGCGCTCATATTCGACAGCTACTATGACAGCTACCGCGGAGTTATCGTGTATGTGCGCGTAAAGGAAGGCTCTCTGCGCACCGGCGACCGGATCCGTATGATGGCGACAAAGGCGGAGTTCCAGGTAGTGGAAGTCGGATATATGGGAGCAACGAACCTTGTTCCCGCAAACGAGCTCCGTGCCGGAGAGGTAGGATATATTGCCGCGTCTATAAAGTCTATCGGCGATACGAAAGTCGGCGATACGGTGACGAGATGCGACGCACCGGCGGAGGAGCCCCTCGAAGGCTACCGAAGCGTAAACCCCATGGTTTTCAGCGGTATATATCCCGCCGACGGTTCAAAGTACGGCGATCTGCGTGATGCGCTGGAGAAGCTCCGGCTGAATGACGCGTCTCTGACATTTGAGCCGGAGACTTCCGTGGCGCTGGGATTCGGTTTCCGCTGCGGATTCCTCGGACTTCTGCACATGGAGATCATACAGGAGCGCCTTGAACGCGAGTATAATCTTGATCTTATCACAACTGCGCCGTCCGTTGTTTACAAGATAGACAAGACGAGCGGCGAGACCGTGTATATAGACAACCCCACGAACTACCCCGATCCTGCGGAGATACAGCAGGCTTACGAGCCTATGGTGGAAGCGCATGTCTATGCGCCCTCCGACTATGTGGGCAACATCATGGAGCTGTGCCAGCAGCGCCGCGGCGTGTTCAAGGATATGAAGTACCTTGACAAGACCCGTGTTGACCTGCATTACGACCTGCCGCTCAACGAGATAGTCTATGATTTCTTCGACGCGCTGAAATCACGGACAAAGGGTTACGCGAGCTACGATTACGAGTTCAAGGGATTTGTTCCCTCGAAGCTCGTGAAGCTGGATATCCTGCTGAACGGGGACGTTGTGGACGCGCTTTCGTTCATAGTCTTTGCGGACAGCGCCTATCCCCGCGCCCGCAAGATCACCGAGCGCCTCAAGGAGCATATCCCGCGTCAGCTTTTTGAGGTGCCTGTGCAGGCTGCCGTCGGCGGCAAGATCATTGCCCGTGAGACGATCAAGGCTATGCGCAAGGACGTTCTTGCGAAGTGCTACGGCGGTGATATCACGCGAAAGAAGAAGCTGCTTGAAAAGCAGAAAGAAGGTAAGAAGCGCATGCGCCAGCTCGGCACGGTAGAAGTGCCGCAGGAAGCGTTCATGGCTGTGCTGAAGCTTGACGATGAGTGAGCGCCTTCGGCGCAGAAGGGCGCCTTCGGGCGCGAGAACGGGGGCACCCCTTTTGTGAACAAAAGGGGATTCCCCCGACCCCTCCTCAAAAAACTTTATTCGCTTCGCACTGAGATCAGATGATAAGTGCGCCGAACGAAGAATAGTATTATATGAGAGTTGGTTTGTATATCCATATACCGTTCTGCCTGTCGAAATGCCCGTACTGCGACTTTTATTCCGTACCGTACAGCAGGCTGAAAGCACAGGAATACACGGAAGCCGTTATACGAAATATCCGGCATTACGGCGGGCAGTACGACACTGTGTATTTCGGCGGAGGAACGCCGGTATTGCTGTATGAGCATATCGGGGAGATTCTTGATTCCGCGGATATTGCCGGGGAAGCGGAGATAACCGTTGAAGCAAATCCGTGTATGTGTGAGCCGCGGGTGCTTGAAATTCTGCGCAGCGCCGGAGTGAACCGGCTTTCGCTCGGCGTTCAGTCGATGAATGAGCGGGAGCTTGTATTTCTCGGCAGACGGCACACCGTGAAGCAGACGGAGGACGCGTTCCGGAATGCCGTAAAAGCCGGATTTGACAACATCTCCGCGGATATGATGATCGGACTTGAAAGACAGACCGCGGAGAAGATAACATATACCGCGGAAAAGCTTGCAAGGCTCGGAGCAAAGCACATCTCGGCGTATCTGCTGAAAATAGAGGAGGACACACCGTTTGCAAAGCGGGAGCTGTCGCTGCCGGACGAGGACAGCACCGCGGAGCTGTACCTGCACACAGTACGCACGCTTGAACGGCTCGGATTTGCGCAGTACGAGATCAGCAATTTCGCAGTTCACGGCTATGAGAGCCGGCATAATCTGAAATACTGGCGGTGCGGGGAATATCTCGGCATCGGTGCGGCTGCCCACTCGTACTACGGCGGTAAGCGTTTCTGCACTGCGCAGGATATTTCCGGCTTCATAAACTCTCCTGTGCAGCAGGTCAAGGTTACGGACGAAGAACCGGGCGGCTGGGAGGAATACGCGATGCTGAAACTGCGGCTGACGGAGGGACTGACATTCGCGGAGGCGGAGCGGTTCGGCAAGGCTGATGAACTGCGGAGGAACGCTGCCGGACTTCCGGAAAAGCTTGTGCGCATCACGGAAAGCGGGATAAACCTTGCTCCGGAGGGATTTCTGGTCTCAAACGCGGTGATCGGAAAAATTGTTTTTGGCTGATATGGAATATATAACGATCGGAAACATAAAAATAAAGAAAACAGCAGCTCTTGCGCCTATGGCGGGAGTTGCCGACACAGCGTTCCGCACTGTGGCGAAGCGGTTCGGCGCCTGTTATGCGGTGGGGGAAATGGTGAGCATAAAGGGGCTTGCGTACAGTGACCGCAAATCCGCGGAACTTCTCACCGTTACCGATGAAGAGCGCCCTGCGGCAGTACAGCTTTTCGGCTGCGAACCGGAGTTTGTGCCTGCTGCTGTGGAGATCGCGGAGCGGTACTCCCCGGACATAATCGACTTCAATGCCGGCTGTCCCGTACCGAAGGTTGCGGGGAACGGCTCGGGAAGTGCGCTGATGAAGGATCCTGCGCTGTTCGGGAAAATGGTGGAGACACTTGTTAAAGCGGCGCATGTTCCTGTGACCGTGAAGATACGCGCCGGCTGGGACGAGGAGCACAGAAACGCCTGCGAGATCGCGCATATCGCGGAGGAATGCGGTGCGGCGGCTGTGGCAGTCCACGGGCGCACGAAAACGCAGATGTACACCGGAAAAGCCGACAGGAGCATAATTGCCGCGGTGAAGCGGACGGTAAAGATACCGGTGATAGGGAACGGCGATGTTGACAGCGTAGAGAGCTGTGTTTCGATGTATGACGAGACCGGCTGTGATCTTGTTATGATAGCGCGGGGTGCATACGGAAACCCGTGGCTGTTCCGGGATATCGACGACTTCTTTGAGGGAAGACCGGCACGTCCCGCACCGTCTCTTGACGAGCGGCTTGACGTGATGCGGGAGCAGATAGAGCTGCTGGTGAAATGCAAGGGCGGATACATCGGAATGAAGGAAGCGCGGGCGCAGGCGGCATTCTATCTCAAGGGAATGCCGGGAGCGGCAAAGTACCGCGGAATGTGCGGAAAGCTTTCGGAACCTGACGATCTTTACGGGCTGATAAAGCTCATAAAAACAGAAAACAATATATAAAGGAAGGTAACAACATGATAGCACTCATAACCGGTGCGAGCTCCGGACTCGGACGTTCTTTTGCGAAGATACTCGCCAAGCGCGGGTTCAATCTCGTTATCGTTGCAAGGCGCAGACAGCGTCTGCTTGAACTCAAGCACGAGCTTGTGGAATCCTACGGGGTAAAGGTGAAGATACTCTGCCACGATCTTGCGGATCCCGACGAATGCAGACAGCTTTACGAGGAAGTCGAGCGCGCGAACATCGACATACTCATCAACAATGCGGGATTCGGCGTATTCGGAAAGTTCACCGAGACCGATCTTGACAGCGAGCTTAAAATGATCGACGTAAATATCAAGGCTGTGCATATCCTTACGAAGCTGTTCCTGCAGAAGTTTGAGAAGCGCAACTATGGGTATATACTGAATGTAGCGTCGCTTGCGGGATTTATGGCGGGACCGTGGTTCTCGTCCTACTACGCGTCGAAGAACTATGTGCTCCAGCTCACAAAGGCGCTGTACGAAGAGCTTCGTGCGGAGCACTCAAACGTATATGTCGGCGCATTCTGTCCGGGACCCGTGAACACCGAGTTCAACGAGGTAGCGGGTGCGGAATTCGCGGTAGCCGGTCTCAACGAGATGCAGGCCGCGGAGTACGCGATAGAGAAGATGTTTGACGGTCAGCTCATCATAATCCCGTCGCTTTACGCAAAGCTTACTGCCGCGGCGGCAAAGGTCGCGCCCACAAAGGTTATGCTTGCGGCGACAGGAATGGTGCAGCGTTCGAGAACGGTGCATGAGCCGGAGATACCGGTCCCGGAGAACACGGGAGCGGATATGAAGCTTCGGCTGAGCGAGGAGGAGCTGGAGCAGGCTATCTCCGGTATGTATGACGACCTGAAGGATATAAATGAAATCAGATAAAGCAAGAGTCCCGGTATCCGGGGCGGAAGGAGAACAGAAATGAGCGAATGTACACACAATTGTGAGACCTGCGGAGCCGACTGCGCTTCCCGCACGGCGGAGAGTCTGCTTGCGCCGCAGAACGAGCTTTCGGATGTTAAGAAGGTCATAGCCGTTGTTTCGGGCAAGGGCGGTGTCGGCAAGTCTCTTGTCACAGCGCTTATGGCGAATGCTGCAAGAAACAAGGGCAAGACTGCGGCGATACTTGACGCGGACGTTACAGGTCCGTCAGTGCCGAAGCTGTTCGGCATCAGGGAACGTGCGCAGGGGACGGAGAATTCGCTGTTCCCGGTGCAGACGAGCACCGGCATACGCGTGATGTCGGTAAATCTGCTGCTTGAGAATGAGACGGATCCCGTGGTATGGCGCGGACCGGTCATCGCCGGCGTGATCAAGCAGTTCTGGTCTGATGTCATCTGGGACAAGGTGGATTATATGTTCGTGGATATGCCTCCGGGAACGGGCGACGTTCCGCTGACGGTATTCCAGTCTCTGCCGGTTGACGGAATAATCGTTGTAACGAGCCCGCAGGAGCTTGTGGGAATGATCGTTGAGAAAGCGGTAAAAATGGCGGGAATGATGAACATACCTGTTCTCGGCATCGTGGAGAACATGAGCTGGTTCGAGTGTGACGAATGTCACAAGAAGCATTATATCTTCGGTGACAGCCATATCGACGACATCGCCGCAAAGCACGGCATAAAGAATGTTGCCCGTCTCCCGATCAATCCCTCTTTCGCCCAGCTCGGCGACAGCGGCAATATTGAGAGCGTACCGGACGTACTCGGCGAGTTCGCGGCGAAGGTGCTCGGTTGATCTGCGCTGACGCGCTTGTCCTACGCGGACGGCGCCAGCCTGCTCGGCTGGACCGAGCAAGGGCAAAGCCCTTGACCCGAATGCCGTAAAACGGAACTTTCAAGTCACATAATAGAACACCGCACAGTGCTTATTGAGGCACTGTGCGGTGTTTTATGCTTATTCGGATCAGTCGGCGCAGCCGACACCACAATTATTCATTATTCACTATTCACTTTTCATTATTCATTTTTTCCGAGTATTTGTGAAGTCTGTTGCTTCTGCCGAATTCCTCCGCGCTGTCAACGCTCCCTGTCGGTATCATTCCCGTGCAGTCTGTGCTGCTGACCGTGCCGGTGAGACACATATCGTCATACATGGGGAATTCGTTGTGAGTACCGCGGGCTTTTTTCTTGTCGTTCATAATATCACCCCGGTGTTATTGTCTGCATTTGAAGCATAAAATATACAGCTCCGTATTCTGATATACAGGAGCTGAGTTAAAAAATTTAACTTGCGAAGGATCTGTAAAATTACCGTGTAACGGGACTTGTTTAGGGGGTCCAGCCCCCTTTTTTAAAGGGGGCTGGCG
>DEWH01000028.1:39548-80674 GCA_002363155.1 Ruminococcaceae bacterium UBA3215 | reverse complement strand
GCTGGCGGGTCCGGGCAGCGCCCGGGTCTCGAGTGCAGGTGCTCCCTCAAAATCTTTTGCGGAACCACACATTTTCCGCTGTGAACGTCCTGCCGTCGAGGTATGAGAGAATGCCGGCATCGGTGGTGAATCGGAATGTAAGCTTGTAGCTGTAAAGAGCCTGGTATTTATAGCCTTTTTCCTTGTTCACGCGGTTTGAACCGTATTTCCCGTCACCGAGCAGCGGGTGACCTATATATGCCATGTGAGCGCGTATCTGGTGGGTGCGTCCGGTAACAAGATCGACTTCAAGCAGGCTGTCGCCGTCGGCATTCACGGATAAAACGCGGTATTTCGTGACGATCGTGCGATTTTCGGGGGTCTTGCGGTCGGAGATGACAACGCGGTTCTCTGCTTCATTCTTGTAAAGATAGGCGGTAAGGGTATCTTCCTTTTTCTCCGGCACACCACATACCGCACAAAGATACAGCTTTGTGAGTTCGCGGTCGCGTATCTTCTGATTGAGTATGCGAAGGCTTTCCGCGTTTTTGGCAGCAATGACTATCCCGCCGGTATTGCGGTCAATGCGGTTGCAGAGTGCGGGAGCGAAGCACAGCTCGTCCTCCGGGCGGTACTCGCCCTTTTCGCGCAGATAGCGCTGAATGCCGGCGATAAGGGTATTGCCGTTTCCGTCCGAGTCCTCGTGTACCAGCAGTCCCGGTTCCTTGTCGGCGAGCAGGATATTCTCGTCCTCGTAGAGTACGCGGATATCGGGAGCGTTTTCCGATGCCGTTTTCACGGGCTTTTCCGCCAGCATCTCTTCCGGTGCATACACGGAGACCTCGTCGCCCTCGCAGAGCTTGTATGCAGGCTCGGTACGCTTTCCGCCGACTTTGATATCCTTTTTTCGGATAAGCTTGCAGACCGCTCCCTGCGACATTGCGGGGAAGGTCTTTAAGAGGAACCTGTCAAGGCGCTGACCTGCGGAGTTTTTCCCGACAGTGAGCTTTCGGATCAACGCATTATCCTCGTGAAGCCGCGCTCCTCGAAATGCTCGATAGCTTCCGCCATGAACTGGTTGGGGTTGGTGCAGCGTTCGCTGACCGAGGGCAGCATATCCACAGCTTTTGCCCATTGTTCGGCGGTGTGCGGATCATCTTCTGCGGAGAACCACAGCTCGTTGCGCCACATATTGTATTTAAGGCATACGATATAAGGCTTGTTCATAATTTTGTAATTCCTTCCGGCGAACCTTTATGGAAGGCGCGCATATAATATACAGGTATGTTACGAGAGAGCGACTATGTTCATCATGAGCTTTCCGCTGCCGTCGATAGTGATAACGCCGTAGGAAGGCTTGTTCTTTCCTCTGGGGGAGTCGATCGCGCCGGGATTCATGACATAAACGCCGTCTATGCATTCTGTACGGTACATGTGGGTATGACCGTAAAGAGCTACCTTGCAGCCGCGGTTCTTGGCTTCGTTTACGATCGGGTCAAGGCTTCCCTGGACATTGTGTTCGTGACCGTGAACGCAGAGGATCTTGTATCCGGCAGCCTCGATCACTTCAAGCGCCTTATGCTTGCCGTAATCGCACTCACCCTGGACGTAATAGAACGTCATATCCGGGAATTCTCTTTTGACGTCGGCAAATTCATGCTCACCGTCACCGAGATGTATCACCATATCCGCGTCAAGATTCTTCTCAACAACGGCTTTATACTTGTGATAATCCTTGTTTGTGTCCGAAACTACAATGATCTTCATGATGACCTCCTGTTCTCCCGTATGGGCATGCCCATAATTTACCATTACATTATACCATCTGCTGTGAAATAAGTCAAATGTTTTTTGAAAAAAATTGTCGTTTTTGGACAATTTTATCTTATCATCTTACAATTCAATGCCGGTGTGAATATCGGCTCATTTTTCGGCATATCTTTTGAGGGGAGGGAAGAAGAATGGGGATCAATTTAGACGTACTGATCGCAGCCGCGAGCAGAAAGACCGGGCTGCCGGAGGAAAAGATAAGAAACGCGGTGAACAGCGGTGATGTTTCGGAGCTCCGCAGCTATCTCGGAGCAAGGGAGCAGGAAAAGTTCGACAAAACTATGAATGACGGCAGGCTCACGGAAGAGATCAGAAGAAAGTACATGAAGGACGGCAGACGGTAAAACCGCCTGTCCGGGCATCTGAACCGCCGTTCTGAAAGGACTGACAGCCGTGGCAGATATTGACGATATTTCCGGTATCCTCGGCGGGATACTCGGAGGAGACAGCGGCGGAGAGAACGGGGGCGGTCCGGATATCGACCCGGAGATGCTGATAAAGCTTCTCGAGATCGTATCGAAGCTGGGTGAGAACGACAAGAACACGGAGCTGCTGAATGCGCTCCGTCCGCACCTTAAGGCGGAGAACCGTGCGAAACTCGACCGCGCCGCGGCTCTGATGAAGCTTATCAGTCTCCTGCCGCTTTTACGGGACAGCGGGTTCATGGGCGGTCTTTTCGGCTGAATAAATATATACGGAGGTCATAATATGGATTGGAAGAAAGAAACGATAAGCGCTTCTGAACTTGAAAAGCGGCAGAAGGAGTATATGAACGCGGCGATGAGTATGATGAAGCGTTCGTCGGTGAGAGCGGAGACAGTTTCTGCCGCTCCTTCGGAACCGGTAAAAGAAGCGGAACCGCCTGCTCCCGTCATTGCGGAAGCCGTTGAACAGGTGCAGGAAACCGTGCAGGAAGCGTCTGCTTCCCCGGAGACGGAAAGCATTGATGTCCGGCAGGCTGAAGATCCGGCGGCAGCGGGCGTTGAACCCTTACCGGACGAGGAACCGCCGGCTGAACATTCCGACATATCCGCGGAGGAAGATACCCCGGCAGATGCCGGAACGGCGGGAAACGCAGATGAAAGCGGCGATGACGTGTCGGAGACGAAATACGGCGTATATACCGCCGACGAGATCAAGAGCGGGGAATACCGCGACGACGGGCTTCGGAAAGCGGCAGAGATACTTGAGGAAATGACGCGGAACACAGAGATGATGAAAAAGCTTGCCGAAGGGGAGAAAGACTCCGATACCACTGATTTCCCGGACTTCTCATGCGGGACGGACGGTGAAGACGAGGACTCGTTTCGCAAAGCGGAGGAAGAATGCGGGGAGGCGTTACGGCTATCGGAGGGGGACGACCCGGCAGATGAATGACGGCGGGCTGCTCGGAGGACTTTTTTCCGACAGCGACACACTGCTGATACTCGGGCTGTGCTACATACTTTATAAGCAGGACGCGGATAAGAAGCTTATCCTTGCGCTTCTGTCAATACTTATCGCGTAATGAATATTTGCGGGCGGAATGCGGATAATATTACTGCCGCACAGCAAACGCGGCAGTATGAGCTCCGTGAGGGAGCCGAAAGGAAGATAACAATGGGAAAGAATAAGAAAAACAAGCAGCAGTCAGCCGCTTCCGACAAGAAGACGGACGGCACCGAAAGCTGCTGACAAGGCGGTAACAGCATATCGCAGCGCCCCTCCACCCCTTACAGAGGTGAGAGGGCGTTTTTTCTTGACAAATACCCGTATGTGGGTGTATAATATTATCGTATGTTTATTTTCGGCTTCGGCTTCCGGAGGACAGAATGACTATTGATATAAAAGGCATAGAAACTAACTATATCGACAAGGGTGAGGGAGATATCGTCCTGGTGCTCCAGGGCTGGGGAACGAGCGTTGATCTTTACTCTGCCGTCATTGACAGGATCGCGGAGAAGTACCGGGTGCTTGCGCCGGATCTTCCGGGCTTCGGGGGAACTCCCGAACCCTCGGAGCCGTGGCATGTTGACGATTATGCGGACTTTGTCCTCGCTTTCTGCGAAAAGCTCGGCGTTACGGACTGCATCATCTTCGGTCACAGCTTCGGCGGACGCGTTACGCTGAAACTTATGGCAAGAGACACTCTGCCGCTTGCGGTGACGAAGATAATACTTACGGGCGCGGCGGGGATAAGGCACGAACCCTCGGAAGAAGCAAAGAAGAAGGCTGCGGCTTATCAGCGCGGGAAGAAGATACTTTCCAGTGCGCCGATGAAAGCGCTGTTCCCGAATGCGCTTGAAAACCTGCGCAATAAGCACGGCTCTGCGGATTACAGGGCGGCAAGCCCGATGATGCGGCAGGTGCTGGTGAACACGGTGAATGAGGATCTTTCGCCGCTGCTGCCGAAATGCACGCCCGAAACGCTGCTCATCTGGGGCAGGAACGATGACGCCGCACCTCTTGAGGACGGTCAGCGCATGGAGCGGGAGATGCCGGACGCGGGACTTGTGACACTCGACAACGCGGGGCATTTCGCCTTTATAGACCAGCAGTTCACATTCCTGCGCGTCATATCGTCGTTTCTCGGCATAGATTACTGACAGAAGGACATAACTTATGACTGTATTTGCTCACATCTTTTTTTTCGCGGCTCTGCTCGTGAACTTTACGATAAATTTCGTGCATTATATGCACATGTTCCAGCTCAATTCCTACAGCACACGGGAGCATCTGGAATGGCGGCACAAGAACCGTCTCGACGTATTCAGGCGCGGTGCCTGGGCGTGGGTATTCTTCATCACCGCGGCAGCAGTTGCCGTACTTGCGTATGTGAACGGGAACTTCCTTATATGGACTCTCTGCGATCTTCTGCCATATATAGGTGCAGCCCTGTTGCTCTGCGGAGCCGTACCGGCTGTGCTGGCACTTAAAAAGCCGGCAAAGAAGAAGCTCGTGTTCACGCACCGCGTCATCAGAATGTGCGTGACGATGACCGTTATTTACGGTGCGGTATGCGCGCTTTCGTTCATCTTCCTTTATAGCTGGAGGCTGTATTTCGCAGCGGCAGCGCTTCTTCCGTCGTTCTGCGTCTATATGCCCTGTCTTGCGAACCTTATAAACAAGCCGGTGGAAAAAGCCATAAACAAGCACTACATCAACGATGCAAAGCGCATCATAAGCGAGCTTCCGAATACCACCGTCATCGGCATCACCGGAAGCTACGGCAAGACTTCCACAAAGTTCTACCTCGAAAGGCTCCTGTCCGCAAAGTACAACGTGCTTATGACACCGGGCAGCTTCAATACCACAATGGGCGTAGTCAAGGTAGTCCGCGGCAGTCTCAATGCCACACACGAGATATTCCTCTGCGAAATGGGGGCAAAGGGTGTAGGCGAGATCAAGGAGATCTGCGACATCGTTCACCCGAAGCATTCGATCATAACCTCAATAGGCGAACAGCACCTTGAAACATTCGGCTCCGTTGAGAACATCATAAAGACGAAGTTCGAGATAGCCGACGCGATAACTGACGGAACGGTATTCTTAAACTATGACAACGAGTTCATAAGAAACCACGGCACCGACAAGAACCATATAACCTACGGCATTGAAGGCGGAAAGTGGGATTACACCGCCGACGGCATCAAGGTCACCGAGAAAGGCACCACATTCACCGTACACCACGGAGACGAGGAAAAACAGTTCTCCACCAAGCTTCTCGGCGAGCACAATGTGCAGAATATCCTCGGCGCGATAGCCGTTTCCCACGAACTCGGCATCTCCCTTGACGAGCTTGTTTATCCGGTAAAGCGCCTTGAAGCCGTACCGCACAGAATGCAGATACTCGACAAGGGCAACGGGGTAACGATAATCGACGACGCGTTCAACTCCAATCCTGCGGGTGCGAGAGCGGCGCTGAAAACGCTGTCGATGTTTGAGGACGCACTGCGTATATTGGCAACGCCGGGAATGATAGAGCTGGGAGAGCGCGAATACCAGCTGAACAAGGAACTGGGCGAATTTGCGGCAGGCTGCTGCGACATAGCGATACTTGTGGGCGAGAAACAGGCTCCGCCGATAAAAGAGGGACTGCTTGCAAAGGGCTTTACCGAGAACCACATCATCGTTGCGGCTGACCTGAGCGAAGCAATGAAGGCCGCCTATGCGATACAGGCGGGAAGAAAGCGCGTGATACTGCTCGAGAACGACCTGCCGGATAATTTCTGAGCAGCATGACATTAGGAAGTGAACTGATATGAAGATAACCTGCGATTACTGCGGTACGCTGATAGATACCGACAAGTACAGATCCTGCCCGAACTGCGGCGGTGCTTACGGAAACGATCATGAGGTGATCAAAGAAAAGGAAAAGCTCGACAGGGCAGATGACCTGTATTTCGAGAAAAAAGAGCTCGAAAACGACAGAATTCGGATAGAGAACAAGAATCTGATGACAAATTCTGCCGCAAATTCAAAGACTGTGCAAAACGCCGCGAAGTTTATGAGCTTAGGCTGTTTGCTGCCGATAATAACGATCTGCGTCACGTTCGTTATCGTTATGATATTTGCGATAGCTGCGGTGTCAAGCGAGAGAAAAGCCGAAAGCAGCTCCTCGAAAAGAGAAAAGGAAGCGACTTCCCACAGCAGCATCTCCATAACGCCGGTGGAAATGCCGGATATCTCTATCCCGGAGATACCGGAGATCTCGGTGCCTCTGATCGAGACAAAGGTGACTGCCGGACTCGGAGAACCTGCGCAGACTCTCAATTACTCTGTGACCTGCGACAGGTATCAGACCGTTGACCGCTGGCCGTACAAACCGTCGGAGGGCTATGAGTACGTTTCGTTTCATATAATAATAGAGAACACCGGAAAAGAGGATTACCGTCCCGAAGAAAAGATCATGTGCCTGGTGGACGGGATAATGTGCGATTCCCAGTGGGACAATGACCGCAAGCAGCTGTCCTCTGACCCTGTGCCTCCCGGAATAAAGGCGGAGGGCAACATCTGCTTTGAAGTGCCTGCTGACGCGGAGTACTTCGATCTGAAATACGGCGATTATGTAACACTGCACTTAAAGAATACGATCGGCGGAGAAGCCGTGACAGAGACAGAATAAACATTACATACACAAAAGAAAGGACAGCATTATGAAGATCAGAGTCGGAGTTTTTTTCGGCGGCAAGAGCGTTGAGCATGAGGTGTCGGTCATTTCCGCACTCCAGGCATGCAGGTCGCTGAATACGGAAAAATACGAGATCATACCGATCTATATCACAAAGAACACCGAGTTCTACATAGGCGAGAACATCGGCAAGATCGAAGCGTACAGGAATATCCCGGCGCTCCTTAAAGAGAGCACCCGTGTTATACCCGTCGGGAACGGAAACACTGTCGAGCTTCTCAATTACCCGATGAAGAAGTTCGGCAATAATGTGGCAGCGGTGATAGATGTGGCGCTTCCGGTCGTTCACGGTACTAATGTTGAGGACGGAGCGCTCCAGGGATATCTCCAGACCCTCGGTATCCCGTATGCAGGCTGTGATGTGCTTTCGAGCGCTCTCGGCATGGATAAGTACGCTATGAAGTGCGTTTTCGCGGATAACGGCATACCGGTGCTTCCCGGAACCGTCATCAATGTGAAGGAGTACACCTCCGCACAGGACGCAGTGCTTGATATGATCGAGTCAAGGACACAGTACCCCGTGATCGTGAAACCCGTAAATCTCGGCTCCAGCGTAGGCATACGCAAGGCGAAGGATCGTGAGGCTCTTGCGGACGCTCTCGATTACGCCTTCACTTTCTCGATAAAGGTGCTTGTTGAGAATGCGATAACCGATCTCAAGGAGATAAACTGCTCGGTGCTCGGAGATTATGAGCATGCGGAAGCAAGCGAGTGCGAGGAGCCGGTGGCAAATGACGAGATCCTCAGCTATCAGGATAAGTATGTCGGCGGTACAAAGTCCTCCGGCGGAAAGAGCGGCATGGCTTCGCTCAAGCGCAAGATCCCCGCGGATATCACGCCGGAAATGCGGGAAGAAGTACGCACTCTCGCGGTAAAGGCATTCAGGTCTCTGGGCTGTTCCGGAGTTTCCCGTATCGACTTTATGCTCGATCAGAGCACAGGGAAGATCTACCTCAACGAGATCAACACTATCCCCGGAAGCCTTTCTTTCTACCTCTGGGAGCCGGTGGGCGTAAAGTACAGCGAGCTTCTCGACCGGATGATTAATCTTGCATTCAAGCGCGAGCGTGAGAATAAGTCGATAAGCTTCTCCTTTGATACCAACATTCTTGAAAATGCAAGCTTCGGCGGTTCAAAGGGCGCAAAGGGCGGAAAAATGTAAGAAAATATGTGCAATATGCACAAAATTGTGTTTATAATAATAAAAATTCAAGTACAATGATACAAAAATAAAAAAATATCAAAAAGTACTTGATTTTTTTTCTGCAAAAGACTATAATATGATTATCGGTTAGCACTCGGAGCAAAAGAGTGCTAACACTCGGAACGGGCAAGTGCTAAATGCCCGGTGAGTTACGTTAATATTTTTATTTTCTTATAGGAGGTCTTCAAAATGGCAGCAAAAACAACCAAGACAACAGCAGCAAAGGCCGGACTCAATATCAAGCCTCTTGCAGACAGAGTTGTTATCAAGTTCCTTGAAGCAGAGGAAACCACAAAGGGCGGTATAATCCTCACAAGTTCGGCACAGGAAAAGCCCCAGGTAGCAGAGATCTGTGCGGTAGGTCCCGGAGGAGTAGTTGACGGAAAAGAGATAAAGATGGAAGTCAAGATAGGCGATAAGGTGCTTATCAGCAAGTACTCCGGAACAGAAGTAAAGCTCGAAGGCGAAAAGTACACAATAGTTCGTCAGAGCGACATTCTTGCAATCGTAGAATAAAAGAAAGGAAATGATTTATTATGGCTAAGCAGATTATTTACGGCGAGGAAGCTCGCAAGGCTTTACAGGCAGGTATCGACAAGCTTGCCGATACTGTAAAGATCACACTCGGACCGAAGGGCAGAAACGTTGTCCTCGACAAGAAGTTCGGCGCTCCGCTGATCACAAACGACGGCGTTACGATCGCAAAGGAGATCGATCTTGAAGATCCTTTTGAGAACATGGGCGCACAGCTCGTCAAGGAAGTTTCCACAAAGACAAACGATGCTGCCGGCGACGGTACAACAACAGCTACACTTCTTGCACAGGCTATCGTTCGCGAGGGTATGAAGAATGTTGCTGCAGGCGCTAACCCCATGGTTCTCAAGGGCGGTATCGAAAAGGCAGTTGAAGTCTCTGTTGACGAGATCAAGAAGAATGCACAGAAGATAAAGAATGCAGAGGATAAGGCAAGAGTTGCCACCGTTTCCAGCGGAAGCGAATTCATAGGCAAGCTCATCTCCGAGGCTATGGAGAAGGTTTCCGATGACGGCGTTATCACTATCGAAGAGAGCAAGACTGCCGAGACATACAGCGAAGTTGTTGAAGGTATGCAGTTCGACAGAGGCTACATCTCTCCTTACATGGCAACAGACGGCGACAAGATGATCGCAGAGCTTGACGATCCTTATATCCTCATCACAGACAAGAAGATCTCCGCTATACAGGATCTCCTTCCGCTTCTTGAGCAGATCGTAAAGACCGGCAAGAAGCTTCTCATAATCGCAGAGGACATCGAGGGCGAGGCACTTACGACCCTTATCCTCAACAAGCTCAGAGGCACATTCAACTGTGTTGCAGTAAAGGCTCCGGGCTTCGGCGACAGACGCAAGGAAATGCTCCAGGATATCGCTGTTCTCACAGGCGGTCAGGTCATCACAAGTGATCTCGGAATCGAGCTTGCTGATGCTACGGTAGAAATGCTTGGTACAGCAAAGCAGGTTACAGTCACCAAGGAGAACACCACAATCGTTGACGGCGCAGGCAAGAAGTCTGACATCAAGGACAGAGTAAACCAGATCAGAAACGCTATTGAGAATACAACAAGCGACTTTGACAAGGAGAAGCTCCAGGAAAGACTTGCAAAGCTCGCAGGCGGTGTTGCGGTTATCAAGGTCGGCGCTGCTACCGAGATCGAGATGAAGGAAAAGAAGATGCGTATCGAAGATGCTCTCGCAGCAACAAAGGCTGCCGTAGAAGAGGGTATCGTTGCAGGCGGCGGCACAGCTCTTATCAACGCTATGAGCGCTGTTGAGAAGCTTATCGCAAAGCTTGAAGGCGACGAAAAGACCGGTGCTACAATCGTTCTTCGCGCTCTTGAATATCCTATCCGTCAGATCGCTGCAAACGCAGGTCTTGAGGGCTCTGTAATAATCGAGAACATCAGAAAGAACACAAAGGGCAAGAAGACATACGGCTTCGATGCATTCAAGGGCGAGTATGTTGACATGATAGATGCCGGAATCGTTGATCCTGCAAAGGTAACACGTTCCGCACTCCAGAACGCTGCTTCAGTAGCTGCTATGGTGCTCACAACAGAGAGCCTCGTAACCGACATCAAGGAAGAGACTCCTGCTGCTCCTGCCGGCGGCATGGGCGGCATGGGCGGTATGTATTAATGAGACTTTCTCTGAGAGAGCTCTGAGAGATTTTTGAGAGAGTTTCGAGAGAGTTTTGAGACTTTCAAGATTTTTAAGAAGGGGCTCTGCCCCTGTGACCCCGCCAGCCCCCTTTGAAAAAGGGGGCTGGACACCCTAAACCAATGCGTAGCGACACTCTTCTATCGGCGGGTGCGCCCCCTCGGTTAGTTATATTCATCAAATTAATAACAGCTTGCAGTGATTGTCTCTGCAAGCTGTTATCTTTTTGTTCTGAATGGAATCTTCGCCAACCCCACTGGCGGCGGACGCGCCGCTGCGAAATGCGTAGCGACACTCTTCTATTGGCGGGTGAAGTACCTCGGGTAGTTAGTCTGATTGAAATATCGCCAACCCCACTGCGTTTCAGTCGGCAGCCGCCCATAGCTGTACGCTCTGAAATACTGCATTTATTTAGGGTGTCCAGCACCCTTTTTTAAAGGGGGTTGGCGGGGGGTTGGGGGGCGGCGCCCCCTCTCTAAAATCTCTTAATCTCTTAATCTCTCAAATCTCTCGCCAAAACCTCTCTGCTACTCCACAGACTTCAGCGCTTCGATCATATTGACTTTCTTCAGTCTGCTGTGCATTGCGACGGTTACGAGCAGCGAGAAGAGCATGGTGACTACGGCGGCGAGAATGAAGCTCAACGGGTAGATCTCTCTGCCAAACATTACGAGATCGACTTCAGCCGTAACTATGACGAAATTGGCGAGGAAGATGCCGAGTATAAGCCCTACTCCTGTGCCGAGAAGAGATAATAATATATTCTCGCGGAAGATGTAGCTGTCAACTTCTCCGTCATAGAATCCGAGAACTTTCAGCGTCGCTATCTCTCTGATGCGCTCCGTTATGTTGATATTCGTGAGATTGTACATTACCACGAATGCGAGAAGTCCCGCAGATGCGATTATAACCGCAATAACGTAGTTCAGCGGTCTGAGAATGCTTGCAAAAGATTCCTCGGTTCCCGAATTAAAGTTAACATTCAGTATTCCGTCTATATTCAACAGCCTGCGCGCAAGATCGTTCTCCTGCTCCGTTTCAATATTATGCCGGAAGAATATCGAGTTGTACTTCGGCTCCTCCTCAAATATGTTCCTGTACGTCTTTTCCGTCATGAAAACATAGTGACCGGGGTAGTTCTCGAAATGCGCGGTGAGCTTCACCCTGCGCTTTTCCGTGTCGGACAGCAGTATCTCTATGCTGTCGCCGGGACCGACATTGCCCAGCAGCAGCGCGGATTTCTCGTCTATGTAGATATCACCGTCAGCGAGTGTGTATTCTTTGCCGGAACGGCGGTCGCGAAGAAGATTGAACTGTGTGAAAAGATCCGGATCCGTCGGCACAACTATACGTATATCAACATTTTTGCCGTTTGCGCTTGCCGTGAGCATTTTCTGATATACCCGGAGATTGTCTCCGTATCCGGAAAGTATCTTCTCCGCCGCATCAGCGGATTCCGGGTGCTTATCCGCATCATATATCACCGAGCCGTCGTAATGCAGGATATCAATATACTGCTTCGAGACAACATCGTTTATGCTGTCATGAAGCGCAAATCCCGTCACCAGAAGCGCCGTGCAGCCGGATATCCCGATGACCGTCATAAGCATTTTGCGCTTGTAGCGGAAAAGATTGCGCGCAGTAACTTTTGCGCTGAAATTGAACCTGTTCCAGATAACAGGAATGTGTTCGAGCAGTATCCGCTTTCCTGTTTTCGGAGTCTTCGGGCGCATCAGCTGGGCAGCTTCCTCTTTCAGCGAGCTGTGAGCGGTGAAGAATACCGTAGCCGAGATAGCAAGCGCAAAAAGGAGTGTCGTTAAAAGTCCTGTTACGGGGTCGATCTCAATTATCGGATTCGGTATGTCGTACAGCATTCCGTAAGCCGTGATAATAGCATACGGGAACAGGAACATTCCCACAAGACAGCCGGCTGCCGAACCTGTTACCGTTGCGGAAACGGCATAGAACATATACTTGATTATGATATCGCTGTCGGAGTAGCCGAGCGCTTTCAGCGTGCCTATCTGCACTCTCTGCTCCTCGATCATTCTCGACATCGTTGTGAGGCAGACAAGCACTGCCACTATTATGAAGAATACGGGGAAAACGCTGGCTATGTTGTTGATCCTTTCGGAGTTCTCGCCGTACTCGGAGTAGCCGGGATTGTCGGTGCGCGAGAAGATGAACCATTTCGGCTTGTCGAGGTTCGCAGCTTCTTCCTTTGCGTCGGCAAGCTTCTGCTTTGCGTCCTCGATCTTCTCTTTTGCTTCGGCTTTGCCGTCTTCAAGTTCCTTTTCGCCGTCCGCAAGCTTCTGCAGACCTTCCTCATATTCGGCTTTGCCCTCTGCGAGCTGTTCTTTCGCGTCGTTCAGCTGCTTTTCACCGTCGTAAACATCTATCAGTCCGTTTGCATACTCGGCTTTTCCGTCCGCAAGGGATATCTTCGCGTCCGTTATCTGGCGTTCACCGTCAAAGAGCTCGTTCATGCCCTTTTCATACTCGGCTTTACCGTCATTCAGCTGTTCTTTCGCGTCTTCAAGCTGTTTCTTTCCGTCGTTGTATTCCGAAAGCCCTTTCTCATATTCGGCTTTTCCGTCCTCGTACTTGTCTTTTGCATCTTTGAGCTGCTTTTCGCCGTCCTCGATCTCTTTTAAGCCGTCGTTGTACTTGTCCCAGCCGTCGGAAAGCTGTTCTTTGCCCTCGGCAAGCTGCTTTTCGCCGTCTTCGATCTCTTTTAAGCCGTCGTTGTATTCGTCCCAGCCGTTATCAAGCTGTTCCTTGGCTTTGTCAAGCTGTGCGGCTCCTGCATTGTATTCCTTGAGACCGGCTTCGTACCGGAGCTTTGCGAGAGAAAGCTCGGTCTTGCCGTTATTGTATTCGTTCTCGCCTACAAGGTACTGCATCAGTCCGGCTTCGTATTCAGCCTTTCCGTCTTCAAGCTGCTTCTTGGCGTCGGCAAGCTGTTTTTCGCCGTTTTCGATATCCTTTACGCCCTTTTCGTAGTCGGCTTTTGCCTTGTTCAGTTTCTCCCTGCCGGCTTCGAGCAGAGCGACACCGGCGTTGTACTGTGCAAGCGCTTCCTCGTATTCTGCCTTTCCGTCAACAAGTTTAGTCTGTTCTTCGGCAAGTCTTTCCTTGTAACCGGCGAGCTGCTGTCTGGCTTCGGCGATCTTTTCTTTAAGATATTCCCTGTTTTCCGAAGACGGGTCCTCTTCATTTTCCAGAAGCTCTTCGAGCTTGTCGAGAGCGGCTTCGCCCTTTTCGACAAGACCGTTCAGGTAATTTATCGCAGTTTCACCTGTCTGTATCCGGCTTTGTGCGTCATCAAGCTGCTTCTTGCTGTCGGCGAGAAGCTGTTCGTTTTCGGCGATCTCCTTTTCGCCGTCCTCTATCTGCTTTTTGGCAGTTTCAAGCTGTTTCTTTCCGTCTTCAAGCATTTTCTCGTTTGCTCTTATCTGGCTCTGACCGTAATCGAGCTGAGCTTTTGCGTTATCGAGCTTCTGCTTGCTCTCTTTCAGCAGTTTTTCGCTGTCTTTAAGCTTTTGTTCGCCCTCTTCTATCTGTCTTTTTGCTTTATCGAGCTCATATTTGCCGTCTTTAAGCTTTTTCTCGTTATCGGCGATCTCTTTCTCGCCCTTTTCAAGTTCCTTCCTGCCCTTTTCGAGTTCAGCCTTTCCGTCCTCAAGCTTCTTTTCATTTTCGGCGATAAGCTTTTCATTGTCTTCAAGCTCTTTCCTGCCCTTTTCAAGCTCGGTTTTTCCGTCCTCAAGCTTCTTCTCATTTTCGGCGATCTGGCGCTCTCCGTCATCAAGCTCCTTTTTGGCGTCGTCAAGCTGTTTTTCCGCGTCTTTCAGTTTTTCATCATTCTCGGCGATCTCTTTTTCGCCGTCCTCAATTTCTTTTTTTGCCTTTGCAAGCTCATCTTTTCCGTCCTGGAGCTTTCGTTCATTCTCCGCGATCTCCTTTTCGCCGTCCGCGATATCGCTCTTTGCTTTTTCAAGCTCCTCCTTGCCGTCGGCAAGCTTCTGCTCATTCTCGCTTATCTCACGTTCGCCGTCGTCGATTTCCTGCTTTGCGTCGTCCAGCTTTTTCCTTGCGTCGTCCAGTTCTCTTTCTCCGTCGGCGATCTTTTCGTCGGCTTCCTTTTCCGCGTCGGAAAGCTTGTTTTCAGCTTTTTTCAGTTCCTCGTCGGCTTCCTGCTTTATATCCAAAAAACGCTCTTCCGAACGTACATCTGCAATAGGTTCGAGAGCATCGGTTATCTCGCGTATGCGCTCCTTATAGTCGTACTCGTAGCAGTTGTATTCGGCAAGTGCAGGGAACCGCAGATATACCTCGGTATTGTACTTTACGGTGAAATTTTCCTCCGGGACATAGTAAGCCGATTCTATTGAGCCGTTGCCGACGGAAGTGCTTCCCCGGCTGGTCTTGTCAATGTACATCGGAGACATGACCTTGCCGACTATCTCATATTCAAAGACGTTCAGCATATCCTCCGGCAGATTGCCGCTGTTATCGGTTATTGTTACAGTCTGACCGACAGCGGGTCCTCCGTTAAGCTTGCCGGTACTTACAAGGCACTCGTGCTCGTTCTCCGGCATTCTTCCTTCTGTGATCTCCAATACGTTTATCTCGTTTACAAGCGTATCGGAAATGGAGTATATTCTTGCCGCTGCAGGAGTCCTTCCGGTGCATTCCGCGATCACATCAACGTAGTAGGAGGGATAGACCGAAGCTCCCGGTATCTCTTTCAGCGCGTTTATGTCATTCTCATCAAAACCGTAGGTGGAAACGAGGCGGAGATCCATAAGGTGCTTTTCATTGTAGTAGGTGTCCAGCGTTTTGCGCATATCTGGCGCGGCAGTCTTAACGCCGGCGAAAAAGCCCACTCCGATGGCGACGATGCCGAATATTGAAAGAAACCGGCTCATGGTTGAACGGATCTCTCTGAATGCGCTTTTATGAAGTGCCTGTTTCATTCAAACCTCTCTCCTTTGCAGTGTTTTTACTCTTCGATTATATAATAATTATCCCTTTTTGTCAATCATTTATCGTGCATCAATTATACTCATTTCAACAGACCGGGAGATTAAACATACCGGATCGGTCAAGATTGACATTCAGCTGATAATGAATGTGATATAATAAATTATTTAAAGATCATGTGTCATCTGACAGATCATAATACCGAAAGAAGGAACTTATATGAAAATAACCCCCGCAAAGGCGGAGTACGCCGGGCGGATCGAGGAAGTATTCAAGGATCACGTTTACAATATCGGAAGAAGCAGCGAGCTGTGCGGACGGTATATAATCCGTTCGCTGAACAGCCGCAGAAAGCGGTAAATACAGCGATCCCCCTGAAAACGCTGTCAGCGTTTTCAGGGGGGATCTTGCGCCCGGGCGGGAGTTACTGCTTCATAAGCCCTTTTCCGGCGTTCCATGCCTGTCCGGCTTTTTCGCCTACGGAATAGTAGCCGTTTCTGTACTGATCGAAGATAAGCGCGTTGACCTTTTCGGGCAGTATCTTGTCCTTGTCTCCCACAACGCTTTCTTCTGCGCTTACATTTACGATCTTGCCGACGATAGCGTGCATATTTTCCGTATTGATCTCCTCGGCAAGTTCACATTCCAGCGCTACCGGAAATTCCGTAATTACCGGCGCATTCACGAATTCGCTCTTTACGGCATGACAGCCGGAACGCGCGAACTTGTCGCTCATCTTGTTTCCGGTGGCGATGCCGAAGAAATCCGCGGCTTCCATGTTCGGCACGTCCGCTATGCTGACTGTGAATGCCTTTGTTTCCATTATGTTCTTTGTGGTCTTGTGGTCGGCGTCAATGAACAGAGCAATCTTGTCCATATCGCATATCTGTGCCCATGCAGCGTTCATTGCGCAGATATTCCCGTCCGCGCCGTATGCCGCAACGATCACTACCGGCATAGGGAAGAGTGCCGGCTGTACTCCCAGATTCTTTCTCATTGTTGATCCTCCGTATTCTTATATTTTGACTAATGCAGCGGAACCGCCGTTTATTCTGACGCTGTTTCCGGAAATGACCGGAGCGCCGCCGAATGAATATACCGTTTCACCCGGCGTGCCGTTTACGGTGATATCCGCTGTGTTATCCGTGGGGTTTACGATCACGAGTATCCGCTCGTCACCGCTGCTTCTGATATATGCAAGAGGCTTTCCCGGTGCTCCGTCGCAGACGAACTCTATCTCGCCGAGACTTTGGAGCGCTTGGTGCGCCTGTCTTACTCCGATAAGCTTCTTTACCTCGCTGCGAAGCGAATCCGCGTCTTTCATCTGCGCTTCCGCGGTGGGTCTTTCGGGATCGGGGTCTATCGGTATATACAGCTTCTCTGCGGGTGCGGAAGAAAATCCGGCATTCGCGCTGCTGTCCCACTGCATAGGCGAGCGGGAGCCGGTGCGCCCGTAGCCGCCCTCTACCGATCTCAGCCCCTCCACATAGTTCATTCCGATCTCATCGCCGTAGTAGATGTACGGCGCACCGGGCATCGAGAGCAGGAACGCGAATGCGAGCTTCCGGGCGTCTCCCTTTATATGCCGCGCGAGTCTGTCCATATCGTGGTTGCCGGAGGGAATGCAGATAAGTCCCCTGCGCTGTGAGCGTTCGTAGCTGTCGATGTACTTTGCCACAAAGGCGGAGGCATCGCCCTTTCCGCCGAAGAAAGGCTTGCCGCAGCGGAACAGGTCGTTGTAATGGGATTCACCGAAATGCAGCAGGAAGTCCATGTGGAAGCCCCCCGCAAGGCTCTGGCGCGGTTCGCCCCACTCTGAGACCATTGCGGCTTCGGGATATTCCTCGTCAAGGAAAGCGCGGACATTCTGCCAGAGCGCGATAGTGCCTTTTCCGTCCTCATCGTTCTTGACCAGCGAACCTGCCATATCCACTCTGAACCCGTCGCAGCCCCTCGACAGCCAGAAGCGCATAACGTCCTTCATAGCTTCGCGGGTAGCTATTGCGCCCTCGGAATCCATAGGCTGCTGCCAGGGGCGGGAAGGCTTGTACCAGCCGTAATTGAGGGCGGGCTGATGGGTGAAGAAGTTTACCGCACAGCTTCCGTCGCGCTCGGAAATGCCGCGGAGCGAACCGTAGCCCTCCGGGCTTTCCCAGATGCTGTCGGTCCAGACATAGCGGTCGGTGTATTCGTTCCTTTCGGCTTTCATGCTCTCTTTGAACCACGGGTGCTCCCATGAGGTATGCCCCGGAACGAGGTCAAGAAGAACGTGCATGCCGAGCCTGTGTGCTTCATCGAAGAGATGCACGAGATCATCGTTTGTGCCGTAGCGGGGAGCAACCCTGCAGTAGTCGGAAACGTCGTAACCCGCGTCTCCGAAAGGCGAGTCAAAGCACGGGTTCATCCATATCGCCGTGCAGCCCAGCTCCTTTATATACGGGAGCTTTTCTGTAATGCCGTTTATATTGCCGATACCGTCGTCGTCGGTATCCTTGAACGACTGGGGATATATCTCGTAGAATACGGCGCTGTCGAGCCATTCGGGTCTTTTTGCCATTTGTCTGTCCTCCTTAAACCTTTGGCGGGAAAGATCTCCCGCACTTCCATTATACCGTATCTGAGCAGGAAAAGTCAATACTTCTGATGCGGTACTTTTGCGGGATATTGTCACAGCCTTGACAACAGCGCCGGGATATTGTATAATGTAAGGTACAAACCATTACCACATTATCGTGTCAAAGGAGGCAGACAGCAATGCGGAACAATATCCTTTTTATCAATGCGGCTCCTCGCAGAGGATCGCGCACAAAGAGACTTGCAGACTGTGTTCTGAAAAAGCTCGGCGGAACTGTGAACGAGGAGAAGATCTACGAATATATCTTTCCCCAGGCGACTGAGTTCTTCCTGGAGAGCAGGGACAGCGCGGCAGCACACAAGGATTTCTCCAACCCGCTTTTCAGATACGCAAAGACATTCGCCGAGGCCGATGTTATCGTGATAGCGGCACCGTTCTGGGATATGTCGTTCCCCGCTGCCCTCAAATCATACATCGAACAGATAAACGTTGTCGGCATAACATTCCGGTACAGCCCCCAGGGTGCGGTAGAAACCCTCTGCAAGGCAAAGGCGCTCATCTATGTGACGACCTCCGGCGGAAATATCGGGAAAGACGGTCACATCTTCGGCTACGGATATGTCAGGTGGCTCGCAAAGTCGCTGTACGGCATCGAAAACGTTATGCTCGTCAGCGCCGAGGGGCTGGATATCGCCGGCGCGGATATCGAAGGCATAATGAAAAACGCGGAAGCGGAAGCTGTCCGCAGGACTGATGAGATAATCCAGAAAGCCGGACTCTGATAACGGCTTATCACTATCTGCGGAGGCATGGAATGAATCTGCTGTTTCTTCTTCGTCCGAAAGACGAGATAACATACATAAGCTCCGACGCAACGGTGCGGCAGGGGCTTGAAAAGATGCGGGTACACGGCTATACAGCTATCCCGGCGGTAACGGATTCCGGCGAGTATGCAGGGACCGTGAGCGAGGGCGACTTCCTCTGGGCAATGTGTGAGAACGGGTCGCTGCGTTCGCTGGAAAAGATGCCGCTGTCGGAGATAATCCGCTCAAAGCGTGACAAGGCTGTGACTGTAAGCGCGGATATGGACGAGCTGCTGTATCTTATAATGGAGCAGAACTTCGTTCCCGTGACCGATGACCGCGGAAAGTTCATAGGAATAGTCACCCGGCATGACATAATCAAATACTTCTACGAGAAAGAACAGGCGGAAAGGAAAAACACAGATGAATGAAAAGATAAAGCTGCTTACCGACAATATCGAAAGATCAATAATCGGCAAGCGCGACGTTATACTGAAACTCACTGCCGCGCTTCTTTCCGGCGGTCATGTTCTTATCGAGGACGTTCCCGGCGTGGGAAAGACGAGGCTTGTGACTGCCCTCTCCGAGAGCGTGAGCGGCTCATGCAGCCGTATCCAGTTCACCCCCGATCTTATGCCTTCCGACATCACCGGATTCACGATGATAAATCCGAAGACCGGCGAATCGGAATTCCGCCCCGGCGCCGCTATGTGCAACTTCCTGCTGGCGGACGAGATAAACCGTGCCTCCCCGAAAGCCCAGTCTGCGCTTCTTGAGATAATGGAGGAACTTCAGATAAGCGCGGACGGCATCACACATAAGCTTCCTGTGCCGTTCATGGCTCTCGCAACACAGAACCCGGTGGAGACATACGGTACCTACCACCTGCCGGAAGCGCAGATGGACAGATTCATGATGAAGATCTCCATAGGCTACCCGGATCCGGGCGAGGAGATGCAGCTCCTCGGCGGAAATTACGGAAAAGCCGTGAAGCTTGAGCCGGTAATGACGCTTGATGATGTCATGGAACTGCGCAGACAGGCGGAAGCGGTACGGGTGAATGACAGCGTGAAGCGCTACATAATCGGCATCGTCACCGCCACAAGAGAGAGCGAATACACGCTGCTCGGCGCAAGTCCCCGCGGAAGCCTTGCGCTTTATTCCGCGGCAAAGTCCCTTGCACTCATCAACGGCAGAGATTACGCAGTCCCGGAAGATGTCCGCGATATCGCCTGCGAGGTGCTCGCGCACAGGCTTATGCTCTCACCTAAAGGCAAATCCACATTCGGCATATCCGTTGCCGCGATGAGATACATTCTCGAAAACACTCCCGTACCCACGGAATAAGAAAATGGTCAATATACGTTCAATAATCACATATCTGCTGCTCATTGCGCTTGCCGTCCTCTATACGCTTTTCCTTGAAGCGCCGGGCGGCAGCTATCTTATATTCGCGCTTGTATCGGCGGCGGTGATATCGCTTCTGCTGTGCGTTTACACGAAGCGGAAGCTCACTGCGCGGATACAGATAAGCGCCGATATACTTAACCGCGGCGAGATCGCGTCGGTAAAGCTGGTGCTTGAAAACTCCGGATTTCTGCCGTCTTCTTTTGTGTCTGCGGAGCTTTTTTCCAGCTATCATTTCACCACTTCCTCGCCGCAGAAGATACGCGCGGCGGTATTCGGACACAGCAGCATGGAGCTTGCCGCGGATTACAAGGCAGAGTTCTTCGGCAAGGGCAGAATAGGCATCAGTACGATAGTGCTCACGGACTTTCTCGGTCTGTGCAGTTTCCGCATCACCGTCCCGAAAGCCAATGCGGAGATAAAGATCTATCCGGATATCCCCGAAGTTGACAGGCGGGAGGGGCTTGCGCGCAGCCTTACCGATGCCGCGGCATTCGACGACAGCGAGGAGACCACCCAGTCGCTTTTTGCGGTAAACGGCGCGCCCGGCTACGAGCACAGAAAGTATGAGCCGGGCGACAGCTTAAAGCTGATAAACTGGAAGCTCTCCGCGAAGAGAGGGGAGTTCTATGTGCGCAGGCTCGAAGGCTCTTCCGGCGCGGAACAGACGTTCCTGCTGGATAAGGCAGGCTCGAAGGCATCGGACAGAATTGCCGCAAGACGGGAGGAACAGCTTGCAGTCGAGGGAATGCTTGCGCTGATGATGCAGTTCGCAAAGACCGAGCTGCCCTCCGGTCTTAAAATACGCTTCGGCAGCCATTGGGAGACGATACCCGTCGTTACACCGTCCGATGTTTCGGATATACGCTACCGCCTTACGGATTTCGAGTTCTCGGAGGACGAGGTTGGAAGGCTTCCCGAATTGGACAGCGGACATACGGTGATATTCACGGCGCGCTGCGACGCTCACATAGCCGCTGCCGTTTCCGGATTTGACGGTCGGTGCGCAGCTGCTCCGAGATGCGAGGTGCCTGCCGAGAACATCTGGACGATCACGAGAGACGAAGACGATATCCGCTTTATCAGGTGATATTACATATATGAGCAAATCAAGATCCTTTACGCTTCCGCCGTTCTGGGCGGAAAACACCGTACCCGTACTGCTGAGCACGGCGGTAATGAGCGCGGCGTCATATATCTACTCCGCAGGTTCGGGTCAGGCAGTGCTGCTTTTTACGGCAGTCTCGCTGCTGTACTCGCTGCTTATCTTCGCGGTATATGAGCTGATGCGCAAAGTCGGGAAGACATGGCTCACCACGATAGTTGTGGTTATCATGCTAATAGTCTCCGACACGCTTGCGCTGCGGCTGGTGGATTTCCGGAATATAGCGGAGCTGTCATCATGGGTGCTTGAACCGTCTCGGTTCACACAGGTGCATTACGGAAGCACTTTTGCAATGGTGATACTGATCGGGTTTATACTGATCTCCTGCCTTTACTACTTCACAAGAGTGCGGTACAGGAAGCTTTTCCTGTTCCTGATATGCCTGTGTCCTTTCTGTCTTTTTGCAAAGACTTTTACTGCGATACCGGTAATATACCCTGTGATACTGATGACGCTGTTTTTCTTCATAATGACAGGAAATGCCGGAAAAACAGGGGGCTCGAATGCCGGCGGGGAGCAGATAACATCTTCCCTCAGCCGAGGTACCGCATTATCCTCCCTTGCTTTCGTTCTTGCGGTCACGATACTTGCGTCATTCCTGCCGAAGCTTGAGTTTGCGCCGTTCAGAGAGCAGTTCGACGAATTTGTTACCGGCGTTACCATAAGCGCGGCGGAAAACGCGAATTTTGACGATTTCAGCGAGAGCTCGTCAACCTCTTCGTCATCGGACGACACCGTTGTATTCTATTTCTACGGCGCAAACCCGCATATAGTGAAGCGCCAGTGCTTCAATCTGTACAGCGTTTCCGACAACACATGGGGATACTACGGCAATCCGAATGACGGTACAAACAACTGGAAAAAGTTCATCGAATTTGAAGATCCCTCAGCCCTTTACAAAGAAGCGGGATATGACGGAGAGGGACCGGCAGAGTTCAGATGCTGGGTGCGTCCGGTCTCCGGTCAGATAAGAGCGCTTTATACGCCGGAAAACTTACAGGATATCTCCCTTTACAATTCCGACGAAAAGATCTACCGCACGGAGAATGACGAGTATTTTCTTAACAAGACAAATACCACCGCGACTTCCTATCAGCTCTCATGGGCGGAGTACGAATACGACAAAGCCTTTTCGGAGATGTTTACCGACGAGCTTGCGGAAGAGCTTTCCGCTTCCGGCTCGGCTTCACAGTCCTATCTCCGTGCAAAGGAGCAGGCGGTGAAGTACAATGACGTGCTTCTTTCGGAGAAAACGAGGAATGCCTGCTTCTCGTCGCCCGATGCAAGACTGAGGGTCAAGGCTCTTGCCGAGGAGATAACCGCGGGTGCCGAAACCGACTATGAGAAGGCTTCCGCGATCGTCGATTTCTTCCGCAAGGGAGACTATATCTACGACCTCAACTTCACGACCAATGACCCCTCCCCGGACAACTTCATCTTCAACACCAAGCGCGGCACCTGCATACCCTACGCAACGGCGATGACGCTGATGTGCAGGGAACTCGGCATGACGGCAAGGTACTGCGAGGGATTCCTGATCCAGCGGAACGAGTCGAACGGAGGTTACTGGTATGTTACTACCGGAGACTCCCACGCATTCACACAGGTATGGATCGACGGTTACGGCTGGACGAACTTCGACCCCACCAGCAGCACCGTTGACAGCGGGTACTTCGATATGACATTCATTATCGTCGGAGCTGCCGCAGCCCTTATTGTGATCGTTGCGGTCATCGTAACATTTATGCGTCCGCGCGTAAGGGAAGCGAAATTTGTCCGCAGAATGAAGGCTATGCGCGGCGCGGCGCAGAAGTCGGCTGTCTATAACAAGATCAACTCGATGATAAACCGCTATACCGGCAGCAGCGAAAACACCATGACTCCCACGGATACCGCCGTAAAGAGCAGGGAACTGTTCGGCACGGATATTGACGGCTTCGTGGAAGAGTACGAAAGCTCCGTCTATGGCGGAAAGGGCGATGAGAAAGCGGATTGTTCTGCCGTTTACACGGAATTTGCCGCTGCATATAAAGCAAAGCTAAAAGAGGAAAGGAAACGCAGAAAGAAATGAGTATGTTTATCGCCGGCGATGTTTACAGCGCACTTTCGCCGGGTATGCCGGAAAGGCTCGATATCCGCACGGCAGCCGTCACCGGCTCCACCAACGACGATGTCAGGGCGCTGGCGGAAAAGGGCGCGGAGGAAGGTACGGCAGTGATCGCCGGAGCGCAGACCGCAGGAAAGGGGAGACTTGGCAGAAGCTTCTACTCTCCCGGAGATTCCGGGCTTTATATGAGCGTGCTGCTGCGCCCGAGCCTTGATACTGCTGACGCGCTCGCCATAACAACGGCAGCCGCCGTTTCAGCCGCGGAAGCTGTTGAGAGCATAACCGACAAGACCGCAGGGATAAAGTGGGTGAACGACATCTACGTCAGCGGCAGAAAGGTCTGCGGAATACTCACCGAATCCTCGCTTGCGGCGGACGGTTCGCTGCGGTATGCGGTGCTTGGCATTGGGATAAATGCCGGGGAGACGGAGTTCCCGCCGAATCTTCGGGATAAAGCCGGAACACTTGGCTGCGGTGCTTCTGTGCGGCCTGTACTTGCGGCAAAGGTGCTCGAACGTTTCTTCGCTTACTATGACGCTCTCCCGTCAAGGGGGTATATGGAGGAGTACCGGCGGCGCTCGGTGCTTACCGGGAAAACGATAGAGTACGAAGCAGGAGGTATCCTGCACACCGCAGAAGTCCTCGGCATTGATGACGAAGCGCGGCTCAAAGTGCGCACTTCGGACGGAAAAGTAAATTATCTCGCTTCCGGCGAGGTAAATATAAAGGCAAATATCTCGTCTGTCTGACGGGAAAGGGAGATAACATGGATATCAAAGACACAAAAAGCAAAACATTAAGGATCGTTATGTGCGCGCTTTTCGCGGCAATAATCGCCGTTTCCGCACAGGTCACAGTTCCGCTGCCCACCAACGTTCCGATCACGCTCCACACATTCGGCGTGGCACTCTGTGCGGCAGTCGGCGGAGCGTTCACCGGAACCGTATCGACTGCGGTATATGTGCTTATCGGAGCCGTGGGACTTCCGGTATTTGCGGGAATGAAGGGCGGATTTGCAGTCCTTTTCGGGCCTACCGGCGGGTTTCTGTTCGGCTTTATAGTAATGGCATTTTTCTGCGGGCTCCGGATGAAGAACCTGCCTCTTCGCATAGCGGTCTCCGTCGGCGGGCTTGCTCTCTGCTATCTCTGCGGTGCGGTGCAGTACGCTATCCTTGCGCAGATAGACATTATCCAGAGCATCGTGCTGGTTGTCCTGCCGTTCGCCGTCAAGGATATACTCAGCGTCTGCGCGGCGCAGTATATGGCTATACCGATAAGAAAAGCGCTGGCAAAGACTATCCGTTATTGAGGACAGGTAACAGACCATGGCAAACACGAATATTCCGGCAATTGCCGAAGAGATCATAGCGGGGCGCAGACTGTCACGCGAAGATGACCTGACATTCCTTACAGAAGCGGAGACGGACGAGTTGTGCAGGAATGCCGACAGGATAAGAAAAGCCCTCTGCGGCGATCACGTCGATCTTTGCAGCATCGTGAACGGCAGAAGCGGAAGATGCCCGGAAAACTGCAAATTCTGCGCTCAGTCCGCCCATAATCACACCGGCATTGACGAGTACCCGTTCCTCGACGAGGACAGTATAGTGAACGAATGCCGCCACAACGCGGACAAGGGAGTGCATCGCTTCTCCATAGTGACCGCAGGGCGCACGTTAAGCGATGAGGACTTTGAGAAAGCAGTGTCGGCTTACAGCAGAATGAGCCGGGAGTGCAGTATAAAACTCTGCGCGTCCCACGGACTTCTCACGGAGGAGCAGTTCACAAGACTGCGGGAAAGCGGAGTGACCACATATCACTGCAACATCGAGACTTCCCGCCGGAACTTCCCGAATATCTGCACCACACACACCTTCGATGACAAGATCGCCTGCATAAAACGGGCGCAGAAATGCGGGCTGAACGTATGCTCCGGCGGTATCATAGGAATGGGCGAGACATGGGAGGACAGGCTGGATATGGCGCTGACGCTTGCGGAGCTTGGCATTGGTTCGATCCCGATAAACGCGCTGCGTCCGGTGAAGGGAACTCCCCTTGAAAGCGAGACTCCTCTCACGGAAGAGGATATCCTGCGCACCGCGGCTATATTCCGGTTCATTGATCCCACCGCCTACATACGGCTTGCGGCAGGGCGCATAATAATGCGGGATTCCGGGTCTGCGGCATTCCTGTCCGGCGCCAACGCTACAATAACCGGCGATATGCTCACCACCTCCGGAAATGACATAGAAGGCGATATAAAGATGCTTAAAGGGCTGGGACTTGATGTGTCCGCGCCGGAGCGCTGAAAACAGCGGAGCTTCGTTCTGCTTTATCATTTTCTATTGATTTTTTCTTTTTTATATGATATAATTAATGTGTCCTCAATAACTGCCTAAAAGGCAGTTATTGCACGACAGTCTGTGAAACAGACTGTCGTATGCTTTAAAAATACGCTTTCAGCGTCTTTTTAAAGCGGGCACATTCCTTTATGAGCAGATATTAATTATAAAACACTTGTATGAAAGGATAACTTACAGATGTTCAACAAAACAGAATTTTTGAATCAGTTCAACAGCATTTTATCCGAGGAATACGGCATTCCCGCAAAGGAAGCCACCCCTCAGCAGATCCATTTCGCGGTATCCTGCGCAGTTATGCGCTCGATCTCCGATAACTGGGCAAAGAGCAGGGAAGCGCATCTCAACTCCCGCCGTGCCTGCTACTTCTCAATGGAGTTCCTTGTAGGACGCGCTGTCTACAACAACCTTCTCTGCCTCGGCATCGAGGAGGAAGTTTCCGATGCGCTCAAGGAAGTGGGCGTGGATCTTGCAGATCTTGAGGAAATAGAGGACGCTGCACTCGGAAACGGCGGTCTCGGAAGACTCGCAGCCTGCTTCCTCGACAGCGCGGCAACTCTTGATCTTCCGCTGGACGGCTATGGCATACGTTACAAATACGGTCTGTTCAAGCAGTCTATCGTTGACGGATACCAGTGTGAGGAAGCAGACGACTGGACAAAGTACGGCGATCCGTGGAGCAAGCGTGTGAATGCCGACGCGGTTACAGTTACCTACGGCAATCAGACAGTAAGGGCAGTTCCCTACGATATGCCGATCGTTGCATACGGCACCGATCATATCAGCACGCTTCGTCTCTGGCAGGCGGAACCGCTGAAAGAGTTCGATTTCAAGCTCTTCAACGATCAGAAGTATGATGAGGCATGCCGCGAACAGCGTATGGCAGAGGACATTTCCCGCGTGCTTTACCCGAATGACGATTCCCGCGAGGGCAAGATACTCCGCCTCAAGCAGGAATACTTCTTCTCCTCCGCTTCTGTGCAGGATATCGTGAAGAAGTTCAAGCGCACCGGCGGAAATATGGCGAAATTCTACGAGAAGATCACCATTCAGCTCAACGATACCCACCCCGTTATCTCGATCCCCGAGCTTATCAGAATACTCGTTGACGAGGAGGGATTCGATTTCTTCGATGCGCTTGAAATTGCGAAGAAGACATTCAACTACACCAACCACACCATTATGGCGGAAGCTCTTGAAAAGTGGAGCACCGACATAATGAAGGAAGTTGTGCCGAGAATTTACGAGATAATCCTCCAGATAAATGAGGCATTCATCGGCGAACTGTACAAGGAGGGTATGTTCAAACCGGATATCGACCCGATGAAGATAGTAGCGGGCGATCTTATCCACATGGCGAGAATGGCTATCTACTGCTCGACTTATGTAAACGGCGTTGCGGAGATACACACCGAGATACTCAAGAACGACGCGCTGAAAGAGTGGTACAAGCTTTATCCGAAGAAGTTCCAGAACAAGACGAACGGCATCACTCCCCGCCGCTGGCTTGCTCTTTGCAACAAGGAGCTTTCCGCGCTCATCAACGAGCTCAACAAGGGCAGCGAGTGGATGACCAACCTCGAAGACCTCCAGAAGCTCAAGTGGTTTGCCGACGACAAGCATGAACTCCAGCGCTTTATGGACATAAAGCACGAGAAGAAGGTGCAGCTTGCGAACTACATCAAGGAGCATGAGGGCGTTGAGATCGACCCGAACAGCATATTTGATATACAGATCAAGCGTCTGCACGAATACAAGCGCCAGCTTCTTAACGCGTTCGGAATTCTCTATATCTACTACGGCATCAAGGACGGTTCTATCAAGAATTTCTATCCGACAACATTCATTTTCGGTGCGAAGTCGGCTCCCGGCTACCGCAGAGCAAAGGCGATAATCAAGTATATCAATGAGATCGGAAGGATCGTAAATGAGGATCCCGACACCCGCGATCTTCTCAAGGTAGTATTTGTACAGAACTATCGTGTATCTTATGCGGAGAAGCTTGTTACGGCAGCCGATGTTTCCGAGCAGATATCCACTGCGGGTACAGAAGCGAGCGGGACCGGCAATATGAAGCTGATGCTCAACGGTACGGTAACGCTTGGAACGCTTGACGGCGCGAATGTGGAGATAGTCAAGGAAGCCGGCAAGGAGAACAACTACATCTTCGGCGCAACTGTCGAGGAGCTTGAAAGCATAATGAAGATCTACGATCCGCGCTACACGGTGGAGAAGGACCCGAAGATCGGCAGGGTTATCCGCAGCCTTATCGACGGCACTGTAAGTGACGGCGGCAGCGGCGATTTCCGCGAGCTTTACTTCTCGCTCATGGACGGTGCGCACTGGCACAGGGCCGACAATTATTATCTTATCGGAGATCTTGACAGCTACGTTAAGGCAAAGCTCAAGCTCAACAAGGACTATACCGACAAGTTCGCTTTTGCGAAGAAGTGCTGGATGAATATGGCTTGTGCAGGCAAGTTCAGCTCCGACAGAACTATCTCGGATTACGCGAAGGAGATCTGGAAGATCGAGAAGGTTACTCTTTGAGAGATTAAGAGACTTTCGAGAGATTTGAGAGAAGGGGCTCTGCTTCGGCTGCTTGTATGCGCGCGTCGTGCGCGCTTTTGGCAGCCTACTCGCGGCTTCGTGCCGCGACCCTGTGACCCCGCAAGCCCCCTTTAAAAAAGGGGGGCGGCGGACGCGCCGCGGCGAAATGCGTAGCGACATGCTTCTATCGGCAGGTGCGCCACCTCGGTTAGTTATATTCATCTGAATACAAGAAAAGACTGCTGAAAATTAACACTTTCAGCAGTCTTTCTATTTGTGATGCAAATATCTGATCTCCGTATTACGGGATCAGTTTAGGGTGTCCAGCCCCCTTTTTTAAAGGGGGTTGGCGGGGTGTTGAGGGGCAGAGCCCCTTCTTAAAAATCTCTCAAATTTCTCTTCTATCCAAAGATCGCCATCAGCGCACCGGCGGCAACGGCAGAACCGATAACGCCGGCAACGTTCGGACCCATAGCGTGCATGAGCAGGAAGTTGGAGGGATCCTCTTCCTGACCTACCTTCTGAGAAACACGGGCTGCCATAGGAACAGCGGAAACTCCGGCTGAACCGATAAGCGGGTTGATAGTGCCGCCGCACAGCTTGTTCATAAGCTTTGCGAGAAGTACGCCGCAGGCAGTACCTACACAGAATGCGAGAAGTCCGAGTACGATTATCATTATCGTGCGTATGCTGAGGAAGTTGTCTGCCGTCGCAGTAGCGCCGACAGTCGTGCCGAGCATGATTACAATTATGTTCATAAGTTCGCCGGAAGCTGTCTTAACAAGTCTTTCAACAACACCGCTCTCCTTGAACAGGTTGCCGAGCATGAGCATTCCGACAAGCGGAGCGGCAGAGGGAACGATAAATGCAACAATTACCGTAACCGCGATCGGGAAGATTATCTTCTCGGTCTTGGAAACGCTGCGGAGCATTCCCATTTTTATCTTGCGCTCCTTCTTCGTTGTGAGCAGCTTCATTATCGGCGGCTGGATAACCGGAACAAGCGCCATGTACGAGTACGCCGCTACCGCTATCGAGCCCAGCAGTTCAGGCGCAAGCTTCGATGTCAGCCATATCGCCGTAGGTCCGTCCGCACCGCCTATGATACCGATAGACGCTGCCTGTGCAAGCGAGAAGTCAACGATGCCGGTAGCCGAAAGTGCGCAGGCACCGAGGAATGTGAAGAAGATACCGCCCTGTGCGGCAGCTCCGAGGAAGAAACTCTTCGGGTTTGCAATAAGGGGGCCGAAGTCGGTCATACAGCCGATTCCGAGGAATATCAGCGGCGGGAAGATGCCGCATTTAACGCCTAAGTACAGAACATCGAGTATGCCGCCGTCATGAAGGACAGTCGCATACGGTATGTTGGTGGTCATGAAGAATTCGGGGTGGTAAAGCTCCGCGCCGGGAAGGTTGGTGAGCGCCATACCGAATGCTATCGGAAGCATGAGCATAGGCTCGTATTGCTTTACAATTGCAAGATACATAAGGAAGAACGAGATAAGGAGCATTACTCCCTGCTGCCACGTTATATTGCAGAACGCCGACTGCTGCCAGAGCGTTTGTATTGTTTCAAGAAATGTTTCTATCATTGCCTTTATCCCCTCCTCAGTCTGTGAAGCCGCGCATATTGTCGGCAATTCCCGCGGCGCTCCAGCCGGAACGTGCGTTCCTCGGACGCTTTATGCTTGCTATGCGGTACTGCTTGCCCTCGGCTTCGCCGTAGGCAGCTATCGCTGCGGCAATAACGGCAATGATCTCATCGTCGTCCTCTTCTTCATACTCGATCTCGGGAGCAGCTGATGCCTGAACCGGTGCGGGAGCAGCAGGCTTCTTTGTTTCGGCGGCTTTCTTTGCGGCAGCTTCTTCCGCGGCTTTCTGCTCCTTCTTCTGCTGAAGGCTGCCTATTCCCTTGAATATTTTTCCGAACAGCCAAAGGAAAAGGACCAGTATCGCAAGTATAAGAAATACTACCACAAGTCCGGTTACGACCGTTGACCCTATAAGTCCCCAGTCAAGTTCCTGAGCCGCAATAACGGCTGACAAATTGATACTCATATCTTATCCCCTTTTCATAAGGTGTTATTATCCAAAAATCTATTCTATTATACTACAATATCACATAAATTTCAAGGGATTTTTCAAATTTTGGGAAAGGTTTTAAAAATTTCGTCATTTTTCCGCTTACTGCTTGAAAATTCAGATGATTTATGTTATTATAAAGTGTAATTGTATAATGGTAAACTATGCAAACATTTTTTCGGAGGATAGAATGAAAACAGCAAGATTAAGAATACCGGCTGCCGTTCTCGCAATAATAATGTCGCTGTCCGGGTGTTACTTTTTCCCGGAGGAGGAAAAACTCCTTGATCCTCCGGTCATCGCGCCGGACGAGGTGGCGTATTCCACTTTCACCGCACGGCGGAAGACTATTGAGAGCACGATAAATGTCACCGGCTATGTCAAGTCGAAAAAGGAAGCCGAGTGCTACTTCACCGCCTACACCGGTCAGATAAAGAACGTCTATGTCCGTGCCGGGGAATTTGTCAATGAAGGCGATCTTATCGCCGAGATGAATGTCGGCGAGCTGGAGTATCTGCTTGAGATACAGAAGCTTGAAGTGGAGGCGGCACAGCTCCGCTATTCTTCCAGCGGTTCGCAGGCGGATAAGCTCGATCTTGAGATAGCGCAGAGCACACTTGAGATGTACCAGGCACGCTATGACGGCGCGAAGGTGTTTGCGCCCATGAGCGGTCAGGTCTCCTATGTATATAAGATAGATCCCGGCACGGAGTTTGACCCGTACAAGGTCATAGCGAGGATCGTGGATCCGGAAGACCTTTATGTCGCGGCAAGCTATGACGGCGATGCGAAGGATTTCGAGGTTGGCGACAAGGTTACAGTCACCGTGGAGTCGGACGAGTACGGCTGCACAGTATATTATACTCCGCATGAAGCCGCAGCTGACGGAGCCGACGACAAGAAAGCGCTCTACGCCGATTTCGACAGCTCTGCGCCCTCATTTGCGTATCTCGGCGCGATAGCTAATATCAAGAAAGTAAAGTCCGTTTCGGAGAATGCGGTGGTCATTCCGAAGAACCTTGTCAAGACCGACGGCGACAGAACTTATGTCCAGGTCTTCGAGGACGGGCAGAAGAAGGAAAAGGACGTTGTGCTCGGGATAACGAATGCAACGGAAGCAGAGATAACCGAAGGTCTTGATGCAGGAGAAGCCGTTATCATAAGATAAACCGCTTCCGACAGGAGATAACAAATTGTTTACACTACTATTCAGAAAAATGCGCAAGACCAAATGGATGGTTTTGTGCCTGTTTATCGGATTTCTGATGGCTGCGGGAATGATGAGTACCGTGCCGATATATATGGACGCGTCGCTCCAGCGTACCCTTATCAAGGATATGGAGTCGTACCAGCTCAGCTCCGGTGAGTTTCCCGGAATTTATGCTGTTGAGCGCACTTTTGCGGAGTCGGTGAGCATGACCGAGCGGCTCAAGGAGATAAATGAGCTGCCGGATACTGTCAGGGGCAGGGTGGATTACCTGCCGATACCGGTGGGCGCTTCAAAGACTGTCGTTTACGACAATATGCTGTACCTTTCCACAGGCGGCACAAAAGGCACTTCCAACACAAGAATGAAGCTTGCGGCAATGACCGGCTTTGACGGGCATATAAGCATTACCGACGGGCGAATGTTCTGTGACGGCGGCATTGCGGAGGACGGTGTATATGAGACAGTGGCGAATGAGACAGCCCTCCGTAATCTCGGCGTGACACTCGGCGGGGAATACCCGGTAAAGGGCGGAGATACCAGCGCCGGCGATATGACCGTGCGTATAGTGGGCATTTTCGAGCAGTCCGATCCCAACGATATCTATTGGTCGGAGAAAATGGACGGCTATGCAAGTGCGCTTATCACGGACTACGGCTGCTTCTGCGGAAAGCTCACAGCGGACGGAGCGGTTAAGCCGGCAGATATAGCAGTCCGATATGCTCTCGATTATCAGAAAATGGATATGAACGATCTCGCCTTCGCTGTTAAGGCGATAGACGAGGACGCGGAATACTTCCCCACGCTGAACTGCAAGTTCACCATGGGTGTGCTGAACATCTGGAAGAACTACGCAAAGGAAGCCGAGAAGCTCACCGGCATACTCTGGGTGCTCCAGATACCCACAATGGTGATGCTGGCATTCTACCTGTTCATGGTTTCAAGGCTCAATGTCGAGCAGGAAAAGAACGAGATAGCCGTGTTCAAGAGCAGGGGAGCAGGGTCAATGCAGATCTTCGGAATGTACGCGCTTGAAGCCGGCATTCTCGGACTTGTGACGCTTGTGACCGCGCCGTTCCTCGGACTTGTGATGTGCAGGTTCCTCGGCGTTTCGGACGGATTCCTTGAATTTGTCAACAGGACGGGCATCTCTGCGAAGATAACGTCCGGCGCCCTGCTGTATTCGCTTATCGCGGTGGTGATATTCTTTGCGGCGACGATGATACCGATAATCCCGGCATCGAAGCTCTCCATAGTGCAGTACAAACAGAGCAAGACAAAAGTCGTGAGAATGTCGCTCTGGGAAAAGACGGGTATAGATTTCCTGCTCATCGCGGCGGCGATAGTGTTCTATGCGTTTTACACTGCCGACGAGCAGATCTCGGAAGTATCTACCGGAGACATCAACCCGATGTTCTTCATATTCTCAACCTGCCTTATATTCGGACTGGGACTGCTTTTCATACGAATTTACCCATATCTGCTCAATCTTATATATATAACGTTCAAGCCGCTGTGGACGCCCTCACAGTATATGGCGATAACCACGGTATGCCGTTCACAGGGCGGCAGAGAGCGCTTTCTGATGCTGTTCCTTGTGGTGACATTCTCACTTGGCATATTCTCCGCCAACACTGCACGCACCATAAACGATCAGAAGGAAGACCGCATACGCTATGCCGACGGAGCGGACATCGTGCTGAAGGAGTACTGGCTTGAAGCTACCTCCCCCGAGCCCGGCGCACAGGTCTCCGGGTATGTGGAGCGGGATTTCGAGCGTTTCGAGGAGCTGGAAGGCGTTGAGACCGCAACGAAGGTACTCGTGAACAAGAAGGCGAAGGTGACTGTCGGCAGCAAGACCGAGAACAGTGTCACTCTTATGGCGGTGGAGCCGTACAAGTTCGCCAACACGGCGTGGTTCAGGAACGATCTGCTCCCGGTGCATTGGTGGAACTACATAAAGGCTTTGCAGGACTACCCCTCCGGCATCATAATCTCGCGTGCGCTTGCCGACAAATACGAGATACAGCTGGGCGACGCGATAGATGTGAAGTGGTCTGCGAATGAGAAGATAAGCGCCCCGGTGCTTGCTGTGGTGGACTACTGGCCGGGCATAAACCCGAATGTTTCCGCGAATACCGGCAAGAACAGCAAGAAATCCGCAAAGAGCGAGGAGACCGGCGAGGAAGAGGAGGAGCTGATCACCTCCTACGCTGTGAACTGCTTTGCGATAATGAACTATTACTATACAAGCTCGGTGTCCGATCTGGAGCCGTACGAAGTGTGGATAAAGCTTAAGGACGGTGCGTCGAGTTCCGCGCTTTATGCCGACATTTCCGCGAAGAGAATGCCGATCGAGAAGATAACCGACGCGTCGCAGCAGCTCATCACCGTCAAGAACCAGCCTCAGCTGCAGGGAATGAACGGTGCGCTGACGCTGAGCTTTGTGGTCATAATGATAATGACAGTTATCGGATTTCTGATATACTGGATACTGTCGATAAGGAGCAGGACGCTCCAGTTCGGCATACTCCGCGCAATGGGTGTGACATTCCGCGAGATCGTGGGAATGATCGGGTATGAACAGATACTCGTATCGGGCGTGTCGCTTGCGATGTCGTTCGTGATAGGCGGTATAACCAGTGATATCTTCGTACCGCTGTTCCGTTCGATGTACAATCCCGCAGATCAGGTGCCGCCGTTCCTTGTTGCGGCATCGCAGAGCGATTATATCAAGCTTTATGTTATCATCGTGCTTATGCTCGGCGGCGGATTTGCGATCCTCGGCGCGCTTATAAAGAAGATCAATATCAACAAGGCTCTCAAACTCGGTGAAGATTGATAGAGAGATTTTGAGAAGATTTGAGAATTTTTGAGACGGGGCGCTGAGTCTGTCGGTCAGCCCCTCTGGCACTCCGTGCCACCTCCCCTCTGAAGGGGAGACATCCCGGACCCCGCAATGTCTGTCGGTCAGCCCCTCTGTCACCTGACGGTGACACCTCCCCGTTTGCGGGGAGATCACCCTTTAAAAAAGTGGTCTTGACCCCCTACGGCACGATGCCGTAAGGAAGTTTCCAAAAGCGCGCACGATGCGCGCATTAAAGAAACTTCCGATAAACCAGATGCTGTATTTCAGAGCGTACAGCTATGGGCGAGTGTTGACTGAAATGCAGTGGGGTTGGCAAAGATTCCGTTCAGATATATCGGAGAATAACTAACCGGGATTGCTGCACCTGCCGACAGAAGAATGAAACTGCGCATTTTGCCGCGGGACGTTTCCCGCAAAAGGAGATAATTATAGATGACATTACGCGATGCTGACATAGGTCAGACAGTCAGAATTGAAAAAGTTGGAGGAAGCGGCGCTCTGCGTCAGCACTTCCTTGACATGGGAGTTATTCCCGGCACCGAGATAACGCTTGTGCAGTACGCACCAATGGGTGATCCCATGGAGCTGCGTCTGCATGGCTACGAGCTTACTCTTCGCCTTGAAGACGCGGCGCAGATAGAAGTCTGTCCGCTTTCCGGAAAGATACAGGCACAGGTACGCAAACAGGGCGAGCCGGTTCCGGAGAAGGAAAGCTCCGGGGATACGAATCCGAAGGCTATGTTTGCTTCCGAGCACCCCGGTCTCGGGGAAGGCGGTAAATTCCACCCGAAAGGAAGCGGCGATCCTCTCCCGAAAGGCACCACGATAAAAATGGCGCTCGTCGGCAATCAGAACAGCGGCAAGACTACGCTGTTCAACCGTCTTACCGGCTCAAATCAGCATGTGGGCAACTTCCCCGGTGTTACCGTTGACAGGAAAGACGGTACGATAATCGGTCACCCGGACTGTGTTATAACCGATCTCCCCGGCATCTACTCAATGTCCCCGTACAGCAGTGAGGAAATTGTTTCACGGAATTTCGTGCTTGACGAGAAGCCGCACGCGGTAATAAACATTGTCGATGTCACGAACATAGAGCGGAACCTGTATCTTACATATCAGCTGCTCGAAATGGATATACCGGTAGTTGTTGCGCTGAATATGATGGACGAACTTACCGCAAACGGCGGCGGTGTAGATGTAAATGAAATGGAGAAGCTGCTGGGAGTGCCGGTAGTACCGATATCCGCGGCGAAAAACGAGGGTATAGAGGAGCTTGTGGCGCACGCGGTGCATATCGCATACTACCGCGAAAAGCCGGAGAACCGCGATCTCTGCGACAAGCAGCATAAGAACGGCGCTGTACACCGCTGTATGCACAGCATCGAGCATCTTATCGAGGATCACGCGGAGAAAGCGGGACTGCCCCTTCGCTTCTCGGCAAGCAAGGCTGCGGAGGGAGATCAGCTGATAATAGAGCGGCTCGGACTGGAGAAAAACGAGCTGGAGACTATCGAGCATATCGTAAAGCAGACCGAAGCGGAGAGCGGACTTGATATCAACGCTGCGGTGGCGGATATGCGGTTCTCGTTCATTTTCAATCTCTGCGGGTCATCGGTGATAAAGCCCCGCGAGAGCAGGGAGCATCTCCGCAGCCGCAGGATAGACCGCATACTTACCGGAAAATACACGGCTATACCGTTCTTTATCCTTATAATGCTGCTGATATCGTTCCTTACGTTCAACGTAATAGGCGCGTTTTTGCAGGGACTCATCGAACTCGGTGTAGGGAGCCTTACCACGCTTGTGGACGATGCGCTTACAGCTGCGAACGTGAACGAGGTTATCCACGGGCTGATAGTAGGCGGCATTTTCGAGGGCGTCGGAAGCGTATTGAGCTTCCTGCCGATAATAGTTACGATGTTCTTCTTCCTTTCGATACTTGAGGACAGCGGATATATCGCTCGTGTCGCATTCTTTATGGATAAGCTGTTGAGGAAGATCGGTCTTTCCGGACGCAGCATTGTACCTATGCTGATCGGATTCGGCTGTTCTGTACCGGCGGTAATGGCTACGCGCACAATGCCGAGTGAGCGGGACAGAAAGATGACGATACTGCTGACGCCGTTTATGAGCTGTTCGGCGAAGATGCCGATATATGCGTTTGTGATAGACGCGCTTTTCCCGGATATAGGCTGGCTGATCTACATAGGGCTTTATTTTCTCGGCATAGTCCTTGCGATACTCGCGGCTCTTCTGTACAAGAGCACCGCGTTCAAGGGTGAAGCAGTGCCGTTTGTAATGGAGCTCCCGAATTACCGTCTGCCGGGCGTTAAGAATGTACTGCATCTCATGTGGGACAAGGCGAAGGACTTCCTTCAGAGGGCATTTACGGTGATACTGATAGCATCGCTTGCAGTCTGGTTCCTCCAGAGCTTCGATCTGTCGATGAAGCTTACCGCGGACACCGGGAACAGCATTCTTGCGGCGGCTGCCGGAATACTTGCACCGGTAATGGCTCCCCTCGGACTTGGCGACTGGCAGATACTTGTTGCGCTCGTTACGGGATTTATGGCGAAGGAGAGCGTCGTTTCAACGCTGGAAATACTCTATACCGGCGGTGCGGCAGCGGCAATGACCACTCTCACAGCGCTCTCGTTCCTTGTTTTCTCGCTCATCTATACTCCCTGCGTTGCGGCGATAGCTGCGATAAAGCGGGAGCTTGGAGGAAAGTGGGCAGCGTTTGTGGTTGTATGGCAGTGTGCGGTAGCGTGGCTGATCGCGTTTATCGTGCATTTTATCGGAGTAATGCTCGGAGGTGTGTGAATGAGTGCGGTAGATATCATACTCATCGTTGTTATAGTCGCTGCCGTGGCGGCGGCGATAGTGTTCCGTGTAAGAGCCGTGAAGCGCGGCAAAAGCTGCTGCGGCGACTGTTCGCGCTGTTTGCAGCGAAAAAAGGACTGAAAAAACAAAAAACAAGAGGGGCTTACCGGTCTGACCGGCGCCCCTCTTTTGTTATGCGTTATTTCGTATTCAGAAGATCAGTATCTCTGCGCAGACAAAATCAAGTAATTTCGTCACGATTCAGATATGCGCGCAGAGCGCGCTCCACAATTGTGAATTGTGCATTGTGAATTGTGAATTTGTATAGTATCAGCGGTCTTTCGACGGTTCGGTAGCTTCGTATCTGATGCGGATATCCGGAAGCTTTGTGATCGTCGTGTAGGAGTTCATCTGCCAGTCGCTGCCGTCCTTCGGGTCATTCTCGCCGGAAGCGGGAGGAGCGAAGATCTTCAGCGTAAGTCCCTTTGAGCCGTCGAGCGGCTTGTCGAAAAATGCGCTCATAAGGTCTATGGTCTTTACTTTCGGGGATTTGTAGAACCAGCGCCCGTTGATCTCCAGCATAAGGTTCAGCTCTTCCTCGAATGTTACTTCGCAGAACACGGGATTTTTCTCGAAATTTATCGCTATTGCAAGACCTTCCGCGTCCTCGGAACCGCCCCATCTGAGCTTTACGGGAAGGACGGCATTCTCTCCGACTTTCATCTTCGGCTGGAAGAAGCTGTCGCAGAGAATTTCGCGGTACGTCCGCATTATCGGCTGTTCGATGCCGACATTCTGATTGTTCGGGTCTTCGATCTCAAGTCCGAGCCTTCCTCTGTCGCGGAACTGGTACAGTGTAAATCCGGTGAGCCACCTGTCCTTGTCATTCTTCAGCATATCGCAGAAGATCTTCAGCATTTCCGCCTGCTCATAAGGACCGGTAACATCTCCGTCCGCATTGAGCTCGCTCAGCACCATAGGCTTTACCTTGCCGCCGCAGAGTTCAACAAATCTTGCGTGGCTGCGCTTTGCCATATCGTAAATGTCCTTTACAGCTGAACGGCTGTGGGAATTTCCGCCTTTCTCCGCGATGTCGTAAGGCCAGCCCCAGTGCAGAGCCATATACTTGTCAACAGACCATACGTCAGTTGCGCGCACGGCATCTGCGAATTCCTCTTCCTTCTCGATCTTGTTTTCCGCAGGGTTCTCTACTCCGCCTGCGCAGAGGATCGTGCTTACGTTGGGTGCATATTCCTTTAAGATGTTGTGGAATTTAACATAGAAATCGGCGATCTCCTTGTAAGTCGCACGCTTTGTGAATGAGAACCAGTTTCCGGTCGCTTCATGGTTGATGCGGATCTGCATGCGTCCGAAAGTTGAGAGATCCTTTGCGATAGCGACAAGATGCTCGTCGGGAACATTCGGGTCTATGGTAAGGGTGAGGATAACGTCCTGACCGTGGGCGCGCACTTCGCGCATATACTTGAACGGCTCGTCCGAAAGATCGCCGTTTATGCCGCCCTTGTAGGTAAAGTAGTCATCGTAGGGGTAATCCCACGCGAAGGAAACATCCTTGTCCTTGCAGGCTTCACTGATGCGCTGCGGCCATTCCTTGTCGAGCGGGTAATAGCAGTACATTAGGCTTATTGCTCTGTGAGGTCTGCCGAGGCGGTTGAGGATATAGTCCTGATCGACGTACTCGCCGCGCTCGCTTCCGTCGCCGAGGTCAAGTGCGCAGTCAGCAGGTCCCATGTGTATCTTGTAGATGCTGTTGTCCATTTTTTATGTCCTCCGTTTATCCATTTGTGAAAACGATTACTGTACAGGTATTATAACATATAAAACTATAATTTGCAATATCTTTTTGAAATATTTTACCGGAATTTCCCTGCAAAGATTTCCGTCTGATACAGACGAAAATTATTGCATAATACGGCAGAAAATGCAGAAAAATAATATCACCACGGAGAACATATCCGAAAAAGAAAGGTGATATATATATGAACAGTTTTGTAAAAATGGTGCTTGTGCTGGTAGCGGTTATACTTTGTGCTGCAACAGCCCAGGCGTCGATCGATAACGAAGATATGCAGGTCTATTCGCAGACAGGCTCGTCCGGTACGGAGGTCGAGGAGATACAGCGCGTACTTAAGGAACGCGGTCTTTTCACCGGAGAGATCACCGGATATTACGGCGAACAGACCCGCCAGGCAGTAACCAAGTTCCAGAAACAGCAAGGACTGAAACAGACGGGCATAGCCGATGAGACTACTCTTAAAAGGCTCGGGATAACTATCGGTACAGTTCCGGAAGCGACTGACGCGAACATCAATCTGCTGGCGCGAATGATCTCTGCGGAGGGCAGGGGAGAGTCGTATGTCGGTCAGGTCGCTATCGGTGCGGTGATATGCAACCGCATAGAGCACCCCTCGTTCCCGGACACACTTGCCGGAGTTATCTATCAGAACGGTGCATTCAGCGCGATCAATGACGGTCAGTTCAACGAGCCTGTGGCGGAGAGCGCGTATCAGGCAGCCCGTGATGCGCTTGCAGGCTGGGATCCCACAGGCGGAGCGATATACTATTACAACCCCGCCAAGACCAGCGACACTTTCATTTATTCGCGCCCTGTAATATCGGTCATCGGAGATCATCGTTTCTGCACCTGACATTCATGCTCGAAGCTCCCGCAAGCTGTACTTTGTCAATTTTGCGGGAGTTTTTGCATATATTCTACAAAATTATCATTATTAGGTTGAATTTTTATGAAAATAATGATATAATCTTATTGGCAGGATATGCCAATAATTTATTGTGAAAGGAAAGTATATTATGCAGTACGAGATCAAGGGCACACCGCTGCCCGTAGTAATCATGCAGCTCGAAAACGGCGAGAAGATCAAGACAGACAAGGGTGCGATGAGCTGGATGTCGCCGAATATGGAGATGTCCACAAATGCAGGCGGAAGCGTCGGCAAAGCATTCGGCAGAATGTTCTCCGGAGAATCGATGTTCCAGAATGTATATACCTGCACAGGCGGTCCCGGATTGTTTGCGGCAGCTTCGAGCTTCCCCGGTGAGATCCTTGCGGTACAGATCTCTGCAGACAGGACTGTAGTAGCTCAGAAATCTGCATTTCTCGCGAGTGAAGAGGGCGTTGAGATGTCCGTACACTTCCAGAAGAAGGCAGGCGCCGGTTTCTTTGGCGGTGAAGGCTTTATTCTCCAGAAATTCACCGGAAACGGAATGGTGTTCCTTGAGATCGACGGAAGCATAGTGGAATATGAGCTTGCGGCAGGTCAGTCTATGCTGGTAGATACCGGAAACCTTGCTGCAATGGACGCAACCGTATCAGTGTCTGTTGAATCCGTAAAGGGCATAGGCAACGCGCTCTTCGGCGGTGAAGGCTTGTTCAATACAAAGCTCACAGGACCCGGAAAGATCTGGCTCCAGACCATGCCGAGAAACGTAATGGCAGGCGCACTTGCTCCGTATATCGCTACAAATAAATAATCGTAGAAGCCGCTTGCGCTCGAGATCGTTCGCTTGCGCTCGAGACGGGTCGCGCACAGCGCTCGAGAAGGGTCGCGCACGGCGCTCGAGACTGGGGGCACCCCTTTTGTGAACAAAAGGGGCTTCCCCCAGACCCCCTCCTCAAAAAACTTTATTCGCTCCGCAGCTAAGCGAGAGGGTTATCACAACAGAATGAAAGACTGCTGAAACTTATAAATCTCAGCAGTCTTTTCTTGTATTCAGATGAATATAACTAACCGAGGTGGCGCACCTGAGGATAGAAGAATGTCGCTACGCATTT
>DEWH01000028.1:0-39488 GCA_002363155.1 Ruminococcaceae bacterium UBA3215 | reverse complement strand
ATTTCGCCGCGGCGCGTCCGCCGCCACCTTTTTTAAAGGGGGTTGGCGGGGGGTTGGGGGGCAGCGCCCCCTCTCTCAAATCTCTCAAATCTCTCTAAATTCTCTCAAAATCTCTCAAATCTCTTGAGTGAAGCGATACATCTTCAGCCGAGCATGTTGAAATACGAGCCGCTGATGTTGGATACCTGGGTCACATTTCCGGCATCGGTATAGGCGCTGGAACGCTGATAGAGATCGGTCTGTGCGTAGGCGGCAAGCTGTTTTGCCTGTCCGTCAATGAACTCCGCAAAGGAATCCTCCTTGCCGAAAACACGCTCGATATCACGCTCGCTTGCCTGGTCAAGCTTATTCTCGTCAAGTGTGAGCCGTCCGCTGTCGTCCTTGGTGATGCCAACATTTTCCAGCCGTTTGCCGTATGCGTCGGACATCTCGCTTATAAGCTTCGATTTGCTTTCAACTGTCCCGTTTCCGCTGTTCTTTATGCTGTCGGCAAGCTCGTTGTACCTGTCCACGAAATCCTTTGCTGCAGCACGGGCTTTCTCTCTGTCAAGCTCGCCGGTGTTTGCATCGCGTCTGAATCCGGCATCGAGCTTCTCACGCGCTTCCGCCATTCTTTCGGAATGCTCCTTAAGCTTCTCGTTCGCGGCGGACAGTGATTCCATAGACCTGTCAATGAACTTGAGCACCTGGTTTTCCGGCTTCTGGGTCTTTGCGGTATTCTGAACCGCATTGTTCTTTGCGGCTGCAAGTATCGAGCTTATCTCATCGGTGGACTTTATCTTCAGATCATCGAACATCTTGCCTGCCTGCTCAACGGATTTTACCTGGAGATCGTCGAACAGCCGGCTTACCTGGCTTATCGGAATGTTCTGCAAAGCCTGGAGAGTCTCCTTTGCCTTACCGTCGGAATTTTCCTTGAGTTTCTGGAGATACTCCTGGAATATGCTCTGATTGGTATTTATACTGTCGTCTTTTGACGATGAGATATTGCTGAGCGAGTAGTCGGTGCGCTGTGACGAAGCCGCGTTCTGCACAGAGTACATTTTAAGATTAAGATCACTCATACATATCCCTCCTTTTGAATTTCAAACATCTATTCGTATAATATATCGGCAGGAAATCGCAAAACTTTAGCTTTTTTTCAAAAATTGTTAAAATATTACGCGAAACTGCAAAAAACGGCTCTCAAATCTATTTTTCGCACCCCGGAAACGACAAATTTCCCGCGCCGGAAGTGGTATAATCTATACACAACAGCGGCGGTGGCGAAAATGACAGTTTATCTTGATGTACTTACGGTTATGAATATCTACATATCCTACTTTACCCTGCGTGCGGTATGCAGGCTCCTGCACACCGGCGCAAGCTTCCGCAGGATCGCTGCCGCGTCGGTATTCGGCGGCTTTTCATCTCTTGCCGCACTGGCGGACGCAGGATTTGCTGGCTCGATGCTTCTCAAAGCCCTGCTCACCGCACTTACCGTGCTAATTGCATTCGGCTTCGGCAGTATCCGCCGGTTTGCGGTCCGTACTTTCGTCTGCATCACCATAAGTATGCTGATATGCGGGGCTGCGATGCTGATCCACGAGCTTACCGGCTCCGATATGGTCTTTGCCGCAAACGGATATGTTTATCTCAACATCTCGGCTCTTGTTCTTGTTATCTCATCTGCTGTGATATACGGGATACTTTCGGTAGTGCGGCGCATAGCTGACAGCCCGGAGGCGGACGAACGGATAGGGCTTACCGTATCTGCCGGCGGGAATACTGCGGAGCTTGAAGCGGTCTGCGACAGCGGGAATTTCCTTAGGGACTTTCTCACCGGAAAGCCTGTGATATTGTGCAGGAGCGGATCTGTCCGGGGAATAATGCCGGCGAGCGCGGAAGCGTTTCTGAACGGTGAAGATGCAGATGTAGCGGGACTTCGCATAATACCGATAAGAACTGCTTCCGGAAGCGCAGTTGCGGCTGCATTCCGTGCCGACTGCATCACCGCCCATTACCGCGGCGAGGACAAGAGACTCGATGCGCTTATCGGAGTATGCCGTGATGCGCTTGCCGACGAGCATTTTGATGCCGTGATATCGCCGAAGCTGCTGAAATAAAACGAACGGACAAGAAGAAGGAGAAGAAAAATGAACGCAACGATAAGACTGAACGAGCTTATCAGAAAAATAATCGCCAGACAGTCTGTACAGAGCATCTATTACATAAACGGCTCGGATAACCTCCCGCCTCCGCTCACGAGGGAAGAAGAGGAACGGGCTTTTGACGGGATAAGGAACAACTCCCCGGAAGCGCGTGACGCACTTATAACTCACAATCTCCGGCTTGTGGTGTATATAGCGAAGAAGTTTGAATCCACGGGCATCGGCATAGAAGATCTTATCTCAATAGGCACGATCGGTCTTATCAAAGCTGTGAACACGTTCAGCCCCGACAAGAACATAAAGCTTGCGACATACGCGTCAAGATGTATCGAGAATGAGATACTGATGTTTCTCCGCAAATCGAACCAGTACAAATCGGAGATATCTATTGAAGAACCGCTCAATATTGACTGGGACGGGAACGAACTGCTTTTGTCCGACGTACTCGGAACGGAAGACGATATAGTGAATGAGAATATAGAGAATGAAGCGGAGAAGAAGCTTCTGCTGGAATCGGTGGCGAAACTTCCGGAACGGGAGCGGTTTATAATGGAGAAGCGATTCGGTCTTGCGGACGGTAAGGAGATGACGCAGAAGGAAGTCGCCGATCTTATCGGAATATCCCAAAGCTATATCTCACGCCTCGAAAAGCGCATCATCAAGCGACTTCGCAAAGACCTCGAAAAGCTGTCATGAAGGCGCTCATGCGCTTGTCCTACGCGGACGGCGCCAGCCTGCGCGGCTGGACCGCGGCGGGGAACGCCCCGCGGCGAAATGCGCAGCGACATTCTGCAAGCGAATGGTACGGTGTCTCGGTCAGTTAGTCTCTGCATTGGCAGATAAAACTATAACAGATTTAAAAAGCTATAACAGGAAAAAAGCGGGGTACTTTTCATACTCCGCTTTTTGGATTTCTTTTAAGGTTCTCGCAGTCAGGAAGCTGTGTTCTCTGTCTCGGCAGATGCGGTGAAGAGCAGATCGACCTTGTACTCCTCGCCTGCAACCCAAGCCTTTGCATTGGAGCCTTTGAGACGGAATGTTGCAGATACGCTCTTCGAGCCTTCCGTGACTTCCATTCCGAGAAGATTTATCGTTGCGTAAACATCGGCTGATGTCATAGTCTGAATATAGTTGGAATAGCCGACTACATTCACCACGATCTCATTCGTGAGGATCTTCACATCATAATTCTTCGGGCTGTTGATGACTGTGAAGTTCTCCGACGGAACAGTGAATCCGAGCTGTCCGAAATCGTCAGCGTCCGGGAAGTAAACAGTGATCGTGCGGTTTCCGGAGATATTCTTGTATCCTTCCGGAAGCTCTACGGGAAGCTGGATACCGCCCTGCAGATCTTTCAGTGTGAGTGCGCTCAGCGATACTTCTCCTATATCTATCGCGGAAAGGTTGTCGATCGAGCTGTCCGGAGATGCAATGGTGATCTCTTCTATCGACATGGTGTAGTTCAGATCTTCCGGATCGAAGCCGTATGATCCGGAACTGCCGGTGAATTTGACCTGAACGGGAAGCGTCTTTACCTTGTAAACCGGAACGAGCACGATAAAATCATCATGGCTGTATTTAAGATCGGGATCGTTCAGTTCCGCACCGGAAGCGGTGTAGAATACCGGCTGTGCAACAATGCCCTCGGTATGCTCTATCACGGAGTCGCTGGAAGCTTTTGCTTCTACCCGCGATATCGAATTTACAAGGGATTCTTCGCCGGTAATAACGATCTCGGAAGGCGTTACGGTGACATCTCCCTCTATCTGCATTCCGTCGGCAAGTGTCAGTGAGTCCGTATTCGGCACAACGGCGATCTCACGGGTGATGATCTTTACGACCTCGACCTTTGCGGAAAGGGAAGTTGTGGCTATCTCGCATTCAATGCTGTCGTTGACAGGAAAAACGTGTATAGGTACAGTGAATGTACCTGCCTCGTAAACGCTGGAAAGATCGGCTTCCGCAACAAAATCATCTGCGGTGATCTGGCTTATGGAATAGCGCTTGCCTTCGATCTGTATTGCTACCTTTTCGGTATCGATCGAGACTATCTGGAGGTTGTCGTCCTTCATAAAGCTCGTCTGTTCGCAGGATACCGGTATATCCGTTATATGCAGCGAGATATCCGGGAATATCTGTATGGATATGAAGAACCAGATAATTACAGAAAATACTATCGCCTGTATTATCGTTTTAAGGTTGGTCACAAAGCTTTTTGCAAAACGTCTGAAAAAGTTGCTCACTTGCGCTCACCGCCTTCCTCAGTACGTCCGGCAGCCTGTTTTTCCTTGCTGCTCTTTCGCTTTTCTCTGTTTTTACGCGGATCGGGCGTATCGAGAAGAAGCTTCTTTGTAAGATAAGTGTAGAGCTTTTCGCGGTCAAATCCGCGTTCAAGCCTGCCGTTTTCGGCGATTGAGATCATACCGGTCTCCTCCGAAACGACAATGATGATCGCATCTGAGACCTCGCTCATTCCTATCGCGGCGCGGTGACGGGAACCGAGTTCCTTGTTTATCAGCTCTTCCTTCGACGGCTTCGGGAGGAAGCAGCCTGCCGCATAGATCATACCGTTTCTGATGATGACAGCGCCGTCATGCAGGGGCGTGTTCGGGAAGAAGATATTTCTGAACAGCTCCTCGCTCGGTATAGCGTTAAGTATCGTACCGGTCTCAATCTGTTCGCCGAGCCTTGTCTGGCGCTCGATAACGATAAGTGCGCCGGTAGCGGTCCTTGAAAGCTTTTCGCAGGCGAGAACGATCTGCTCGACAGCAAGGCTCTCCTTGCCCTGGGTCTCCGGGAGGGAAGTATCGAACAGCGCGAGAGGCTGCATCACTTTGGAGCGTCCGACTTTTTCAAGTGCGCGGCGCAGTTCGGGCTGGAACATAACGATAAATGCGATAAGACCGACATTCATCACCATCTGGCTGATAACGCCCATAGCCTTGAAGCCGAACTGGTTGAGTATGAAAAGTACAGCCGCAAGGACGACAACACCCTTGATGAGCTGTTCGGCGCGGGTCTCGCGCACAAGCTTTATCAGCCAGTACAGGATAACCGCGAGAAAGATTATATCGAGCCAGTCGATAAGTCCGATAGAACGGAAAACGCTGACGAGAGAATTCCATATATCTGTAAGGTAGTATATCAAAGTATCCATCTGTTCATCCCATAATAATAGAGTTTATAAAGTCACATATAATATTGTATCATATTTTTTAAAAATTTCAAGTGTTTTTTTGCAATTTTAATGATTTTATTCCACAAAAAGAGTCCCTTTGCGGTGCTTTATCCGGAAAGGGACCAGATATGTACGAATAATCGTATTACTCTTTCGGTCTGCGCTTGACGATCGACTCAACGACACTTGTGAGCACCTTCTCGTCCTTCTGGTTGAACACATCTATCGTGACTGTCATTATTCCGTTGAAGTCGTTGCGGAATGCGATTCCGGTCACTCTTGCGACTCCCCGGAGAACATCGTCCGCGAGTACCGGCTTCATCCACTCCACAGCGGTTGACTTGCCGGCGATAAGATCATCGCCCGCGAAGTCGAGCTCTACATACTGCCCCCACACGGACAGGAACGAGAGCATTCCGGGGGCTATCAGATCTCCGAAACGGGAAAGCTTTGCGAAATCCTCGTCGGTATGTATTTTTACGGGATCGTACTTTCTGGCGAAATCCAGCATTTCTTCCTTGCGTATAACGATGTTTTCGACCGTAAGCTCGGAGCCCGGCTTTATGTCTTCAAGATACATATTCTTTTCCTTTCAGTCTGTTTCAGATGCAGTAATCGCCGCCTGCGCTGCCCTTGCTCTGTTTAAGTATATCCGCGAGAGTGATCCCGTCGAGATAATCCCGTATCGAAGCATAAAGCCCCTTCCAGACATAGAGCGTAGCACAGCTTTCAGCGCGCGGACAGTCGTTCGGCTCGCATTCGAGACAGGCTACCGGAGCAAGACTTCCTTCGGTAGCGCGGAGAACATCGCCCACAGTGATATCATCTGTATCTTTCGCAAGCGCATAGCCGCCCTTATTGCCGCGGTTTGTGCGCAGTATCCCGTCTCTTGTGAGAAGCGGGACGATCTGTTCAAGATATTTTTTGGATATCTCCTGCTTGTCCGATATTTCTTTCAGCGATATAAAGCCTCCGTCATCACGGCTCGCTATCTCAAGCAGCATTCTTAATGCATATCTTCCCTTTGTTGATATCTTCATACGATCCCCTCACAAAATCTCTGCCGTATTCTCACCGGGAATACGGACATGCTGTGTTTCTGATGTCTTATACTATATTTCTATCGAAATATAGACAAATTCACAATGCACAATTCACAATTCACAATTGTGGAGCGCGCTCTGCGCGCATATCCGAATCGTGACGAAATTACTTGATTTTGTCTATAGATAGATACTAATATAGTATTATACTCTATTATACCATAGGTTTAGTGTGTTTTCAAGCCTATTTTTCTTTTTTGTATATTTTATCTAAAAAAATACAGCACCGGAGCCGTTAAACTCCGGTGCTTATCTTCGTTACTTTGACATTTTCAGCATATCCGAGAATTTCAGTCTGTTGCCGGTATGCAGTATAACGCCCTCGTAAACCTTTGCGACTATCATCATTATAACGATATCGGCTGCCGCAAGTATCGCCACGGCGATAAGTGCGCCCGGAAGATCGATCCTTCCGAGCATATAGTCAGAAGGAAGAATGAACGGCGACGAGATCGGAATATAGCGTGCCACCAAAGACATTGTGTTCTCTTCGCCTGTTATCTGCGGGAAGTAGGCGAGGTAGAAACCGAGAACTCCGATAAGCGAGAGGGGCTGGATAGCGGAAGAAAGATCCTCCATTTTGCTTACGCTTGCGCCCGCAAGTCCCGCGATCCCCGCAAAGAACAGGAATCCGAGTATGAAAGAAGCGAACATTATGATAAATACGCTTGCGTCAAGGTTGGAGAACGCGTCGGTGATACCGCCGACGATCTCTACGGCACTCGATTCCGTACCGGAAGCGGCAGCCTGCACCTGTTCCGCGGCGCTTCCGAGCATGGGACCGATCTTTGAAATAATACCGAATGGCAGGGAAACGACAAATCCCACAACTCCGCCAAGTCCGATCAGAATGAACTGCATCAGCGAGACACAGCACATCGCGAGCACCTTGCCGAGTATGATGGCAAGCGGTTTTATCGAGGTGAGCAGATATTCGATGACCCTTGAGGATTTCTCAATAGCTATCGACTGCGCCACCATCTGGCTGTATGAGAAGATGAATATGAACAGGACTATCGACGATATCATCGGGACTACCGTGTTGAGTATCTGCTTAATGAAGCTTACCGGTTCCTCTCCGGCACTGCTGAACGATGATCTTACATTCGACATTGCAAGTCCGAGATCGGCTTCGGCTACTCCGAGCTTCATAAGATACTGCTTCTTTACGGTGTCGGTCATCACAGAGTTCAGTGCTTCGACATCGCTTTTGGCAATGGCTGCCTTTCCGCCGGCATATCTTGTATCAACCGAAAAGCCGTTCTCGTCAAGTGTTATCTTCGTAACAACCGCCTTTTCCGTTGTATCGGCGATCTCCTTTGTCTTTGCCTCGGCTTCTTCCGCCGTAACGCTCTTTACGGTAATATTGCCGTCCGATAAAACAGATGAGAAGTCGAAATCATAGGCGGTCTCGTTGCTCAGATACATCGTATCGACTGTGAAAACATCTTCGCCCCCCGCCGCTCTTTCTATCTTATCGAGCTCGTCGGAGAGGAATATCACCGGCAGGAAATCTGCCATAAATGCCATTATGGCAACGATCAGCGCGATAACGATCGTTCCGATGATGAACGATTTGGTCTTGACCTGCTGTGTGAACGAGAACTTGAATACTTCCTTCCAGCCCTTAATCTTCATTTACTTCACCCCCGCACTTTTCGACAAAAAGCTCGTGCAGCGACGGCTCTCTGAGATCGAATTTTATCACGTTAATGCCGTTATCGAGCATTTCTTTCAGCATATGTTCCGCGTCTTCCTCGCTCTTTACCTTGAAGGACGATCCGTTGGGCGTCTCCTCCACGAGAGTAAGTCCGCAGCGTTCCGCGATTTCGCCTATGGGCTTGTCTGCCTTCACCGTGAGATTTTCACGTCCGCGTGCGCGCTTTATGTCGTTGAGGTTGCCCTGAAGTACGGTCTTTCCTCTGTGAAGAAGAACGAGGTCTTCGCAGAACTCCTCGATTGTTTCCATCTGGTGAGATGACATTATGATATACTTGCCGCTGTCGCGTTCTTCACGGATAATGCTCTTGAACAGGTCTGCGTTGACCGGATCGAGACCGCTGAGGGGCTCATCGAGAATGATGATCTCCGGGTTGCAGAGAAGAGCGGCAGCGAGCTGGACTTTCTGCTGATTGCCCTTTGAGAGCTGTTCCGCCTTCTTTTTCTTGTATTCCTCTATTTTAAGCCGTGAGAAAAGGTAATCTATTGCCGCAGTCGCGTCCTTTTTCTTCATACCCTTTATGGAAGCGAAATAGTACATCTGCTCCATAATGTTGTATTTCGGATAAAGACCGCGCTCCTCGGAAAGATATCCCACTCTCTCGGTCATTATGTCCAGCGGTTTTCCTTTCCATGTGACGCTTCCGCTGTCCTTTGACAGCATTCCGAGTATCATACGGATCGAGGTGCTTTTTCCGGCTCCGTTTGTGCCGAGAAATGCGAATACTCCGGGTTTTTCGATGCTGAATGAAAGGTCTTCAACAGCAATATGATCCCCGAACTTTTTTGATAGATGTTCGACAACAAGCGACATATTGTTTCCTCCTGTCTTGTGCCTTTGGGTCAGGTCAATTGGCATAAAAAATCCGCTTTGAGCGAAATGTAAATATAATTTACATTATGATACCACACAAAGCGGATTTTGTCAATAGATTTTCCTTAATGCAATACCGCACAAATTGGCGCACACAACCTTTGCACCACTGCCGATAAGAGCATCATGCTCTTGCCTGAATATAATCTAAACTTACGGCGCGATCTGAGCACGCTCTTTATGCGGTACAGCCTCAACGTTTTTCTATTGTTAGCTTCATACCGGTCTTTGTATCGCCGGCAACGTCCAGCTCCTCGAACGAAGGCATACATACCGCATCGATTCCTTCTTCTGCGAGAAAGACTCTTGCCACTGCGGCAGCTTTAACAGCCTGATTCACAGCGCCTGCGCCTACAGCTTCAACTTCTGCGCTGCCCGATTCGCGGATAACGGCGCAGATAGCACCTGCCACAGCCTTCGGTACACTTCGTGATGAGACTTTGATAACGTCCATATTCAATTTCCTCCCTCTTATTATTGCCTGTATTTTATGATCGGCGGCTTTCACACCGCCGGATTCAAGCCGTTATACGTCTGATGTCCGTGCATCTCCCGCTTTTTTCGTCTATGGAGATGACGACGGCATTTATCATTATTTCTCCTTCCGGGTAAGTATGTTTCTGGGGATAGTATGAAGTGAGTTTCGAGATTATCACATTCTTGTCCACGCCGAGAACCGAATCCCGTGCGCCGGTAAATCCGACATCTGTGATATATCCCGTATAGTTTCCGAGGATCTGTTCGTCGGCAGTCTGTACATGGGTATGCGTTCCGATAACGGCAGAGACTCTGCCTTCGAGGTAATATCCCATTGCCTTTTTCTCGGAAGTGGCTTCTGCGTGGAAATCGACGATTATGTTCGGCGTATCTATCCCGCCGAGTATCTCGTCAGCGCAGCGGAAAGGGTTGTCACAGCTTTCCATGAATGCCATTCCTATAAGGTTCACGACAGCAACTCTTGTGCGCCCCATATCAAATACGGTATAGCCTTTTCCGACTGTATTGCCGAAATTTGCCGGGCGTATTATGACCGAGCTTTCCTCGTATAGCTCGTCCATTTCGCGGCGTCTGAAGCAGTGGTTCCCGGTGGTGATAACGTCTGCCGCTTCGAGAAGAATCCCTGCCGAGCGCGGCGTGATGCCGTTGCCGTCAGCGGAGTTTTCGCCGTTGACTATGGTCATGTCCACCGAGTATGTGTGCTTCAGCGAGGGCAGGGAAAGGCGGAGGTGATCCGCGCTTTTCTGCCCCACTACGTCGCCTACAAAAAGAATATTCAAAATAAAGCTCCGTTATCTTTCAAGGATCTGGCTTCTGTCCGGACCTATGCCTACCATTGCGATCTTGCAGCCGCACAGCTCTTCGAGTCTGAGTATGTACTTTTTGCAAAGCTCGGGCAGTTCGTCGAATGAACCGCATTTTGATATGTCATCGTCAAATCCGGGGAATGTCTCATATACGGGCTTGCAGTCGGCAAGTTCCTCCAGTGTCGGCGGGAAGTCCCTGATGATCGTGCCGTCGGGCTTTTCGTAAGCAGTGCAGATCTTGAGCTCGCCGATGCCGCTGAGGGTATCGAGCTTGTTGATCGCAAGCTTCGAGAGTCCGTTTACGCGGACAGAATGGCGGACGATGACTGCATCGAACCAGCCTGTTCTTCTCGGTCTGCCGGTAGTTGTACCGAACTCGCCGCCCTTGTTGCGGATAGTATCGCCGGTCTCGTCGTTCAGCTCTGTGGGGAAGGGTCCCTTGCCCACGCGGGTGGTATAAGCCTTTGCAACGCCGATGATATCCTTGATTATCATGGGTCCTACGCCTGTTCCGACGCAGACACCTGCGGAAATGGGGTGAGAAGATGTTACATAGGGGTAAGTACCGAAGTCGATATCGAGCAGGGTAGCCTGTGCGCCCTCAAACATTATCTGCTTGCCTGCCTTATCTGCCTCATATACGATCACGGAAACATCGTCAACGTACTTTGCGAGGCGCTTGCCATATTCGGTGTATTCCTTGATTATTGCTTCAATGTCGTGAGCTTCACCGCCATAGACCTTAGTGATGATCTCATTTTTGAGTCTGCCGGTAGCGCGTGCTTTTTCCGCGAATACTTCGGGGTGGATAAGGTCATACACTCTTATGCCGCAGCGCTCATATTTATCCATATATGTAGGTCCGATGCCGCGCTTTGTAGTGCCGATATCGCTGTTTCCGCGGAACTGTTCGGAAAGACCGTCCAGTGTTATATGCCACGGCATGATAACATGAGCTCTCGGGTCGATCTTGAGATTATCGAAGGAAACGCCTCTTGCTCCGAGGCTGTCCAGCTCGCCGATAAAATCCTTAGGGTCGAGTACAACACCTGCGCCGATAAGGCAGAGTGTATCTTTATAGAGTATTCCGGAGGGGATAAGGTGGAGCTTATAAGTCTCGCCCTCGTTTACTACAGTGTGACCTGCATTGTTTCCGCCCTGTGAGCGTACTACAACATCAGCTCTTGAAGCGATGATATCAATGATCTTGCCCTTGCCCTCGTCGCCCCATTGTGTTCCTACTACAATACTTGCAGGCATCTTTTACCATTCCTTTCGAATTGCCTATTTGTCTTTGCGGGGAATAACATGGTACACCCGCTGCACCCGCCGCTTGTGAAAACAGGCGCATATCTGCTGCGCGGTGTTCCTCGCACTTGTCCGTTTTTGCACATTTCCTGCACAATCCAATATATTATACCACATTTTATTCGTTTTGTCACCCTTTTTTTGAAAAAATTTTTATAATCTTTTGAGATGGGTCGCTTGCGCTCGAGAATTGGTCGCTTGCGCTCGAGACTGGGGGAAACCTTTTGTGAACAAAAGGTTTCCCCCATACCCCCTTCCAAAAAACTTTGATCGCTCCGCAGTTAATGGAGAAGGTTTTCAGAACAAAATGAAAGACTGTTGAAACTTACAACAGTCTTTTCTTGTATTCAGATGAATATAGCTAACCGTGGAGCTGCACCCGCCCATTGAAGAATGTCGCTACGCATCAGTTTAGGGTGTCAAGCCCCCTTTTTTAAAGGGGGCTTGCGGGTCCGGGCAGAGCCCGGTCTCGAGCGTAAGCGACCGGATCTCGAGCGCAAGCGACCGGGTCTCGAGCGCGAGCGACCGGGTCTCAAGCGCAAGCGGCTTCTTGGGGAATTTTAGTCGTCATCGACGATATCGACTATATCTTCTTCGCTGTCTTCAAGGCTTTCTTCGCCCTCCGGACTGCTTTCACCCTCGCTTTCGCTGACTTCTTCTTCCGGTTCTGTGCTTTCATCGCCCCCTGTGACCTCTTCTTCCGTTTCTTCCGTCACTTCGGGATCTTCCGGTGCGTCCGGAACTTCCTCGTACTGCGTCGGCTCACCGGGTTCCGCTGCTTCCTCGCTTTCTTCCTCCTCCGGAACATCGGCGGGAGCGCTGCTGTCGGCTGCGGAATAACCCTCGGAAGCATACGAGATCGAGCTTCTCGCAATATAATTCTTGATGCCGGTTACTATGCCTGCCGCGATGCCCTTGCGGTGCGTCTCCGATGCAAGTGCCATAGCGTCCATGATGTTATCGACAAATCCCGTTTCCACAAGTACGGAGGGGAAGTCCTGCTGCAGCGTCACATGATAGTAGCTGTAGCGCGATCCGCGGTTCTTCTCAACGCCGTCCGAATAAACATTCGATGCATAGTATTTCGATACCGCCGACGATATCTGCGCCGCAAGCGGCTGGGAATAGGACGTGAAGTAATATACCTCCGTTCCGCGCGCCTCTCCTGTCGCTTTGTTCGCGTGAACGGATATGTAGATGTCGCAGCCGTACTGTCTTGCGTACTTCGGGCGATCCTTCGTCAGCAGAAACTCGCTCTCCGTGGGCAGACGGACTACATTCGCCCCTGCCGCCTTGAGCTGGGATTCAAGCTCCTTCGATATTGCAAGTACCACTTCCTGCTCCACAACTTCGCCGATAGCGCCGGGATCAAATACATCGGGCGACTTGCCGTAGCCGTGACCGGGATCTATCACAACCGTTATTCCGCTGAGTGTATTTACCGGTACGGGGAACCAGAGTATCAGATCGCCGTCGGAATTGTATTTCGCGCTGTGACCTACATAAACACCGGGCTGGCGGAGTTCGAGTATGAGCCGGAATTTGGTTCCGTTGTCCTCGGTTACGGTGTCCCACTTGCCCGAACGGAACACCTGATTGTGCTCAAATGAGGGCAGCGTCGTAACGCTGGTCACATTTTCAAACGTTATGTACAGATGCGTTGCGGTAAAGTCGCTGACATTGTATTCGCCGTCCCATGCGGTATAGTAGCTGTTGCCCGCAAGACGCATATTGAAGCCTGTCCGGTGGTCAAGCCTGAGCTTGATGTAGCTCTGACCGCCTGTTGTGCCTATCGACTTCACGAAAAGGTTGTTGCTGTCGATAGCGGGTCCGTCTTCAAGCATGGAAGCACTTACTGCGATACGCTTTCCTGACTCCGTTACATAGTAGTTGCCTGATGTGGATTTATAGATCTCCAGCGAGCCCGCAGGGAGCTGTGAGAATACCGGAGACGGGATATCGTCGGCAGTCTTGCCGTCATAGACCATTGTGAAATCCGAGAGAGCCTTAACATACTTTACAGTTTCGGAGGAACTGCGCGTAGATGCGAGTGTAGCAAACACCTCACCGCTTCCGGAGGATTCGGCGTCGGTCACGATTACGGCTTCTTCCTTCTTCACCGGCTCCGGTTCGGCATTTACGGTTACCGATGCGCCTACCGCCTCCATGCTGTAGCCGGAATAGGAAGCATAGATGTGTATTTTGCCGAGTTCCTGCTTCTGTCCGATGATCCCGGCGGGAACAGTGTATGTGCCGGTGTATCTGGCGTAAGACGAGTTCACCTCGTCCTCATCTGCGGTATCGGTAGTTTCTTTCATTCCCACAGTCGTTCCGTTTACAGTGCCGTACACAGTCGCGCCCTTGTATGCACGGGCTGTCAGTGTTATCTTTGTACCGCCGTCCACTGTCAGCGACTTGCCATCGGATATCGCGGTGCCGATTCCTTTGAGTACTGTGATCTTGCGGGTTATATTATAGGTATAGGTCTTGGATTTGTGGCTGATAGTGAATGTATTCAGTCCGTCGGCAAGCTTTTTCTCGAAATAGAAGTTACCTGCGTCATTGAGCTTGATCTCTTCACCGTTGAAGTAAACGGGGAAGTTGCTGTCGAAACTGCCCATGAATGTCGCGGTAGCCTCGGTGGTGGTGTATTTGAGAGCCTGCGGCGAAGTCATCTTGAGATCCTCGAAAAGAGTTCCCTCGTCTATCTGCTCGTTGAAGTAGGAAGTGAGGGTCTCAGTGGAGCCGAGCGGGTCTTCAAGAAGCTTTCCGAACGAGTTGAAAACGCTTCCGGAGTAGCTGTCGATCTTCTTTGCGATAGTGAGCTGCTTTAAGAGCTGGTCTTCGCCGCCCCAGCCCGCGGTAGATGTGCCTAAATACTCATTGTGATGAACGACGTACAGAGGAATGTCGTATTTGTCGGTAAGTGCGCCCCACCAGCCGGTCACTTTCTCAAAGGGCAGAGATGCAGATGTTACGGAGCCGTAAGCGCGCAGCAGCACGAAATCCACATAGTCCTTCTCGATGAAGCTCTTGGTGTCGGAATAACCGTCATAGTACGCCTGAACTGCATCGCTGGTCTCGCTTCCGGAAGGATCGGAAGCCGAGTTCGCCCACATATCGTTGATGATGAAGCCGGCGGCAATGGAGTTGTCGGTGCCGCGTATTACTTCCGCAGCGGTGCGGAAATACTGTTCGGCCGTGTCGTAGAGCCAGTTTTTGTAGCCTATGCCGGAACCGTTGTTCATATAGCTTGTGAAGCTTTCCACATTTCTGCGGGCATAGTAGTCGTCGAGGATTATACCGGCGCACTGGTATCTGAGCGCAAAGCGGTGAACGCGGGAAACGAGCGTGTCTATCGCTTCGGCTCCGGAACGGCAGTCGGACATGAGATGCCCGAGGTCAAGTACGATATAAGGCGAGATGCCGCAGTTGTAGGCCGACGCGATCGCCGCAGCCGCGGGATCGGTGTCTTCATCTCCGTTTGCAAGGGAGTAGAATGCCTTATCATCACAGACTGTGTTTATTATAACGGTATTCAGTCCGATCTCCGAGAAATCCGAGAAGATGTTGTCGAGCTCGGATTCCAGTGCGTCCGCGTCCTCCTCCGGGTCTTTATAGAAATCCACGGAAGGTGTTATCACCGATGCACGCATATCCGACGGCAACGTGAACATGACCCCCGGCACTCCGGCATTTACGGAGGGGAGCTCCTGCACCGACGCTTCGGGAAGCTCGGTAAAATATGACGTTCCCGTGTCAGATTCGCCGTAAACCGGCAGGGAAAGACACGTTACCGCCGCGGCTGCCGCAAGAAACAGCGCCGCCGTTCGTTTTATTGATATCTTCATTTTCTTCTTCCTTTTAAGATACGAGCAGAGACTTGAGGTTATCAGCTTCCGCTTTCATAGCCGCTGTTCGGTATGAGCTGTTGAACAGATAGTTGTATGAGTACAGAGCGATGCCGGAGCACCCGCTCGTGTCTGCGTATTCGGTCTGGCGTTTCAGCATGGTATCGGTGTTCTGCCACTCGTACTTGCCTGTGCCTGCCCACTTGTCCTCATTGCCTGCCTTGTAAACGGCGAGACCTATGTAAAGCTTGGTCTTTGTGCCGCTGACAATGGACAGCCACTCGTCAACGTTTGACTTGTACGGAACGCCGGAGTTGTCGAAGCCGTAGTATATCTGCGGTGTGAAGTAGTCGATGTATCCGCCCTTGCACCACGCCTTTGTGTCGGCATACAGTACGCCGAGGTTGTTGATGTTGTTTCCCTGCGGGGCAGCGCCGTATATCGCGGAACTGCACTCGTGCGTTCCGTTGTACATCGCCTTTACCATTTCGTTTATGTTGTTGATGCGGAATGAGGAAAGATCGCCGTATCCGCTGGCAGAGAATGCGGCGCTGTCGAAGGAAGCGTCGGTAGTGGGATAGAAGTAGTCGTCTATGTTCACGCCGTCAACATCGTAATTTGAAACGATCTCGCGGACATTGTCGCCGATAAGGTCACGGACTGCTTTGTAAGCGGGATTGAGATACCATGTGCCGTTGACGTTTACGATATATGTGCCTTTCTCCGTGCCTTTATACCATTTTCCGACGGTGTAGTCTGCGGAGATCTTCTCCATATCCGCGGTGGCGCAGAGACGGAGCGGGTTTATCCACGCATGGAACGAGATGTTCCGTTTGTGGGCTTCCGATATCATTATTTCAAGCGGGTCATAGGAGGTCCTGCTGCCGACAGTCCCCTTGAAATTCTTGGTGAAAGGGAACAGGGACGAGAAATAGTATGCGTCGCCGTGGGAACGCACATGGACGTAAACGGTGTTGATGCCGAACGCCGTGCAGTTATCCATCATCGCACCGAAAGTTGAGCGGAAGTCAGACTCGCTCTTGTTGAAAAGGTAGTCGTAAAGTTCTATGTATGATATCCACACAGCCCGTACTTTGCTGTGATTGAGTGCCTGGTAGCTGTTTCTGGTGAAGCTGCCGGTGTAGGCTTTGGCAGTAGTTGTAGTCTGCACGGGAGCGGGAGATTCTGTGGCTTTTGTTTCCGGGAGATCCACTACCGACGGTACCAGTGATACAGGAGCAGCGGGAGCGGCGGTTGCCGTTGTGGTTTTCTTTGCGGAAGTTGTTGTCGTTTTCACCGAAGCTGCGGATTCGGCTTTTTTGGCAGTCGTTGCGGCTGCGGCAGCTGTACCTGCGGGGGCAGCGGTTACAGCTGCCGCGGTCACCGGTGCGGGTACCGTGGTATCTGCGTTATTTGCCGGTTCGGATTCTTTCTCGTCCGGTACGGTTATTATGCCGTCCGGAACGGGAGCTGCCGTATCGGCGGTAACGGGAGCGGATTCGAGGAGAACAGCGCCGTGATCCCAGTTCCGGAGAACAGGAGAGCTGTCTGACTGTACTGATGTAGTAACATCTGCCGAGGTCGATGTAACGGTAACGGTCTCTGCACTTTTGCAGGAAGAAAGCAGAGCGGCGGCAGTCAGAATGGCGGCAAGCCTGCAAAAAAATGATTTTTTTTTCAAAAGGCACACCCCCGTAAACATCGTGATACATTCTGATTATAACACCCGCAAATCGTTTAGTCAAGAGCTTTTGCAAATTTTGTTCATAAAATTTGATGCTATGAAATTGTGCATTTTGTTCATATTTTGCATCGCAAAGAACGCAAAGAATTTTTGCTGTCAAAATATTGACAAATTTCATTATATATAGTACAATATGTTGTATGGAATACTATTTTACAGGAGGAAGTCAAATGGGACTCACACTGACCGAAAAAATAATCAAAGATCATATCGTTGACGGAGAAATGATCAAGGGGACCGAGATAGGTCTGCGCATAGACCAGACTCTTACGCAGGACGCAACCGGCACTATGGCATATCTCCAGTTTGAGGCTATGGGCGTTGACCGCGTAAAGACGGAGCGCTCTGTCGCTTACATCGATCACAACACGCTCCAGTCCGGCTTCGAGAATGCCGACGATCACCGCTTTATCGGAAGCGTCGCAAAGAAGCACGGCATCTGGTTCTCTCGTCCCGGAAACGGTATCTGCCACCAGGTACACCTTGAGCGCTTCGGAAAGCCCGGCAAGACGCTCATAGGCTCCGACAGCCATACCCCCACAGGCGGCGGTATAGGTATGTTCGCATGCGGCGCGGGCGGACTCGATGTTGCTGTTGCTATGGGCGGCGGCGCATACTACATAACGATGCCGGAGATAGTAAACATAAAGCTTACCGGCAGGCTCAACGACTGGGTCTCCGCAAAGGACGTCATTCTGAAGGTGCTTCAGATCCTCTCCGTAAAGGGCGGCGTGGGCAAGGTAATGGAGTATTCCGGTGAAGGCGTGCTTTCGCTGTCCGTGCCGGAAAGAGCAACTATAACAAATATGGGCGCAGAGCTCGGCGCTACTACCTCGATCTTCCCCTCCGATGAGACTACAAGACAGTTCCTCAAGGCACAGGGACGCGAGGAGGACTATATTCCGCTTGCTGCCGATCCCGACGCGGTTTACGATCAGACTGTCGAGATAGACCTTTCGGAACTTGTTCCGCTTGCTGCATGTCCCCACAGCCCCGACAACGTAAAGACTATCGACGAGATAGGCAATATAAAGATAGACCAGGTGTGCATCGGTTCCTGCACCAACTCTTCAATGCAGGATCTTCTAAAAGTTGCGCATATCCTCAAGGGCAAGACAGTACACCCCGATGTCAGCCTTGCGATAGCTCCCGGCTCCAAGCAGGTTTACAACATGATGGCACAGTGCGGTGCGCTCTCCGATCTTATTGACGCGGGTGCAAGAATACTTGAGTGCGCATGCGGACCTTGCATCGGTATGGGACAGTCTCCGAACAGCCACGGTATCTCGCTTCGTACCTTCAACCGCAACTTCGAGGGAAGAAGCGGGACAAAGGACGGTCAGATCTACCTCGTATCTCCCGAGACTGCGGCTATATCCGCGATAACCGGCGTACTTACCGATCCGAGAACGATCGGCGCAATGCCGCCTTATGTGATGCCGGAGCACTTTGTGATAAACGACAATATGGTAGTTCCGCCCGCATCTCCCGAGGAAGCACCTTCTGTGGAGATACTCCGCGGTCCGAACATCAAGCCTTTCCCGATCAACAAGCCTCTTGCGGAAAACATCGCCGCAGGCGTAACATTGAAGGTAGGCGACAATATCACCACAGACCATATCATGCCTGCCGGCGCGAAGATACTGCCGCTCCGCTCGAATATCCCGGCTATCTCGGAATACTGCTTCACAGTATGTGACGAGACATTCCCGAAGCGTGCCAAGGAAGCCGGTCAGTCGATCATCGTCGGCGGCTCCAACTACGGACAGGGCTCTTCCCGTGAGCATGCGGCTCTTGCACCGCTCTACCTCGGCGTAAAGGCGATAATCTGCAAGTCGTTTGCCCGTATCCACAAGCAGAACCTTATAAATAACGGCATACTTCCGCTCACATTCGAGAATGAAGCGGATTACGACAAGATCGAGCAGGGCGATAAGCTGGAGATACCCGGCGTAAAGACCGCGGTAAAGAACGGCAGCAAGATACTTGTGAAGAATGTCACCAAGGGTACTATGTTCAATACGGTACTTGAACTCTCCGAGCGCGGAAAGGGAATGATCCTCGAAGGCGGTCTGCTCAACTACACCAAGAAGAACGGCTGAGAGACAGCGTCCCGCTTTGCGCGAGCCGCCTGAGGAAGAGGTGCCGCCTCTCCCTCAGACTCCCTCACCGCTTCCTTTGGACGCCAAAGGAAGCGAAAACGTAATGGTATATGAAAGGATATAGCTATGGATTGTCCGTTCTGCGGGAAAGAAATGCAGCATGGTATCCTGTCCGGTGACGGAAGAAGCGCTGTAACATTTAAACCCGGTGAAATAAAGACCGGCTGGTTCGACAGGCTTATCGGGATAGATAAACTGACTGCCGCGAAATATACTCTCACGGCATTCACGATAGACGCGGATTACTGTCCCGGCTGCAAAAAGATGATCTTCGATACCGATATCAAGGGATAAAACTACACCGAAAGGAATTAAAACAATGGCAAAGATTCAGATGAAGACACCGCTCGTCGAAATGGACGGCGACGAAATGACCAGAGTTATCTGGAAGATGATAAAGGATAAGCTCCTGCTTCCGTATGTTGACCTCAAGACTGAATACTACGACCTCGGACTTGTAAAGCGCAACGAGACCAATGACCAGATCACCATTGACAGTGCCAACGCTACCAAAAAGTACGGCGTTGCGGTCAAGTGCGCGACCATAACTCCGAATGCGCAGAGAATGACCGAGTACAATCTGAAAGAGATGTGGAAGTCACCGAACGGCACTATCAGAGCGATCCTCGACGGAACAGTCTTCCGTGCGCCGATCATCGTCAAGGGCATCAACTCCCTTATCCCCACATGGACAAAGCCCATAACTATCGCGCGTCATGCTTACGGCGATGTTTACAAGAACAGTGAGATGAAGGTGAAGGACGGCTCAAAGGCTGAACTCATCGTCACCGACAAGGACGGCAATGAGACACGCCAGCTTATCCACGAATTCAAGGGGAGCGACGGTATTATCCAGGGTCTTCACAACATAAACGGCTCTATCGCGTCATTCGCACGCTCCTGCTTCAATTTCGCCCTCGATACCAAGCAGGATATCTGGTTCGCAACGAAGGATACCATTTCCAAACAGTACGATCATACTTTCAAGGATATCTTTGCGGAGATATTCGAGACTGAATACAAGGGCAAGTTTGCGGAAGCCGGCATTGAATACTTCTATACCCTTATCGACGATGCAGTCGCAAGAGTTATCCGCTCCGAGGGCGGCTATATCTGGGCATGCAAGAACTACGACGGCGACGTTATGTCGGATATGGTCGCTACCGCGTTCGGCAGCCTCGGTATGATGACTTCCGTGCTTGTTTCTCCCTCCGGAGTTTATGAGTATGAAGCTGCACACGGCACTGTTACCCGTCATTACTACAAGCACCTCAAGGGTGAGGAGACCTCCACGAACTCGGTTGCTACGATATTTGCGTGGACAGGCGCACTCAAGAAGCGCGGCGAGCTTGACGGCATACCGGAACTTACCGCATTTGCGGAGAAGCTTGAAAAGGCTACCGTAAAGACTATCGAGGACGGCGTTATGACAGGCGATCTTTACGTTCTGTCCACTCTTCCGAACAAGAGGAAGGTCAACACCGAGCAGTTCCTTGACGAGATAAACGAAAGACTCAAACAGACAGTATGAAAACCGGCAATTACTGCCGGTTCCGTCCGCACGTGATATTCATAAACCAAACTGCGCGGACGGGGGAGATACTATTATTATGTCCAAGAACGAAAAAATCTCGAATTCGGTAATAAGAAGACTTCCGAGATATTACAGATTCCTCGGCGAACTGCTGAATGAGGGAGTCAGCAAGATCTCTTCCCGTGAGCTTGCCGAAAGAATGAACGTCACCGCGTCGCAGATACGACAGGATCTCAACTGCTTCGGGGGCTTCGGTCAGCAGGGCTACGGCTACAACGTGTCCGAACTGCGCGAGGAGATCGGCACCATACTCGGCGTAAACGAAAAGTACCCCGCTATCCTCATAGGCGCCGGAAATCTCGGACGCGCCCTTGCCGTGCATCTCGACTATGCAAAGTACGGCTGCCGGCTCTGCGGCATCTTCGATATGAACGAGAAGCTTCGCGGTGTAACATTCGGCGGCGTGAAAGTCTCCGCTATGTCCGAGCTTGACAGCTTCTGCAGCAAGAACAAGCCTGTTATCGCGATACTCTGCATACCGAAAGACGCGGCTCCGGATATCTGCGAAAAGCTGACATTCCTCGGAGTTAAGGCATTCTGGAACTTTTCGCATTTTGACATTACCCAGAAGAACCTGCCCGGCGTTATCGTCGAAAACGTTCATCTCGGCGACAGCCTCATGTCGCTTTGCTACGGCATAACAAATGCCGGAAAGGACAAAGAGGAACAGGAAGATGAGGGTATTTAACAGCTTCACCTTTGATATAAGCGGTAAGGTGAAATTCCCGGCTCTCATGCCTTATATCGTCAATATGATCTCGGAGCTAGGGCTTTCCTACCGGAATATCGGTTTCCGCATACATGACGGGGCTGTTGAACGGCTGATGAGGTCTGAACCGGAGACGTTCTCGTCGCTGGAGAAATACTTTGTACCGGCGGAAAAGAATGAGCAGGGAACCGGAGCGCTGCTTACAAGCTTCCGGGAGAACTGGACGAAAGGCGATATCTATATAGGCCCCGGTGACAGTGAAGCTGTTTTCGGCCTTTTTGTAAAGATACCAAAGCCGTACAGGCTTGACAGCTGCATTTTGCGGCTGGACGGGATAGACTGGTACGGCGGAGGAGATATCTCGCCCGCGGTAAAAAGCAGGGCTGCATACCGGCTTAAAATCCCGACGACATCTTATCTGCCGTTTATGTGCAGCGGAATAACTCTTAAGCATGATTCATACGCTGTCGGCAATGTGACCGTAGAAATCGAGACTACTGCCGAGCCTGAACCCCGCGGTACGCAGGATATACTCCGAAAGCTTGAACCGTATCTCGGAGATCCGGTATTCTCCGCCGGAAGCTGTATGTTTGCTCCGGAGGAATATGAGCGTTTTGCAGTCCTGCGGAAAAGCTATGAAAAAAGAATGAGTCAGCTTCTTTCAGAGCTTGGGGCGGTCAGTCCGTACAAGGAAACAGCGGTCTTCGGCGATATGCTTATGCCGAAAGTCTGCGGAAAGCAGATGACAACACCGTATTTTAAAAAGATCGGGTTTGAGCCTGTGAAACACCCGAGAAAAGGCAGTCTTCCCGGAATATTTGAGTACGTCCGTTATGATGCGCACAATTTCCGCTATCGTGCCCGATTCAATAAACTTCCCCATAATAATATCCTCGGGTTCCATTTTCAAATAACAGGCTGCAACTTCGATATAATCCCGTTTTACGGTGAAGCCCGCTTTGCATACAAGACAAAGGAAGAAGCGGAAGAAATCCTGCAAAAGCTTGCGGAGTACACAGACTATGTTTATTCGCACATAGGTGACGATCTCGCCTCCGATTTCGGTGACACTCCCGCATGGTATAAGGATATGTAAGCAAAACCGCTGAATGTCTGAACATTACGCGGTGACATTATTCTGACTGCAACAACGCCACCTCGGTTAGTTATATTCATCTGAATACAAAAAAAGACTGCTGAAATTTGTTTGTTCAGCAGTCTTTTTTTGTTCTGAAATATTTCTCCCTTAGCTGCGGAGCGATTAAAAGTCTTTGGAAAGGGGTTTGGGGGATAACCTTTCTTCAGAAAGGTTTCCCCCAAGTCTCGAGCGCTGTGCGCGACCTTCTCAAGCGCAAGCGACCCTTCTCGAGCGCAAGCGGCTTTTCTTACCGGCTCAATACTGATAGAGCTTCTTGTGGTAGATGCTGTGGATTACAACGGGGAGGACGCCTACAATAACGAATGTACCTACTGCGCAGCCGAGTGCGAGGAGGATACCGCCGAGACCGCCGTTCTTTTTGTCGGTGTCTGTGGAAGCGGCAGCAGCTTCTTTATCCTTGTCTTCATCTGCTGTATTGTTGGCAGCGGTGGTTTCCGCGTTCTCGTCGGGAGTTTCTACTGCCGGAGGCTCGGTTTCGGGAGCCTTGGTCTTCTTTGTGGTAGTCTCGTCAACGATCTCTGCCTGCTGGGGTTCTGTGGTTGCTTCGGTAGCTTCTGTCTGCTCGGTCACAACGGGTGCAGCCTGAGTTGCGGCAGCTGTGGTAGTTGTGGTTGTGGGGGCTGTCTGTGAGAAGAAGCTTGATGAAACGAATCCCTTGGTTCCGTTATACTCGATAACGAGCCAGCCGCCTGCTGTTCCGACTACGGTTACGGGAGAGTTCGCATAAACCGTGCCGAGTTTGCTGTAACTCGTATCCGGACCGTAACGTACATTTACGACTTCATTCGAGTACATCGTGTAGGGGCTTACTGCGTTATACTGCGGGGTAGTATCGGCACTCGGCGCAGCCTGTGTGATCGCAGGTGTATCATCTGTAAGATCGGGCTCGTCTTCTTCGGGAGTGTCAATGCCTACAATATCAACATCGGGATCATCTACTTTGTCCTCAACATCAACATCGGGGTCATCTTCGTCCTCGATAGGTATTATCTCATCGGGGTTTTCCTCTTCCGCATCTTCAACCTCAACTACTTCCTCATCTTCCGGGAATTCCAGATCGTCATTCTCGGCGTAAACGGGTAAAGCTGCATATATACCGATCAGAGCTGCGGCAGCTGCTGCGAAAATGTATTTTTTCAGACGTTTCATGTTCCGTGTCCTTTCTTTTTTATTCAAACCATATTTTGTATATCACGGTGTTCCAATACACCAACATATATTATACAACATTTTTTTCGATTTGTAAACCGTTTTTTTGACAATTTTCAATAATTTTTGCTGTAATAGTCCGCGATCATCAGATCGACGACTCTTCCGTAGCTTTTGGTGCCGTCGGACTGGTCATTTATCTTCAGATAAACGTCGTTCATAGCTTCCGCAGCTTCTCCGAAATCCGTTTCATACCTGTCCCACAGCTCGTTCTGCATATCCAGCTGCTTCCGGACATATTCGGGTATAGTTCGGTAAACCGCGGTGTATTCGTTGCTCGTGCATACGGAATAATACGCGTTCAGCAGGTATATCATTATATCATACCACCCGCTGTATATGAGATAGTCGTCTCCGCTGTCACGGCAGGCGAGAAAGCCGATGAAGTTGGCTTCGTCCTCGCGCATGAACCCGGTCATGTGGGAAAGCTCATGGCAGGCGGTATGCCCGATCTCCTCCGCGTTGTTCATGGTGTTGTAGTTAGACTCCATAGAGTAGAAGGTGAAGATGCCGGTTATGTGACCGTAGCACATAAGCTCCGAGAGCATCACAGGCTTTACTCCCGCATAATAGGAATCCAGCGCCCCGTACTTTTTGCCGAGCTTTTTCATTGCCGACACAGCCCGCGCCGACAAGTCCTCCGGGATAACGATATGCCCGTCAGCGTCAAGTTCGATGTTCCTGCCGGACTCCGTTACGTTCGCGATCGTGTATTCAAGCACCTCCAGCACCTGCTGTTTCGTGTATTTGTCCGTTTTCAGCCCGGCTATCTCCGAAAAAGGACGGCGGCTGTAGTTTATGCCCATACCGTACGCGAACTCGAACAGAAGTACCGAGCCGACAAGCAGTACGGAGGAGAATGACGAGAGCAGGAATCTCAGCCTGCGCCCTTTGCGCCTTACGATATTCACGAAAAAATATCCGACGGAGAAAAGCGCCAGCAGAACACCTGCTATCACCATTATTTCCGCAACAGAAAAGGGGAATATCCCGCTTATACGGGCGAATATGTTCACCACGGCGGGGTATATCGTAAAACCGTAAAAATCAGCGAATCCGCCGGCGAATCTTGCCGCAAGCAGACCCGCGGCACCTGCAATAAGAAATGCCATGCCGATCATAAGCCTTTTCTTCGGGAACCAATGTTCGTTGCTTTTCATATATGTATGCCTTTTCTGAATATGTATTACAAATATTATATCACAAAAAGTCGGGAGTTGGCAATAGCTTTGCGGAAATGTCAAAAATTTCAAAAGGACTTGATTTTTTCGGCTGTGTGTGTTATAATACGACTGCAAACCGGGTCAGGTGGACGCGGGAGGTCTCCTCCTGAGGAAAGTCCGAGCATCACAGAGCAGGATAGCTGTTAACGGCAGCCGAGGGCGACCTTAGGGCAAGTGCAACAGAGATATACCGCATACTTCATGTATGTAAGGGTGGAAAGGCGAGGCAAGAGCTCACCGGATACGCGGAGACGCGTATGCCATGTAAACCCTATCCGATGCAACGCCGATTGGTTCGGAGAGCTACGCGCCTGCTCGGCGCGCTCCGTTTAAGGCGGCTACATTGCGCAAGCAAGACAACTTTGCCGGCGACGGTAAAGTCAGATAGATGTTCACCCAACGACAAAACTCGGCTTATCGATCCGGTTTGCACCAAAAGCGGGGGAAACCTTTTTGAAAAAAGGTTATCCCCCGGACCCATTTTCCATAAACTTATAGACAAATTCACAATGCACAATTCACAATGCACAATTTTGGAGCGCGCTCTGCGCGTACATCTGAATCGTGACGAAATTACATGGTTTTGCCTGCGGATAGATATTGATTCAGTATGAGGCAGTTATCGAATAAGACCGCCGGGTGCAGGTGCACTCAGCGGTCTTTGATTATATGCTGTCTCCGCAGTCCGCTTTTCTTGCGGATTTGAACTGTTTTGACGATTTTGTCACGCGTATGTCCGAGATACCGTCGGCTGTGCATACCCGGAGATCAACGAATCCGCCGGATATCTGCGGGTGGCGGAGTATTCGCTTTTCGCAGGGCTTTACTGCGCATTTTGCGGCGGCGATAAAGGAGAATTTCTCGTCCTCGTAAGGCACATCTCCGCCTTTCAGAAGCTTGTGCAGCTTTGTCCGCTGCGCTCTTGCGGTGAAGTGACACCAGTCGTCCCCGTTAAGCGGGCATTTCCCGTTTCCGGGGCAGGGACAGGCTATGTCCGCGCCTGCTTTTATCAGCCTTTCCCTCGCGGCGAGTATGTTAGCATAGCCGGCTTTTGTTCCGGGTTCGACTATGAGCAGGAGCTTGTCCGCCTTTTCCCAGAGCATATCGACAGCGCGTTCCCTGTCCTTTTCCGAAAGTTCATTGAGCGTGTAGGAAATTATGATAAGATCATAGCTGCGGCCGGGCGTATCTTTCGTTATATCGAAGCTGTGCCATTCCGTTTTTATGCCGATATCCGCTTCCTGCATAAACCGGCTTCCCGTCTCTCTCATCTTCGGTTCACGCTCGTAACAGTGCAGTTCAGCAATGCTTTCGAGAAGCTCTGCCGCCGCCCAGCCTGCGGCTCCAGTTCCCGCGCCGATATCCGCTGCCGCCGATATCTCACAGTCTGTATGTTCAAGCGTGTGCTCAAGTGCAGCGCTCACCGCGGCGAATGTCGCCGGCATTCTCACGGCGGCGTATGCGGCAGTCTCACAGTCTTTTGTCACGAGACGGCTTCCGTCACCGCGTTCCGCGCGGTACTTCTCCGATATCTGTGCTGCGGCTTTTGCAAGCTCTTTGTGGTCATAAGCGAGTGCGTTCGCTTCAACAGCGGCACTCAGCCTTTCCGGAAACATCATACTTCCTCCATAAAATCAGCCCTGCCGTATTATTGCGGCAGGGTGACTTTTTTACTCTTATTCTGTTTGCTTACTTTCTGATCTCCGTATTACGGTCATCAGGTTTAGGGGGTCCAGCCCCCTTTTTAAAGGGTGGTCTCCCCGCAAACGGGGAGGTGGAGTGTTTTGCCGCAGGCAAATACACAGCAGAGGGGCTGACCGACAGACCTGGCGCTGTCCGCGCAGGACAAAGCGCATCGGTTCAGAACAGTCTCTTACAGGACATCTGCGATCTCGTAGATAAGCTTTTCCGACTTATCCCAGCCGAGACACGGGTCGGTTATGGACTTGCCGTAAACGCCTTCACCGATCTTCTGTGCGCCGTCCTCGATGTAGCTTTCGATCATGAGTCCCTTTATGAAGCTGTTCAGACCTTCGTTGTGGCGCTTGCTGTACAGGACTTCCTTCGCGATCCTTATCTGCTCGAGATATTTCTTGCCGGAGTTAGCGTGGTTGCAGTCAACTATAACAGTCTGATTCTTGAGGTTCTTAGACTGGTACATCTCGTAAACGAGGTTGAGATCTTCATAATGATAGTTCGGCATGCTCTCACCGTGCTTGTTTGTGAAGCCGCGGAGTATCGCATGAGCGTAGGGGTTTCCGTCTGTCTCGACTTCCCAGCCGCGGTAGATGAACATATGCGGGCTCTGTGCAGCGAGTATCGAGTTCAGCATTACCGAATAGTCACCCGCTGTGGGGTTCTTCATTCCTACCGGTGTGTCTATGCCGCTTGCGGTAAGGCGGTGCTGCTGATCCTCAACGGAGCGTGCGCCTATCGCGTTGTATGACAGCAGATCGGACAGATAGCGGTAGTTCTCCGGATAGAGCATCTCGTCCGCGCATACCAGACCGGTCTCTTCTATCGCACGGGTGTGGAGCCTGCGCACGGCAACTATACCGTCGAGCATATTCTCCTTGCTTGAAGACGGGTCGGGCTGGTGTACCATACCCTTGTAGCCTTCGCCGGTGGTACGGGGTTTTCCGGTGTAGATTCGCGGTATGATGAATATTTTGTCCTTTACCTTGTCCTGTACCTTTGCGAGACGCGATGTGTAATCAAGCACAGCGTCCTCTCTGTCTGCCGAGCAAGGTCCGATTATAAGTATAAATCGCTTATCCTCACCTCTGAAGATCGCCTTGATCTGCTCATCGCGCTCTGCCTTTATGGCGGCTACCTTATCCGAAAGCGGATACAGCTCTTTGATAAGCTTCGGTATGGGGAGCTTGCGATTGAATTTCATTCCCATTGTGTTTTCCTCCTGTTTGAAATTTAGTTTGATATATTATCAACAATTGTTTTGAACTTTGGCAAAACAATTTATTGCTTTTACCTAAAAACGGTTTCAACTGCTAAATCGCGACTGTATTTTTTAACAGGTCTCATTGACCTGTTAAAAATCATTATTCTTCGTCTTCATTTGCAAGCTTGCCGTCAAGTATCGCTTTAAGATTGTTAAGGCTTGATACAAGCGCTTTGTAGTCGTCTTCCGACACACTCTGCTTTATGTCTTTTACGAGATTGTTCTGGAACGTGTGATGTGCGCTGTAGGCTTTCTCGCCTTTCTGGGTGAGCTTCACGCGGACGGATCTGCCGTCGCTGGAACTGCCTTCCTTTGATGCCATTTTCTTGCTGCAGAGCTTATTGACCGCGACAGTGGTCGAAGGCCGGGTGATATCGAGATCGCTTGCGATCGCACTTATTGTCGGTCCTTCGGAGCCCTTGGTGAGAGTACGGATACACTCTATAAGGTTCAGTTCGTTGACGGTAAGATCGGCGCAGTTCTTGTTGTCCCTGACAGCCGCAGCTTCGAGTTTTACCTCTCCGTGATAGAGCTTATACAATATATTTCCAAATTCAATCTCACTCATGATTGCTTGCTTCTCCTGTTCCGAATGTACACTTTTTGTATTACACACATTTCAGAAATGTTTATTTTTTAACGTGTTTATTATATCACAATATGGAAATAATGTCAATACCATTTTTGACAAAAATCATAAAATTTTTAACATCATTTTACATATTCTTTGCTTTTCTTGTCACGAAAGGCTGTATTTTGCGGTAAATTCATTCATATAGCGTGATAATATAATATTGTGCTAAAACAGTTTACTGTTGAAATTCAGCGGACTTTGTGCTATAATTGAGTGTAGTTGTTTTTACGCTTTTGTACAAATTGACATAATTTGAAAATACAACGATGCTGTTTTTGCATCCGAACGGAGGTTTAGTATGAAGATAGTCTTTACCGACGCCGATACCGTTACTGCCGGTGATATCGGATTTTCGTCATTCGCGGCTTACGGAACGGTTGTACGCTACGGCTTTACAGCGCCCGGTCAGACCGCCGAGCGTGTCAGAGACGCAGAGGCGGTGATCTGCAACAAGACCCTCATCACGCGTGAGGTAATGGAGAAGTCGCCGAATCTTAAATACATCGGGATCCTCGCTACCGGTTACAACAACGTGGATCTTGAGTGCGCAAAGGAACGCGGGATCATTGTCACAAACGTTCCCGGCTACTCAACCGACGGCGTTGTCCAGCTCGTATTCACATTCATTTTCGAGCTTTTCGGGAACCTCGGCAAGTACAGCGCTTCCGTTGCTGCCGGTGACTGGATCAAGAGCCCTGTATTCTCATATTTTCCCTACCCGATCCGCTGTGTTGCAGGCAAGACCATCGGCATTGTCGGCTACGGCACTATCGGAAGCCGTGTGGCAAAAGCCGCGGAAGCTTTCGGAATGAACGTTATCGTCTGCACAAGAACGCAGAAGCCGGACTGCCCGTATCGGTTCGTGGATATGGACACGCTCCTGCGGGAAAGCGATATCGTTACGCTGCACTGTCCGCTCACTCCGCAGTCGGAGAAGCTTATGAATGCCGACTCATTTGCGAAGATGAAGCAGGGCGCGGTGCTGATAAATACCTCACGCGGACCTGTCGTTGACGAGCAGGCGCTCAGAGATGCTCTGGACAGCGGAAAGCTTGCGGGTGCAGGTCTCGATGTGCTGTGCCGGGAACCTATGGCGGCGGACTGCCCGCTTTACGGCGCGCCGAACTGCATTATCACTCCCCACATCGCATGGGCGGCATACGAGACACGGCAGAGACTTCTGAAGATCGCGGAAGAGAACCTTGCCGCGTATATAAACGGTGCTCCGCAGAATACTGTGGGCTGATAAGGACGGAGAAAATATGGCAAAAGAAGCGAAAACCAACGCAATGCGTTTTCTTGAAAAGAACAAGATCCCTTACGAGGAACAGACCTATGAATGCGACGAGTTCGTTGACGGCATAACCACCGCGAATGCGCTCGGTCAGCCCCTTGATATGACTTTCAAGACCCTTGTCGCTCACGGAAAGACCGGCAGTTACTACTGCTTCCTTATCCCGGTAGATAAGGAGCTTGACCTTAAAAAGGCGGCTAAAAGCGTCGGCGAGAAGTCGGTGGAACTACTGCACGTCAAGGATCTTACCGCAGTGACAGGCTATGTGCGCGGCGGCTGTACGCCGATAGGCATGAAAAAGCAGTTCATGACCGTTGTGCATGACTCGGCGGAAGCTCTTGACGAGTTCTATATAAGCGGCGGGAGGATAGGCGTACAGATAAAACTTTCGCCCCGCGCTCTTGTGGGAGCAATACGGGGCAGGTTCTGCGATATTCTGCTGCAGGATTAAACAGCGCTGTACCGGCTGCCGGCGCAGGTTATTTTTCCTGCGATCTCCAGATCCAGCAGGTCTTCGGCAAGTGCTTCCGGAGAACGTCCGGTGCCTGCCATTATCTCTTCAAGGCTAACCGTGCTGCCTGCTCCGGCGATAAACATATATAGCGAGAACTGTTCGTCGCTGTCAAAATCCGATCTTTCAGGTGCCTTTCCGGCGTTTTTCTCCGGAGAGGCATTTTCGTTTCCGCCGTTCTTTGTGTCTGCTGTGCTCCCTTTATCCTTTGTGCTGACGGTACGGTATTTTGCTCTTTTCCTATCGGCTGTCTCTTCCGGCTCCATTTCGGCTTCAAGCGCATGCTCATAAGCCTTGTCGATACTTGCGGGGCCGAGATAGAGCTTGGCGCCTTTTCTTACGGCATTCACCGCACCCGAATAGTCTTTCCGGAATATGTCGTGAGGCGGCACGAACAGCGGTGCCGATGAGTATTCGGCGGTATTGAGAGTGCCGCTTTTTGCGCCTGCCTGCATCACCAGCGTTACATACGATATACCGCCGATTATGCGCGAACGGCGCAGGAAACTGCCCGGAGACGAGTTTGTTTTCGGGAGAAATTCCGATATCAGCAGACCGCCGTTTTCAAGCAGAAATCTGCGCATCGAACGGCTTCCGGCAGGATATGTGCGCGAAAGACCGCAGGGCATTATCTCTATAAATGCTATTCCATATTTAAGCGCGTTCAGACAAGTAAGCTGGTCACAGCCCTCGGAGAGAGTTCCGACTATCGCGTATTCCTTGTCTATACGCTCGATAATATCCGGTATTACGGACGCGGTATAATCCGTCATTGAACGTGAACCTACGATCGTTACCAGCTTCTTGCTCAAAAGGCTCGAATCGCCTTTCGCAAACAGTACGCAGGGCGGGTTTTCGATACGGCGCAGATGCTCCGGGTAGTTTTCGGATTCCCATGTTATCAGCTCCGTTCCGTCAGCGGTAATTGACGATAACAGCTTCTCCGCCTTGTCCAGCCCGGTCTCCTGCGCTTTTGCGGTAAGTTCCGCGCCGAGAAGGGCAGTGTTGCTTTCAAAAGCTTCATAGGCTTTCTGCGCGGTCCCGAACCTTTTAATCAGCTGTGATATCTCCGGTCTGCCCTCACCGACAGCAAGCAGAAGCCAGATGTAATATTTCTCCATGTTTATTTCACCGCCTGTCTCTGAATGTTATTCGGCTGTTTCCTTCTTGAGTATCATCTTTACCGCATTCACGCCGGACTTGAAGTTGAGCGCAAGTACAACGATGAACAGTCCCGCAAGGGAAGCATAGTAAATCGTGCTGTCCTTTACCATGAAGATGATGACGCCCATCGTCATCAATATCCCGGTATTGAGTATCATCTTCGGCAGTTTCAGATCCATATAGACTATGTGGTGAGTATCTATTGCGCGCACCACGAAAATCGCGAGGAATCCGAGGAATCCGGCAAAAGCTGCTCCGTCAACTCCCCACATACCTATGAACATCAGATTGAACACGATATTCAGCACGGCTCCGACAGATGCCGTGACAAGTGAGCGCACAGACTGTTTGGACGCGATATAAACGCTTCCCATAAATGTCGAGAAACAGGTGAACACAACCGAAAGCACTATGAACGGCGTCACGAGATACGCGTCATAGAAGGCTTCGTCGCAGAAGAGCAGTATCAGCGGCTTTATCATAAGCAGCAGTGCCGCCGCGATCACATATACCGTTGACTGGAAGATATCGAACACATTCGTATAGAACTTCGCTATTGTGCGGGAGTTGTTTTCGGTTATCGCGGACATATTCCATGCCTGGGAGAAGATGCCGGAGAATATCGAGATCATGCTCGGAAAGCGGGAAGCGGCTTTGTACACGCCGCTTGCGTCGAATCCTACCATTCCCGATATCATGAAGCTGCTGGAAACATTCACTATCCACCACATTATCGTAGTCGGCATCATCGGTATGCAGAAGCGCAGCATGGCGCTTACCATATCCCTGTCAAGCCGGAAAAGCGAAAAGAACTTCCAAAGTTTCGCAGTCATCGTGAGAAACGCGATCGAGCATACATCGGCAAGTATAACCGACAGAAGATATCCCACATTCCCAAGCTTGAATGTGAACAGCAGAACGACGTTGAACACGATGTTCATTACCGTTGTGAGAATGCCGTCGATAGCGTAGAGCTTGACATGCCCTATCGAACGCACGAACAGCGCGCAGGAGCTTTTGAGGCTTCCTGTGGTGACATAAAGCACCGTGAGCCAAGAGTAATCACGGAGCAGCGCAAATACCGCGTTGTCGGGGAACACGTTCGAGCAAAGCCCGATAAGCGGTACGAACAGCATACAGGCTATCACGCCGCAGAGGGTGACTTTTATGCCGATGGAAAAGACCTGCTTGTTGTCGTAGGCGGTGTCGATTCCGAATCTTATTATGGATTCGCCGATCGAGAGCGTTGCCAGCGACATAAGCAGCGTCGCAGTATCTATTATGTTATTGATCTCGCCGTAGCCGGACTTTCCGAGCGCAGCCTGATAAAAGCCCATCATCACTATGACGAGGAGCTTTGAGCCGAACTGCCCGAGTCCGAGTATTATTGTATTTGCCGCGAGGGTTCTGTATCGGTTCAATCCGGTTTTTCACTCCAATGCCGATAAAACTAATCTGTAATATTTTATGAGATTACCAAATATCCGTTTTACGGGATCAAGTTTAGGGATCCAACCCCTTTTTAAAGGGGTTGGCGGGGTTCGGGGCGGCGCCCCGTCTCTGAAAATCTCTAAAGCTCTCTCTTTCTCATCTTCTCAAAAAAGTCCGTCATAAGCGCCGCGCACTCTTTTTCAAGCACCCGGCTGCGGACAAGGGGCTTATGCCACTCTCCGCACTCGAACAGGTTTACTGCCGATGCGCAGGCTCCGCCTTTTTCGTCGAATGCGCCGTAAACCAGCCGCTTCAGACCGGAATTTATCACCGCTCCGGCGCACATGGGGCATGGTTCAAGCGTAACGTACAGCGTGCAGTCCGAGAGCCTTCTGCTGCCGAGCGCCTTTGCTGCCGCCTCTATCGCTTTTATTTCGGCATGACCCGTGGGCGAGCATTCCGTTTCGCGCACGTTATGCCCTCTGGCTATGACATTTCCGTTACTGTCGGTTATAACCGCTCCCACAGGTATTTCGCCCAGCGCTGCCGCAGTCTTGGCTTCCTCAGCCGCAAGCAGCATCATCTCTTCGTCGAACAGCATCAGTTTGCTGCCGCAGCGGTCTCTTCCTCACGGGCGCCGTATATCTCCTTGTAATTGGAGATGCACTGCGCTATGATCTCGGCTGCCGCCTTCTGACCCTGCACTTCGTTTACAGCGGTCTCCTTGCCTTCAAGCTGCTTGTAAACACGGAAGAAATGCTGCATTTCCTCAAAAATATGCTTCGGGAGGGCGTCGATGCTTCTGTATGCGTTGTAGCTCGGGTCCTCGAAGGGGATAGCGATGATCTTCTCGTCGTTCCTGCCGTTGTCGATCATGCTTATAACGCCGATCGGGTAGCAGGGAACAAGTACCAGCGGATCAATGACTTCGTTGCACAGAACGAGAACGTCAAGCGGATCTCCGTCGTCAGCGAGAGTCTTCGGGATAAAGCCGTAGTTTGCAGGGTAGTGGGTGGAGGTGTAGAGTATGCGGTCAAGCATGAGCAGTCCGCTCTTCTTGTCGAGTTCATACTTTTTCTTGCTTCCCTTGGGTATCTCAATTACCGCAAGGAAGTTGTAGGGTTCTATTCTGCTGCTGTCGATATCATGCCAAACATTCATTTTCGTTATTCCTTTCGTTCATACATTCCGTTGCTGTGTTCATTCGTAAAGTTCCGCTATTGTGCGGGCTGCGTAAACTCCGGAAGCGGAAGCCTGCGAGAGCGAGTGGGTCACTCCGGATCCGTCGCCGAGAGCATACAGCCCCTTTACCGAGGTCTCAAGATTGTCGTCAACGCTCACCTTTGAGTTGTAGAACTTGACCTCTACGCCGTAGAGCAGGGTGTCATAGTTCGCTGTTCCGGGGGCTATCTTGTCGAGAGCGTATATCATCTCTATTATATCGTCAAGCTGACGCTTCGGTATCACAAGGCTCAGATCTCCCGGTGTCGCTTTGAGTGTCGGCGTAAGGAAACACTGGGATAAGCGGTGTTCATTTGTCCGCCGTCCTGCGACAAGATCGCCGAAGCGCTGTACAAGCACTCCTCCGCCCAGCATATTTGACAGTCTCGCTATGGATTCGCCGTAAAGGTTGCTGTCCTTGAACGGCTCGGAGAAAGTATTCGAGACAAGAAGCGCAAAGTTCGTGTTCTCGGTGTGGAGCGCCGGGTCTGCATAGCTGTGACCGTTGACGGTGATGATGCCGTTGGTGTTCTCGTTGACGACTTCGCCGTAGGGGTTCATGCAGAATGTCCGGACGAGATCGCCGTATTTCTTGGTGCGGAACACTATCTTGCTTTCATATACCTTCGATGTGATATGCTCGAAAACGGCTGCCGGCATTTCCACGCGGACTCCGATATCCACACGGTTGCTGCGTGTTTCGATGCCGAACCCTCTGCACAGCTCCGACATCCACTTTGAGCCGGAGCGTCCTGCCGCGGCAGCGGTCTGATTGCAGGAATAGGTGTCCTTATCTGTCGTGACGATGAATTTATCGCCGTTCTTCTCTACTTTCAGCACTTCCTCATGGAAGTGTATGTCAATGCTGTCCTTTATGGCATCGTATATGTTCTTCAGTATCGTGCGGTTGCGGTCAGTGCCTAAATGCCGCACTTTCGCGTCCAGCAGGTGAAGATCGTATTTCAGCGCCTCGGCTTTGAGGTCGGTGCTGACAGTGCTGTAAAGCTTTGCGTCCCCGCCGCCCATTTCGAGATTCACCTTATCGACGTACTCCATAAGCTCTATCGCTTCGTTTCTGCCGGTATGGGTGAAAAGGTCACCGCCGAAGCTGTTGGTGATGTTGTACTTGCCGTCAGACATTCCTCCGGCACCGCCGAAACCGTTCATCACCGCGCAGGTCTTGCAGTGAATGCAGGACTTTACCTTCTTCCCGTCGATAGGGCAGACGCGGGATCCTATCGGACCGCCCCTGTCGATCATACAGACTTTTATGCCTTTGCCGAGCTTCGTGAATTCGTAAGCCATAAAGACTCCGCTTGCACCGGCACCTATTATAATAACGTCATAATCGTTCATGTCTTTCCTCACATGAATATCTCTGCCATTTCCGGGTGTGTCTTGCTCAGGCGCAGAGGACGGAAGTTCTTCGAGTTCACGAAACAGTGCTCCGAGTGACCGGTGACATGCACCTTTCCGGTCTCCTTGTCCACGATCTCGTATGATACGTTCAGCCTCAGTCCGTCGAACAGGTCGATCTTCCCGCGTATCAGCACAGGCTGGTCGTATTTTACCGGGATCCTGTACTTGCAGTCAACTCCCAGCACCGGTATCATCACGCCCTCGCTCTCCATACGGGAATATGGGTATCCGCGGTCATTCATGTAGGCGGTACGGACTTCCTCAAACCAGCGGATATAGTTGGAGTGGTGAACTATCCCCATCTGGTCAGTCTCATAGTAGAATGGCTTTCTTTCGTATTCAAAACTTGTGTTTCCCATAAAATATGTCTTCTTTCTTCAGGTCTATCCGAGAAAATCCTCTATTTTGCTGTCGGGTCCCGGAGGCTGTACGCCGAACATTATCTTGTTGTATTTTGCGATCGCGTCGTCGAATGATGAGCTGTCGTCCGAGCGTTTGAGCCAGTACGCGTCGGCAGGCATTATCCCGTAGGTCTTGAGTATTATCTCGTAGGGATTGTACTCCTCAAGTCCCAGCCGCTCCAGCTCCATCGGTGTGGTGTAGGGGTTGTCCTGAAAAACACGGGATCTTATTATATAGTATATATCGTTTATCGTAAGGTACTTGTCCGGCGGTGTGGGCATAGGTATATCCGTGTTGGCATTGTATGAGTAGTCAACGGAAAGATCGTTCTTTACGGAATAGATGCAGAGCAGGGTGTTTGCGTGATGAAGCTCGAATTTTATCGGTATCGGCATTTCAAAAGGGTCGCTCGATATCGGAAAGTATGTTCGTGCCTTGATTACGCCTTTTTTCATATTACTTCGCTCACCCCGGTTCTTTAGACTTTATATGCCCGGATCGGCATACCATAAATAAAATTATAGCATAATTTCAAACATTTTTCAATATTTTTATTGACAATAATATAAAAATATTGTAAAATTAGTAAAATGCGGTGTCGAAACCGTTAATGAAAATGCAAAAAGCGCCTGTGGGTGATAAAAATGAAAGAATTGCTTGAAACGGGATTATCCCTCGATCTTGAATATGATGAGACCAGTGACGTGCTCGCCGGCAGTATAGGCGGCATAAACACGGTCATCAAGGAGAACAATGAGACAAAGAGCTACGGCTGTCTTATGTGGATCCAGAAAGCGGACGGCGAAGAAGACGGTGAGCTTGACGAATACCTTTCCGGACAGGTCGCAGAAAAACCGCATATCATAAAGCACTATGTTGCAAACGGAAGAGGCGCCGCACTCGCGCTCGTGAAATACAATGATCCTAAGCGCAATACCCGCAATATAAAGGAATTCATAACCGATCTCGCTTCCAATCTGAAAACCCACGGCTATGTGAACTGCTGTTATGCCTGCGGGAACACGAAAGGTCTCGGCATTTACGAAAGCGCCGGTTCCGTTGCACAGTACTGCATAGACTGCCGTACCGGAAGGCTTATCAGAGCAATGGACGCGTATGCTGCGGCTGCGCCGGCGCTCGCTGCCGAAAGGGAAACGAATCGTGTCGAGATAGATTCGTTTGATTCCGTGGATAAGGACAGCGAAGATACTTCTGGGCTCGATGACCTGCTTGCAGATGTCACTTCACCGGAAGAAGAACCGGAAGTGGAGACAGACAGGCGCATCATAGGCACGGACGGTGAGACAGCTGATCTTTCCGGGCTTATGGTCAGCGATGATGAAGAAGAGAAGAAGCCGGAACCTCCGCGCTCCGAGCTTTTTGAAGCCGTTCAGCGGGAATATGAGAAAGAAAAGCGAATAAATGCGCAGTCGTCCGCCGAAGAAGACAAGGCTCTTGAATCTCTTATGTATGCCGGCGGTGACGAGGAGCAGAAGCCCGAAACCCCGGTAAATGCCGAAGTTATAACCGCGCCTTCCGAAGCCGATGAAGCCGCTATCGGCGGACTTATGTACGACGAGAACGATGCGGTTGAGGAGCGGGAGGAAGATGCTGCCGCAGCTGTAATAGGCGATGATGACGATGCAAATATCTACGGGCTTATGCTCGGTTCCGAGCAGGAAGTCGCGGAAATGGGGGCAGATGATATAGAAGTCCTGACCGCGGCAGGAAAAGGCGCGGATATTGAAGTTGTGCTGCAGGACACGGAAAAAGTCGGCGAAGATGACACTGTCGCAGTTACCGAGCTTTACGACGACAGCAACGAGGGCGAAGATATCGATATCGTTGCGCTTGATCCCGAAAATGACAGACCGGATCTTGTGCGCGGGGAATCCATTGTTGTTCCGGAAACTCCTCTTGAGGAGGACGGAAGCGTTCCGCTCATCAACCCGAATTCAAATATGGGAGAATCGAGCTCGTCCTCGGGCTACAATCGGAATAACGTAAGAGCTTTCGCTTACGGAAGCTATGAAAATGCAAATACGGCAGAAGAACCTGTCGGATTTGACGGCAGACCGAAAGGCTATAGATTGAGCGATCCCCGTCTCGGAGACGAAACAGGCTCCCGCAGCAGGGACTATTCGAGACAGCAGTACTCCTTCAACGGACAGGAGGACAAGAAATACAAGTCGGAATCGCACGTTGTATCAAAATCAAGACCATCGTCAAAGCCGATACCCTCCGGCAGAACTATCAGAGAAGGCAGCAATGCTGTTGTCGGCACGATCGCGGCGATACTGTTCGGGCTTATAGGCTGTGCGATCTGGTGCGGACTCGGGTACATAGTGGAACTTATGACGATGCTCGATGCGGATACCAAAGATATAATTATGGCAGTATGCGCATTCCTGCCGGCACTGTTCACATTTGTGGGATACAGGATCGGCGGCGATTCGTTTGATAAGAAGGGGACTGTTATTTCAGTTGTGATAACTCTGATCCTTGATGTGCTCGGTATGTATGCGCTGCTTGTTACCGATGTTATGAGGAAGGCGGCGGATCTTTACGGCTATGAGATCTCTCTTGACAAGGCACTGGGAGGCGTAGCGGATATGCTTTCCGACAGTTCGGCAGGAAAACCCGCGTTTATGCAGATCGCGCTTTCTGCGGTTGTGATGATAATTGCGCTGATTCTCGGAATTGTCGCGGCGAGAAAAAGAAAATGAAAAAATTTTCAAAAAACTATTGACAAGTTACGAAAGTTGTGATATAATCAATGCATTCTCCCCCAAAAAACGGCTTTGGCAAAAGGTTCGAGAGAATCAAAAAAATTTTTTGAAAAAAATTGAAAAAGGTATTGACAAAGCGAAGAGATTGTGGTAGAATATTAAAGCTGTCGAGAAGAAGAGGTTTTTCGGAGACAGCGGCACATGAGCGAAAGCGAATGTGAGTATTTGCGAGAACGCGGAGCGTTGGAGCAAATACGAGGCACCTTGAAAATTGAACAGCAGACAAGAACGAATTAACGAACCCTTGATATTCAAGGAAAAAGATAATTTCGGATAAACAATAATGTTTTAAGTAATGTTAGTGTTTGGACGGAGCTAAATCAAACGATATTAATTGAAAGATTAATATACAATTTACTAAAGAGTTTGATCCTGGC
>DEWH01000014.1:32415-32539 GCA_002363155.1 Ruminococcaceae bacterium UBA3215 | reverse complement strand
CGTCGGAGAACATCTGGATGAAACGTCTGTAAGAGTCATATACGAAACGCTCGAACTTGGGGTCGGGGTTGCCGGCGATCATAGATGCCACAACATCATCATTAAGACCGAGGTTGAGGATAGT
>DEWH01000014.1:0-32337 GCA_002363155.1 Ruminococcaceae bacterium UBA3215 | reverse complement strand
GAAGCTCTTGCACCGGAACGAACGGAAACGAGCAGAGGGTTGGTCTTGTCACCGAACTTCTTGCCGTTTATCTTCTCCATCTCCTCAACGCCCTTCATAGCCTGAGCCATGATCTCGTCATTGATCTTTCTGCCGTCCTCATAATACTGGGTGCAAGCTTCTGTGGAGATAGTAAAGCCCTGAGGTACGGGAAGACCTATCTTGGTCATCTCCGCGAGGTTAGCGCCTTTACCGCCGAGAAGCTCTCTCATGTCTGCGTTACCTTCACTGAAAAGGTAAACATATTTCTTTGCCATTGGATTTTTCCTCCTGATGTTTTATTAGTCCGCAGCTTCCGGTCTTTTCCGCATTGCAATGCGGTTTATAGAACTTTATTCTGCATAACAACTATATTATATCATATTTTTAACAGAATTTCCAGTATTTTATAAAAATTTTTTATGATATTTTAAAGAAATTTTTCTGTCCCGCCCAAACGCCGATTTTTCGCGGGGTGATTGATTTTTGTGCCGTGATGTGTTATAATACTTGCACTGTATGGAAGGGCGGTGTTTTGTATGAATGACAGCTTGGCAAGCGGGAACGCGAAGAAAGAACTTGTGGATTCGGCCGTAAAGGCGGCGGAGAATGCCTACGCGCCCTATTCGGGATACCGCGTCGGAGCTGCGGTCCTGTGCGATGACGGGAGCGTTTTTACCGGCTGCAACGTCGAGAACGCGTCGTATCCCTGCGGCATCTGCGCGGAACGCACAGCCGTTGCGAAAGCAGTCAGCGAGGGGAAGCGCAGTTTCCGCATGATCGCTGTTGCGGGAAGCACGGTGGAGAAATGTACGCCCTGCGGTATGTGCAGGCAGTTCCTGTACGAGTTCGCTCCAGGTCTCGCAGTCCTCTGCGCTGCAAGCGACGGCTCATTTGATGAGATCAGCCTTTCGGAGCTGCTTGTGCGCGGATTCGGTGCGGCGGGGAACGCCCCGCTGCGAAATGCGTAGCGACATTCTTCTGTCGGCGGGTGCGCCGCCTCGGTTAGCTATCCTCTTCAAATTTATGGATCAGTTTTAATACCGATCTGTCACGAAACTTGTCGGGTTCCGTGTAACGGTCATTCGCTGCGGGACGTTTCCCGCCGCGGTCCAGCCGCGCAGGCTGGCGCTGTCCGCGCAATGCAGGATGCATTGCGGTCGCTCCCAAAAGCGCGCACGATGCGCGCATTCAAGGAGCGACCAAAGGACTAAAGCGCGTAAGCGCAGATGGAATCTGATGTTACTCGATTACAGAGATGCAGTTGGCAAGGTCTATGCGGCATATCTTCTCGGACTTGCCGTCGGAGAGGCGCTTTACGAACCTGCCGTCCGAGTAGATGATCACGCCGCTGTCAAGAAGCGCATAGTCCATTACTCCGCGCGCAATGACCGTATCGGTGCCGGACGCGGAGTGACGGATAAGTTCCCATTCCGACGGGATAATACCCTCGTCGGAGCTGTCGGAGCCGGCAATGCGCTTCGCCTTTATCAGGTTCCCTTCTACGAACAGCTCCCGCTCGTCGGCAGTCTTGTTCTTAGCAGGATTTCTGCCGCCGGTGCGGAGAGGCTCTCCGCCGAATGCCATTGAGAACGTGCTTAAAAAGCCGAATGTTGCCTTTATGATCCTGTACGGGAACAGCAGAATGTCCGTTCCCACATTCCGGCTGCGGCGGGTAGGCTCATATTTCCGGCGAATGCAGTAGATATTCCCTTCCGCGTCGTCGGAAGCCTTGATATAATCATAAGCCGGGTCAGACAGGACATCTGTCAGAGAGCCGTCTTTCGCGCTGTAAGAGCAGATCGCGCAGGGGCTCTTTTCCACAACCTGTCCGGAGCTGTTCTGGGCATAGCCCATTGCCGTATAATAGACAATATCCGGATCGCGCCGCGATATGAACGGACAGCTTTCGCTGGTGAAGCCCTCGGTGAGCTGGTCTGTCCCGCCGTTTGAGGTGTTAAGCCAGCCTATGTGCCGCTCGTATCCGCCCTCGCCCGCATCGAAGATGTATTTTCCGTTTCTGCAGGAAACACGTCCCGGGTCAACGGTCTGATTTGCGAATATGTAGGTCTCGTCATCGGTCTCTGGGTCCTTGAAGTAAAGCCCGCCGACACCGTCGATGAAAGTGCCGTAGATAAGGCGTTCGCCGTCGCTCGACAATGAGCGCAGAAACTCGCCTTCCGTTTCGTAGTACTTTTCCTGCACCTGCATGAACTGTGCGCCTTTGCCGGTGGTCTTCCACTCGTCGCGCTTCTTCATCTCGTTGACTGCGTGCAGGTAATCCTTTATACGCCCGCAGGTGAGCTGCTGCGGTTTTCCGCTGTCTATGCGGTATATCGAGCCTTCGCTTATGCAGTAGATCTTCATTTCCCGTCCCCCAGAGTTTTTTACAGACTTTTCACATACCATTATATAACAACTAAACATACTTGTCAACACAAAGAAAGGAGCATTCCATGCGCAGACATACCGATATGGATATGACAAGCGGGGCAATACTTCCGAAGCTTCTGAAGCTGTCGCTCCCGCTGATGCTGTCGAGCGTGCTGCAGCTTTTGTTCAATGCCGCGGACATAATCGTCGTCGGCAACTTCGCAAGCGACAACTCGCTTGCCGCCGTAGGCTCCACCACTGCCCTCGTGAACCTTATGACGAACCTGTTTCTCGGTCTTTCCACCGGCGCGAACGTGCTTGCGTCCCACTACCTTGGAGCCGGAGACAATGAACGCGTATCAAAGGCCGTACATACCTCAATGGTGCTAAGCGTTATCAGCGGGCTCATGCTGACGGCTGCAGGCTGTATTTTCGCAGATGATCTGCTTGAACTGATGCAGACTCCGCCGGAAGTACTGGAACTGTCCGCGCTGTATCTGAGGATATACTTTGCCGGAATGACGGCGATGATGATATACAACCTCGGCAGCTCTATACTCCGCGCAAAGGGCGATACCAAGCGCCCGCTGTACTATCTGACATTCGCCGGAGCGATAAATGTGGTTCTGAACCTTATCTTTGTCATTCTCTGTCAGATGGACGTGGCAGGCGTGGCGCTGGCTACCGTGATATCCCAGTGCATCTCGGCGCTTCTTATCGTGATGTGCCTTGTGAAAGAGAACGGCGGCTTTAAGCTTGAGTTCAGAAAGCTCCGGCTGGACAGAGCGACGGTGGGGAAGATGCTCAAGATCGGCGTTCCTGCGGGATTTCAGGGCGTTGTGTTCTCGCTGTCGAATGTGGTGATCCAGTCGTCTATCAACAGCTTCGGCGCTGTGGTAATGGCGGGAAGCGCGGCGGCGGCAAGCATCGAGGGCTTTATCTGGGTGTCCATGAACTCTTTCTCTCAAGGCGCTCTCACATTCACGAGCGCCAACATAGGCGCCGGTAAGTACAGCCGCGTGAACCGCATCGCGCTGATATCCTGCTCCTGCGCGGCAGTGGTGGGGCTTGTGCTCGGCAACCTCGCCTACTTCTTCGGAACGCCGCTGCTCGGCATATATGACCCGAGACCGGACGTGATAGAGGCAGGGCTTGTGCGAATGAGCCTTGTATGTACGCTGTACTTCACCTGCGGGCTTATGGACTGCATCGTGGGCTCGATACGCGGAATGGAATACGCCGTAACGCCCACGATAGTATCACTCCTCGGAGCCTGCGGACTGCGAATACTCTGGATATTCACGGGATTTCAGCTGCCGGAGTTCCACACGGTATTCTGGCTGTTCATGTCGTACCCGGCTTCGTGGGTGATAACCTTCTTTGTTCATCTTATCTGCTTCTTCTTTATGCGCAGACGGCTGCCGAAGAAAGATATACCTGCGCAAAAATAACGCCTTTGAAGCATAATTGGCAGATGTGCGGTTTTCGCCGGCATAAATGTGCATAAATATAGACCTTTTGTTAGTGAAAAATAAACAAAAAATTTGCAATATCTGCTTAAATTCATAAAAAGTTACAATATTTGATTGACTTTTGATATTAATTTGTGTATAATGTAGTTATATAGTAGTATAAGGGTAACTATGCCCTTTTGCGACTTGAAAGGAGGTGTAATATGGTTACGAACAAGGTAAGTATGGACGTCAAGGTGAACAGTCCCGGAGGTTCAAAAGCCCGTGAGACGGACGGCGGATTTTCCGATGTTCTCGGCAATGTAAGTACGGGGAGCCGTAAACAGCCCGGCTTGTCGGATCCCGGCAGGAACGATATCCGCAGGGAGTTCGGCTATACCAGAAAGGCTGCCGAAAGACCCGTTTCCGAACGCCCAGATGTGCGCAGTGCGAATGACGACAGGGGAAGAAGCTTTGCCGATGAGGCGAGAGCGGGAGATGCCGCAAAAGTCGATCAGCTGCTGAACAAGGCTGCTGAAACAGTCACCCGGACAGTAAGCGAGACCGGCGAGACTCCTTCAAAGGAAGAAGCCGCAGAGATGATGACGGACGCGCTCAAAGCGATGTCGTCGGGAAATAAGGACGATAATGCTGCCGGAATACCGGAAGAGATCGCAGAACTGCTGGCGGAAGCTGTCGCGGCTGCTGCGGGAACAGGCAGTACCGGAGCCTACGATGGCGATATCCCCGATGAGTTCACGGATCTTATACCGGACGAGCCGGCTGTGCATGTGGTTTCACCGGATGCTTCATTCGTTATGACCGCAAAACATGCTGAAGCCGCTCTGATATCCGGAATGGGAGCCGAAGACCCGGAGATGACTGGAGAAGAGAACGCACCTGAGCTTGACAGCTTCATGTCAACGCTGCGGGAGAGGATGCCGGACCTTCCCGAAGGAGATCTGAGACCCGCCGACAGCACATTCGAGGAACGCGCGAAGTCGCTTCTGCAAAGGCTGGCGGATATGCCGGAAGAACCTTATGATCCGTTGAAAAGCGAGTTCGGTATCGAGACAGGATTCGGTTACACGGAAAACCTTTCCGCTGTGAAGGATACCGCGAAGTTGCTTTCTGAACTCATCGAGGGCGCGAAGAAAGAACTCGGACTCAGCGAAGTGAAGTACGAGCATATCACAGAGACCGAAACGCCGGAAGCGATACTGATGCACGATGAGCCGATGAAGCTGTCACACAGCATGAACAGCAGTGACCGCACAGGAGAGCTGGATCACATACTCGGCGAAGGCAGATTCGATGTTTCCGAAGAGGCCGGAGATGCCCCGAAGACCCAGACCTACGATGCCGTACACATGTCGGCGGAGCTTATGGGCAGCAGAACGGACACCGATATCCCCGTAGAGAACGAACAGATGTCGGAACAGACCGCAGAGATCAGACCGCCCGAGATACAGACGGCGGAGCAGATACTCGAACGCATTCAGAATATGCAGGGCGACCGCACGGAATTCACCATGGTGCTCAATCCCGAAGCCCTCGGCAAGATCACGGTCAAGCTGATAATGACAGGTGAACGCGCTTCGGTCGAGATTAACGCGGAAAACCCCGAAACAAGAGCGATACTTGCGGCAAGGACGGAAAGCCTGCAAAGCGTACTGCACCAGAACGGCGTTGAGCTTGAGAACTACCAGGTAGTTACCGGGCAGGAAAATACCCAGTACAACGAGCAGAACTACGACGGCAGCAGCAAGAATCCGTACTCGAGAGACGATGAAGACTCGCAGAACGACGACGATAACGATGACGGCGAGAGCTTCTACGACATTCTTCAGAATATCTGATCACTAAAGAAAAGGAGGAATATCAATGGCAGACGCTATAAGCGGGATAGCTTCCCCTCAGAGCAACTATGAGAAGTACAAGGATATGTTCACCGATAAGCATGACCTTGTAACAATGGACAACTTCTATTCGCTGCTGATAGCTGAGATGCAGAACCAGGATCCGCTGGAGCCCACATCAAACACCGAGTTCATCTCCCAGATGGCAAGCTTTACGGCACTTCAGGCACAGCAGGATACGTTCGAGACACAGCAGATGTCCTATGCGAACTCCCTTATCGGCAAGACCGTTACCGTGTCCAAGGGCGACGGAGAGGTAGAGACAGGCGTTGTATCGTATGTCAAGGGCGGAGAGACACCCATGATAAACGTGAACGGCACCAACTACAAGCTCAGCGCTGTATCACAGGTGCATGACAACGGAACACAGCAGTCCTCGTCCATAGGAGACTACGGTGCATTCGCGTCAAGCATTCTCGGCAAGAACGCAGTTGTTCAGTCCATAGACGAAAACGGCGCCGCATACTACGATGAAGGAACGGTAAGCTCCCTTGAGATCGAAAACGGCAATGTAAGAGTAGTCGTAAACGGCTATGCGTACAATGCGACAGACGTTCTCAGAGTGACTCAGCCTGTACAGGAAGAACAGAGCGTACAGAACATATCTTCGGTGCCGGACAACGTTGAACCCGTTTCACAGCAGCCGGCAGGTACATCAGACGGCAGAACACAGACTGCACAGAACACTGTTGCGGCTGAACAGGCGGTACAGACAAGAAGCACTGCGGCAGTTCAGACTGACGAAGATGATATCGCGGACGCTGCGGAAAACGACAGCAGTGACGATGACAGACGCATCTATGAGCTTTTTGAATAACATTTTCGGAAAGGGTGAGGTTGAAAGATGCTTATAAGTGAGTATCTTGCCGGACGCAATTCGATAAGTGTTTCAACAGGCGGTGCGAGCCCTTATAATACGGGCGAAGCCGTGCATGGAAGCGATGAGGCAGGAAGTTTTGCGGAACATCTGAAAAACAGCCTCGGGAACAAGGAAGTTGAATTTTCAAACCATGCGATAAGACGCCTTGAGAGCAGAAAGATCGATGTGTCGGAGAACGACAGGATCGAGCGTCTCAACAAAGGCGTGGAGCTGGCAGCGGAGAAGGGCAGCGAAGAAAGCCTTATACTTGTTGACAGCACGGCATTTATCGTGAGCGTCAAGAACAATACCGTCATAACAACGGTATCGGCAGACGATCTTAAAGGAAACGTATTCACAAACATTGATTCCGCCGTGATAGTATGATGTCGGACCGAGGGGGCGCAAGCCTTCCGAAGAGACACAGCCGTCCCGAACGACAGACGGACGGCACAGCGGCGGTGCAGAGAAAGGAATTACCGCTATGATGAAATCATTGTATTCCGGTGTTGCCGGAATGAAGACCCATAACCAGAGAATGGACGTTATAGGCAACAACATCTCCAACGTCAATACCACAGGTTACAAGACAAGCGAAGTTACATTCAAGGACGTTTATTACCAGACCAAGGCGAACGCTTCTTCCGGCGATTCCACCTCCGGCGGCAAGAACCCCACCCAGATCGGTTACGGTTCCCAGCTCGGAACGGTATCACAGGTAATGGTGCAGTCCGGCTTCACCTATACGGACAGCAAGTTCAACTGCGCTCTCCAGGGCGAAGGCTTCTTCCAGGTAATGGACGATTCCGGAAATATCTACTACAGCCGTGCAGGTAAGTTCTCCGTGGACAGCTACGGAAACCTTACAGACCCCAACGGCAATATCGTTCTCGGTGTCGCCGGCGATCCTACGGGCATCGAGACCGGTCAGTCCCAGCGTATCCAGATCCACGTTCCGGCTGTTGACAACAACGTTGCAAGCGCTACCAAAACCGTAAACGGCTACGATATCACGATCAGCGCGAATACATTCGGCGAAGACGGCAACGTTTCGTTCACGATCGTTGATTCCGATACTCCGTATGCTACAAGAAGCGGAACAAACCTTACCATATATATGGACCTCGATCAGGATTTCGGTCAGGCAGAATTCGAGCGTCTCAACCAGATGGAGCGCGAAAACCCCGGCTCCGTTACCGACACCATGCGTCAGAACGCTGTAAACAACGCACTCAGCGAATTCCAGAACGCGGTGAATGAAGCTGTTTACCAGGGCGGCGTCGGTCTTCCCGACGGCGTGCTCCCGTTCAGCATCGAGTTCGAGTCCCTCCCGCAGTACGACGATGTTCAGGCGCTTGCGGCAAACAATACAATGACCGTGAATTACACGGACTCCGGCACAGGTACGGAGTATGAGATGGACTTGACCGTTACCGCCGATAAGGCAGGCGAGTTTGCCAACAAGTACGAGCTTGATCTCAAATCCACCACATCGCAGAACTATGTTACCGCGAAGTGGAAGGACAGCATACTCACCGTTACGGTGCCGGCAAGCGGTGTCGCTTACCGTGAGGACGGAACTGCTTACGATTCTCTTGAAGATGCTATCAATGATGCCATAGACAAGGCAAGCGATCCCAATCACCAGCTTACAGTTGAGATATCCACATATACTGTTGAGACGGACGAGACTACCGGCGCGAAGACAAGGACTGCAACAACGGACCCCTTCGATTTCTCGCAGGGTATCGGCAACAGAACAGAACGTCTCGGTCTCGATAACGGAAGAGACAACTTCTTCTCCGATATCGCTACCGCGCTCAGCACCGTTACACTTACAGACGGACGTACTGCTGCGGAGCAGGCTGTCGATGACCTCGAGACAATACAGATAGACACCGACGGTACGATCTACGGCCGTCATGCCGTACACGGACTCCTTGTGCTTGGACGTATAGATATCGCCACATTCGAGAACCCCACCGGTCTTGAGCAGGTAGGTACTTCGCTGTGGAGAGCGTCTCTTGCTTCCGGCGAACCGCAGGTCAAGATAGGCGGAACCGACGGTGCCGGCGAAGTTATCCAGGGCGCTCTGGAAATGTCAAACGTTGACCTTGCCCAGGAATTCTCCGATATGATCATCACGCAGAGAGGATATCAGGCGAACTCGCGTATCATAACCGTGTCCGATACGATGCTCGAAGAACTTGTAAACCTCAAGAGATAAGATAAAACCGGTCATGCCGGTGCGGCGGAGTGTATGCTCCGCCGCGCAGGCATGCTTATTGCAGGGTGCTTTATGGTAATACTCACGAAGCTTAACGGCAAGGCGATAATGCTGAACGACACACAGATCGAGGCGGTCACGGAAACGCCGGATACCGTTATAACAATGTCCAACGGACACAGCTATATAGTGCAGGAAAACATTGAAGAGATCTTCCGCCGCATCGTCGGCTTCAACCGTGCAAGCAGAGGACGGACGCGCGACGGCAGGCACGAAGATCAGACATAATACGCACACGATCCCGAATGTACACTGCGTTCTGCCGGAAAAGCAGGGTCGTGTTTTTCGGTGTGTATTCGGGTTTGTATGCAACGTTAATTTTAACTGGAGGGATCCTTTTTGAATATTACACTTATCATAGGCTGGGTCATAGCGTTCGGTCTTATACTTTACGGAATATTTAACGGCGGTCAGCTGGCTTGGTTCATAGATATACCGTCTCTCGCGATCACCGTCGGCGGTACGTTCGGCGTTCTTATCGCAGTATCGCCGCTGTCGCTGCTGAAATCGCTCCCGAAGCTTTTCAAGATAGCGATACTTCCGCCTAAGTTCAAGGCTGAGGACTACATAACCCAGATAGTTGAATTTGCAAATACCGCACGAAGCAAGGGACTTCTTGCACTTGAAGACAGTGCGAACAAGTGCGAAGATCCGTTTATGAAGCAGAGCCTTATGCTGATCGTTGATGCCAACGATTCCGCAAAGGTTCGCGAGATGCTTGAAGGCTCCCTCGAGTTCATGTCCCAGAGACACGAAGCCGGACAAGGCTTCTTCGGAAAGGGTGCCAGCCTTTGCCCGGCATTCGGAATGCTCGGTACGCTGGTCGGTCTGGTAATCATGCTCCAGAACCTGGACGGCGGTGACCTCGGACCGGCTATGGCGGTTGCGCTTATCACGACATTCTACGGTTCGCTGTTCGCAAACGTAATTTTCGGACCTATCGAATCCGCGCTCAAGAACGCTCACGAAGACGAAGTTCTCTGTATGCAGATAATCATTGAGGGCGTTATGGCTATCGCGGAAGGCTCAAACCCGAGAATGATCAAGGAAAAGCTCGATTTCATGCTCCCGAAGTCCGCAAAGAAGGAAGAAGCAGCAAAGTAGAGTGCATAAGCCCGGTGCGGCTTACGATAAATTTCAAAAAAATATTGCAATACCGCGTGTTTTATGGTATAATATATTACCGACTGTTTGCGCATAAAGCGCTGCGGACGGTCACCGGAGAAAAAAATGGCTAAAAAAAGGGTAAAGATCATTCATACCGGTGTTGACGAATGGATGTCCACATATTCGGACATGGTTACGCTGCTGATGTGCTTCTTCGTGCTTCTGTACGCGGCATCGACTCCTGATGAGACCAAGTTCCAGTACATCTTCCAGTCGTTCAACAGCCAGGGTAAATATGTAAACCCATTTGTTATGGAGCAGATCGACGAAGGCGAAAACAGAAGCGATGAGGACGGAAATACCGATGTCCCGAACGGTTCCGGAGTGGGTACGACATCAAGTGAAGAAACAAACATGGGACTTCCGAACAACTTCGACGAGCTGTTTGCGTGGGTATCCGGCGCTGCGGCACAGAGTGAGTTCTCCGACTCGATAAGCGTGTCACAGTCTTCTTCATCGCGCATCAACATCAGATTCAACAACTCCATAATGTTCGACGGCGACAGCGCTGAGCTAAAGGCTACGGGACGATCCGCGCTGAAAGCGATCATGCCCGGCATAAAGGCGATCGGCGACTACATCAAGAGCATCAAGGTGCAGGGTCATACCGCACAGGGGCTCTCGGCGATAAACGACTGGGACCTCTCTTCCGCAAGAGCCTGCTCCGTGCTGAAATATCTTGATTACAACGTTATCGTTGACAGCGAGAAGTACATCGCAGAGGGCCGCGCCCAGTACGATCCTATCGCTCCCAACGATACAGAAGAGCATAAACAGGAAAACAGGCGTGTCGAGCTCGTTATCACGAGAAATGACATAGCGGCAGCGGATACCGCGATCATCGAGGATATGCTGCTCTACGACTACGGCATTTCCAACGGCAAGACCGATGCGATAGACAGGACAGATATCCACGGCGGTGTTACCGACGATACGGTACAGCAGATAATCTCCGGTCTTGACAGCAAGTATTCCGGTGCTGTCGTATCCGATGAAGATACCGCGCAGGACGATACCGGACCCGTATTTACGATGCCGATATCCGAGATACCGGAGGATATACTGATAGACCTGCCGGAAGAAGAGGAACCGGCAGAAGACGACAGCGCCGAAGCCGCGGAGTGATAAGGTAGATCTGCCGCCCGGTGGATACCGGGGAGAGAGGTGAGACGTTAATGGCTGAAACCCTTACGCAGGAACAGATAGACGCGCTGCTTAGCAGTGCCATGTCCGGCGAAATGGTCGAAACCTCAAAAGAGCCGGATGTCAAGGAGTATGACTTCCGCGCTCCGAAAAAGTTTACCAAAGAGCGTATAAAGATACTCGACAGCATCTTTGACAACTACGCGAGACTCCTGTCCTCGTACCTTACAGGTCTGCTGAGGCTTTACTGTAAGGTAAGCCTCGCCTCTATCGAGGAACAGCGGTACTTTGAATTCAACAACGCACTGCCGGACTACGTTATGATGGGAACCCTCGATCTCGGCATACACGATGACGATATCGGAACAGTCACGGCGATAGTCCAGCTTTCAAACTCGCTCACATATATCCTTATGGACCGTCTCCTCGGAGGCAAGGGCGAATACAAGGACGCCGACCGGGATTTCACGGAGATCGAGGTCAGCATCATAGACAAGATAATCAACAATATGTCCGCACTGCTCCACGATCCGTGGGAGCCGTATGTAGAGGTGAATCCGAGCGTCGTCAATATCGAGACGAACTCCCGTGTTTACTCCGCGGTGGACTATGATGATACGATGATACTTGTCGCTCTCGAAGCAACAGTCAGCGATACAAAGACGATCATTACGATTTGTATTCCGGCTCTGAGCCTCGATGAGCTTATGCAGAAGTACGTCTCAAAGTCGGTCAGAAGCACAAGGCGCTATGATGCGGCAAGAGAACAGGAACGCCGCGACAACATCATGCGCGCTCTCAACGATACGTCGCTCGATATAGTGGCTGAACTCGGAAAGACTTCACTTGATGTATCGGACGTGCTGAATCTGCAGATAGACGATATAATACCGCTTGATGTGAGCATAGACAGCAATGTCACGCTCAAGATAGGCAACAAGGTGTGGTTTGACGGAAAACTCGGATCGTTTAACCAGAATAAAGCGGTAAAGATAGAGAACGTGTTCAGAAGTGAGGGTCAGTAATGCCTAAAGTTGAAATTTCCGAGATGGAAAAGGACGCCCTTGGCGAGGTCATGAATATAAGCATGGGAAGTGCGGCAACGGCAGTCTCCGAGCTTCTGAGTGCAAAGGTGTGGATCACCACTCCGAGAGTGGAGATCGTCAGGGCGGACAACATGCTGCAGTACGACAAGCTCGAACCTGCGGTGTGCGTAAAAATAGAATATGTCAGGGGTCTCTCCGGCAATAACCTTATGGTCCTGAGACAGGACGACGTGCAGATGATACTCAATCAGCTCATGGGTCAGCCGCTCGTTGTAACGCCGGATTTTGAGTTTGATGAGCTGAACATAAGCGCCGTTTCCGAGGTCATGAACCAGATGATGGGAGCGAGCGCCACCGCGCTTTCGGATTTTCTCGGCATCGTTGTCGATATCTCCACCCCGACACCCTATATTATGGAGAGCGTCGATCTCAGCGAGGTGCAGGATTTTGCCGAAGATGAGGAAGTTGCGGCGATCTACTTCGATCTCACCATTGACGGAGTGATAAAATCCGAGTTCTGCTCGGTACTTACGATAGACCTTGCGAAATACATCGCAGACAAGGTGCTCGGCGTTGCCGATGACGCACCTGCCGAACCCGCTCCTGCTCCAGCGGCTCCGAGCCAGGGAAGCTCAGGCGGAGGAACGATGTCGCAGGCTGAAATGGACGCGATGTTCGCCGGCGGCGGTGCGGCTGCACCGGGTGCAGGCGGAGGAACGATGTCCCAGGCGGAGATGGACGCAATGTTCGCCGGAAATATGGGCGGCGCTCCGCAGATGCAGGGTATGCCCCAGATGCAGGGTATGCCTCAGGGTATGCCGCAGATGCAGGGAATGCCACAGATGCAGGGAATGCCGCAGATGCCATACGGATATCCGCCGCAGTACGGTTACCCGCCTCCTTACGGATACCCCCCTCAGCCGGGATACGGCGGATATCCGCAGCCCATGAATGTCCAGAACGCCCAGCTTAACCAGTTCGACGCACCGAATATGCAGCTCACGGGGGAACAGAAGACAAACCTTCAGCTTCTCATGGGCGTGCCGCTGGAGATATCTGTCGAGATCGGTACGGCAAGGCGAAAGGTAAAAGAGATACTCGAATTCACCCAGGGTACTATAATCGAGCTTGAACGCCAGGCAGGCGCCCCGGTTGACATAATAGTTAACGGAAACCTTATAGCAAAGGGAGATATCGTTGTTATCGACGATAACTTTGCTGTCAGAATAACGGAAATAATCAAATCCAAGCTTATGGATTCAATAAACAAGGAGTAAACAGATATGGACAAGAAGATTTTACTGGTTGATGACGCGGCATTCATGAGAATGCTCATCAAGGATACTCTCACAAAGAACGGCTATACCAATATCCTTGAAGCACAGGACGGCGCTATCGCGTGCCAGACTTATGAGGCTGAAAAGCCCGATCTTGTTATCATGGATATTACCATGCCCAACAAGACAGGTATTGAGGCTCTTGCCGACATCAAGAAGATGAACCCTGCGGCAAAGGTCGTTATGTGCAGCGCTATGGGTCAGGAAGCAATGGTCGTTGAGGCTATAAAGCTCGGCGCGCTTGACTTTATCGTAAAGCCCTTCAAGCCTGACAGGATCATCGCTACCGTAACCAAGATCCTCGGCTGATCTTTCCTATGGGTCTTAATATTCTCTGGGTCATACTCTCACTCGTAGGTGTACTCGGTCTGTTTTTCATACTTATTTACGCTCTTAAAAAACTCAATACGGGGATAGGCTATGTGAACGGCAACCGTATGAAGGTGCTGGACCGGATATCTCTCGGACGGGAAGGAATGCTTGTTGTTGTGAGCGTAGCCGGAAAGCTCATGCTTATCGGCGTTACCGGACAGCATATAGAAAAGCTTTCCGACATTGATATGACACCGGAAGAATACAGCGAACGTATGACATCTCCCGAATCGCAGAACGGAATGAGCTTCGCTTCTGCCTTTACCGAGGTATTGAACAGGAAAAGAAACGCGGAAAAGGATAAGAGCGATGATTAAGGAAGCTATAAAACAAAACAGAAAGCTGTTTATTCGGTTTTTCGTATCTTTCGCCGTGACCTGCATTCTAGGAGCACTGCTGTGCATCACCGCGTCGGCACTGAGTCCTGACCCGGAAACGGAAACACAGGTGCTTGCGGCAAATCCGGAAGCGGAGCCGGTGGACGAATCGCTTTTGAAGCAGCTCATAGGAATTGACGGTTCGCAGACACTCGAAGTAATTCTTATAGTTACTATCCTGTCGATAGCGCCGTCTTTTCTTGTAATGCTGACGTCCTTCACGAGGATCGTCATTGTGTTCAGCTTTTTAAGAAATGCAATGCAGACCCAGTCGATACCGCCGAACGCGGTGCTCATGGGGCTTTCGCTGTTTCTTACGGTATTTATAATGTGGCCTACGATAACGGATATAAACGAGAACGCTTATCAGCCGTATTCAGCAGGCGAGATCGGGATAAACGAGATGATCGACCGTTCGGCGGAAAGTCTTAAGACTTTTATGCTCAAGAACACATCGAAGTCGAATATGAAGTTCTTCCTTGACCTCAAAGGCACTGTGGTGTACGAAGCGGAACAGCGTTCGGAAGCTGCGGCAGAGACTGAGGAGAACAGTGACTTCATCACCCCCCTCGAACCGCTTGAGCCGATAACCGATATCACAGAGCGCACGCCGGTGGATATTGAACAGACTCCGAACGAGCTCACGGACTATACCGACCAGCTCGGACTTGAGACCGTTATCCCCGCATTCATACTCAGTGAGCTTACGAGAGCGTTCCAGATGGGATTTCTGATCTTCATACCGTTCCTTGTCATAGATATCGTCGTTTCCTCGACACTTATGGCTATGGGTATGATGATGCTCCCGCCTTCGATGATCTCGCTGCCTTTCAAGATAATGCTGTTCGTACTTGTTGACGGCTGGCAGATGCTTATAGGCACCCTTGTGAACTCTTTCAACATATAGCGCACTTCACGGAGATGATTTTCAATGACACAGGATATTGTACTTGAAGTTTTTACCGAAGCTATAATACTCGCGTTCAAGCTCGCGGTCCCTACGCTTCTGATAGCTATGCTTGTCGGACTTGTGATCGCGATACTCCAGGCGGCGACACAGGTGCATGAGCAGACGCTCACATTTGCGCCGAAAGCCGTGATAGTAGCACTTGCTCTCCTTGCGATGGGTCCCTGGATGTGCTCGAGCATCATAGACTTCTTTAACTATATAATGGATCTCATGCGCAACATAACATTGTAGCGGAGAGTACCGCAATGTTCGTATGGGATACAGTTTACAGCAGTTTTACAGCCTTTATCTTCGTTCTTTGCAGGACGACAGGGATATTCACATTCAACCCTATCTTCTCCCGCAATAACGTCCCCAACAACATCAAGGCTTTTATGTCGGTGGTGTTCGCGGTGGTGATGACCTACTCCATGGGCGGGATCGAGGCTGTGCCGGAATTTACGGGAGTTATCGGATTTGCGGTAATTGTCATAAAAGAACTTCTGATAGGTCTCGTTTTCGGCTTCTTTACTAATCTTATCATTACTGTGCTGCTTTACGCAGGCGAGGTAATGGATACCGAGATAGGTCTCGGCATGGCAAAGGCTTATGACCCGGCAACGGGCGTAACGATGCCGGTATTCGGCAACTACTACTATTATCTGTTTATACTATATTTCTTTCTCACAAACGGGCATCTCACATACCTCCGGCTTTTCTCGCTGTCGTATGAGACGATCCCGATAGGCTATGAGTTCACAGACAACTCCCTGCACCTTGCGTATGTGGTGGTGCTGTACATGGGAACGGTCATGGAGCTCGCCCTCAAGTTCGCAATGCCGGTGCTTGCGGTGGAGCTTATCGTCGAGATGTGCATGGGTATCATAATGAAAGCCGTGCCGACGATACAGATCTTTGTGCTGAACGTGCAGCTCAAGCTTATAATCGGCTTTATAACACTGTTTGCGGCTGCAAGACCGATGTCGGAGTTCGTAGAAGGGCTGTTCGGCATACTGTGGGAAAACCTTTACGCAGCAGCGCACAGCTTCGTATGATCGGACGGTGATGATATGCCGGGCGACGACAAAACCGAAAAGGCAACGCCGAAAAAAAGGCGCGATGCAAGAGAAAAAGAAGGAAAAGTCCTCCAGAGCAAGGAGATAGTCACGGCGGTGTCGATACTCGGCACATTCGCGGCACTCGCGGCTCTCGGTTCATATATGTTCATTTCGCTCACAAGAGTGGTGCAGAACGGGATAACCGCTGTCGGGCAGGAATTTGTGAATGACATAAGCTCCTACACCTCGATATTCCTCGGAGTGATAAAGGACAGTGTGCTGATAGTCCTCCCGCTGTGCGCAATAATCTCGTTCATAGTCATTATCTCGGTGGTGGCGCAGACCCGCGGTCTGTTCACGATGAAGCCGCTGAAGCCCAAGTTCTCGAAGCTCAACCCCCTCAACGGCATCAAGAATATGTTCTCCGCACAGGCGGCGGTGGGCATACTAAAAGGCATCATAGAGCTTGCCGCAGTTATATTCGTGGTCTATGGTCAGATCGAGAGCAGAATGACCGAGATAGTGAGCCTTGTGGACACGGAGCCTATCTACGCGGTGGCGTACATCGCAAACACCATTTTCACGATAGTTATGATACTCTGCATAATCTTCGTGTTTGTGGCGGCGGGAGATTTCCTCTTCCAGTGGTACCAGTTCGAGAAGAACCTCAAGATGTCAAAGCAGGAGGTCAAGGACGAGTACAAGCAGATGGAAGGTGACCCGCAGATCAAGGGCAAAATAAAGCAGAAACAGCGTGAAATGGCGCAGGCAAGAATGATGGAGCAGGTGCCGGAATCCGACGTCGTTGTCAGAAACCCGACACACTTCGCCGTAGCGCTTAAATATGACATACAGCTCGCGACAGCGGAATCCGCGCCGGTAGTCGTGGCAAAGGGAATGGACGCGCTTGCGCTCCGTATAGTAAAGATCGCGGAAGAAAACGATGTGTATGTGACGGAAAACCGCGCTCTTGCAAGAGAGCTCTACGAGTCCGTGGACGTAGGACAGCAGATACCCGGAAAGCTGTTCAACGCGGTAGCCACGATACTTACGGAAATGTACACGGCAAAGGGAATGCTCTCCGGCGTAACGGAACAGACAGACCGTATGCGCACGGAAAAACAGAATCCCGGAAGCCCGTGATCCCGAATATAGAAGAGGACAGAAGGAGGTCCGGAAGTAAAAAATGGTCAAGAGAATGCTTGGCAACGTGTTTGCCGTATTCGTAATCTTCATCATTCTGGCTCTCATTATCCCGCTCAACGGTATAATGGGGGGAGCTCTTCTTGACTTTCTCCTCCTTGTGAATATAGGTCTGTCGCTGGTAATACTGCTTATGACGATGTATATCAAGGAAGCCCTCGAGTTCTCGATCTTCCCGACTATACTCCTCATAACCACGGTATTCAGGCTTGCCCTCAACGTTTCCACCACGCGAGGCATTCTCAGCACCGGTCAGGCAGGCTCGGTCATCGCAACATTCGGCGAGTTCGTAATGGGCGGTGATCCGGTAGTAGGATTTATCATCTTCATTATCATATTTCTCGCAAACTTCCTCGTTATCACGAAAGGTTCCGAACGTGTATCCGAAGTTGCTGCGAGATTCACCCTCGACGCTATGCCCGGTAAGCAGATGTCCATAGACGCGGACCTCAATACCGGCGCGATAACCGATGAGGAAGCAAAGATCAGACGTGCGAAGGTACAGCGTGAAGCCGACTTCTTTGGTTCCATGGACGGTGCCACGAAGTTCGTAAAGGGCGACGCGATAATGTCGATCATCACCTCGCTGATAAACCTTATCGGCGGTGCGATCATCGGTATCGTCGGCGGCGCGGACATAAACACGGTAATGAGCACATACTCCCTTGCGACTGTCGGAGACGGTCTCTGCTCACAGATACCGTCCCTGCTCATATCCGTCGCTACCGGTATGGTAGTTACCCGTACCGCAAGCGAAGGCAGCTTCAATGATGACGTCAAGACCTCATTCACGAGAAACCCCACCGTATTCATCATCACCGGCGGCGTTATGATCGTGCTGATGCTGGTACCGGGCTTCCCGAAGCCGATACTTGCGATACTCGGAGCGGCGCTCATCTACGGCGGCATCTACCTCAGCAGACAGAGAACCACCCAGGCTGCGGCTGCGGAAGCTGCTGCGGCGGCGCAGCAGATCGAGGAAGCAAAGGAACAGCGTCCGACTACGGACACCGACTATTACAGAGATATCGACAACGTATTCAAGCTGCTCAATGTGGAGCAGGTTGAAATGGAGTTCGGCTACAGCCTGCTGCATCTTGTTGACGAACGCAGCGGCGGAAACTTCATCGAGCGTGTCGTTCTGTTCCGAAAGCAGTTCGCAATGGATATGGGTATGGTAATACCCTCCGTGCGAATGAGGGATAATCCCGATATCAACCCGAACCAGTACATAATCAAGATAAAAGGCGAAGAAGTCGCAAGAGGCGAGATACTTGTGGATCACTACCTTGCGCTGGACAACGGAGACGTTTCTATGCCGGTTGACGGTATTGATACGATAGAACCGGCATTCGGCATACCCGCAAGGTGGATAAGCGAGGACAAGAAGGTCGCTGCGGATGTTGCGGGATATACGCTGATAGACCCTGTATCGGTAATGATAACACATCTGTCCGAGGTCATCAAGCAGCACTGCAGCGAGATACTCACCCGTCAGGACGTAAAGACGATGATCGAGAACATCAAGAAGACCGATGCGACTATCGTCGAGGATCTTGTCCCGAACGTCATCTCCTACGGTTATCTCCAGAAGGTGCTGGCAATGCTGCTGAGGGAAGGCGTTCCGATAAGGGATATGGAGACTATACTCGAGACGCTCAGCGATCATACCGCGACAATGAAGGATATCGACATCACCGTCGAGTATGTCCGTCAGTCGCTTAAGCGCACGATCACAAGACGCTTTGCGGAAGCAAATTCTCTGCGCGTAATAACGATAGATCCGAGAATAGAGGATATGATCGTTGCAAGCGTAAAGAAGTCGGATCAGGGAAGCTACCTGTCCATGGATCCCGAAACGATACAGCGCATCGTGGCGAGAACCACAGAGGAAGTCAACAAGATCAAGGACGTTATCCCAAATGTGATAATACTTACGTCCCCGATAGTAAGAGTTTATTTCAAGAAGCTTATAGATCAGTTCCTGCAGAATATCACTGTTCTTTCGTACAGTGAGATAGACAGCTCGACGCAGATCCAGTCCGTCGGCAGCATAGCGCTTTAAGCAATGCACAATGCACAATTCACAATGCACAATTGTGGAATCGCCTGCGGCGATATTATCTGAATTGTGACAAATCTTGACAGCAGTGCTGTCCTGTTGATGAATTGTGCTTATGGGAAAATATTATATCAAATCTCGTCACGATTCAGATCCGCGTGCGAAGCACAAAGCAGGACGCTTTGAGTTCGTTCCGGAACGCCGCAGGAACGCGGCGATACAAGAACGAACGGCGCACCTTAATTGTGCATTGTGCATTGTGAATTGTGAATTTTGGAAAGGAGGGCGGGCTCACGATGGCGGAATACGACGCTGTACAGGCGATTCGCGAATACCGCGAGACTCATGATATCAATCTGAGAAACGATATAATCATGCGTTATCTTGAGCTCGTGCGTGTTATAGCGCTTTCGCTCCGGAACATCTATATAAAATACGCTACCACAGATGATATAATAAACGAGGGCGTACTTGCGCTGATATCGGCGATAGACACATTCGATCTTGACCGCGGCGTAAAGTTCGAGACTTATGCCAATATCAAGGTCAAGGGCGCGATAGTCGATTTCGTAAGGCATCAGGACTGGATACCGCGCAATGTCCGCACTTTCGGAAGAGAGCTGGATATCGCGTATAACGAGCTTTTCACGAAGCTCGGCCGTCACCCGAAAAACTCCGAGCTTGCGGAGCATCTCGGTCTTACAAGGGAGAAGCTCGAAAAGCAGATGGCGGAATCCGCAAGCGCGGTGACGCTTTCATTTGAGGAACTCCTTTATGAGGACAACTTCGATGTGATGGAGAGCGGAGATCATGCCGATACCGCGCTTTATGAGCAGGAGCTGAGGCAGATGATAGCGGCGGCGATAGACGAGCTAAGCCCGAAGGCGAAGCAGGTCATCACACTCTATTACTACGAAAAGCTGAAGTTCAATGAGATAGCGCGTGTTCTCGGCATCACCGAGTCGAGAGTGTGCCAGATACATTCAAAGGCAGTGCTTTTCCTGAAGCACGCGCTGACCGATTATATGGAGAAATAACGAAAGGAAGGGATTACGATGCTCAGAGGCTATTACAATGCCGCACAGGGAATGATCGTCAAGCAGAGACAGCTTGACGCTATCGGCAACAACATCGCAAACATCAATACCGCCGGATACCGCAAGGACGAGATCGTGACGAACACCTTCCTCGACGAGCTCATACTTGTGAACGGAAGGCGCGAGACCTCCGGACATCTGCTCCAGACCTACGCGGATATTTCCAAGACAAATCTTGAGCAGAGCAACTTTACTTATACCGAAAGCAATTTCGATATGGCAATATACGGAAATGTGTACTTCAATATCCGCGGTCAGGACGGCACGGTCTATCAGACCCGCAACGGTCAGTTCGAGCTTGACGGCGACGGATACCTTATCCTCGGAAAGGCAGGTCGCGTTCAGGGCAGGAACGGTGATATCAGGCTGAATACCGGAGATTTCGAGGTGAACAATGCCGGCGATATAATCGTGAACGGCGAGATCGTTGACCGTCTGCTGCTGACTTATATCCCGCCGGACGCTGACGTTGACAAGTTCGGCAACAACCTTATGCAGTACGGCGGAAACGAACAGCTCCCGGACGGCGAGTATTACGATATCATTCAGGGCGCATGGGAGCACTCGAACGTTGACGGCAACAAGGAAGTCACGCAGATGATGGAGGCGCACAGGCTCTATCAGGCAAACAGCCAGATCTTAAAGCAGCTCGACCAGATCAACACCAAGGCACAGGAGATAGCTTCAGTGTCCTGATAAGCGGGAAGGAGCATAGTATATGAATATTTCGTTTTATACCGGCGCTTCGGGCATGATCGCCCAACAGGAGGGAATGAACATCTATTCCCACAATATATCCAACGTAAATACAGTCGGCTACAAATCGCTCCGCCCCAGCTTTGCGGACTGTCTCTACACCGTTCAGCGCGCCACCGAGCCGGAATGGCAGACCGGACACGGTCAGTATGTCATGAAGACCGACTTCATGTGGGAGCAGGGCAGTTTCATAATGGGCGAGCAGGAGCTTGACTTTGCGATACCCGGCGACAGCTTCTTCATGGTGCGGGACGAGCGCGGCGACACTTATCTTACACGCGACGGCGCGTTCCAGGCATCTCACATAGACAACGATCACTGGGAGCTTGTAAACGGCAGAGGCGAGTTCGTTCTCGATAACGAGGGCAATCATATCGTTATCCCCTATGTTACCGAGACAAGACAGCTCCACGATGTGGACGGGAATGTCACCGGCACCGAGGAATATGTCACTACGAAGATCGACTATGACGCGCTTACCGATATGATCGGGCTTTACGACGTCGAGAACAACTGGGGACTCGATCAGAACGAGGATAACCATTTCCGTGTTACTCCGCGCTCCGGCGATCCGATAGCCGTTCCGGAAAACGACAGGCAGATCATACGGAAAGCGCTTGAGATGTCCACTGTCGATCTTGCGGCGGAAATGGTGCATCTTATCGAGACCCACCGTTCATACCAGCTTAATGCAAGAGTGGTCACCACTTCGGACGAGCTGATGAATATAGCAAATACTCTGAGATGATCCGTGACAAAGAGTGTCACTCAATAAAACTGAAAGGAAAGCAGTGAATAATGAGTATAGGAAAATATGAAGATCTGAACGATATGCAGATAGATGTCCTCAAAGAGGTCGGAAATATCGGCTCCGGAAACGCAACTACCGCTCTCTCTTCAATGGTCGGCAAGCTTATCGACATCGAGGTGCCGAAAGTTGAGGTGCTCGATTTCAACGATGCTATCGAAGCCGTAGGCGGACCGGAAAAGGTCATTGCCGGCATACTCATAAGGATAAACGGCGATATCGACGGAATGATAATGTTCCTGTTCGAGCAGAACCTTATTTCTCTCATAGAAGAGACTTTCTTCGGAGACGCACCGCCGGATATCTTCTCGCTTACGGAAGCGCAGATGTCCGCTCTTACCGAAATGGGCAATATCATGGCGGGCTCTTATGTAAACGCTATCGCACAGCTTGCGGGCATGACGATAGACGTTGAAGTTCCGGTAATGACGATAGATATGCTCGGCGCGATCATGAGCGTTCCGGCTATCGAAATGGGAGAGATGGGTGATAAGCTTCTCTTCATCGACAACAATATGATAATAGATCAAACGAGCATTCAGTCTAAGATGCTGCTGCTGCCTACAATAGACTCTCTGGATCACCTGCTCGGAAAGCTGGGGGTTGCATAATGGGTCAGAAGTTGATAGTCGGTATCTCCGACTGGAAGGTCGGCAGGGGCGATGATGTGCTTGTTACATACGCGCTCGGCTCCTGCATCGGTACCTGCATTTACGACAGAACTACCGGTATTTCCGGCCTTTCGCATATAATGCTGCCGGACAGCACAGCGATCATCGACGGTCATTCCACAAGAATGAAGTTCGCCGATACCGCGATTCCGGATATGATCGACAAGATGAAGATGATGGGTGCGTCTCCCTCTACTATGCGTGCAAAGATCGCAGGCGGAGCGGTTATGTTCCAGACCTCGAATTCGAGGTTCAACATCGGCGAACGTAATATAGAAGCGGTCAAGGCAGTGCTTTCGAGGCTCCGTATTCCGATACTCGCGGAGGACGTTGGACTTAATTACGGACGTACAATGACATTCTGGGCTGAAAACGGCGCAGTCGAGATAAGCTCCACAATTATGGGCAAGAAGATGATATGACAGCCGGAGCCGTTCGGCGGATCGGTATCCGCTGTCCGGAGCCGCGGCGCGGTCACATCTTTCTGATACTTCTCGGAGGAACACCATGGAAGAGGATCTGGTAAAGCTCGACGCCCTGTTTGACAGCATAATCGACGAGATACAGCACCCCGAAAAGGCAGGGACGTTTGTAAATCCCTTCGCAAAGCAGGAGATAGGCGAGATCGCGGGGCTTTCTCAGGCTGTTGCGGTGGCTTCCGTCAGGATATCGAATGACGGAATGACCGCTTATGCAAACGTGATGTCGAAAAACGAAAACCACAAGCCATACACCGCGGACGATGTGATGCGGGCAGCTTCGGCGAGCGGAGTTTTCTACGGCATCGACGAAGAAGCGGTAAAGAGCATGGCAGAGCGCCAGATCATCAATACCGATGTGGTCATAGCTTCGGGAATTAAGCCTGCTCCCGGTACCGACGGAAAAGCGAAGATAAAGTTTGATGTTTCGGAAAACAAGCCGGTGCCGAATGTGGAGTCCGGTGCGGAGATATGTCACCTTGTCACTCCTCATGCAGGCCGTGACGGAAAGGACGTATTCGGGCATGTCGTTCCCGCCGTCCAGGGTAAGACCGTGGATTTTGTGACCGGCGACGGCATCATCAAAAAGGGAAACCGGTTCTATGCCGAGTACGGCGGAACGCTGGTCTGCCGCGGCGGCGTTTACAGTATCGTCGATGAAAAGGTAGTTGACAAGAACATAGATCAGTCCGACGGTATTATAGCATACCGCGGCACCATAATCATAAACGGAAACGTAAGCAGCAAAGGCGTGGTAAAAGCCGGAAGAAGCGTTATCGTGCGCGGTACCGTTTCCAACTCCGTCATAGAAGCGGAAAAGGATATCTCGGTGGAGGGGCGCGTGACAAACGCATCGCTTTCCGCAAAGGCAGGCAATATCACCGGAACTGACTTTGAAGAAGCGACACTTGTTGCCGGCGGAGGTATCGGCGCGGAAGTGCTTACCGGCTGCATGGTAAAGTCGGTGACCGGCATAGACTGCACCGAAGGGTTCGGGCGCATATCCGGCGGCGAGATATACAGCACAGGCGATATAAACTGCATTGTGGTGGGCACGAGAGAGCACGCGGAAACTCATATCGTAATGGGCGAGAGCGAGGAATTCGTTCAGGAAACGAAAAATCTTGAGACCCGGATCTCCAAGCTCGATTCCGAGATCGACAAGATAAATGTACAGGTAAACCGCATACGCGAGAAGGAGAAGGAAGGATCGGCTACGCTTGAGGACGAGGGATTCCTTGAAGCGGCACTAAGAGTAAGAGCGCAGAAAAATGCCGAGAAAGTTCCGCTGGTTGAACGCGTTCAGTACCTGAGTTCGATAATAGCACTTGCCAAAAAGGCTACGCTTCGTGCAAAGACCGTTATATACGGCGGTACATATCTGAAGATCTGCGGATTTTCACAGATCATAAACTCTGATCGCCCGCACGCTTCTGCGTATTCAAACGGAACGAACATAGTTGTTAAATAATACTATATTTCTATCGAAATATAGACAAATGCACAATTCACAATTCACAATGCACAATTATTGAGCGCGCTCTGCGCGCATATCTGAATCGTGACGAAATTACTTGGTTTTGTTTACGGATAGATACTAATTTAGTATAAATGCACAAAAACCCTTCTGCTCACAGAGGGTTTTTGTTTTATATGTCAAATCGAGATGCCGCTATAAAGTTTTGGAGCATTTCTGCCGATATTATATAAAAGCTTATTGCAATAGCGGAAAGGCGATGATCTCATGATAAATATAGGCGGATACGAAAAGAACGGTTATAACGCGTCGCTCGGTGCATCAAGAAAAGAAAGACCCGGTAATCACGGAAAGCCTGAAAAGAAGGGCGAAGTCAAGGAGAAGAATACCGACAGAGCCGAGTTTTCATCGTATATGGCTGATGAGGCAAAAGCCGCTGCTCCCGAAGAGAAGATGCAGATAGGCGCAGCTTCGGAAAAGTCCGAAAAGCTCAGCAAGACCGCGCAGGATTACCTCGATAAGCTTAAAAAGAAGTACGGCAATATGGATTTCATCATCGCCGATTACTCCACCGATGAAGAGGCAGACAAGCTTCTCGCCAAAGGAAAAGGCGAATATAATGTGCTCATCACCCCCGCGCTTCTCGAAAGAATGGCTGCGGACGAAGACGTTGCCGCAGAGTACGAGGGTAAGATAGATCAGAGCGTTGAGAGTATCGAACAGGTTCGCACCGGTCTCGGAGAGGACGCTGATATGGTTGATAAGTACGGCGTGACATTCGATTCCGAGGGGAATATGTCGATACGAGCAAAGCTGGTTGACGGACTTATCGGAAAAGACGGAAGCAATACGATCAAGGCGCTCACAGTCGATGATATGCTCGCCCAGCTCAAGGAAGCAAGAGATCTCCAGGCTGAAAAGCTTGCAAAGATCCGGGAGGACAAAGCCAGAAAGGATATTGCCGAAAAGGCAGTGTCGGATACGGACGGCGTTGACCGCGAAATAAAACAGCTCAGAAACGAGCGCCGCGATCTTATCTCGCAGATTCGCGCGGAAAACAGCGAGGACAGGAAAGCCGAGCTTGAAGCTATGCTCGGACAGCTCGACAGTGAGCTTGCGCAGAAGGATAATGACAGCTACCGCAGAGCGCATACCCGCTTTTCCGCTGAAGCATGAGCGGTGCGGTTCGTTTTAAAATGCCTGTTGGTTTGGATTGATATATAAATTTTTTGTAAAAGAGAGTGTCCGTGAATGCGGCGCTCTCTTTTACATTATATTTCAAGTCTTTCAAATCTGTCCGAAATCTCTTGTAAAAATCCCTCAAAAGTGCTATAATAAATTCACTGCGTCAAAACAATTGATAATTGATAATTGACAATTGACAATTGACAATTATGGAGCGCGGTTCGTCCTTTGTTACGCCGCCTCCTTGCGGCATTTTGGGGACGAACGCAAAGCATCGTGCTTTAGCGGTGCGCGCAGATTGGAATCGTGACGAGGAACTGAAATTTTGCAAAAGGAAACAGAGCTTTTGATTCTGTCACAATTCAGATTCGTCCGCGAAGCGGACACAATAATTATCAATTATCAATTGTCAATTGTCAATTGTCAATTAATTAGTTACAGGACAAGAGAGCGGAGATATTCAGATGAACAAATGGAAGATAAACGTTCCCGATAAGGGGATCACGGATAAACTTATAAAAGAGACCGGGCTTTCGCCCTTTATCTGCCGGATACTCGCTTCGCGCGGGATAACATCGCGCTCCGACGCGGAACTCTTCTTCAACAGCAGCGAGTTCGGCGATCCGCTCGACATTCTTGATATGGACAAGGCGGTAAGCACCATAAATGAAGCTGTTGAGAGCGGAGCGCGCATCACGGTTTACGGCGACTATGACTGCGACGGCGTAACATCGACATATATGCTTTACAGCTACCTTGAAGCCCTCGGCGCGGAAGTCTCATGGTACATACCGACCCGCGACGAGGGGTACGGACTGAATATCCCGGCGGTAGAGCTCCTTAAAAAGCAGGGGACAGAGCTTATAATCACCGTTGACAACGGTATTTCCGCAAAAGATGAGGCAAAGAAGATATACGAACTTGGAATGAAGCTCGTCATCACCGATCACCACCAGGTGCCGGAGGAGCTTCCGAGAGCGGAGGCAGTCGTAAATCCTCACCGCCCCGACGATATGTCGCAGTACAAGCACCTTGCCGGCTGCGGCGTAGTTCTGAAGCTGATAATGGCTATGGAGGGCGATACGGACAGCGTTCTGATGCAGTTTGCCGATATTGCCGCGATTGGAACGGTAGGCGATATTGTCCGTCTTGACGGGGAAAACAGGATAATAGTGCGCGAGGGGCTCCGGCTTATGGAGAACACCGAGAACATGGGGCTTAACCGGCTTCTTGCCATGAGCGGGATAGACCAAGGCGCGGAGATAACTTCCACCGACCTTGCATTCTCTGTTTGTCCGCGTATAAACGCTGCGGGAAGATACAGTTCACCTAAAGCCGCCATGGAGCTGTTTTTGAGTTCGACAATGAGCGCGGCTTCCGCCAAAGCGTCCGAACTCTGCCAGCTGAACGATCTTCGCAAAGAGGCGGAGAAGGTAATAATAACGCAGACCGAGGAGCAGATACGCAGAAATCCCGATCTTCTGAACAAGCGGCTGCTCATCGTGAGCGGAGACGACTGGAAGCACGGGATAATCGGTATCGCAAGCGCAAAGCTGCTTCACAAGTACGGCAAGCCTAATATCGTCATAACCAAAGAGGGTGATACGGCGAGAGGAAGTGCGCGAAGTACGGAAGACCTGCCGCTGTATGACCTGCTTGACAGCTGCGCTGACAAGCTGATACGATTCGGCGGGCATACCAAGGCTGCCGGACTTACGGTGTCGTCGGAGATGCTCGGCGAGTTCATTGAAGCGGCTTATGCGTATTGTGACGAAAATATCACCGGACCGTGCTGTGAGACGCTTACGGCGGATATGGAGATAACGCCGGACGAGCTGAAACTCCAGAACATTGAGCTTATAGAGAACCTTGAGCCTTTCGGAGAGGGTAACCCCCTGCCGCTTTTCATGCTCCGGGGCTGTGTGATAAAGTCGAAAAAGCCGATAAAGGACGGGAAGTATGTTTCTGTCGGAATAAGCTTCGGCGGTGCAGATCACCGCGCTGTAAGCTTCGGCTCGACTTACGATGCGTTCCCCTATTCCGAGGGCGATGCTGTTGATATTCTCGCAAACATTGATGTGAACGAGTATAACGACCGCCGGAATATAAATATACTGATAAAGGATATGCGTCTGTCCGGGTTCAGGCAGGATCGTTACTTCGCCGCAAGAACGGCTTATGAGGATTACCGCTGCGGCAAAGTCGAGAGCAGGCTGCTTGCGCGTATGATCCCCGAAAAGGACGAGCAGAAAAAGGTGTACGACATTCTCCGGGGAACGCAGTCGCTTTCAAAGGCGGAGATACTTGCGGACAGGGCAGGGGTGAACTGCTGTAAGTTCCGCATAATCCTTGATGTTTTCCGGGAGTTCGGACTCGCGGAGACAGATGTCACAAAGGACAGCGTTAAGCTGCTGCCGGTTAAGGGGAAGGCAGACTTTGACAAGTCCCGCGTCCTTGCGGGTCTTCGGGCAGGCGGCGCGCTCCGCGCTTGAGAAGCACGCGCACGGCGCCGGAGACCGGTGGCACCCCTTTTTGTGAATCGAAGTTTTCTGTGTGGCGCGCATCGTGCGCGCTTTTGTAAAACTTCTCACCGCTTCCGTGCGGTGCAAAAGGGGATTCCCCCAGACCCCCTCCTCAAAAAACTTCAATAGCTTCGCGGCTAAGGGAGAGGGTACATCTAATACAGATGAAAGAAAATGATGATAAACTATTGCATTTTCCGAAAAGATGTGATATACTATAAAGGTAAATATATTTACGGAGGTTGATTATCATGAAGCATATTAAGACGATCAACAAGGCTAACTTAAAGGAAACTGCTGCCAAGGGCGGCTGCGGCAAGTGCCAGACTTCCTGCCAGTCCGCTTGCAAGACTTCCTGCACTATCGCTAACCAACAGTGCGAGGCTAACAAGTAAGCAGCTTTGAGTATGCATGGCTTAAGGGCGGCGTAAGCTGCCCTTTTTGTCAGTCCGGGAAAAGGAGCGCCTTCGGGCGGATAAGTTATGACCAATACAATACACAGATTCAAGCAGGGCGAGGACTATATTATAGTTGATGTGAACAGCGGTGGCGTGCATATCGTCGATGAGCTTGTATATGAAATGGTGGGCTGTCTCGAACCGCCTCTTGCCGAGGAGATGCCGGAGAGCCTTATCGGAGAGCTGAAAAAGTTCCCCGAAGAAGATGTGCGCGAGTGCTATGCAGAGATATATGAGCTGTACAAAGACAAGATCCTGTTCAGCGAGGACGAATACCGCAAATACGCGGATATCGCCGTTAAAGCACCGATAAAGGCAATGTGCCTGCACGTTTCTCACGACTGCAATCTCCGCTGCAAATACTGCTTTGCTTCTACCGGCGATTTCGGTACGGGAAGAAAGATAATGACGCCGGAGACCGGCAGAAAAGCGATAGATTTTCTCATAGAAAAATCTATGGGGCGCCAGAACCTTGAACTTGACTTCTTCGGCGGCGAACCGCTTATGGCATGGGAAACCATAAAGGCTACCGTGGATTATGCGAGAAGTGTCGAGAAGCAGCACGGCAAGAATTTCCGGTTTACTGTCACAACAAACGGTATGCTGCTTGACGACGAGAAGATAGAGTATATCAACCGCGAGATGTCGAACTGCGTACTTTCGCTGGACGGAAGGAAGGAAGTCAACGACAATGCACGTCCCACGCCCAACGGCAAGGGCTGCTACGATATAATCGTGCCGAAGTACAAGAAGCTTGTTGCAGGCAGAGTAAACGAGGGCAGAACTGATTATTATGTGCGCGGAACGTTCACGAAGTACAATCTCGATTTCGTGGAGGATGTGCTGCATATCGCGGAGCTTGGCTTCGATCAGCTTTCGGTTGAGCCGGTATCGGCGCCCGCAGATGCCCCGTATGCTATAACGGAAGAGGATCTGCCGAAAATATATGAGCAGTATGACAGGCTTTACGAGATAATGGCGGAAAGCGTGGAAAAAACAGGCAAAAAGCCCTTCAACTTCTTCCACTATATGATAGATCTCGATCAGGGTCCCTGCGCTGTCAAGAGACTGCGGGGCTGCGGCTGCGGAAACGAGTATGTCGCGGTAACTCCGGACGGAGATATTTACCCCTGCCACCAGTTTGTCGGTATTGATGAATGGAAAATGGGCAATATATATACAGGCGACGTTGATCCGAAGATCGCGGATTATTTCGCAAAGACGCATATTTACAGCAAAAAAGGCTGCTCCGACTGCTGGGCAAGATTCTATTGCTCCGGCGGCTGCAACGCAAACGGCTTTACATACGAGGGAGATGTGAGAACTCCGTACAAGCTCCAGTGCGCGCTTATGCGCAAACGTGTGGAATGCGGAATAGCCCTCGCCGTAAAAGTGAAGGAAGCAAATGCCGCAAAGTAACACAGTTTTTTCACTCTGCTTCACATTTTTTCACAATGTGAAGCATTTCTTTCCCTTAAAATGTAACGAACGTTAAAAAATCGGTCACAGGGTTTTCACAATAGCGGTGTAGAATGATAATCGAAGCAGGAAACAAAGGACTGCAAATACATAAACCGCGGTGCGGGAGAAAGGATGTTTGTTATGGAACAGAATCAGAATCAGTATCAGTACCAGTATGAAAATCAGACTCAGGCTCAGCCCCAGCCTCAGACATATCAGTATTACGTTCAGGAAGAAAAGCAGCCGAAGCGCAAGGGCAAGTTCGCGAAAGCTGCTGCTCTCATAGCGGCGGTTGCGGTAATAGGCGGAGGTGCCGGATTCGGAGGCGCTTATCTTGCGGCGGGTTCGATCGGTACTTCGGCAGTCAGCCCTGTTTCCGGCGGAAAGACAACTGCAACATACAATCTGAGCGAGGACAAGAGCGAGCACACCATAAGCGGTGATGCGGCAAATGCGATAGCTGCGGTGAACGGCGGCAAGGACAGCGGCGCTGTCGGCTCAACGGCGGCGAACAAAGTATATCCCACCAACGTTCAGCCTACCGGAGCAAACGGCGAATATACCCTCAGCGAGCTTTATGAGGCTGTGAATGACACGATAGTTCTGATAAAGGTTTATGAGGATCAGTCCTCTGACAATGTTTACAGCTATTATGATTATTACTTCGGCTACGGCGACAGGGACGGCAGGAGCAGCAAGAGCGACGAGCCTGTATATACCGGCTACGGAAGCGGCATTGTTTTCACCGATGACGGATATATCCTTACGAACGCGCATGTTGTGGACGGTTCGACAAAGCTGGTCGTAGAAGTCAACGACTACAACGATCCGGAGATCACGCACGAGTATGACGCAGAGGTCATAGGCTCCGACACTTCCACGGATATCGCAGTTATAAAGATCAACCGTGACGAGCCGTTTATTGCCGCAAAGATCGGCGACAGCGACACACTCAAAGTAGGTCAGCAGATCGCGGTCATCGGAAACCCGGGTGTCAACGCGGATATAATGTTTGCTCACACTATGACAGAGGGCATTGTTTCCGGACTTGATGTTGAGTGCCTTGCGGACAACGGCTACAGCCTCAGCCTTATCCAGACCGATGCGGCTATCAACAGCGGCAACTCCGGCGGCGGTATGTTTGATATGTACGGAAATGTTGTCGGCGTTGTAAACTCGAAGATAATCGCCACGACATACGAAGGACTCGGATTTGCGCTTACCATAGACGAAGCGAAGCCGATAATGGAAGACCTGCTCAGCTACGGCTATGTTAAGAGCCGTCCCGTGCTCGGCGTCACCACTATCGAGCTCAACGAATACCGCGCACAGCTCTACGGCGCAAAGCTTTCAAAGGGACTCCTTATCTCGGCTATGAACGAGGGTGCTCCCGTTGAGACAAGCGGACTGCGCGTAGCTGATATAATCACAAAGATCAACGGCAAGAACGTTGAGAGCGTTACAGATGTACAGTCGATCATCAGCAAGTTCAAGGTCGGCGATACCATAACGGCAACCGTTGCCCGCGAGAACTCTACCGGCGGTATGGACAGCATCGATATCGAGATCGTCCTCACAGAAAGCGCTCAGAATTGAGAGAGCTTTTAGAGACTTTTTAGAGACTTGGGGGACACCTTTTTTGAAAAAAAGGTGTCTGTCGGTCAGCCCCTCTGGCACTTCGTGCCACCTCCCCTCTAAAGGGGAGACACCCCCAAACCCCCTTCCAAAAAACTTTGATCGCTCCGCAGTTAAGGGAGAAGGTTATCACAACAGAATGAAAGACTGCTGAAACTTATAAATCT
>DEWH01000029.1:20735-22985 GCA_002363155.1 Ruminococcaceae bacterium UBA3215 | reverse complement strand
ATCATGGAGGATGTGCTTGAAAAGTATCTCCGCTTTACCGGATTTGACGTTACCCGCGTAATGAACATAACCGATGTAGGACACCTGACCAGTGACGGCGATACCGGCGACGACAAGATGCTCAAAGGCGCAAAGCGGGAGCACAAGACCGTTATGGAGATCGCAAAATTCTATACCGACGCATTCTTTGCCGACTGCGCAAAGCTCGGCATTAAAACTCCGGACGTTGTTGAGCCGGCTACCGGCTGCATCGACGAGTTTATCAAGGTGATCTCCTCCCTCATCGAAAAGGGTTATGCCTACGAGGCAGGGGGAAACATCTACTTCGATACATCAAAGCTTGATAAATACTATGTATTCAACGACTTCACCGAGGAGGATCTTGCAGTCGGCGTCCGTGACGGCGTTGAAGCAGACGAGAACAAGCGCAATAAGGCTGATTTCGTTCTCTGGTTCACGAAGTCCAAGTTTGAAGACCAGGAACTCAAATGGGACAGCCCGTGGGGCGTAGGCTACCCTGGCTGGCATATCGAATGCTCCTGCATCAGCATGAAGCACCTCGGGGAATACCTCGATCTGCACTGCGGCGGAATCGACAACCAGTTCCCGCATCACACCAACGAGATAGCGCAGAGTGAAGCTTTCCTCGGTCATAAGTGGTGCAAATACTGGTTCCACGTTCACCACCTCAACACCAACGACGGCAAGATGAGCAAGTCGAAGGGCGAGTTCCTTACCGTTTCGCTGCTTGAGGAGAAAGGCTATGATCCGCTTGCATACCGTTTCTTCTGCCTCCAGTCCCACTACCGCAAGAACCTTGTATTTACATGGGAGAACCTTGACAACGCGGCTGAGGCTTATAAGAAGCTGGCAGCGCGTGTTGCACAGATACTTGACGGTAAGGGCGGCAGCGTGAACGAAGCAAAGTATGCGGAGCTTAAAGGCGCATTCACGGAAGCGCTTGACAACGATCTCAACACTGCACAGGCAGTTACTGCGATATACGATGTTCTCAAATCCGATGCCGACAACGCTACGAAGCTGAAGCTGATAGAGGACTTTGACACAGTGCTGTCGCTCGGACTTGTAAAGGCGGCTGAAAAGCTCTCCGAGAAGAAGGAGGGCGGAGAACTGCCTGCAGAGATAGCGGAACTTGCAGAAAAGCGCGCAGCTGCGAGAAAAGCGAAGGACTTTGCGCTTGCGGACGAGCTGAGAAAGCAGATAACCGATCTCGGCTACATCGTTGAGGAAACGAGACAGGGTACTGTCATCAGAAAGGCGTGACGGTATGCTGAAAAAGATATTCGCCTGCGCCGCACTTGCCGGAACGATGCTGATTTCGGGCTGTTCGCTGTTCGGAAATACCGACGGAATGACCAAGAATCCGCTGTTCACATACGACTACGCGGATATGCACCTTGTTCAGCTTGAGGAGCCGAAAGAAGGACAGCAGACTGCGGTCATCGAGACGACTGCCGGAACCATAACCGCGGTGCTTTATCCCGAATACGCGCCGAATACAGTTCGCAACTTCGTGAATCGCGCAAACGAGGGCTACTACAACGGCAAGGATATTTACTGCATTATCGACAAGTCGATATTTATGTCCGGTGCGTATGACGAATCGAGGAATTCCGGATTCACCGATGACGGAAATCCGATAGAGAACGAGTATTCGGTTGATCTGTGGCCGTTTAAAGGCGCGATCTGCTCATTCAGCGGATATACCGGGTCGGGAGACAGCCGCTTTATGGTTCTCAATCAGCGCCCTCTTTCGGAGCAGGAGATCACCGATCTGCACAATTTCAAGAATGAGAATGACGAACCGCTTCTTCCTGACAGTCTGATAGATGCGTTCGTTGAAAAGGGCGTTATAATCGACTTCTGCGGCGCTTACACGGTATTTGCTCAGACGATAGACGGGTTTGACGTTATCGAGAAAATCTGCAATGCCGAGGTAAGCGGCAATCTTTCGATCCCGGTTGAGCCTATCTATATCAATAAAGTGACTATCGGGGAGTACCGCGCGGAATTAATGAAAAATGAATAACGAATAATGAATAGTGAATAATTATTGTGTGTCGTGTCCGTCCCTTTTATCGCCGCCTCCTTGCGGCGTTTCGGGGACAAACACAAAGCGTCCTGCTTTGTCTTCGACGACAAATCAGAATCGTGACGAGCTTTGAGACTTTTCATAAAAGGATCTGAATACATTCTCCCTTAAGTGCGGAGCGATTAAAAGTCTTTGGA
>DEWH01000029.1:364-20658 GCA_002363155.1 Ruminococcaceae bacterium UBA3215 | reverse complement strand
CTCGAGCGCCGTGCGCGACCTTCTCGAGCGCAAGCGGCTCTCTCGAGCGCGGAGCGCGACAATCTCTGACGGAGATGATGAGTAATGATAAGAACACTGAAAAGGGCGGCTGCGGCGATATTTGCTGCGGCTATGATAATTGCGGCTGCGGCTTGCGGAGGAGAGCCTGTTGTGGGCAATCTCGGTGAAGTTGCGCTGGAAGAAAACGATATGTACGCTGTTATCAGCGTGCGTGATTACGGCGATATTACAGCGAAGCTGTTCCACGGGGCAGCTCCGAATGCAGTTGACCGTTTTGTTGAATATGCTGACCGCGGCTATTACGACGGCACCACCATTCACCGCATCATCGACGAATATGTTATCCAGGGCGGATCGCTGAACGGAGACGGAAGTGACGGAAATGTCCCGGATTCGCTTTACATACCCGTGGAGACATCTCCCGTCACCTTCAACTTCTACGGCGCACTGTGTCTTGCCTCCTCCAAAAAAGGCTGCTATGCGCAGTTCTATATCGTTGACAACGATAAGCCCCAGGATATTGACGCAGTCATCAATAAGCTCACCGAACAGCTCGGCAATGAGGAGATCTCGGCAAGACTCCTCGAAGAGGACAAGAAAAAATACCAGGAATACCTCGATAAGCTGAAAGCTATCCCGGAAGAGGTAAAGGAGAAATATAAACGCGTAGGCGGTCTGTACGATCTTGACGGCACAAGCACCGTGTTCGGGCAGGTGATCGACGGCTTCGATGTGCTCAAAGCAATCACTTCCGTCGAAGTTGTATCCGGCAATAAGTCGGACGATAAGCAGAATATACCGTCCAAACCTCTCCAGTCTGTCATAATCGACTCCGTAAAGATCATCAAGATAGAGCCGGAAGTTTCCGAAGAAAGCACTACCACCAAGAAAACCGTAAAGCCGAAGAAGTCATCTGAAGAAGAGATCAACGCCGAAACTCTGCCTACCGCGGCTTCCGAAGATACCACAGTTCCGGCAGACTCGGCAGATACGGCAGACCCGGCAGAGGGTGAAGATGCCGCGGAGAGCGGTGCTGTGCAGGTTTCTGATGAAGCAGTGACCGCGGAGACAGAGAATACGGAACAGACCCCGGCTAATGAAGAAACTGTCGTCATTCCCGCTTATGAAGAAGATACACTGCCGGAAGACGATGATGAGATCGTTATAATCGAAGAATAGTTGTGCATAATAGACAAAAATGTGAAAAACATTATCCGGTGCGTGTTAAAGCGCTTTGAGGGGATAAAACGTTAAAATACGGTACTTTTCCCTTATTGTGGTATGCATAAGTACCGCGATCCTGTTAAAAATATATGTTGAAAATGTAGATTTTCTCTGAAAAGGCTTTATTTTTGGAAGAAAGTGTGCTATAATCTAACTTACTGGTACGGTATGCTATGCCCTGTATCGGTATGCCTTTTTGTCAGAACGGATTCTGATCTACTCCCAAAGCCCTATCGCGATCCGCGGAGCGGACGCTTCAGGTTCATTGGTCATCTGCTGTGACCAAAATACCGAACAAGAGGTTAATGTTTTGGAGAAATTTATTATAAACGGCGGAAACAGACTTACGGGTGAAGTCGAGATAAGCGGAGCAAAGAACGCAGCAGTCGCGATAATACCTGCCGTTATCCTTGCCGATGAGCCTTGCGTGCTCGAAAATGTTCCTTCCATAAACGATGTTAATATCGATCTCCGTATTCTCCGTGAACTCGGAGCAGAGATCAGATTCATCAATAAGAATACGCTCGAAATAGACCCGAGACCTATCAGGGATATGCCGGTTCCTTACGAGCTTGCAAGATCCATGAGAGCTTCTTACTATTTCCTTGCAACACTTCTCAGCAGATTCAGACATGCTCAGGTGCCTATGCCCGGCGGCTGTGACCTCGGTGACAGACCTATGGATCAGCATCTCAAATGCTTCCGTTCTCTCGGAGCAAAGTGCTCTATCGAGCACGGTATCGTTGATATCAAGGCTGATTTCCTTTTCGGTACCCAGATCTACTTCGATAAGGTTTCGGTAGGCGCAACAATAAACGCTATGCTCGCAGCCGTTAAGGCTGAGGGGCTCACGATCCTTGAAAATGCAGCCAAGGAGCCGCATATAGTTGATCTTGCGAACTTCCTAAACTCCATGGGCGCGGATATTATGGGCGCAGGTACCGATGTCATCAAGATCAAGGGCGTAAACAGGCTCCACGGCACCGAATATTCCATAATCCCCGATCAGATCGAGGCGGGTACGTTTATGATAGCTGTGGCGGCAACAAAGGGCGATGCGCTTATCAGAAATGTAATTCCGAAGCACCTTGAACCTATAACATCAAAGCTACGCAAGATAGGCGTCGTTGTTATGGAATACGATGACAGCGTAAGAGTCATAGGTCAGGGCAATTACGACAGAATAACCGTCAAGACTATGCCGCATCCCGGTTTCCCCACCGATATGCAGCCTCAGCTTGCGGCACTCCTTACCCTTGCAAAGGGTACAAGCATAATCACAGAAGGCATTTTTGACAACCGTTTCAGATATGCCGATGAGCTCCGCCGAATGGGCGCGGATATCTCCGTTGACGGAAAAGTCGCCGTCATCGAAGGCGTGGATCACCTCACCGGCGCTCCCGTAAAGGCAACAGACCTGCGTGCAGGCGCTGCGCTTATAATCGCGGGACTGAGCACCGACGGCGTTACAGAGATAGAAGATATATACCACATCGAGCGCGGATACGACAATATGGATGTGAAACTCCGTGCAATGGGCGCTGACATCGTAAAGAGAACGATGCCCGATAAGATAAGACAGGCTATATGACCGGAAAATTTCTCCCGTACAGAAATGTGCGGGAGTTTTTAATTTGCCGAATTATCGGAAAACACTTGATTTTTGCGATAATTTGTGTTAAAATGTCAATAAGTATTTAAGTCCTTGAATCGAAAGGAATAACATCATGAAAACATCAATCAAAAAACGACTTTTAAGACTCGGTATTCTTTGTGCCGGTATCGGTTCATTTGCCGTAGCGGTCTTTGCGGCTGTAACAATGGATATCGTAGAGGGAAACTTTGCCAATTTGTTCGGAAATACCGTTATCGGAAGTGTTATGAATTCGATGCACGAGGAATTGAGCTTCCTCCCGAACGGTCTCAAGGAAGCGGTTCCCGGTGAGCATAATGATATTTATGAAGATGTTTTCATGCTCGGAGATACAAGAAGCTATGATTACAAGGACTTCGAGAACGAATCAAGAGCTCTTGCGGCAAACGGTGTGAATATCACATACATTCCTTCCGGAAATATATATCTCGTTGCGTACAACCGCGGCTCCGATATAATTGTCGGAGAGCTTGTGGGTACATATTTTGACTACGCTACCGATATAATGAAGAGCAGCGGGACATGGGGATATGTTGTCAATACCAATACCGGCAAGATAATGGTATCCACCGATCTGAGCAAGATTGGCTCTTCCGTAAGCGGAGATAAGATTTATGACGGGGTCCTCGCAAAGGCAAAGTCCGGTGTCGCAGCGCATGAGGGCAATTCGATGTCCTCCTATGTCATTTTCTCTTCTCCGGTTGCCGATCACAATGAGTTCACAGTTATCTTTGCCTCCGATGCATCAAATATCTACTCCGGCGGTAAAATTGCGATAGTTCTCCTTCTTGTCTGGGCAGGTATCCTCACAACTATCGGAACTGTCGTTTCTATCGGTGTTGCCAAGAAGATCGCGCTGTCTATCACAGTGACTACCGAATGTCTCGAAAAGTTCTCGCGCGGCGAGATAGATACTTCGTTCAGGGCAAATGACCGCGGCGATGAGACAGAGGTCCTCTCACAGGCTATGGAAAGGACCATTCAGAATCTCGGATCCTACATAAAGGATATCGACTATATGCTCAGCGAGATATCGAAGGGCAACCTCACCGCAGAGAGCAGTGTTTCATACGAGGGCGAATTCAACAATATCAAGACATCTCTCAACAACATCTCCGCTTCCCTCAGATCCACATTTGTAACTATCAGAGAGGCAGGAGACCAGGTAAACAGCGGTGCAGGCTCACTTGCAAGCGGTGCGCAGAACCTTGCAAACAACTCAACAACAGAAGCAAGCACTATCAAGGAACTTGATTCGCTTATCAAGGGCATCAACGAGAATGTCACCGCAAATGCGGAGATGACAGACCGTATGAGAAACCTGTCCGAGCAGACAGTACAGAATGTTGAGACAGGCAACGAGAATATGAAGAACCTCAGCGGCGCTATCGAAGATATACGCAAGGCTTCCGAGGAGATACAGTCTATCGCAAAGCTTATCGACGATATTGCTTTCCAGACGAATATACTTGCTCTCAACGCGGCTGTTGAAGCTGCAAGAGCAGGAGATGCGGGTAAGGGCTTTGCTGTCGTTGCAGATGAAGTCCGTAACCTCGCAAGCAAGTCCGCTGAAGCAGCAAAAGATGCAGTTCAGGTCATCGGACGCTGTGTATCCGCAGTGGATCAGGGCGTTCAGCTCAACGAATCCGCAAGCCGCTCGCTTGAACAGGTAAGCGAGTCTGTCCGCGAGTTCAGCGTTCTTGTCGGCAAGGTAGCCGATTCCTCAAGCCAGCAGGCGGTTGATATCGGAACCGTTACCAACGGTCTTACCAGCATTACCGAAGTTGTTCAGAATAACGCGGCTACTGCACAGCAGTCGGCGGCAAGCTCCGAGGAACTTGCGAGCCAGGCACAGGTGCTTGAACATCAGCTCCGCAACTTCAGAATATGAACGGGAACGGTTGAGGACAGATGAAATTTGTTATACAGCGCGTCACTCACGCTTCGGTTACTGTTGACGGAGAAACTGTCGGCAGCATAGGAAAAGGGTTTATGGTGCTGATCGGAGTCGGAGAGGGCGACACGAGGGAGACTGCCGACAAGCTTATTCACAAGCTGCTTGGACTGCGGATATTCGATGACGAGAACGGTAAGACCAATCTTTCGCTCTCCGATGTGAACGGTGAGCTTCTGCTGATATCGCAGTTCACGCTTTATGCCGATTGTAAGCACGGTTTCCGCCCGTCGTTCATAAAAGCCGGCAACCCTGCACTCGCCAACGAGCTTTACGAGTATATTGTTTCGGAATGCTCGGAGCATTTTCACACGGAGAAGGGGATATTCGGCGCCGATATGAAGGTGGAACTGCTCAACGACGGTCCGTTCACTGTTATTCTTGACAGTGAACAAATATAAAAAGTACAGCAAAAAAAGAGGAACAATAAGTTGGATTTCGGAAAGATGAACTTAGGTGTTGACGGAGACAGTATAACTGCCGGCGAACAGTGGTCTTATCATGTGTACAAAAATCTCGGATTTGCATCGCATCACAATGTTGCAGTAGGCAGTGCGGTTTGGTACAAGCGCACTATGACTGTCGGAGGCAGGAGCGTGACCACGCAGGACTATGACAGCCCGGATTTTGCCGGCATAAGCGACGGCTGGCTCCCTACCGAGGATATGGAGGAGTTACAGAAGCAGGCGAACAACTGTGCGGTCGTTCATGTGCAGCATTTCCTGTCTGATGTGAAGAACGGTATTGCTCCCGTTCCAGATGTGTTCGCATTTGCAATGGGAACGAACGACGATGCAGATATGCTCGGCGATGCGGAAAAAGCGTGCAGCGGCAAGACGCTGACGGACAATCCCGCGCTGAACCTGTTCACGGAGGCAGGTGCTATGCGCTGGTGCATACAGACTATCTCGGAGAACTTTCCCGATGCGCGGATATTTGTTCTTACGCCTATCCAATCAGCCGATCCGGCGCACAATGCAAAGATCGAACGTCAGATACGCGAAGTTTTCGTAAAGGTAACAGGCGCTATGAGCGTGCAGATGATAGACTGCTTCCACTGTACCGGCATCTGCGAGAAGTTTGAGAATATCGGCGGAGAAGGCAGATATCTCAAAGACGGACTTCACCCGAAACCGAACGGTCAGGCGCTTGAAGGTGCATTCGTCACCTCCCGGATACGCGCCGAGATGTTCTGAAAATCGGGTTTTAGAGGCTTTAGAGAATTTAGAGAATTTAGAGATTTAGAGACGGGGCGCTGCCCCGAACCCCGCCAGCCCCCTTTGAAAAAGGGGGCTGGACACCCTAAACCGATCCCGTAAAACGGAGATTTGGAAATTACATCACAAATAGAAAGACTGCTGAAAGTGTAAGTTTTCAGCAGTCTTTATTATGTTCTGAAAGCCTTCTCCGTTAACTGCGGAGCGATCAAAGTTTTTAGGGAAGGGGGTTCGGGGGAATGACCCTTTTTTCAAAAAGGGTCTGCCCCCGGTCTCGAGCGCAAGCGACCGTCTCAAGCGCAAGCGACCAGTCTCAAGCGACATTTCTCAAGACCTCTCCAAACCTTTCTCGTATGCTGCTGTCATATTCTCGGCAAAGACGGCATACCCCATTGCAGAATCGTTCACGAGGACATGAGTGACTGCGCCGACAAGCCGTCCGTCCTGTATGATAGGGCTTCCGCTCATACCCTGTACAATGCCGCCTGTGCGGGAGAGAAGATCGCTGTCGGTTATCCGTATTGTCATATTGTGGGACGGGGAAGTGCTTTCGCGGTCTATGGTAACAATCTCTATCCCGTACTCCTTCGGCATCATTCCGCCTGTGGTTGTGTAGATAACAGCGCTCCCCGCCTTTACTTCGTACCTTGTGGCTATCTCGACAGGCTCCGCAAGTATCGGGGCTTCCGAACTTTCACCGAAAATGCCGAAATCGCTGTTGAGCGTGAGTTTCCCCAGCTCAACGCCCGACATGAACGCGCCGCACAGCTCTCCGGGAGAACCGGCTGAACCGCGTACTATGTCCGTTATCGTGACGGCCGTCACTTCACCGCTGAGCAGCGGCATACGCACTCCCGTTGCCGTGTCGCTCACACCATGCCCAAGCCCGGCAAATACGCCGTTGTCCGGGTCGTAATATGTCATCGTTCCTATTCCCGCTACGCTGTCCTTCGTCCACATTCCGAGCTTGTAATCACCGTCTGTGACCGATTCTATCGCATTCGCGGTGAATGTCATCTCCTTTCCGTCCCTTAACACGCTTATCGTGCATTCCGGGTCGCGCTGTACGGCAATTGCAAGCGAGATACTGTCATTTATCGCTGTTCCGTTTATCGATGTTATGATGTCGCCCTTTCGTATCCCGGCTGCTTCCGCGGGAGACTGCTGGCTTATCCTCCCGTTCACGGCGCCGAAGTCGGTAACAACAACGCCCTCTGTCAGCATCTTTATTCCAAAAGGCGTTCCGCAGGGGATCACCTTCTTCCGTTCCGTGTATTCGGTATATGCCGCCGCCGGACGAGCCTGTGACGCTTCGCCGTATGCCGCTGTTCCTATGAACAGAAGAGAAGCGAGAAGTGCGGCGGCTATGTTGATAATTCCGGATATTTTCCTCATTTTTACATTTCTCCTTGTATTTCGGGTGCAGATATACTATCTGCAAATCAGCACAATATATCAGTGGAAACTTTTTCGCCGGCGGAAAGGTTGCATTTTTTTATAATATGTGTTATTATATTATTATGCGGGCGAAAAATCGTTCACATATTATATATATTCGGAACAGGTAGGTTTTATGAAAGTTTTATCGGTAATAATGAAAATAATCGAGACCGGTATAGTCTGCGTATGGGGTGTTGCTGTCGGGATTTTTTTCCCGATATGCATAATGGTTTCCGGCCCTGAGATAGTTCCTGCTGATATCGCGGCGCGTACCGATATCATGGTGATCTGGCTTATAACGGCGATCGTCGGATATATCCTGCCCGCCGCTCTCATCTTCGGAAAGCATTACCGCATCGCCGCTTGCCTTTCGGTGCTCGGACTTGTGGGAGTGCTGGTGGTCAACGGTATGTTTGATGACCTTTACCGCTACACAGAGGGAAGCTCGGGTCCCGACGGGCTGTATCTCCCGCTTATCTTCGCGACTTTGCTTGTTATCTTTATTCTTGCGGTGGAGGAGCGCGCAAATATTGCGAAGCTGTTTGAGACAAAGAAGGCGGAGAAGGAAGAGAAAGCCCCGTCTATACTCGGAGATGATTCGGAATGAACAGGATAAAGAGGTTTTTCAGAGAGCACGCCATAGCGATAGTCGGCACGATCCTTATTATTGCGCTTGGATACGGTATGTTCGCATTTGTCCGCAGTATGGGCAGCTTCACCACGGAACGCGACGCTTACGACAGTTTTGTGAACTCTATGACGGATAAGTTCGGCGCGATAGCGCTGATCGGCGATTACGAAACGGCAAACCGTTCTCCGGACGCGGAAGGGAACATCGCTGTCCCGGAGCAGGGCGAATATCCCGACATAAGAGATACGATATTCAAAGGAACGCCTGCACCTGTAAGCGCGGAAACGTACATAAATGAAGCGAACGGTAAATGCGGGGCGGTTTTTACCTATGTGACCGATGCCGGAACATTCCTCGTTTACTATGAAAAGGGGATAATTTACGAAAGCGATATAAATGCCGAAGATACGTCATCACCGGTAAATCCGGTATATTTCGGCGAGGATATCTGCATAAAGAAAAAATAGGAGGGCATGGGCATGGCACTTATTCAGGACGATATCAGATTTCATCTGAAAATACGCACAGGCGATGTGGGGAGATACGTCATTCTTCCGGGTGACCCGGGCAGAGTTCCGAAGATCGCGGAGTATCTCGACGATATGGAGCATATCTCCACAAACCGTGAATACAACATATACTCCGGATATCTTGACGGGGTAAAGGTAAGCGTCTGCTCGACCGGTATCGGCGGGCCTTCCGCAGCGATCGCCGTTGAGGAGCTGATAATGAGCGGTTCCGACACGTTTATCCGCATAGGTACGAGCGGCGGTATGGATATGAAGGTGATGGGTGGCGATCTTATCGTTGCAAGCGGCGCTGTAAGGAGCGAGGGAACCAGCAGGGAATACATACCGATAGAATATCCGGCTGTCCCGGATTTCGATGTTATGCTTGCGCTGAAGCAGGCAGGAGATGCTCTTTCCACAGATGAGGACGGCAACCGGTGCCATGTCGGAGTTGTACACTCGAAGGACAGCTTCTACGGCGAGATAGACCCGAACGGAGTTCCGGCATCGGCTACGCTTGCTCCGGCATGGGACGCGTATGTGCGGTGCGGATGCCTTACGAGCGAAATGGAGAGCGCTGCGCTTTTTGCGGTGGCGACGGCAAGACGAGTCCGCGCAGGTGCGGTATTCACGGCGCTGTGGAATGTGGAGCGCTCAAAGGCAGGGCTTCCCGATAAGGTGTGCTCTGACAGCAGACGGGCGATAGAATGCGCTGTGGAAGCGATAAGACTGCTTATAAAGAGAGATAAATGAAAAAAATACCGTGCATATTACGTTCATAACGGCAAACAATGATAATGCGGAGATACCGCAAATCAGATACCGAACGGAGAGATGAAAATGAGCACGGAACGCGCTAACAAGTGTATTGAATGTACTGTAAGCAGCTGCGCTCATCACTGCTGTGATGACAACTACTGCAGCCTTGACAGCATAAAGGTCGGAACTCACGAATCCGATCCCACACAGGATCAGTGCACCGACTGTCTTTCTTTCAGAATGAAATAACAACAGCGGAGCTGCCGTAATACGACAGCTCCGTTCAGTCAGTCGAAAAAGGTACTTTTTCGACTGACGTCCTCGCGGACAGCGCCGGGGCTGCGCGCCCCCGTCCCGCGGCAGGGCGAGCCCTGCACCCGATCCCGTACCACGGAGATTTGAGCATCTGTGAAAATAAAGAAGACTTTATTTACAATCTTAGCGGAGCTGCCGTAATACGACAGCTCCGTTTTTGTAACCTGTACGAACCTGTTTTTGCTTGTTATTTGTATAATATATATAAAACTGGAGTTATATTTGTTGTAAATAGACAGAAGAATTTTGATTTCTATTGACATAAGGCGGGTTTTGATATATAATTGAATATGGATAATTATATGTCTGCTTTCGCAGAGGAAACGGAAGTATATAGAAATGACAAAAGACAAAAAAGAGAAAAAAGAAAGGTCACAGCTGCTGTTCGGTGTTCGGTGTGTCCTTCTTGCTATCGTACTGCTTCTCATTTCCGGCTCTTTTATATATTCATATATCTGCGGCGATCATATCGAGAATATTGATCTGATGCTCCGCGGACTTGCTGTGGTGTTCACTGCCGCGGTGCTTTTCGCCGAGATACGTTCATACCGCAGACTCTACAACGAGGGTGTCCGCAAGATCTACCGCGAAAAGGATATCGAGCTCGATAAGCTTGACAAGTTCAAGCAGCTCGTTAAACGCAACGATTTCGTGTACAACTTCCAGCCTATCGTCAATGCAAGAGACGGTGAGATCTTCGCTTATGAATGCCTTATGCGCACCGGAGACGAGATCGGGCTCAAACCCCTGGAAGTGCTTAAATATGCCGAGATCAGCAATATGCTGTACTCTATCGAGAAAAGCACGTTCTTCAATGCGCTCGCGTTCTATAAGCAGAACCTTGAAAAGTTCGGCGGAAAAAAGATCTTCATCAACAGCATACCCAGCGTTATACTGCCGGATTCCGAGCTTGCAAAGCTAAAGGATATGTACGGCGGCATCTCCGAGAACATAGTTGTTGAGATACTCGAAAACGACGATGACGATGATACGACGATCGCCGCGTTTGACAATCTGCGCAATATCCTTAACTGCAATATCGCCGTCGATGACTACGGCAGCGGTTACTCGAACGATATGAAGGTCCTCAACAACAACCCGAATTTCATCAAGATAGATATGTCCCTTATTACGTCGATAGATACCGACTCGAAGAAGCAGCTTCTTGTTTCCAACCTTATCAAGTTCGGCAAGAAGTATAATATCAAGATACTTGCGGAGGGCGTTGAGACAAAGGAAGAGCTTGCAAAGGTCATCGAACTTGGCGTCGATCTCATTCAGGGCTTCTATACCGCACGTCCGTCCCGTGAAGTTGTTCCCGCTATCGACAGCGAGATCAGCGAGTACATTATCGAGGAAAATGTGCGCCTGTCCAAGTACGACAACGAGCGCCGTATTTACGAGGCTTCCGACGGGGAGAACGTTAATGTGTTCAACCTGTCGCTTGAAAAGTACGCAGGCGTGTTTGTCAGCAGCGGTACTGTGCGCTTCATAGGCACAAAGAGCCATATCGTTGATATGCTCATAAAGACTGCGGACAACAGCAGTACCGTGCTTGTTTTTGAGAATGTCAACATCAAGGGCGCGACTGAGACTACCGTTCAGCTCGGTGAGAATGCCGAAGCGGACGTTGTGCTCATAGGCGACAATACATTCAACAAGGAGGGAATCTATGTTCCTCCCACGTCGTCTCTGCTTATAAGAGGCGAGGGCAGCCTTACCGTAAAGAACAACCGCAACGGCGGAACGGGTATCGGTTCAAGCTACGAAAAGCCCTACGGCAATATTGTTATTGAAGCGCAGGGAACTGTGAGCGTTGATTCTTCCGGTGACAAGATCGTCTGCATAGGCGGCGGGGAAAAGGGCGCAAACAGCGCCATAAAGATCGTTTCCGGCAATGTCCGCGTTATGGGCAGAGGTATCTGTACTGTCGGTATCGGAAGCGCGTCCGGTGATACTGATATAATCATCGAAAAAGGAACGATATCCACACAGTGCATCGCAAATGAAGCCGTTTCGATCGGAACTATGTATGGTACGGTCAATATCACCGCTTCCGGCAGTCTTGATCTGCTGACAGACGGCGAGCGCATCACAGGACTCGGAGTTCTCAACGGCGGAAGCGGTTCGATATCCGTGACTGCGGGTGAGACTACTTCGGTAATACACGGAGATATCGGAACTGCGATAGGCTCTCTCGGAGGAAGAGTAGATGTACACTGCGACGGAGGACGTGTCAATGCGCACGCAGAGGGAACTCGTGTATGCGGCATCGGAGCACTTGATGCGGGCGGCACAGTCCATATTTCCGGCGGAACTGTTACTGTCGGCATAAAGTCCGCGGAGCCGATCTGGATAGGAAGTGCGGAGAAACAGCCGATAATCACCGGCGGAAATGTTATCCTTGAGGATAACGGAACTATAAGCCCCGTAAACTCGGCGGGCGAGGAACTTGTGCTGTACCGTATGGATAAGTCGTCGAGCTACAATGACAATATTTCAACTCAGGCAGGCAGCTACACTTACCGCGCACAGCGTGACGAGCGCTCCGGACAGCTTTGCGTCTATGTCCCGGAACGCGTGCGTGAGAAGATCGCGCAGATGATAGCTCTTGAAAACCAGGCAAACGCGGTTTCGATAGCAGGAAAGTAGCGCTCGAGAGGGTCGCTTACGCTCGAGAGGTCGCTGTCGCTCGAGAAGGGTCGCTTGCGCTCGAGACTTGGGGAAAACCTTTCTGAAGAAAGGTTATTCCCCAAACCCCTTTCCAAAGACTTTTAATCGCTCCGCAGTTAAGGGAGAAGTATTTCAGAACAGAATAAAAGACTGTTGAAAACTTACACTTTCAGCAGTCTTTATTATATTCTGTTTACCCTCTCATTTAACTGCGAAGCGATTAAAGTTTTTTGAGGAGGGGGTCTGGGGGAAACCCCTTTTGTTCACAAAAGGGGTGCCCCCAGTCTCGAGCGCAAGCGACCCTCTCGAGCGCAAGCGACCCTCTCGAGCGCAAGCGACTCTTCTCGAGCGCAAGCGGCCTAAATACGAGGGAGCCAGACCCGCATCGCTGTTTCTCCGCGGTTTGCACGGCAGAAGTACGGTACAGCTTTCGCCGTGCATTTTTGGCGTTCCGGCTCGTTGAAGCTGTACAGCGAACCGTCGTCTTTTTCGCGTTCCGCCTGCATTTCAAGCGCGGGAATACCGTCAAGCCCCTCTGCCGAACTCTCGGTTATCTTCGTTTCCGCGCTCAGACGGAGATCAAATACTTCTCCGCCGTTGTCAACGCCCTCAAAGCAGTAAACAAGAGGACCTTTGCACAGACAGAGCTTGCCGCTTAATGCAGGAACTTTCTGCGATGCGTAAACAAAACGCGGTTCACAGTCAAGATCAAGCGTTACCTCATCGCCGTCGGAAACCTCCAGATATGCGTATCCGTTTGCCGTTTCGGCTGAGATCGGTTTGCCGTTGACGCTGATCGGGGCGCTGCGGCTCCAGTGAGGTATTCTTAATGCTATCTTGCCGCCGGAGATGATGTTGTACCTGACTTTGCTGTCAAAGGGGTAACGCGTTTCGCAGTCAAATGATATACTGTTTTTCAGCTTCACTCTGCCGGCAGCGTAAAGGTGGCAGAATGCGGTATCTTCATTCTCGCCGTAAGCATATTTGCCGAACGACATTATCGTTCTTGCCGCATTCGGCGGACAGCATGCGCAGGTGTACCAGCCCGGACGCACCGGAACACAGTGGCGGTGCGTGGGAGAAATACCGGATATGCCGGGTATGCTTTCGAGGGGATTAACATAGAAGAAGCTCTTTCCGTCAAGGGACATTCCGGAAAGCACGGTGTTGTAGAAAGCCTGCTCCATAACGTCAGCAAACCGGGAATCCGGATCCAGCTCCAGCATTCTTGATGCGAAGAACATAAGCCCTATCGCAGCACAGGTCTCCGAATATGCAGTATCGGAGGGGAGATCGTAGTCCGTTGAGAACGCCTCGCCGTGGACTGTTGAGCCGATCCCGCCCGTAACATACATTCTGCGGGAGGTGATGCTCTCCCAGAGTCTGCCGCAGGCTTCCGCAAGCTCCTTGTCACCAAGCTCTCCGGCAAGATCAGCCATTGCTGTATATAGATAAACCGCTCTGACCGCGTGTCCGGTGGCATCATTCATTCTGCGTACAGGCATATTGCTCTGCTGATATGTACCGTCATTCGCGTTCGCACCCCATACCGACCAGTTCCGCCGCTCGCACTCTTTGCGGTAGTAGTCGGCATCAACTCCGCGGACATCTATAAAGTGCTTTGCAAGCTCAAGACAGCGCTCATCTCCGCTCGCACGGTAAAGCTTCATCAGCGCGAGCTCGACTTCCGGGTGACCGGGATAGCCCTCGGTCCCGTTCTTTACGAAACGCTCGTAGATATGCTCCGCATTCCTCAGGCATACGTCCAGCAGTTCACGCTTCCCGGTAGCTTCATAGTATGCCGCTCCCGCTTCCATAAGGTGTCCGGAGCAGTATAGCTCGTGTCCTTCCAGCAGGTTTGTCCAGCGCTTTTCACGGTCTTTTACTGTATAGTATGTGTTGATGTAGCCGTCCTTGTCCTGCGCTGATGCGATGAGTGTGATAAGTTCGTCAGCAAGCTCTTCAAGCTTCTTGTCGGGCTTTACGGCAAGCGAGTATGCTGCCGCTTCAAGCCATTTTGCCGCGTCCGAATCCTGGAATACCATACCATAGAATCCGTCGCCCGTATCTTCGCCCCGCAGCGCTTTTGCGGCATTTCTGAAATTGTCGATGACATGGCTCTTTTCGGTGCCTGCCTTATCGCAGAGAACGTCATACTGGTAGGGTATTACTGTCTCACGGACAAGATCCTGGTATTTACCGATGAAACCGGCAGCTTTATAGCCGGTGATCTCTGACTGATATTGCTTCTTCATTCCATTTCTCCTTCCAAGTGAGCTGTTATATATATTATAATCTCGATAATATCAAAAATAAATGGAAAATAGGCTGAAATTTATGGATAATAATCTTGAAATTGGTGATAGAGAGTAATGCGTTCGTGCCACTTGTATTTATGAACAGCTTGAGTGTAATTGTTCATATTTAATGCAAATGTGCTAAATACCAGGCTGTATATTTTAACATCATTCCGATTGACATCATATATAAAATATGATAAAATGATAATGTATCACTATGTCTTTCAAGCAAATTACTCATTTTTATCTTAAAGAGGGGGATAAAAAGTATGTTTTGCTCAGATTCTTTTTCGTCAATGAGGACGATAAGCACGCTTTGTTCATTTCTCGCCACTGCCGTGAACAAGGCAAAATATTTTCGCAGGGAGGGTGACAAATGACTTACAGGAAACCGCTTAGTATAAGGATAGTATGCTTTGTAATGAGCATTGTTATGGTATTGCTGTGCCTTAATGACTGGAACATCAGATCGGGTGCAGAAGCCGAACCGCTTACTATAAAGATCATAGACGAGCATAATGTCACACATGAAGATGCTAAAAGCGAATATGGGGCAACTGTTGTATTCGACGGATTGAAGATCAACGGAAAGCCTGTTTCGGAAAACCAGGAAGTTAAAGACGGAGATGTGCTTTCATTCAGTCTTTCATGGGACGCAGGCACTTTTGAAACTGAAAAGAGTGACGGTACATCAGAGTTTATATTTGTAGTTGATAATCTGAAAAAGTGCAAGAATGTTGAGCCTTATCTTGAGCCCACGACTGTTGAAAGAGTTTCTTCCGTTGCGCATTATGAGTATGATCCGGTCTCCGGAAAGATCATGATCACTGTAAAGCCGACGGTAGGTCATGACGACGATTTCAGGGGATCCTGCGATGTCAGCATGGTTATAAGGGCGAATGCTGACGGTCTTGAAGACGGCAAGATCGATCTTAACCCGATCTTTGATCTGTCCTGTACATACATTCCGGGCAGTCTTACCGTTGGCAAGGCTTCGTCGGGAAATATGTACAAGTCGGGAGACAGCTGGTATCAGGACTATAAGATAAATCTTACAGTTACAAACGGCAGTACGATGCGGAATGTCAAGGTTACCGATACATTCGATGCCGATGTTTTCATCGGATCTCCGGAAAATCTGAAACTGAACGGCGAACCGATAACTTCATCGGGGTCGGGCAATACTTTTGTTGTGGAGATGCCCACTCTGAGCGGATCGAACGAGCTTACATACTCCCTCAGAGTTGACCCGGACAGCGTTATCAACGGTATCGTCAGCGGAGATCCCTCTGTTTCCAATGATGTTGTTGCCGACTATAATAACTATGTCGAGGACAAGCAGGTATCCGCAAACAGCTCTATCTGGCTTATTGCGCCAAGCACAGAAAAGAGCGGATCCTATAATGAGTCCACAAAACAGATAACCTGGCGGGTTACTTTCAAGCCCGGTATTATCGGCACGCTGACAGACGGAGATATCTCGACGCTTTCGGTTACCGATACCGTCGGCAAAAATCTTGATATTGAAGATCTGAAAACCGCTCTTGACGAAAAGGGCATCAGTTATACCGTATCGGGGGACAAGTCCGTTGTGATCGGCAGCAGCTCCTTTATCCCCGACGGAAACGGCAACTACTATATAGAATATACTACTCCTGCGGTTGACGATGATATAATCACAAGTTCCGATCCTAAGGTCGAGAATAAGGCAAAGTCGGTTTATAAAAATTACGAAACCTACGAAGCCCAGACTTCTGTCCCGGTGAACGGGAGTGTAGGTACTGTCGGAAGCGCTTATAAGGAACTGGCAAGTGCAGATCCGGATTCCTACATTATGAAATGGAATGCCGACATTCTTATTCCGGAAACCGATGATGCAGACCGGATCGAGATAGAGGACGGTGCGGTACTGAATGAGTACGCACCTGTGGAATTCCATAACGTGGCTCTTCTTAAAACCGATATCTCCGGTTTCACGTTCACTGTTGACGGCAACAGCGTACCGATCGCGTCCTATATTGTTGACGGAAGCTTAAAATACAGAAAGGTAAATCAGTGGTACGGTCTTGATGATGACACTGTATTTGATCCGTTAAGCGACGCGGGATTCAGATTCTCGATCAATACCGCGGCTCTTATTGCCGATCATCCCGAATTAGCCGGGAAAACACTCAGAATATCCTATGATACAGTCATGGGCGGTGATCTGAGCGGTCACTTGTCCAACGCTACAAAAGAATTCTTCAGATACAGGAATTCCATAACAGCTAACTATTACAAGGGCAATGTACATACCGGAAGCAATACCGATGATGCGGAATATGCCCCCTATCTTTCCGCAAAGAAGCTCATCAACAACGGCGACGGTCTTGTTGAAGGATACGGAAACGGCGGTGACTTCCCGGTTCTCGCGTTCTGGGAAGTAAGGCTTGAACCGAAGAGCGCGCTTGAATCCGGCAAAGAGCTTACTGTCATTGATACTGTATCTGCCGGAAACAAGTATTACCCGGGTTCGGTGAGCCTTGTATGCGATGATAATGCAAACGATTATTATGCAAGAAAGTACAACGAGATCCCGGATTCGCTGAAATTCGACAGCCGTATCTCTGCATCTGCCGCGGATAATGTGACGACGTTCACTATAACCGTCGATGACAGTATTGCAGATGCTGCCGCACGCGGATATAAACTCAGGATATTCTATGCTACTGCGCCTTCTGATGAGGAAGTTTCCAGAGCGGTAAATTACGGCGAAGAGATCAACGTTTCAAACAATGCCGATGTTTACTATAACGACACTCTCCAGGCAAAGCATGTCTCTGCGTCGCAGAAGCTAACGCCTGCAGGTGAGATCTGCGGTAAGACCCAGCAGGCACAACCCGGTTCTTCCGGTGATGCAGAGGGAAGCATCAGCTATACCGTTACTATAAACGAACCCGCGGCAAAGCTTTCGGACGACGGAATAATCATCGTTGACGACTGGCTCGGCGGTAATATCGATATCAAGGACAATTCCAGGATAAAGATAGAAAAGAAGAAATACGATGAGGATACAACGACAACAATATGGTACGATGTTGTCAAAAATCCCGATTACAATAAAGAAGAAGGAACAGTAAGAAACTACTTCTATCTCAACGGAGTGAAGCTCGAGGACAGTAAGGTCATCAAGACCGGTGTCGGTACGAAGATGAGATTCGTCCTTGAAGACCGGACTTCTTATAAGATCACTTATGAGTGTACTTATGAGAAGATGCAGAAAAATGTTTATGACGTTGAGGAGACTGCAAGATACTCGAATACTGTTGTGATCCACAACAGCAGTAAGGACAGCATGTCAAAGACCGTTCAGATAGGCTACAGCGATTACCACTGCAACGCAGATGTCCAGGCGGGTACCAAGGAAAATACTATCATTTTCGATATGCAGAAGGAATGGGTGAATGATACTCTTGCCGAAAGACCCGACAGGTTGACTCTTCATGTCGTAAAAACCAACCTTACAACAAATGAGACCGAAGAGTACGATACAGATATCATCGTTCACGAAAATGCGGCGATCCAGGAGGACGGAACATGGCTGTTTGCTCTTAAGCTCACCGGGTCGGAGAAGCTTCTGAGCGGCGATGAGATCAAGTACTCCTACACTATCGACGAGAAGCAGATCGAGGGCTACGCTACCTCATGGAGCAGCAGCTTTACTGATGTCAAGCTTCCCGATGACAATTCATCCAGCTCGGTAGTTTCCAGCAGGATAACCAATACCACCGCTCCGAAGTTTATCGTTGACAAAACCAATATCGCAGGTGATAAGGAGCTTACCGGCGCACATCTCGCTATCTATAAGGCGGAAGATGTGGACGGGGACAACAAGCCTCTTACCGGAAAGACCGCTGTCAAGGAATGGACTTCCGACGGAAGCGAAAAGACAATATCACTGCCGAACGGAAATTATGTTCTTATCGAGACAGGCGATGAATTCACCGATGAAGGCAAGACCTATAAGGTAACTCCTTCCGCAGTAAAGTTTGCTGTGACCTCCGACGGCATAACTTCGGTTTCCGGCAGTCATGCCGGCGCTGTTACCGATGATGACAGGGAGAACGGCTTCATTACATACGATGCCGCAACAAGCACTTCCCCGGCAAAGTTCACTGTAAGCGATGCGGAGAGAGCCGAAGCAAAGCTGAATGTTGACAAGAAGAATATGACCGGCGCAGATGAGGTCATCGGCGCAAAGATTGCTGTCTATAAGAAGTCCGATCTCAATGCCGACAATACTCCCAAGCCCGATGCGACAGCTGTTGACATCTGGGAGTCCGACGGTACAACGCATGTATCGACTATTGCCGAAGACGGCGATTATGTGCTTATCGAGAGAGGCGACGGCACTTCCGACAGATTTACTGCAGATGGCGGAAAGGTTTACTATATCACGGATTCTGTATTTGAGTTTACGGTCGAGGGCGGCACTATAAAAAATGCAAGCGCAGTCAACGGCGATGTCAGCAAGGGCAAAATGGAATACTACAGCACAACGCAGACACTTACTGTAAGCGATGCGGAAGTTCCCAAGCCCATAGTTGAGATATCCAAGACCGATATGACCGGAAACGAGGAACTTGCCGGTGCTGTACTCAAGCTTTTCGACAGTGATGGCAAACAGGTGGGTACCGACTATACTTCCGTAGTCGACAAGACATGGAAGGTAGGTCCGCTTGATGCAGGAACATATACGCTGAGAGAGACTGTTGCTCCCGACGGATATCAGCTCATAGCCACCGATGTTGTATTTGTCGTCGGCGATGACGGAAAGGTTACATCTGTCACGGGAAGCGGCGAGCTTAAGGACGGAATAGTTCTTGTAAAGGACAGTATCAGCAAGATAAATATTTACAAGAAGGATATCAGCGGCAATATCATTACAACATCGAATGCCGCATTCACTCTCGAATTCATATCACCTGCCAAAACCTCCGGCGGAACTCTCGCAGGTGCAAAGTACGGCAAGACCGATACTACTGTTAATACCGAACTAAACGGTACATCGTTCAGCTTTGAGGGGAATACGGCAGTATTCCTCGGTCTGAAAGACGGACAATACAGGATCACAGAAACGACTGCTCCTTCGGGATATTTCGGTATCGATCCTGTCGGATTTACAGTTGAAAACGGTGTTATAAAGCCGTTCGATACAACTGTTAATTCAAATGATAATGCAAGTGTAGATGCAAACGGAAATCTCAGCATTTTCAACAGAGAAATAGGCTCTTATACTGTAACTGTCAGAAAAAAGTGGGAAGGTGATCTTACTGATGCAACCGCTCTCGGAAGTGTTACGGTAAGACTTTACAAAGCTGCCGATGACAGTGCAGTAGGTGATCCGCTGGTACTTGATGCTGAGCATAACTGGACGGGAACATTCACTGTTGATGAAGCAAGCGGAAACTACTATGTCAAGGAAACAGATGTTACCGGACTGAATACCGGATATACATTGATCTCTACTGCTTACAAGGTAGGAACAGGTGCAGCAACAAGCGGTAAGTCCGAGAACGTTTCTTCCGCAGCAGATTCTACTGTAACGATCATCAACA
>DEWH01000029.1:0-301 GCA_002363155.1 Ruminococcaceae bacterium UBA3215 | reverse complement strand
AGAGGAAGATATCGTACCCGTGACCTATGTCAAGATCAATGTTCTGAAATCCTGGACAGGCGATCAGATCGACATCACAAGCATTACCGCAGAGCTTCACAAGGCTTCCGATAACTCGCTTGTTGAAAGCAAGAACCTCACGGCAAACAGCTGGAGCGCAAGCTTTGATGTTGAGAAGGACAGCGGTGATTACTACATCACCGAGACTGCCGTAACCAAGACAGGCTACACGATCACAACGACATACAAAGTCGGAACAGGGGCAGCAACAAGCGGCAAGTCCGAGAACGTTTCTTCCGCA
>DEWH01000001.1 GCA_002363155.1 Ruminococcaceae bacterium UBA3215 | reverse complement strand
TCAACCCCGAGAACGGCTTCTTCGGAGTTGCTCCCGGAACAAATGCAAAGTCAAACTTCAACGCTCTTGCATCTACAAAGAAGAACGCTATATTCACAAACGTTGCTATAAACAAGGACGATATGACGGTATGGTGGGAAGGTCTTGACAAGAACCCGCCGGAGAATGCACAGGAGTGGACAGGTATCGACTGCAACGGCAAGGAGTGGACAGCAGAAGGCAAGAAGCTCGCTCACCCGAACAGCCGTTTCACGGCTCCCGCAGAGAACTGCCCGTGCCTCTCTCCCGAATTCAACAACCCGAACGGTGTGCCGATCTCCGCTATGATCTTCGGCGGCAGACGCGCTTCCACAACTCCGCTCGTATATCAGTCATTTGACTGGACACACGGAACATACGTTGGTTCCGCAGTTTCTTCCGAGACAACTGCCGCAGCTACAGGTGCAGTAGGCGTTCTCCGTCACGATCCTATGGCTATGAAGCCCTTCATCGGCTACAACGTAGGCGATTACTGGAACCACTGGCTCGAAATGGGCGAGAAGCTCGGTGACAAGGCTCCGAAGATCTTCAATGTAAACTGGTTCAGACAGGACGAGGACGGCAACTTCATGTGGCCCGGATTCGGCGACAACATGAGAGTTCTCGACTGGATCATCGACCGCTGCGAAGGCACTGTTGACGCTGTTGAGACTCCTATCGGATATGTTCCCAAGGCTGAGGACATCAACATCGAAGGTCTTGAGGGCGAAGTATCTCTCGATACAGTTAAGCACCTCGTTGACGTTGACAAGGATCTCTGGAAGAGGGAGATCGCCGAGATGCGCAGATACTATAATGAGGACATCAAGGCTAAGGGCGGCAATATCCCGCAGGCTCTCTACGATGAGCTCGATAAGATCGAAGCAAGACTCAATAAGTAAGAGAGAAGTTTCGAGAGGTTTTGAGACTTTGAGAGACTTTTGAGACGGGGGCTCCGCTTCGGCTGCTCTATATGCACGCATCGTGCGTGCCTTTTGGCAGCCTACTCACGGCTTCCTGCCGTGACCCCAATCCCCCCGCCAGGTCTGTAGGTCAGCCCCTCTGCCGTGTATTTGCCTGCGGCAAAACACTCCACCTCCCCGATAACCGGGGAGACCACCTTTAAAAAAGGGTGCTGGACACCCTAAACCGATCCCGTACTACGGAAAATCAAAGTCTGTAAACAGACCAATTATACAGATATTAGTGTTAATCTGATCAGAATAACTAACCGTAGTGCTGCGCCTGCCGATAGAAGAATGTCGCTGCGCATAACGCCGCGGCGCGTCCGCCGCCAGTGGGGCTGGCGATATTTCAATAACAAAGACCGCTGAGTGCTTAAACATTCAGCGGTCTTGTTGCATTTCGGGGAAAAATATGATATAATCCGGGTATGAAGATTTTGTTAAAAGTGAGGGAGCTATTCCTTCTGTTTATCGTTTACGCGGTGTGCGGCTGGATCTATGAAGTCGTGCTTACCGCGCTTGCATACGGATATTTCCAGAACCGCGGTTTTCTGTTCGGACCGTGGCTGCCGATCTATGGGTTCGGCGGTATTCTGCTGTATGTCCTTCTCGGCGGACTTGTCCGGAGACCGGGCAAGGTACTGAGCAGAGCAGGGACGGCTGTACTTATATTTGTATGTATATGTCTTACTGCGACAGCGGTTGAACTTGCGGCATCGTACATACTCGATGCGCTCGGCATAGGCTTTTTGACACTCTGGGATTACTTTTCCGAAAATCCTAACTTTGAGGGGCGCATAAGCCTTATCTCATCGCTGCGGTTCGGCGTTATCGGCACTGCTGCGCTGTATCTTTCGATACCTCTCATTAAACTGATATCAGACCCGAAGCATTCCCTCCCTGTCAATGTTACAACTATTGTTCTCGCTGTGCTTTTCTTTATAGATCTTGTTCTGCGTATTCCGTTCGGGAGTAATATGGCATAGCGCGGCGGGTGCATTGCACGAAGCAATGGTAGTTGCCGCCAAGAGCGCGCACGATGCGCGCATATAAAACGGCAACGACAGCACCTCGGGTAGTTAGTCTGATTGAAATATCGCCAACCCCACTGGCGGCGAACGCGCCGCTGCGAAATGCGTAGCGACACTCTTCTATAATCGGGCGCAGCACCTCGGGTAGTTAGTCTGATTGAAATATCGCCAACCCCACTGCGTTTTAGCCGGCAGATGCCCATAGCAGAGCGCTCTGAAATACTGCATCAGTTTAGGGTGTCAAGCCCCCTTTTTTAAAGGGGGCTTGCGGGGTTCGGGGCAGCGCCCCGTCTCAGATCTCTCCAGATCTCTCCAGATCTCTCCAGATCTCTCCAAATCTCTCAGCTCTCTCTCAAAAACTCTCCTCCCGGTTCTCGCGCTCGATCTGATTATGGATGCTCTGCATCTTCTCGTCGAGCTCGGTGATAGCGTCGGCGCACTCTTTCAAGCGGGCAGAGATCTCCTCGGTGTTGCGGATATTGTGCTTGTATTTGAGCTTGTGTTCGAGGGCTGCCCAGAAATCCATTGCTATCGTGCGGAACTGCACCTCGGCTCTCATGATCTTCTTGCCGGTCGAGAGAAAGATCGGGATACCTATTATGAGATGCAGGCTGCGGTAGCCGTTGGGCTTCGGATTAGCAATGTAATCCTTGCGGCTTATGAGAGTGATGTCGTCCTGCATCGTAAGTATATCCGCGATCGCGTAGATGTCCTCCGGGAATGAGCAGATGACGCGGACGCCGGCTATATCGTTGAGCGTCGCTTCGATATTCTCGATCGTGGGCGGGATACCCTTGCGCTTCATCTTCTCCACAATGCTGATCGGATCCTTGACCCTCGTCTTTATCGTTTCGATCGGGTTGTAGTTGTACATCGTCGAAAACTCGTCATTAAGCACGTTCAGCTTGGTCTCCACTTCCCGGAGCGCGCATTCGTTCTGCATCATAAGCTCAAGGAACGGCTTGGCACTTTCAAGAAGCTCGGCTGTCTTGCCGGTGCTGAAAATATTGTCGAAGCTGCCCTGAACGGCAAGCTGTGAATCGTTCTGCATTTTTCTTCTCCTGTCCTTTATATACTATAAAGATTATATCACCGATGAGCGCAAAAATCAATCCGGGGCAGCGCATTTTTATCCGGAGTTCACCGGAATTTCACTTCAGACTCAAAAAGTTACAATTTGTAACCTTTTCGGCTTTTATGTAACCAAATTGTAATAATTTTTAACCGAATTGTAATTGCATTTTCCGCAATATGGCAGTATAATATAACTGTAATCAAGAATACATCTCATAATATATCCTGAGTTATCCTTCCATAAAGACTGACCCCCGAACATTTTGTCCGGGGGTCAGTTCTTTTAGCGTCTTCTCGTTGCAAGCTTCTTCGTCTCGTTTGATGTGAAAACTACTTCCGCATAGATCGCTGCAACTATCTGATAAAGCTCCTGCGGGATCGCTTCGCCGGAATTGAGCATTACAAGCAGTGCCGCGGTGCTGTCGTCGCGGTAGATCGGAACGCCGTTCGCGTCCGCGATATTGACTATCCTCTGGGCAAGCTCGCCGAGTCCCGATGCAACAACGACCGGCGCATAGTTCAGATTCGGATTGTACTTTAAAGCTACGGCAGCTTTCTGACCGTAATTCTTACGCCTTGACATTAAGACCGGACCTCCTTTCGGACAGCTTGGGGAATATCTGTGTTAAGTTGTGCGGTTCTTTCAGCACTCCGGTGCTGAAATCCGATATCGAATACTTCGTGCCTGCCGCGATACGGTTTATCTTCTCAACAACGCCTCCGATGTTCTTCGCAAAGCTCGTCGGGTGGAGAAGGCTCACGCGTACCGTGTTGTCGTTCGCGTAAACATCTACCTCAAACCGTCCGTAGGTGTCCACGTCGAATGTGAGGAACAGGTGGTGGTGGCTCCCGCCGCCCTTTCCGGTAGCGCCGGACTCGTCGTTGTTATCGACCCAGAGCTCGCCGAATGCACGGGTATTCTCTATCTGCACCGGCAGAATGTAGTGCGCAAGGGGAGTCATTACGCCCGGCGCGTTTATCATGCTCTGGAGCAGGTTGGAAGCGTTGAAGCTGTCTATTGACTTTAGGGCAGGGTGGTTAATGTTCTTTTCAACAAAGTCCGTAAGCGCCTGTATGGAGCTGGATTTCTGCTGTTGCTGCTGCTTGCCCTGAACCTGCTGCTGCATCTGGCGGGTGTTCTCCTCGGGCATGAAGCGCGGCTCGTCATCGTTCTCGTCCATGTGGTTCACGGCTTCCTCCAGCACCTCATACACCTTGTCTTTCAGTGTATTGTCCGGCATCGCCTCAAGGAAGCTGTTGAGGAAATCCACCATCTGAGCGGGGGAGTTGATCTGGGAAAGCTGGGCGTCGAGAGCCTGGCGGACATTGTTGTCCTCGATTATCGAATCGAGCACCGCTTTTATGGTCTCTTCCGGGCTTGCGGCACCGTTATGGAGCATATTCACAAAGCCGGTGAAGTCCATTTCGTCAAGTCCGTTCTGCGCAATGTAGTCATTATCACCAAGAATGTTTGTAATATATGACGAAATTGTATTTCCGGGTTGGTACTCATTACCTAAAATATCATTTTGGACTTGATTTTTTTGTTCATTTGTAGTATAATTATCAATAGGAATTTTCTGACCGTTTTCTGTCTGCCGCGTTTCAGGCTGTGCCTGGTTCGGATCGGCAGCGAACTTCGGGTCAAAATCCCTCGCATAGTCCACCGGCTCCTCGTCCCGGAGTTCTTTCGGAAGAAGATTGGGATTTGCTTTGAGAAGCTTGTTCAAAAGGATCTCAAAGCTCTTGGAAAGCTCGTTTCTCATCTCGTAAGAGGGTATGAGCGTCAGAAGCTGTGTGAAGTTCTCGCGGAGCATTGATGTGTTCGTGTTGAATTTTGAGAGATTGTGCGTTACTATCGGAAGCAGCGTTTGTGTGTGGCTGTCGTTGAGAAGGCTGTCGGACAGGCTCTGCATAAGATCCGAAGTCTGGTCGCGCAGCTGCTGGAAGTTGTACTGCGCATCGTCCGAGCCCCACTGGTCCGCAAGACTCGTGAGCCTTCCGGAAAGCCCCTTGTTGGGCGAGAAGTACTCGGCAAGGAACCGCAGATTCGCAGATACCGCCGTGGTTATCTCCTTGCGGTTCTGTGTGAAGTTTATCGCCTTGAGCATGTTGCCGATAGCTTCTTTCTGATCGGGGTCGGCGTCCTTCGCAACTTCACGGAGCAGATCGTAGAACTTGTCGCCGGAGAACATGGTGTTCTCCTTCTCCTGATCCATCATCTCCTTGACGAGATCCTTGGCGGGGATATAGAGCGATGCCGAAAGGTGTTCAAGCTCGCCCACAAGCTCGGTGTAGCCGTTGAGCTTCGCGGTGCTGAGCAGGTTGGTGTCAATGATGTCCTTGACAGTCTCGACTGCGAGCGTCTGGTTCTTGGAACTGGTTATGGCAAGAGGGATCAGATCCTTCTGACCCATCGTTGTCTGAGCGTTATTGCCGGCGTTTTTCTCGTTTACAGCCTGGAGCTGTTCCTCACGGGGAGCCCCGCTTACCGAAAACTGTTCGCCGCCCTGCTCTGAATTGCGGTTGTTGAGAGCTGTGTTGCTGAATCCTTTACCTGCCGATGATACGTCGCGGATATTGGAAATAGGCATCTCGATCATTCCTTCCTTGCTGAAATCAGCCGCATATACTTTAGTAAATATATATTAGCACAAAAGTTTGTATTTTGCAACAGAAAATTATATAAGATATATATTATTTATAACAATTGACGAAAAAATCTGTAATTTATCACAATTTTAGGCAATATTGCGAAGTGCTCTTCGCTTGAATATAGAAAATATTTTACTTATCACAGCATTCCGGCATGATAAAACAGCGGGAATGCGGAAAGGCAATGGAATATTTATGGCTAAAGTTGAACCCGGAATGGAAGCAATGGTCGATGTTTACATATTTGAAACAACGGCTCTGCTCGAACAGCTCGATGAGATCCTTCTCAGAACCGAGAAGGCAAACGAATTTACGGAGGAAGACATAAACGAGATCTTCCGCATAATGCACACCGTAAAGGGCTCCTCCGCTATGATGGGGTTTGAAAACCTTCAGGTCCTCGCCCATAAGGGAGAAGATATGTTCTTCATCATAAGAGAGAACCCCGAGAAAATGACAGATGTCGGATTCGTCTATGACCTTGTATTCCAGATGTCCGATCTTTTCAAGGCAGAGATCGATATGATCCAGAATGACGACGACTACGAGCCTACCGATTTCTCCGATATGCTCGCAAAGCTCGAAAAGGGCGCGAAGATGCTCAAGGGCGAGCTTGATGGGATAAACGAGGCAGAAAGCGCATCTGCAGCTGCTCCCGCCGCAGATGATACCGCCTCGGCTGCTGCCGCAGCGGCTCCCGACTGCACCACCGTAAGAGTCTTCTTCGAGGACGGCTGCAAGATGGAGAATATCCGCGCGTTCATGCTTATAAACAACGTCAAGGAATCCGTTGACGATGTCGAGATAGTAAGCTATATCCCCGAGGATATCGAGTCCAACCAGGACTCCGCCAATGTCATCATAGACAACGGTTTTATCCTCTCTTTCCGTGCGCCCGACGTCAAGGCGGTGCTTTCCGCTATCGAAAGCTCCCTCAACGTTGAGTCCTACGAAGTTATAGATGCCAATGCGCAGAAGGCGGAAGAAGCAGAACAGGCTGCCGCAGAAGCCGCTCCCATTCAGCAGGAAACTGCTGCCGCAGGTTCTCCTGCCGCTCCCAGTGCACCTGCGCCTGCCGCTCCCAAGCCGGCTGAAAAGCCCAAGGCGGAGAGCAAGGCTCCTGCCGCATCTTCCGGCGGCGGAAAGCAGAGCCTTATCAGCGTGAACCTCCAGAAGCTCGATCAGCTCCACGATATCGTCGGCGAGATCATCACCACAGAGTCTATGGTAATCTCCAACCCCGAGCTTGAGGGACTGCGCCTTGAAAGCTTCACAAAGTCCGCAAGAGAACTGCGCAAGCTCACCGCCGACCTTCAGGATACGGTCATGTCCATTAGAATGGTCCCGCTGACAGGTCCTTTCCAGAAGATGAACCGTATCGTAAGAGATATGAAAGTTAAGCTCAACAAGGACGTTGAACTCGTTATCGAGGGCGACACCACCGAAGTTGACAAGTCTATCGTCGATAACCTCAATGACCCGCTGATGCACCTCGTAAGAAACTGCATGGATCACGGCATCGAGAATACCGCGGAGCAGAGGATCGCAGCAGGAAAGCCCGCTAAGGGAACCATAAAGCTCTCCGCTATGAGCTCCTCCGGTGAGGTCATCATCACTATCTCCGATGACGGACAGGGAATAGATACCGAAAAGGTCATCGCAAAGGCAGAACGCAACGGTCTCCTTATGAAGCCCGCTTCCGAGTACAGCGAGCGCGAGATACAGAATATGATACTTCTGCCCGGCTTCTCCACCAACGATGTTGTTACAGAGTACAGCGGAAGAGGCGTCGGAATGGACGTCGTAAAGTCCAACCTCAGCAAGATGGGCGGCTCCCTTACGGTTGAATCCAAGAAGGGCGAGGGTACCGCGTTCATAATCAAGATACCGCTCACTCTCGCTATCGTGGACGGTATGGAGATCATGGTAGGCGACGCGGAATTCACAGTCCCGATCTCCGTCATCAAGGAAAGCTTCATTGTAAAGCGCGATCAGATACTCAACGATACTAAGCGCGGTGAGATGATAATGATCCGCGGCGTATGCTACCCGATGCTCAGACTCAACGAAAAGTTCGGTCTTTACTCCGAGGTCAACGATATCGAGGACGGTATCGTGCTTCTGATAGAGTCGGAGAACAGGGGAATATGCCTGTTCGCGGATAAGCTCATTGGTGAGCAGCAGGTCGTTGTAAAGCCTTTCCCCAAGTACCTTTCGCAGTATGATATCAAGGGTCAGGGTCTTTCCGGCTGTACGATCATGGGTGACGGAAGCATCTCACTGATCATCGACGTCAATAATCTCATAGGTTCACACTAAAGGGAGGCTTTACCGATGGATATAAAAGAATTATTCGCTAAGCAGGAAGAGATGAAGCAGAAGAATCTCAATGCCAAGAACGAGAAGGAAAGCGAGATCACAAAGGTCATGACTTTCTATATCGGCGATCAGGTCTATGGCATAGAGATACCCTCTGTTATTGAGATCATCGGCGTTCCGCATATTACGGTAGTTCCCGGCATACCCTATTATATCAAGGGCATAATCAATGTACGAAGCAAGGTTGTTCCCGTTATTGATATGAGAAGCCGCTTCGGCAAGGAAGAAAAGGAATACACAGACCGCACCAATACTATCATCATCGAAGAAGCCGGAGTTTCCGTCGGCGTTATCGTTGATGAGGTGATAGGCGTTATCCCCGTATTCCAGAAGAATATCGCAAACTCTCCGGACCGAATAGGCGTTAATGACAACAAGTTCATCAAATACCTGCTGGAAATGCCGGACGGCATAAAGCTCGTGCTTGATGTCGCAAAGCTTATCTACGACGGTGATATGTACCTCGTTGAGGAATAAGCGGAGACGTTTAAATGAAATAAGGAGAGAGGCTTCTCCCCGGAGCCGGTCATATATAAATGCAAGTAAAGATAAGCGATTCCGAGTTCAACCGCCTTGTTGATTTCATTCATGACAACTACGGCATCAACCTGTCGCAGAAGCGTGTTCTTATCGAGGGCAGACTCGGAAATGAACTGAAAAACAGGGGCTATGACGACTACAAGCCCTTCCTCGATATGGTATTTTCGGATACGAGCGGGTCGGAAGTCGTTAATCTCCTCAACAAGCTCACTACGAACCATACTTATTTCCGCCGTGAACCGGAGCACTACACATTCATGAAGGACGTGTTCCTCCCGGAGATAAAGCAGAAGAATGCCGCTACAAAGACCATATACATCTGGAGCGCGGCTTGCTCCAGCGGCGAAGAGCCCTATACAAACGAGATAGAGATGATGGAGTTCTTCGGCGCGGACGCGGCAAACTGGGATACGAAGATACTCGCTACCGATATCTCCCGCAAGGTGCTTGCAAAGGCGCAGCAGGGCGTTTATCACCAGGACAGCATGAAGAACCTCGATCCCAAGGTGGTCAAGAAATACTTCGTTCCGCTGGAGAACAACTGCTACCGCGTGAGCGACGAGCTCAAGAAGCGCGTGGTATTCAAGGTGTTCAACCTCATGGACCCTATCCCCTACAAGAAGCACCCCTTCGATCTCATCTTCTGCCGCAACGTTATGATCTATTTCGACACGGAGACTAAAAATGCTCTTGTAAACAGATTCTATGATGTTATCAGACCGGGCGGATATCTGTTCATAGGTCATGCGGAAAGCATACCGAGAGATGTTACAAAATTCGAGTATGTCAAGCCCGCAATTTACCGCAGACCGCTTTAATAAAGAGAATAAAAGAAAGGGTGTATCATATTGGCAATCAGAGTTCTCACGGTAGATGACTCCATACTTTTCAGAACTGTTATCAAGAACGAGTTCGCCAAGATAGATGATATAGATATTATAGATACTGCCGGAAACGCAATTGAAGCGGAAGAGAAGATAATGCGCCTCAATCCCGATGTCGTTACTATGGACGTCGAGATGCCCGGTATGAACGGAATCGACTTCATCAAGTCATTCCTGCCCAAAAAGCGCGTACCTTTCATTGTCATCACTTCCTCGCCTACCCGCGCATTTGATGCCATAAGCGCCGGCGCGGTCGAATTTATGAAGAAACCGCTCGTTCACAACTCCGCGGAAATGTCGTCGTTTGCGCACAAGCTTGCGTCAACGATAAGATTTTCCTGCAAGGCGAACGTGCGTTACGCTCCGGTAAGACCTATCGCAGCGCCGTCGGCTATCTCTCTCCCCAGCGGAGCAAGAGTGAACACGATCATCGCTCTCGGTGCAAGTACAGGCGGTACCGAAGCCCTTATCGAAGTTGTAAAGCGCCTTCCCGCAAACTCCCCGCCGGTAGTTATCGTTCAGCACATGCCTGCCGGCTTCACACAGATGTACGCCGAGCGTCTTGACAAGATCTGCGCTATGAGCGCGAAAGAGGCGCAGGACGGTGACAGGCTCCGTCCGGGTCTTATTATACTCGGCGCAGGCGGTTATCATCTCCGTCTCTGCAAAGACGCAAGAGGCTATTATATCAGCAGCAAGCCGGGTCCGAAAGTATCCGGACACTGCCCGTCCGTTGACGTTCTTTTTGAGAGCGTTGCGGAAACAGCCGGAAATCATGCTGTCGGAGCGATCCTCACAGGTATGGGTGCAGACGGTGCGGAAGGGCTTTTAAAGATGCGCAAAGCCGGTGCGTACACTATCGGACAGGACGAGGCGTCCTGTGTAGTTTACGGAATGCCCGGAGTTGCATTCAAGCTTGGCGCAGTCATGAAGCAGCTGCCGCTTGACCGCATTGCCGAAGAGATCATCTCGAAGGTAAGATAACGGACAGTGGAACAGCAGAATAAATCGAAAATCGCTGCGATAGTACAGTTCATAAAATTCGGGATAGTCGGCGTTTCAAACACGCTGGTAAATTACTTAGTCTATCTGCTTTTCTTCTCCATAGGTGTCCCGTATCTCATAGCGAATGCGCTGGGATTTATTGTGAGCGTGCTGAACGCTTACTTCTGGGGCAGCAGGTTCGTATTCAAAGAGGACAAGACGAAGGAACGGCGAGTCTGGTGGAAAGTTCTGCTCAAGACATACGCTTCATATCTCCTCGGTTTTTTCATAAATTCGTTCCTTCTCTGGATATGGGTAGATGTATGGAATGTGGGGCAATACTGCGGGTTTGTCGGTGATCTGATAAACACAGCGGCAGGAATTGTCGGCATTGCACCGAAGGAGTTCTCCGCAGAGACTCTCTCCGGCATAGTGGGACCGATCATAAATATATTTGTGGTTGTCCCGATAAATTTTGTGATCAACAAATTCTGGGCATATCGTCAGAAAAACATTCCGCAGAATGCTAAAGTTCCGGAAAAAACAGACGATATAACAGTTGAAGAGCATACGGAAACGAAGGGATCCGAAAGGAGCTGATCTTATGATAAGTGTAGGAAGAGTAATGGAGCAGTCGGCTCAGACATACGCGACGCAGCCCAAGTCCTCCGAGCAGATATCCGAGAGGAAGGGAAGCACGCTTGCTGCCGACAGCACCGATCAGTATGTTAAGTCGGGTGCGTCATTCACTCCGGCTTATACAAAGGCGGCGGTAACGGACAACAGAGCCGGTACTGCGAACACAGGCACATCTCCCGACAGCAATGCGGAAGCACAGCTTGAGCAGAGACGCGCTGACGAAGCTGCGCAGAAGAAGGTTGACGGAGCGGACGTTCCGAAGTTTGCGAACACGATACAGGCGAAGAACGATCTGATGAAGGACATGGTAAGGAATATGTTCCGCGGTCAGGTCGATAATGCGAACAGAACCGACGCTATGAAGGAGCTTGACGAGATACTGAGCTCATTCGGCGAGGAAGAGCACGAAGAGGACTACTGGGGCGCAGAGAAGACTGCGAACCGCATTCTCGATTTTGCGAAGGAACTTGCCGGTGACGACAAGGACGCTTTCGACACGCTCAAGAACGCGTTTGAGACAGCCTTCACCGACAGTGAGAAGATCTTCGGCGGCAACGGCAAACTCCCGTCCGTAAGCTACGACACCTATGACCGCGTTCAGAAAGGCTTCGACGATTGGGCGAACGAGCTCGCCGGCGCTACCGCAGTAGCTACGTCAGAAGGCTGAGAGAGTTTTGAGAGAGCTTTGAGAGATTTTTAAGAGACTTTAAGAGACTTTGAGAGACTTTGAGAGACTTTGAGAGGGGGCTCTGCCCCCCAACCCCCCGCCAGCCCCCTTTAAAAAAGGGTGCTGGACACCCTAAATAAATTCGCCGCACGAGTGAGTATTTATCTCACATCTTGCACAGGCGGCGACTCATTGACAGACGCACTGATATGTGGCAGTACCGATTCTACTATTCGGCACACATCAATGGGAAATAGATTCAAATGTCTTGTACAAATTAATCCCGATGAAACTATACGTTTCATCGGGATTTTGTGTTTATAGAATGGAATCTTCGCCAACCCCACTGACGGCGGACGCGCCGTTGCGAATGCGTAGCGACATTCTTCTATCGGCAGGTGCATTGCACGAAGCAATGGCAGTTGACGTCAAAAGCGCGCACGATGCGCGCATATAAAACGGCAACGACACCACCTCGGTTAGTTATATTCATCTGAATACAAAAACAGCTTGCAGAAAATTTCTTGTTTTCTTGATTTTCAAAATGGAATCTTCGCCAAACCCACTGCGTTTCTCGCTGTACTCGCCCATAGCTGTACGCTCGGTAATACTGCATTTGTTTAGGGGGTCAAGCCCCCTTTTCCAAAGGGGGCTTGCGGGGTCCGGGGCAGCGCCCCGTCTCAAAGTCTCTTAAAAGTCTCTTAAAAGTCTCTTAAAAGTCTCTTAAAAGTCTCTTAAAAGTCTCTTAAAGTCTCTTAAAGTCTCTCAAAGTCTCTTAAAAGTCTCTCTAACCTCTCAACCGTCTCTCTTCAAAATCTTGCCGGCGAGGGCGAACAGGAGAAAGACGGCAAGGTTCAGCACGACGATGCCGGCACCGGTAGGGATATTGATAAAATACGATGCGATAAGACCGGCTGTGAAGCAGGAAACAGAAACGACTGCCGAACAGATCGTGACACTCCGGAAGCTCCGGCAGAGCCGCATGGAAGTCAGAGACGGAAATATCATAAGGCTCGAAATAAGCAGCGCTCCCATAAGCCGCATACCAACTACGATAACTACCGCAGTCAGAACCGAGATAAACGTGTTGTACACATTCGTGTGTATGCCCGTGGCACTCGAAAAGCTCTCGTCAAACGTGACCGCAAAGATGCGGTGATACAGAAGTATGAAAAGCAGCACCACGATCACCGAGCATACGATCGACAGCATAACATCTTCCTCTTTCAGCGCAAGTATGCTTCCGAACATATAGCTGTTTATGTCTATCGACACCCCGCTCAGCGCTACCACTATCATTCCTATCGCAAGCGAACTGCTCGACAGTATCGCTATCGCGCTGTCACCGCCCATTTTCCCTTTCCGCGTTATGTAAAGCAGCAGGAATGCTGACGCTATAACCACCGGGATCGCAAATCCGAGAGGCGCTATTCCCGCCGATGCAGCGATCGCAAATGCACCGTACCCAACGTGGGAAAGCCCGTCTCCTATCATCGAGTACCGCTTCAGCACAAGACTCGTGCCAAGCAGCGCCGCACACAGTGATACAAGTATCCCCACTATCAGCGCCCTCTGCATGAACGGGTAGCTGAACAGCACCATAAGCTCATCTGCCATGACTGAAACAGCCCCCTTCCTTGTGAAAGCAGCCCCGTGACATTGCTTTGAACGAGTCCGTCTTTATATAATCGTCCGATGTCCCGAAAAAGTAATCGTTCCGCGACATATTCAGTATCCTGTTCCCGTAATGCACTGCGTTGTGTATGTCGTGGGTCACCATTATAACCGTGACTCCGCTGTGGTTCAGCTCGTGTATGACCTCGTACATCTCCGACGTCACGATCGGATCAAGCCCCGATACAGGCTCGTCAAGAAGCAGAAGCTTCTCCGTCGCACAAAGAGCCCTCGCAAGCAGTACCCTCTGCTGCTGACCGCCCGAAAGATCGCGGTAACTCTTGTTTGCGATGCCCTCTATCTTCATTCGCCCTATCTCGGTCTTTGCGCGTTCCTTGTTCTCTTTCGTGTAAAAAGGAAAGTAGGAATTGCGGTTAAGGCAGCCTGAAAGCACTACCTCCCAGACTGTGGCAGGGAAGTCCTTCTGCGCGGCTGTCTGCTGGGGGAGATAACCTATCTCCTTAGGCTTGACTCCGCTGAATTCTATCGTGCCTCCGCTGTGCTTTTTAAGTCCCAGAAGCCCCTTTATCAGCGTGGATTTGCCGGAACCGTTCTCACCCACGATGCACAGAAAATCACCCTCGTCCACCGAGAATGTAAGTCCCTCGAACGCGGTGATGCCCTCGTATTTCATACATAAGTCTTTACATTCGATAAGCTTCAATGTCTCACCTTCTTAAATCAGTAAATTATATTATAACATATAAATGGGCAAGTGTCAACAAATCGAAAATTAATAAAAATATATCGAAAAACAATAAAAATCTATTGACAAACAGTTTCCGATATGATATAATGCAATTGCAGTCCGGTGATGATATATGATTTAGGAGGAAGATCTGTGGAGAATGCGGAAAGATTTGCTGAACTTTGTGAAAAAGATATACCGATAATGGCGGAGGTGTTCCGGAGCGCCTTCGGGCATGAACCGTGGAATGAGGACTGGAGCGATGAGGAACGGCTGAATGCGTATCTCGCTGAAACGGTATGCGCCGCAAACTCGCTCTGCTACGGGCTTTTCGTGAACGGCAGACTTGCTGCGGTCTCGATCGGCATAAAGCGCAGCTGGTGGGAGGGGACGAACTACGTCATCGAAGAATTCTGCGTCTCCCACGAAGTGCAGGGAACAGGCGTCGGTTCCCGTTTTATCGCAATGATCGGGGACGACATCGGAAAGCGCGGATTTGCCGGGATATACCTCCAGACCGACAAAGATAAGCCGTCATACGGATTCTACCGGAAGAACGGATTTGAACTGCAGGAGAGCCGTGTGAGCTTTTACAAAAGCGTAAAAAACAATGAGCGGGGAGAGTTGAAATGAATCTTAAATGGACATCTGAAAAATCGCTGAGACTGTCGAGAATACTGACCATAGCGGTGCTTGCGCTTGCTGTCATCATTCTTTTTCTGATACCGTTGATAACGCAGTGGTATGACGATGTTTCCGGCAAGAACCCTATAATGCCGGTGCTGACCGTATGCCTTTACCTTTCTGACATTCTGGCGATAGGCGCGCTGTGGGAACTGAAAACGCTGCTCGCGAACATCTCGAAACAGGAGCTTTTCACTGAACGCAACACGAAATGCGTCCGTATCATCTCGTGGTGCTGTTTCGGGTTGGCAGCGGTTTTCGCAGTCCTCTCGTTCTGGCGTCTCCTCGCACTTCTCGTTGCAATAATCGCCGCGTTCGTCGGACTTATCCTCCGTGTGGTGAAGAATATGCTTGTAACCGCGACAGAGCTTCGTGAAGAGAACGACTTCACGATATGAAAGGAGCGGGGAAATGTCGATTATAGTCAATCTCGATGTGATGATGGCAAAGCGGAAGATAGCTGCCGGCGATCTTGCCGAGCGCATAGATATTACTCCCGCTAACCTCTCGATCCTCAAAAACAACAAGGCTAAGGCTGTGCGGTTCTCAACGCTGGAGGCAATCTGCCGCGAGCTCGACTGCCAGCCGGGAGACATACTCGAATTCGTCCGGGAAGACGAGAAGTAATGAATAGTGAAAAATGAATAATGAATAGTGAATAATTATTGTGTCGGCAGAGCCGACATATCTGAATTGTGACATGAATTGTGATTTATGACAGGACTTTCGGAGGGAGAATAATGGAGAACGAAAATGTAATGACGATGCCGGCGGCGGTACCGCAGGAAAGGTGTGAAGCGCCGAGACCGGAGATAAGAAAGCATGACGGAGTGTTTGTGTGGGTGGCGCTGCTGCTGGGATTTATGGTGATGCGGTACTGCTTCTTCAACACAAACGGCTTCTTCACCACTGCGGCTTTTCTGCTGACATTCGTGTGCAGCGCGGTGTATCTGTGGCTGGGCGGTGCGCGCCCCACGGCAAGACAGTGGATATCCGCAGGCGTGCTGTGCGTGTTCACATCGGTATTTTCCATTACGGCGAGCGGACTTCTGCACGTCCTGTGCTTCCTGTTCCTGACCGCGTTCCAGTTCTGGTGGGTGCAGGCGGTCTGCATAAAAGCGAGATTTGTAACACGCTATTTCGGGTTCGATCTTGCGAGGACGCTGTTCGCACAGCCTTTCTTCAATTTCGGAGACGCGTTCCGTGCAGTGCGCGCCGGCAAGGGCGGAAAGCATTCGGCGGCTGCCGTTACTGTGATAGTCGGACTTGCTGTAACAGTTCCGCTGACGTTCATTGTCGCGGTGCTGCTGTCAATGGCGGACGAGGGGATAAACCGGATGTTCTCTGAGATCACCGACAGGCTTCTGGATATCGACTTTTTCGATCTTGTGCCGCAGCTCCTGTTCGCGTTCCCGGCGGGTCTGATAATATTCGGTATGCTTCGCGCCGATGTGAAGCAGAAGCTGTATCCGCTCCCGTCGGATATGTACTATCACGAGCGCACGCAGCGTCTCAAAAAGCTGCCGGAGCTCGGAGTTTTCGCGGGTGTAACGCCGATCTGCCTGCTGTATCTGCTGTACATCGTTTCGCAGGCTAACTACTTCTTCTCTGCATTCTCCGGCAGACTTCCCGCTGATATGGCATATTCGGAGTATGCGCGCCGGGGTTTCTTTGAGCTGTGTGCGATAGCGGTGATAAATCTTGCGGTGATACTGTTCATGCTTGCTTTCTCAAAGCGCCGTATTGAGGGTCATTCCGCCGCTCTGACATTCTACAACACGGCTCTGTGCCTGTTCACGCTGTTTATAATTGCGACTGCGCTTGCGAAGATGATAATGTACATCGGCGAGTTCGGACTGACGCGCCTGCGCCTTTACACATCGTGGTTCATGGTGCTGCTTGCGGTGATATTCACGGTACTGCTGATACGCGGATTTGTGCCTAAACTGCGGACTGCGGCGGTGATATCGGCGGCGTTCATTGCGCTTTTCGGAGTGCTTTGCTTCTCGCGTCCCGACGCACTTATCGCGCAGTACAACATCACGCAGTACGAAAGCGGAAAGCTGGAAAAGCTCGATGTGGAAATGCTCTGCGGATTGTCGGACGACGCGTATGTGGTGATGCTTGAGCATTACGACACAGTTCACGGACAGCAGACAAAGTGGTATAACGGTGAAGAAGATTACTTCGATTATGAGCTTGAAGCGCGTATCAATGATTATACTTACACCCCGTTCAGATCCTACAACATCAGTGCTCAGAGGCTGAAAGCACTTTATGAAGCAAGAGAGAATGCGTAAACGGGTGCGTATCGGCGCAGCTGTCACAGCCGTTATTCTGCTCGGTATAGAAATACTTATCGGGCAGTTCGCAGGCGGCTGGGTGCGCGCTTATCTCGGTGATGTGCTGGTTGTGCCGCTGGTGTACGCGGTCATACGGGTGATATCGCCCTGCAAGCCGCGTTTCGGCTTCATACTGCCGACAGCGGTGCTTCTGTTCGCTTTTGCGGTTGAGTTCATGCAGCTTATCGGTATTGCGGATATTCTCGGCATAACCGAACCGTTGCTCCGGACGCTTATCGGCACCAGTTTTTCCGCAGCCGATCTCATCTGCTACGCCGCGGGTGCATTGCCGCTGTATGCTGTGGAGCTTGTAATACGAGCAAAAAGCAGGGTAGGTAACTTTAATGGAAAATAAGGATATATCATCGAAGCATAAATTTATACCACCTGTTCTTCGTTCAATTCTGAAAATACTTGCCTGGGCGGTGCTTATTCCGGTCTTTCTTGTATGTCTTGCCGCGGTGCTGTGGCAGCTTTTGGTGGTAATAGACAGGATACCGAAGGCAGTTGCTTGCGAAAGCTATGGCGAATATACAGCCGAACTGCTCGCGGTCGGAAGCCCGGATTGGCCGTTCGGAAGTCAGGACGGTCAGATAGTTCTCAAAAAGAATGGCTTTTCGGTTTGCCGGTCTGATTTTACGCTGCGTAATGACGGTATAATGATGTCCGAAGACAATTGGGACGTTGAGTGGGAAGAGGATAAGGCTGTCATTACAATATGCGGAGAGGAGCAGAAAGACAAAATATTCCTTCTTTACTATGATGGTCTGACGGTTGTAAAAAAAACGCTGAATGAAATTTCATTCAGCGGTTTTGTCTTTTGTATGATTCTATAATATCAGTATTTGAAGAATCTTTTTAAGTTCCGTGTTACGGTCATAACGTTGCGGGGCGTTCCCCGCCGCGGTCCAGCCGCGTAGGCTGGCGCCGTCCGCGTAGGACAAGCGCGCAGGCGCATCAGCACAGTCTCTCTTAATTCTTCAGACTCTGGAGCGGGGCAGGGATATGACCGCCGCGGGAGATGAATTTTGCGGGGGAGAACTTGTTAAGCGACATTACGGGGCCGCTTCCGAACAGTCCGCCGAATTCGAGGGTCTCGCCCTCCTTCATGCCGATAGCCGGGATAACGCGGACAGCTGTGGTCTTGCTGTTTACCATGCCTATTGCCGCTTCGTCCGCGATGATAGCCGAAAGTATCTCGGCAGGCGTGTCGCCGGGTACAACAAACATATCAAGTCCTACCGAGCATACCGCCGTCATCGCTTCAAGCTTTTCAAGGCACAGCGAACCGCGGTTGACTGCGTCGATCATTCCCGCGTCCTCGGAAACGGGTATGAATGCGCCGGAAAGTCCGCCTACGCGTGAGGAAGCCATTACGCCGCCCTTCTTTACCGCATCGTTGAGCAGGGCAAGTGCGGCTGTCGTTCCGTAAGCGCCGCAGCTCTCAAGTCCGATCTCTTCAAGAATATGCGCAACAGAGTCGCCGACAGCGGGAGTGGGTGCGAGCGACAGATCAACGATTCCGAACGGAACGCCGAGCATACGGCTCGCTTCCGTTCCTACGAGCTGTCCCATTCTTGTTACCTTGAACGCGGTCTTCTTGATCGTGTCCGCAATCTCGTCTATCGTCGCGTCGGGCATCTTCGCTATTGCCGATCTTACAACTCCGGGTCCGCTTACGCCTACATTTATCACACAGTCCGCTTCGCCTACGCCGTGGAATGCGCCCGCCATAAACGGGTTGTCCTCGACTGCGTTGCAGAACACAACTATCTTCGCGGCACCGAAGCAGTGATCTTTCGCAGTGGCCTCGCTCGCCTGCTTAATTATCTTACCCATGAGCGCGACTGCGTTCATGTTTATGCCGGCGCGGGTAGAGCCGACATTTACCGATGAGCATACCTTCGTCGTAACCGAAAGAGCCTCCGGGATAGACTCGATAAGCTCCCTGTCACCGGCGGAAAAGCCCTTGTGGACAAGTGCCGAATAGCCGCCTACATAGTTCACGCCCGTCTCGTCCGCAACCTTCTGCAATGTCTGCGCAAACTTCACCGGACTGCCCTTTGCTGCCGCGGCAAGCATAGCTATCGGCGTTACCGAAAGACGCTTGTTGATGATCGGGATACCGTAGCGCTTTTCAATGTCCTCGCCGGTCTTTACATGGTTGCAGGCAAGGCGCATCATCTTGTCGTACACCTTTGTGCATGACTTGTCGATGTCGCTGTCAATACAGTCAAGAAGGCTGATACCCATTGTTATCGTACGGATATCAAGGTTCTCCTCCTGTATCATCTTTATCGTTTCGAGAATGTCGTTTGAATTAAGAACCATTGTGCAGACTCCTCCCGGCTTATATGCGGTGCATAGCGTTGAAAATGTCCTCGTGCATAACGTGTATCTGGAGTCCCATTTCTTCGCCCGCCTTGGTGAGTTTATCCGCAAGTTCGGTATAGTGCGCCTCGCACTTTGAAATGTCGATAAGCATCGTCATAGCGAAAAGATCCTGCATTATAGTCTGGGTAACGTCCATGACGTTCGCGTTGCTTTCCGCACAGATCGTGCATATCTTTGCGAGGATACCTACCGTATCCTTTCCTATTACAGCCACTACTGCTCTCATATTATCTTTCCTTTCCTGTAAGCAAATCTGCAAATACAATTATAAGATACATTATACTATATTTTTCAAAAAAAGTAAAGATTAATACAGATAAAATTTGAAAATTATGGCATAAACGCGGAACACCCCGCCGCAAATGCTGTGATCCGGTTCTTTTTTTCTTCTGCTATTGAAATTTTCTTCTGATTATGCTATAATAAACTATACGCACAGTGAGGAGGTGTCCGCGTGAGCATACCTTTTGACCTGCATACCCACTGCGCCCTGTCTTTCGACGGGGTAAGCACCGCGGAGGATATGGTGAGACGGGCAGTTGAGCTTGGCATAAAGCACTATGCCCTTACCGACCATGTTGATCTCGGAGAGTTCGCCGACCCGGATTTTGACCTTGAAGCTACGGTGAACGGCGCAAGAGAGACGATACCTGCACTTCAGAAAAAGTTCGCAGGCATAACAGACCTGCTCTACGGCGTTGAACTCGGTCAGGCAACACAGGACTATGAGACTGCCGAACGGTTACTCCGGGAGAATCGCTATGACTTCGTGCTCGGTTCAACGCATAATATCCGCGGTCATAAGGATTTCTACTTCATCGACTTCTCGCAGACAGACCCGCTCCCGATACTCTCCGCATACTTCGATGAGACCGCAGAGCTTGCGGAATGGGGGAAGTTCGACTCCCTCGCCCACCTCACATACCCGCTCCGCTACATCGCCGGAGAATACGGCATAAAACCGGATATGAGCATCTTCGCCCCCGCAATTGACCGGATTCTTCAAACTCTGGTAAGAAAGAACATCGCCCTTGAAATAAACACCTCCGGGCTACGGCAGAAGATAGGCGTTACAATGCCGGACGCGGATATAGTGAAAAGATACCGTGAACTCGGCGGAAAGCTGATAACCATAGGCTCCGACGCGCACTGCACCGACGATCTCGGAAAGGGTATCGCAGAGGGCATAAAGCTTGCAAAGGACACCGGAGTTGACAAAATCGCATACTATAAGCGCCGGGAAGTGCATTTTATTGCAATATGACCGTGCAGAAAGGATAACAGATATGAACAAACTTGTTGAACTTTTACGAAAGAACTCAAGACTCACAAACGAGGAGCTTGCGGTCATGCTCGGAAAGTCTCCCGACGAGATCGAAAGAGAGATCTCAGCGCTGGAGAATGACGGGCTCGTCATAGGCTACTCCGCTGTCATCAACGAGGAGGAGGTTGACCGCAACAGCGTTACCGCCTTCATCGAGATCAAAGTCTCCCCGCAGGCTGAACGCGGATATGACGAGATCGCAACTATGCTCGCGCAGTACAAGGAGGTTGACAGCGTTTACCTTATGAGCGGTTCCTTTGACCTCTCCGTTACTATCCGCGGTACCAACCTGCGTGAAGTTGCGCTCTTTGTATCGGATAAGCTTGCGCCTATCGACGGCGTTCTCTCCACTACGACGCACTTTATCCTGCGCCGTTTCAAGGAGAAGGGCATAGAGTTCCCGCTTATCGAGGACGATGAAAGGAAAATGGTGGGTCCGTGATGAACTATGACGAGATACTTTCGCAGAAGACCTGCGCTATAAAATTTTCCGGGATCCGTAAATTCTTCGATATCGCCGCTTCCGTAAAGGACGTTATAAGCCTTTCCGTCGGCGAACCGGATTTCAAGACCCCTTTCGCTATCCGAAAGGAAGCTATCCGCACCCTCGAAAAGGGCAAGACCGCCTATACCTCAAACTCCGGTCTTGAGAACCTGCGCGAGGGCATTGCCGGCTACCTTGACGAGACTATCGGCGTGAAATATGACCCGAAGCATGAGATCATCGTGACTGTCGGCGGTTCGGAGGCTATTGATGCCGCGTTCCGCGCTATCATCAACCCCGGCGATGAAGTGCTGGTCTGCGAGCCGAGCTTCGTCTGTTATGACCCGCTGATAAGGCTTGCGGACGGCATTCCCATTCCTATCGAGACCAAAGCCGAGAACAAGTTCAAGCTCACCCCCGAACAGCTTCTCGAAAAGATAACCCCGAAAACCAAGGCTCTCGTCCTGCCTTACCCGAATAACCCCACCGGTGCGGTAATGCGCAGGGACGATCTTGCAAAGATCGCGGATATCCTCCGGGATAAGAACATCATCGTCATCTCCGACGAGATCTACTCCGAGCTTACTTTCGGCGGCGAGAAGCACGTTTCTATCGCCGAATTTGAGGGAATGCAGGAGCGCACAATCGTGATAAACGGCTTCTCAAAAGCTTTCGCTATGACCGGCTGGAGACTCGGATTCGCCGCAGGCCCCGCTCCGATCATCACGCAAATGCTCAAAATACACCAGTACGGCATCATGAGCGCCCCTACCGTCAGCCAGTACGCCGCTGTCACAGCCCTCCGGGACTGCCGTGAGGACATCGACTATATGGTCAGCGAGTACGATATGCGCAGAAGGCTTATCGTGAACGGGCTGAATGAGCTGGGACTCGACTGCTTCGAGCCGGAGGGCGCATTCTATGTCTTCCCGTGCATTAAATCCACCGGTCTTTCTTCCCAGGACTTCTGTCTCCAGCTTATCGAAAAGAAGAAAGTCGCAGTCGTCCCCGGAGATGCGTTCGGTGAATGCGGGGAAGGCTATATCCGCATAAGCTACGCATACTCAATTAACCATATCCTGCTAGCCCTCAAACGTATCAGGGAGTTTATAAATGAGCTTGACCGTTAAGGCTTACGCGAAGATAAACCTCTGGCTGGATATCACCGGAAAGCGTCCGGACGGCTACCACACGCTGAATACCGTTATGCGCCGCATTGATCTTTACGACGATGTTACCGTTGAGACTAACGGGAGCGGGGAAGTGTCAGTCAGCTGCGACGTTCAGAATATCCCGTCGAATGAACAGAACATTGCGTACAAAGCCGCAAAAGCTTTCTTTATGCGTACCGGAAAGAATATGGGCGCAAACATACATATCGTCAAGCGTATCCCGACAGAAGCCGGTCTCGGAGGTTCAAGCGCGGACGGGGCAGCTGTTCTCTGCGCGCTGAACGAGCTGTGCGGTCAGCCTTTTTCCGTTCCGGAGCTGTGCGGGATCGGCGCTTCTCTCGGCGCAGATATACCGTTCTGCATTTCCGGAGGTACGGCGAAATGCACAGGGATAGGCGATATCATCGAGCCGGTGTCTTGCTGCGGCTTCACAGTCCTCATCGTCAAGCCGGAGTTTTCCTGCAATACAGCCGAGGCTTACCGTAAGTACGACAGCGCGCCGATACCGGAGAGAACCGGATTTGACGCTTTCTGCGCTTCGCTCGCCAATAATCGTTCCCAATCTGCCGCCAATATGTACAACGTTTTCGAGAAGCTGTACTGTGACGAGAAAATCGAGCGCATCAAGAACGATCTTCTTGATGCAGGAGCAGAGGGCGCTTGTATGAGCGGGAGCGGAAGTGCGGTATTCGGCATCTTCGACAGTATGGAAGAAGCGCGGAAAGTGGAAGAGATGCTCGGATACGGAACAAAATTCGCTGTAAAAGCTATTTAGGTATTGCAATTTCCAAAGTATTATGGTATAATAACATTTTGTGTAGGAGGATCGAGTTATGATCATTGTTCACAACCACCTCGGAGGGATCGAGTACACCAAGGCGTTCTTCGTTTCTCTTATCTCAAACACCGTTACGAGCTGTTTCGGAGTTTCGGCAATGAATGCAGCAAGTCCTGCCGAACGGCTTGCGGAGGCAGTGCCGTTCCTGCGCGGATCTCTTGACAGGAACAAGGGGGTTTCTGTGCATATAAACGGCGGAAAGGTGTACATAGGCGTACACATCTCTGTTATGTACGGCGTCAATGTTTCGGCGGCGGTAAGCAGCATCAAGAACAAGCTGCGGTATGCTGTCGAAGAGCAGACAAGGCTGTCGGTTGAAAAGATCGATGTATATATCGACGGGCTGACGACTTGAAAATAGGTCACAGAAGGTGAAATGTAATGGGAAAAAGTCTGGTTTTGTTCTATTCTTTTGAGGGGAACACCGAGTTTGCTGCGAGAACGCTTGCAAAGCACATCGGTTCGTATATCGAAAGAATAGTGCCGCTCAAACAGCCGCCCAAAAAGGGATTCGGCAAGTTTTTCTGGGGCGGAAAGAGTGTCTTTATGAACGAAAGACCGGTGCTTGAACCGCTTCAGCGTGAGATAACCGAGTTTGACAATATAATCATCGGATTCCCGGTATGGGCAGGTTCATACCCGCCTGCGATCGCTTCGTTCATCAAGGACTATCCGTTCAAAGGCAAGAAGGTTTATATCATAGCCTGCTCTGCGGGCGGAAATGCCAAAAAAGCGATAGCCAAGCTGACCGAAAAGCTGTCCGGAAATGAAGTAATTGCGTCTTTGAGTCTTGTTGATCCGGCGAAGGACAAGGAGAAGAACAAAGATCTTCTGCTTGAATTCGCTGATAAATATCTCGAAAAAGAAGAACATCATTCTTCACCCGAAGAGACAGCCGATCCTCACGCCGATGCAATGGAATTGTCAGCAGGACGGGATCTTTCTTCCGACGCAGGAACGATCGAATTCTCGGAAAACTGACCGTCTCAAAATTGACCGCGCTTTCTGCTTCTTTCGATCTGTTCCGAAAACCTTCTCCATTAAGCGCGGAGCCAATAAAAGTTTTAGGAAAGGGGTTTGGGGGATAACCTTTTTTCAAAAAGGTTTCCCCCAAGTCTTGCGCGCCGTGCGCGCCCAGTCTTGCGCGCCGTGCGCGCCCATTCTTGCGCGCCGTGCGCGCCCATTCTTGCGCGCTGCGCGCGCCCAGTAAGGAAGTGTTGATTTGGAGATCAGCGGTAAGCTGCTGCGCGACGGAATAATCTCCGGTGCGCACAACATCATTAACAACAAGAACAGAGTGGACGAACTTAACGTGTTCCCTGTGCCGGACGGCGATACGGGAACCAATATGTCCATGACGATAAGCAATGCGCTGCCGGAACTTGAGTCTATGACCGACGATGTTACAGTAAGCGCTGTCGCGGACGCTGCGGCGACCGGAATGCTCCGCGGCGCAAGAGGAAACTCCGGCGTTATCCTTTCGCTCCTCTTCAGAGGTATCTCGAAAGGTCTTGCAGGCAAGTCCTCCGCTAACGGAAAAGACTTCGCCGATGCCCTCGCAAAGGGCGTTTCCGCTGCGTACAAGTCCGTTATGAAGCCCACAGAGGGTACTGTGCTCACCGTTTCACGTGAGGCTTCGGAAGCAGCTGTTAAGAAAGCAGAAGAGACCGAGGATATCGTCGAGATCTTTACCGCCCTTATTGAAGAGGGCGAGGCTTCCCTTAACCGTACCCCCGATCTTCTCCCCGCCCTTAAAAAGGCAGGTGTGGTCGATTCCGGCGCTATGGGCTTCCTCCTTATCTTCAAGGGCATTTACAGCGTTGTAAAGGGCGACGGCATGATCGAAAGCGCAGAAGACACGCACGCAAAGCGTGAGGTCACTTTCGTAAGCACAAACGCTGCCGGTACCTATGAGACCGATATCAAGTACACCTACTGTACAGAGTACATTGTAAACAAGAACGACGGCTGCGATGACGCAACAAAGCTCCGCGCATACCTCGAAAGTATCGGCGACAGCGTTGTTGTCGTTGACGATGACAGCATCATCAAGATACACGTTCATACCGATCACCCCGGTCTTGCATTTGAGAAGGGTCTTACTTTCGGCTACCTCACTAACATGAAGATCGAGAATATGAAGGAACAGCATAAGACCCAGGCCAAAAAGGCTGCAAACCAGCTCAGAAGCCGTCCCGCTCCCGCAAAGCAGGAGAAGGAGATCGGATTCGTTGCAGTCGCAAGCGGCGCAGGTGTCGAGGCTCTCTTCTCTGACCTCGGTGTTGACAGCATCGTCCGCGGCGGACAGACCTCCAATCCTTCCACCGAGGATATCCTTGATGCTATCCTCGCTACCCCCGCAAAGAACGTGTTCGTGCTTCCCAATAACAAGAACATTATCCTCGCGGCTGAACAGGCTGTGAAACTCGCTGACCGCAAGGTCATCGTGCTCCAGTCCCGCTCGGTGCCGCAGGGAATAACCGCTATGCTTACATACGATCCCGACCTCTCCGTCCGCGAGAACAGTATCAATATGACTGCCGCCCTCGATAACGTCGGCACAGGACTTGTGACTTTCGCAGTCCGTGACAGCGTTGTAGGCGACAAGAAGATAAAGCAGGGCGATATTCTCGGTATGGAGAACGGCAAGCTTAATGTTGTTGAACGTGACCTCACCAAGGTGCTCTACAAAGTCACAAAGCATCTTATCAACGGCGGAAGTTCTTATATCACCGTTATTTACGGTGCAGACGTTTCCGACGACGATGCACAGAACGCGTTCGCTTACCTTAAATCAAGATTCGGCGATAACATCGAATTCTCGCTGGTCAACGGCGGACAGCCCGTTTACTATTATATGGTCTCCGTCGAGTAATAAAAAAAGATATCCTCAAAGTGCGGTACAAAGGGAAACAGCCCGATGTGCCGCATTTTCTTTTCTGTGAACGCGCAAACAAAAATGCGCAAAAAGCGACAATTTTTCTCATAACAATATTACTTATTGACAAAACTCACCAAAATTGCTATAATATAAATATTACAAAATGTATTGCAGATCGTTCCTGCCTTTTACTGCGCTGACAGGCAAAAGTAAACCGTATGAACAGAGATATAAACGAATGCGCTGCAATCGAAAATGTACACGGAGGAAATTATTATGTTCAAAAAGCTTGGAATGCAGATCGTTGTTATAACGGTCGCGGCAATTATCGCGGTTATCGCAATTATGCTGACCGTGACCCTTATATCTTTCTCGGGGTATAACAATTCGGTTCTTGAAGAAAAAGCAAAGATAGGCGAGACCGCTCTTAAGGGCGCCGTTGAAGACGAACTTTCCACCCTCAAGCTCTATGAGAGGATATTCTCCGAAGAAAACAGTTTCAACGATGCAGTTGCCAAAAATGATCTGGCGGCAATGACTGCCGTATATAACGAGAACCTTGGTTCACATACGGAGCTTTTCGGCGGAGTTGCTGACGAAAGCGGTAATATCATATTCAAGTCCGAAAAGTTCCCGCTCGATCAGTTCGATTTCTCCCCGGTGGCTAAGGGTCAGTCTATAAACGGTATCGTAAAGAGCGGTGAGCGTCTCGCTATCATCAGCTCCTCACAGAAGAACGTGGAGGGAAAGAACTACGCTTACATAGTAGGCTTCCTGATGAGTTCCCAGAGCTATCTCGATGACTGCAAGAAAGCAAGCGACTGCGATGTTACCATATTCAACGGAAACAAGAGATTCGGTACGACTCTCGGCGCCGATATGGTCGGTACCGCAATGGCGGAAAACATCGAAAAGGTCGTTATTGCCGGTCAGCAGGATTTCTCCGGCGAAGCTATGATAAAGGGCAAGGAGTTCTACGTTTATTATTCTCCTATGACCGACTACCAGAACAAAGCCGTCGGTGCGTACTTTGCAGGTTATGATGCTACCGAATCAAAGAATGAGTTCTCCCTTGTAACAACATTGGCGATAATTATCGGCGTTCTCGGCGCGGCAGGCGTGGCTGTGTTCCTCTTCGTCTTCTGCCACAGCAGAGTTACGATACCTCTCAAGCACGCCGAAGCTTACGCGAACGAGATGCTCGAAGGTCAGCTCAGCACCACGAATGTCACATACAAATTCCATAACGACGAAGTCGGAAAGTTCGTTGAGGTTCTCCGTAACTCAAAACGCGGAATGAATGACGTCGTAGGCGATTCCTCAAGGATACTCGCCGCTATGGCAAACGGCGACTTCACAGAGACTCCGGCTGTAAGATATCCCGGCGTATTCGAGGATATCGAAAAGAATATACTTAAGATCGAGGACGATCTCGGCGAAACGCTCAGCAATATGAACACTTCCTCCGATGAGGTGCTCACAGGCTCCAACCAGATGGCGGAAGGTTCCCAGTCTCTCGCGGACGGTACCACACGCCAGGCTTCCGCTATCGAAGAGATCTCCGCTACTATCGCCGAAGTTTCCACCCAGATCTCCAATACCGCACAGAACGCCGCTCAGGCCGGCGAGCTTTCCAGACAGACTCAGGACAAGGTAAACTATCAGGACAACGAGATCACAAATATGGTCAACGCAATGACCGAGATAAGCGATACTTCCAAGGAGATCGAGAAGATCATCAAGACTATCGAAGATATCTCCTTCCAGACCAATATCCTCGCGCTCAATGCCGCAGTTGAGGCAGCCCGCGCAGGTGACGCCGGCAAGGGATTCGCGGTCGTTGCTGACGAAGTACGCAACCTCGCAACAAAGTCCGCCGAAGCGGCAAAGAGCACCTCTTCGCTCATCACAGCTTCTATCGACGCAGTTGACAAGGGTTCCAAGATCGCTTTCGCTACTGCGGAGAGCATGAAGGAAGTCAAGGAAATGTCGTCTCAGACAGCGGATCTTATCACTCAGATCGCTTCCGCAAGCGCAGAACAGACAGAGTCTATCCGCCAGATCACTACCGGCGTTGAGCAGATATCCCAGGTTATCCAGATGAACTCCGCTACTGCGGAACAGACCGCCGCTTCCTGCGAGGAGCTTTCCGGTCAGTCCAAACTGCTCAAGGATCAGGTCGCAAGATTCAAGATCAACCAGTGATCCCAAAATCAGCTTTCATCAGTTATCCTTTAACTTTCCAAACCATGAAATGCCGCCCGCAGAACTCTGCGGGCGGTATTTCATTTTCAGCTCACCAGATGTCCGTATGTCTTGACAATCATTCTTTCCGGTGATATAATATCACTGCATTTATCAGAGAAACGGGGGAGAGCATATTGAAGCACGCGCTTGATTTCTGCAAGGCACAGCCGGTGCTTGTGATCTCGTTCATACTCGCTCTTGCCACCGTGTTCGTCGTGCCTGTTGACGCGCAGTACGCCGGGTACTGCAATTTCAGCGTGCTGGCGGAATTGTTCGCGCTGATGATAGCCGTAGCCGGTCTTCGCAGCGTGGGCATCTTCGAGACCCTCACCGAAATACTCCTTAAAAGAGCCGGCAACCTCAGGAGGCTTTCCCGGATATTCGTGATCGTCTGCTTCTTCTCCTCAATGCTGATAACCAACGATGTGGCGCTTATCACTTTTGTTCCGCTGACTATACTTGCTTTCGCAAAGACAGACGATGAGCGGAGCCGTATCCTTACCATTGTGCTTGAAACGGCAGCCGCTAACCTCGGAAGTATGCTGACGCCGATAGGCAATCCGCAGAACCTGTACCTGTTTGACCGGTTTGAGATGACCGGCGCACAGTTCGTGATGACGATGCTCCCGATAGGCGCTGTCTGCTTTGTTATGCTGATCCTTCTGACGCTTCTTATTCCGAAGTCGGAATGCTCGTCAAAGCATGAGCACCATAAGCGGGTCTCCTACCGGCTTATGACAGTTTATCTGCTCCTTTTCGCACTCTGCATTGCGACAGTGTTCAAGCTGCTCCCGTTCTGGGTATGCGCCGCGGCGGCAGCTGTCACTGCTCTTGTGTTTGACCGGCATCTGCTGCTGAAAGCGGATTACGCGCTGCTGCTCACCTTCGTCTGCTTCTTCATCTTCGTGGGCAACATCTCCCGCATCGACGCTGTTCACAGCTTCTTTTCCGGCATAATCAAAGGTAATGAGATCGCCGTTTCCGCACTGCTTTCACAGGCGATAAGCAATGTTCCCGCGGCGGTGATGCTTTCGGGATTCACCGATAACGGCACGGCTCTCCTTATCGGCGTGAATGTCGGCGGTCTCGGTACCCCGATAGCTTCTATGGCAAGTCTGATCTCGCTCCAGATGTACCGCCTTACAAGCACCGCGCAGACAAAGCGGTATATGGGCTGGTTTTCGGCGGTGAACTTCGGTATGCTCGCTGTTCTGCTTGTTTTTTGCATTGCTGTCTTCTGAAATGAATCGGCTGCATTCTTTTCTTAATTCATAAAGAAAAAAGACTGCTGAAATTCGTTTGTTCAGCAGTCTTTTTTATTCTGTTCTGATGTCATTCTCCCTTAACTGCGGAGCAATCAAAAGTCTTTTTCGTTTTCTTAGGGTGCTGCATCGTGCAGCACTCTGGGAAAACAATTATGGCGTCCTGCCATAGGAAGGGGGTTTGGGGGATAACCTTTCTTCAGAAAGGTTTCCCCAAAGTCTCAAGCGCTTTGCGCGACTGTCTCGAGCGACAGCGCTCCTTCTTACTTTATCTTGCTCTGGAGTTTGTCGAGAAGCTCGCCAAAACGCTGGAAATGCACTACCTCACGTTCGCGGAGGTAACGGATTATGTTCGTTACGTCCGGATCGTCGGAGATTCGCAGGATATTGTCATAGGTGGCTCTTGCTTTCTGCTCTGGTGCCACTACGAAATTGCAACGTTTAATGAATTGTCGAAACGACTATCTATTACCACATATTAAAATAATAGTCACAAAAAGAACTGTTTTCTCCTGCATAGAAGCGTAACAGCTTCTATTGCAGGAGGCTTTTTTTGTTCCCATATCACAAATCAGATCATATGTCAAGGGTTTTCGGAAAAATTTATGAAAAATCTGAAAATCACTTGTCAATCATCAAATGTAACAAATCTTTAACTATATTTTTGACAAAACACACAATCCTCTTTGTGTTTCATAGTTCTCCTTTCTTTCTTCGCTCCTGCATCGGGGTTCGCCCCGGTGTGGGAGCTTTTTTCTTTTCTGAAACACAGGTTTACAGTGACAGCACAAATCAAGAGATTTGTCAAGCGGTTTCCGAAAAATATTTCATATACGAAATCAACAAATTATTGACATAATTTTTGGAGGTATTTACAATGGCGAGATTTAACGTAGAACGTGTACAGGGTTACACGATAATGAGCAACTATCATCTTCGTGACAACAGACTCTCGATGAAAGCCAAAGGTCTTATGTCCGTTATGCTGTCTCTGCCGCCGGAGTGGGATTACTCGCTGCGAGGTCTGACAGCTATATGCCGCGAGTGTCAGAGTTCTATTGCAGCTATGGTCAGGGAGCTTGAAGAATGCGGGTACATAGAGCGCTATCAGGAGCGCGGTGCTGACGGAAAGCTCGGCGGCTGTGTCTATAACATTTACGAGAAGCCGAAAACCGGCTCACCGTCTGCTGAAAAACCGCGTACTGAAAAACAGCACACGGTAAAACCGCAAACGGAGAAACCGTGTGCGGAAAAGCAGTCCCAATTAAATACTTACCAATTAACTACTAAAAAATTAAATAAAGAAGAATCAAATACTCAATCAATCAATCCGGCAGAAAGCAGCGAAAGAAAAAGCGATTGGATTGATAGGATAGATGAAGCGCGGGAGACTGTAAAGGAAAATATCGAATATGACATTATCAGCGGGCAGTATGACAAGGAACAGCTTGACGAGATAGTTGAGCTTATGACCGAGGTTATCTGCTCTTCAAGGGATAAAGTCACTGTTGGTAAGCAGGATATGCCTGTGGAAGCGGTAAGAAGCCGATTCCTGAAAATCAACAGCGAGCATATCGAGTACATCTTTTGGAGCCTTAAACGTAATGCCACAAAGATCAGGAATATCAAGGCATATCTGACCACTGTGCTCTACAATGCTCCGGCAACTATCAGCAACTTTTATGCTGCCGAGGTCAATCACGATATGAACGGCGGCAATTAAACACTTCATCACGAAAGGAGGGGCTTTCATCAGAAAACGTATTGATTTTCTTTAGCAGGAAAGCGGAAGGGAGGATAAATGCAGGAACGTAACGCCGAGAAAATGATCTCGCTTTCGGTGCGGGCTTCTAAAATGACCGCAAATGTGCTGAAAAGTGCGATACACCGTTTCCTTGCGGCACAGAAGAACAAGTCTCCAAAGGTTTATAAGGGAAAGCAGTCCGTGAAAAGGCTTGCCAAAAGCGGCGAAAAGCTGACCAACATCGAGATAACCGACGAAAACATCAAGTCTTTTTCCCGGGTGGCGAGAAAATACGGTATCGACTATTCGCTCCGTAAGGATAAGTCGGAAGAACCGCCGAGGTATTTCGTTTTCTTCAAGGCAAAGGACACGGATACGATGACAGCGGCTTTCAAGGAGTTCCTCGGAAAAGAGATGGACAAGAAGAAAAAGCCGTCTATCCGCGAAAAGCTGCATGAGCTCGTCAAGGAGCTTGCCGCAAAGAACAAGGAGCGTACCCGTGAGAAGAATAAGCAGAGGGAGGAATCGCTGTAATGGCTTTCAAATTCGATAAGCAGAAAGTCGTCAAGGTTCTTCCCTTTGTGATGATCGGTTACTTTGCCAACAAACTGGCGCAGGCATTCACTACGGCAACCGGCAGTGATGCCGGAGAGATCATAACCAACGGATTGAAGAATATCGCACAGGTATTCCACAATCCGCTGCCGAGCCTTATGCCGGTAGATCTGCTTGTCGGAGTCGCGGGTGCGGCTCTGATAAAGCTATATATTTACGTCAAGGCAAAGAACGCGAAGAAATACCGCAAGGGTTGTGAATACGGCTCCGCCCGGTGGGGCAATGCAAATGACATAAAGCCGTATATGGCTGAAAAGTTCGAGGATAACGTGATCCTGACCGAAACAGAACGTCTGACAATGGAGGGGCATCCTGCGGCGGGTCCGAAATACGCGAGGAACAAGAACATTCTTGTGGTCGGCGGCTCCGGTTCCGGTAAGACAAGGTTTTTCGTAAAGCCTAATCTGCTTCAAATGCACAGTTCCTATGTTGTTACAGACCCAAAAATGTTAGTATGTATAGGACAGAAGATTTCCTGTCAGAAAGGAGTGGCTTCAAATGCCGATAAATAAAGGGGTTAGCTATGTTGCCCTATACGAAAGACTATCGAGAGATGACGAGCTTCAGGGCGAGAGCAACAGTATCACAAATCAGAAGGAAATGCTTGAAAGCTACGCGAAAGCCAACGGGTTCACACCGTTCCGGCATTTCTCCGATGACGGAATCTCCGGAACGACCTTCGAGCGTGACGGCTTCAAGGAAATGATCTCCGAGTGTGAGAAAGGAAACGTATCGGCGGTCATTGTCAAAGACCTGAGCCGCTTCGGACGTGATTATCTCACTGTCGGACTATACACGGATATTTTCTTTCCTGAGCATAACATCCGCTTCATTGCGATTGGCAACAGTGTTGACAGCAGCATACAGGGAAACAGCGATTTTACACCGATGATCAATCTGATGAACGAGTGGTATGCCCGTGATACCTCCCGCAAGATACAGGCGGTGTTCAAGTCGCGTATGCAGGACGGAAAGCGAGTATCTCCGAGCGTTCCATACGGCTATCTCCGTGACCCTGACGATAAGCAGAAACTTATCATTGACGAGGAGACTGCACAGGTAGTCAGACGTATATTTGATATGATAATTGCCGGGAAAGGAGTAGCTGCTATCGCACGGACGCTCACTGAGGAAAAGATATTGATTCCGTCAGCCTACGCAGCGGAGCATTGCCCCGAAAACTGTCATTCCAAGTCATACCACGACAAGTATCATTGGACAAGCACAACTATCGGGCATATTCTTGAAAAGCGTGAGTATATGGGCGATACTGTTTTGGGAAAATCGGTCAGCGTTAATTTCAAGACCAAGAAACGCAAACAGGTTGCCAAAGATGAACTAATGATATTTGAGAACACTCACCCCGCGATCATTGACCGGGAGAAATGGGCACTTGCACAGAAAACCAAGCGCGTGGTCAAGCGTTCGACAATTACAGGTGAAGCTCCTCACGCACTTTCGGGTTTGATGTTTTGTGCCGACTGCGGCAGACCTCTCAACAAGCACATCAACAGAATTAAGGGTAAAGAGCCGCGGCCGTCAGACTATTGCTTTGTATGCTCGTCATATCGGAACGCATATACGCCCTGCACAATGCACTACATCAAGATGTGCGATATAGAGAATATTGTTCTTGAACAGATACAGGCTGTTTCCAAATACGCCGCCGAGAATGAAGCGGAGTTTATAAAAAGCGTCTCCGGACTTGTTGATTTACAGCAGAGCAATGAAGAACGGACAGTCAGATCAGCGCTTGCGAAAGCTAATAAACGCATTGAGGAGCTGAATGTGCTGATAAAAAAGCTGTACGAGGCTAATGCGTTGGGCAGGATACCGGACGACCATTTCAGCAGAATGTTTGCCGAGTATGACAGCGAACAGAAACAGCTTCAATCTCAGGTCAAGGAATACGAAAAATCACTGGCAGATGTCGGTGATACCAAGGATAAAGCCAACAGATTTATTCGCATTGTCCGTAAATATTCCGAGCCTGCGGAATTAACTGCGGCACTTGCAAACGAATTTATCGAAAAAATCATCGTACACGAAACGATAAAAGAGAACGGACCGAGAAGCCGCAGCGGGGTCAGAAAGCAGCAGGTTGACGTTTATTTCAACTTTATCGGTCAGATCACAGATATAATAAAAATCAAAAGTAAGGACGCAGCTTGACCCTTACAAAAAACAGGCAAATATAGGAAGGTTTTTTCGAAAAACGACGGTCTGCACCGTCCGTTCCGGAGCTGATAATCGAAAGACAGGAAAGTATATTACTTGCCTGTCTTTTTTGTATGCACACGGTTTACAAGGGGGGAATTCTATGTGTTTGTCAAAGTATGAGAAAGAAACGATATTGCTCACGTCGGAAGGAGATGATTTCTATGACATTCAGGTTTATGACAGCAAGCTGAAACGCCGGCTCACGGACTTCGCCACGAAGTATCCAGACCTCTGCCGGATAACACGGCAGGATCCGGACGGATGTATCTTTTGCATCATCGACAAGTCGCGGGTATCGATCAGACTGATACCGCCGTACAGCGATGAGCGGAAGAACGCGGCGCGGGAGATTGCCAAGAAACTTTCGGCAAAAAATCAATCAACATCTGAAAGCGAGGAATGATTATGATCAGAAAAATCTATGTGACAGAACAGCAGGAAGAAGCTATCGAGGAGCTTGTCATTGCTACCGTTGAGGACATCTGCGGAGGCGATGACACACCGGCTTACAGAATGTTCTCAACGATAGTCGAAGAGAGTCTTTGTAATGCACTTTTCAGGAAATTTCGCACCAACTCTTTTGCGGGAATACTCCGGAAGGATTACAAGGAAGCAATTATTTTTCTCGCACGTTGGACACCGCCGGGAGATATTACGGCGATGATAAGTTTTGACAGGAGGATAATGATATGAGCAACTTGGAAGTGAAAAATATATCACTCGAAGAATTAAATCGTCTGATTGAAAAGAACCGTGCCGATATAGCTGCTCTTCAGCAGAAAAAGAAGGTCGCTGAGAACAAGTATCACGCTGAAGTCGAGAAGCTCCACAAGATGAAAAGGAGCATCCGGACGCACCGGCTTTGTACGCAGGGCGGTATGCTCGGTAAGTTTCTGATCGAGCCGGATATGCTCACCGATGAACAGGTCTATGATATTCTGAAACTTGCATTTTCTTATTCGGGAGTGCAGGAACTTTTGAAGAAATATCTTGACGAAAACAATCCCGGAAACGATGAAACCGGAAGCTAAGAATCCCGCCGTCGGGAGACAAGGGCGCAATTATACACCGCTAAGGCGGTGCAATTGCGCCCTGCCGGGGGCTTACGAACGCTGGCGCGTTCACAAGGGGCAAGCCCCTTGCGGCTGCTTCGCAGCCTATCCCCGATTTAATTCAAAGACCGTCAGCTTATGAGCGGAGGTATTTTGGGATGAAAGGACTGATATATTTTGCCCTGTCCGCATTATGATATTTCGATAATCCGCCGTACACAATCCGCAGTCGCAGCGGCGGCTTATCAGAGCGGTGACAGTTTGTTAAGTGAGTATGATAACAAGCGTAAATCTTACAAAGAGAAACGCGGTATCATCTACACCGAAATCATGTTGCCGAGCCACGCACCACCGGAATTTATGAATCGGGAAACTTTGTGGAACTCTGCTGAGAAACCTGAAAAGCAATGGAACTCACAGCTTGCCCGCCGTATCGTTCTCGCCTTGCCGAAAGAGCTTGACCGCGAGGCGCAGATTGAATTGTTACAGCGTTATTGTCGGGAGCGGTTTGTGTCACGGGGAATGTGTGTTGACTTCGCGTTGCACGACAAAGATGACGGAAATCCTCATGCTCATATTCTGCTGACAATGCGGGCAATGGACAAACAGGGTCATTGGCTCCCGAAGTCAAGAAAAGTCTATGACCTCGACGAGAACGGAGAACGAATACGGCTGCCGTCCGGCGAATGGAAATCCCACAAGGAAAGCACAGTGGATTGGAACGAGCAGACTAACGCCGAGCTTTGGCGGCACAGTTGGGAAACTCTCACGAATGAATTTCTCGAACGTGCAGGCAAACCGGAGCGCGTCGATCTCCGCTCCTTTGAACGGCAAGGAATAACGGATAAAATGCCTACCGTGCATTTGGGAGCTGCCGCTTATCAAATGGAAAAACGTGGAGTTACGACCTTTGCCGGTGACCTTAACCGA
>DEWH01000013.1:23364-209662 GCA_002363155.1 Ruminococcaceae bacterium UBA3215 | reverse complement strand
AATGTTCATAAAATCACCTTCTTTATCTGCTGCCTCTTTATATATTATAACGAAGAAATTTGTCCTTGTCAATAGAAAAAATGCCATTCGTGCCAAAAATCCGCCGTTCGTGCCAAAAGCATTGACAACAGCATCGGTTTCTTTTATAATAACAGCATAAACCAATCAGCTATGTTTAGTTTGAAAACTATATGATTTTTTTATAAAAAAGGACTTGACAAAATGACTTTGATTTGCTACAACTCAGACAGCAGACAGCAGACAGCAGACGCAATAAAGCAGACAGCAGACGCAATAACTCTGCCATTTTTTGTCATTTTCAAATTTAATAAGCGATAACTATGTCCGTGATCATTTTTTAAAAAAGTGTTTCGCGGATTATTGTTTTTATTAGACTTAAAAGGAGGATCATATGGAAGCTTTGGTCTATACCAAGGACGACAGCGAGTACGAGAAGATAAGAACGATGCTTGAAGCCGAAGCAGGACTCATAGATGTGTACCGCGATCCGCTCAACGGACACAACTACTTTTCGCACGAATACGATATTGTGGTGGTGGCTCTGAACGGAGCACGGGGAATGGAGCTTGTCCTTGAATACAGCAGGCGTTTCGATATGACTCTGGTGGTATGGATAACCGATGACCCGTACTTTGCGGGAACTGCGATTCGGGAGCATATATACGACTTTATTGAACGTCCGTATGACGATGAAAAACTTCGGGAGACAATACACTCGGTGATACCGAGATGTCCGAACAGATATAAATGGGTATTTGATCCGAGTAAAGACAAAAGAGAGAGAAGATAATGGAAAAACTAAGAAAATTTGTTGACAGCAGTGCTTTTCAGAATACTATATTAGTTGTTATAATCCTTAACTCGATAATACTCGGTCTTCAGACTTCACCGGCGGTAATGTCATCGTTCGGCGGCGTTCTGAATATACTCGATACCGTTTGTCTCGGCATTTTTATTGTCGAAATGCTGCTGAAAATGGCGGCATATAAGTTCATCGGGTACTTTAAAAGCGCATGGAACTGGTTTGATTTCGTAATAATCATCACCTCGCTGCTTTCCGGTCTTGCTGTTCTTTCGTCGGTAAGAATACTCCGCGTGTTCAGAGTGTTCCGCTCGCTGAAAGGATTGCGCGGTTTCAAGATGATAAGCTCGCTAAAGCCTTTACAGGTGATAATTGCCGCGATCGGAAGATCAATACCCGGTATTTCATGGACTGCGCTGCTGCTTATGATAATCTACTATATATTCTCAATAATCGGAGTGACGCAGTTCGGTGAGACTTTCCCGGATTGGTTCGGCGATATACCTAAAGCGATGTACACGCTTTTCCAGGTAATGACACTTGAAAGCTGGTCAATGGGCATTTCCCGCCCGGTAATGGAAGCATTCAGCTATGCGTGGGCATATTTCGTGCCGTTTGTACTTATTTCCTCGTTCGTGATGATGAACGTTGTTGTCGGCATCGTGGTAAATGCTATCAGTGAAGTAGCAGAGTTCAACAAGAAAGAAGAACATGAAGAAAACGGTACTGCCGATATAAAGGCAGAGATAGACGCGGTAAGAGAGCATCTCGCAAAGCTTGAAGATATGCTCGCAAAAAAAGAAAAGTAAAGGAGCGCTGTGACATGGAAACAAGGAAATGCCCAAATTGCGGCGGAGGGCTTGAACTTACAAGAGCGATGAATATGCTCGAATGCCCGTTCTGCGGCTCGAAGTTTGAAGTAGATGTCGAGGACAGGGAAAAGATTGCAAAGGAACGCAGCAGCTTAGATGAGAACATATTCCGCATCGAGCGGGATTTCACCGATGCACGCAGAAAGAAGCAGGTCGGCAAGTGCATAGAAACGCTTATCTACTGCATGAACGAGCTTGGTACCCCGGAAAGAATAGAGGATCACATCAGAAAGAGCCTTATGACAACAGATGATCTCGCGGCGGAAGGCATCAACGAAAGCCTTATCAACGCCGTAAGAGGACGCATAAACGGAGAACTGACGGCAGACGAACGGATCATCGTGTATAAAGACCTCGGGATCTTCTCAAAAGGCAAGGAATTTACGGTGCTTACGAATAAGCGGTTCCTATTCTTCAAGAAGAAAAACTGCATCACTTCGTATCACACCGATATCGGAACGCTTAAACTCGCCGACGGCGGCGATCTCGCGGCATGGTACATAAACGGCGACTATAATAAGCAGATACCTTCAATGGAGCCAAGCGGACAGCTTACCGGCGCGGCAATTGCGCTCGCCTGTCTGTTCAGCTTTGACCAGCAGCCGGACCGTGACAGGATAAGGCTCATCTGACCGGAACAAGACAGCAAAGGGCTGTTTTGAATAAAAAAATTTTTTCATGAAAAGGAGAAAACAAAAAATGAAAAAGACAATCAAGGTAATGGCAGCGATTATGCTCGTTGCGGCAATGGTATTCAGCATCGCGTCCTGCGGCGCTATGGACATCAGCAAGCTGAACGGCGACTGGACACTCAGCACTATCGACGGCAAGTCACTCGCTGACAAGGCAGGAGAACTCGGCTTACCTTCCTACGGGCTGCTGAACAACTACACACTCTCCGGCAACACACTCACTGTATCCAATTATGACCCCAACTCCGGTAATGTTGTGGAACGCGTACAGTTCACTGTTGAGGCAACAGGCAACGGCTTTACCGCTACCGACAGCAACGGCGGCAAGACCAGCTTCGTTTATGACAGCTCGGCAGATACCCTTACATACAATGCGGTAGAAGCTTCCGGTGCAGCTGCGTCTTATGTTCTCAAGAGAGGCGCAACAGACATTCTTGCTGCTGTACAGGCTGCAAGCGGCGCTTCCGAGGGCGGCGAAGAAGCTGCTGAAGGCGGCGAGGAGTACAGCGAAGAATACGCAGCCGAATAATTCTTTTCATCTTTCCTCCGGGTCATGCTCCGCAGTCATGTCTGCGGAGCACTGACCGATTTTATGTTTGTTTTGCAGTGAGGGTTTCCGGAAGCAATCGCGAAGCTCGTTTCCGGAAGTCCTCATTGAAAGGAACTCACTTTATGAACAAAAAGATTTTATCAATATTTGTGGCAGCGTGTGTTCTTATTTCTGCTGGTTGCTCTGACAGTGAATCCTCATCTGCACAGGGAGCAGCCACCGAAACCACTGCAAAAGCGGCTGTAAATACAGTTGCAAACACAGAAGCATCGGACGAAGCAGATGAATACAACGGCGAAGAAAGTGATGAAACCGAGGACGGCTCCGGCGAAGAAGTAACCGGGCAGTACTCTTTTAAAGACGGCGATGATGAGTATGAATTGGACTTTGATTTTGATACAGATGAATTCATAAATGATCTGGAAATGAAGGGAATGGGCGAGCACACCTCCGGAACTGCCGGATATCCCTATGACGGCTCAAGAGGTACGGCAAGAGAGCTTGAAGGCAATATCGCCGTTGTTTCAGCCTTTGTCAGTACACCTGACTGTCAGTGGGATTTTGACGAGCTGTTTTATACCGAAGCGTTTCAGGCTTATTGGGTAGGTTTAGAGACAGCTGTGAAATTTATTGAAGAGAAAAGTAATGAATACGGTCACTCTCCTCACTTTATATACGACTGGAATGAACACCCCGAGCTGATCTATAAAGGAGATGTCGATACAGACCCTATGGATATGATGAGTACAATGTCGGCAGCGGATCAGTATATTGACAGCAGTATATATACAGCCGATATACTTGAATCAACCGGAGCGGATCAGGTGATCTATATGCTCGTCTATAATACGCCTGCATATAACCGTACCACAAGCTACACAAAAATCGTGCTCGGCATGGATGAGGAATATCCTTATGAGATGTGCAATATGCTCATGAATGTCAATGACAGAGAAAATACACTTCCCTCGACCATAGCTCACGAGATGCTTCATACTTTCGGCGCTCCCGACCTTTACACCACCGGAGGCATATCATCATATTTCGGGATCACACAGGAGTTTATTGATTATCTGAAACAGAATAATGTCAATGATATCATGCGCGTTGATGCCGACTTTGATCCGGATAAAGGCGAAGCTGATTATGAGTCCGTATGGCAGGAGATGACCGAAATAACAGCGTATTATCTCGGACTTACCGATCATTCCGAAATAGTTGAGCAATGGGGTCTCGAACCAAGTCAACACAGTTATTATAATTAAGGAGGATCCTCTATGAAGAAAAAGATCACAGCAGCTTTTGCGGCGGCTGCGGTACTGCTCGCGGCAACCGGCTGCGGCGGAAATGAGACCGCACAGACGACTGCGGCAGTCCAGGAAAACCAGCCTGCGCAGACAACAACAGCGCCGGAGAATGACACAGACGGCAACGATGATGCGGACAGCGGGGAAGAAGACGACAGCGGGGAAGATACCGGTGATGAGGAACGCAGCGTAAACGGCTTTGCGCTTTCGGTAAACGGCTCCGACGGTAAAATGAATATCACCCGTGCGGCGAAGAAATCCACCTCCATGGGCGACGCTGACACATGGACGATCTTCGTCTACCTCTGCGGCACCGACCTCGAAAGCGACGACGGCTACGGCGCGGCAACAAGCGATGTTTTGCAGATGTGTCAGGCAGAGGCGAGCGACAATGTGAGATTTGTGTTCCAGACAGGCGGTACATCTCAGTGGGCAAACGAGATATTCAGCGCCGATGCTTGCGAACGCTATGTTGTGCAGGACAACGATGTTGTGCTTGTTGATTCCGCACCGCTCACCAACATGGGCGACCCCGCGACGCTGAAAGATTTCCTTGATTGGGGAGTTGAGAACTACCCCGCCGAGAAAATGGGATTCGTATTCTGGGATCACGGCGGCGGAAGCATTACGGGAGCCTGCGTTGACGAGCTCAACGAGGGAGATACTCTGTATCTTTCGGATATGAATACGGCTTTCTCGCAGGTCTATGCCAATATGACCGATAAATTCGAGTTCATCGGATTTGACTGCTGCCTTATGGGTACGGCTGAAACTGCCAATATACTCTCTACATACGCAAGATACTTCTACGGTTCGCAGGAGACAGAACCGGGTTCCGGCTGGGATTACACGGCTATCGGCAATTTCCTTGCGGAAAACCCCTCCGCAAACGGCGGCGAGCTTGGCAAGGTGCTTGCGGACAGCTTCTATGACGAATGTGCCGCTGCCGAACAGGAGGACGGCTGCACATTTACGATAATAGACTGTGAGAAATTCGACGATTTTGCCATTGCGTTCAACGACTACGCAAAGGAGCTGTATGAAGCCGCGGTCAGCGATCTCGCCGGCATCGTAAGAGGAGTGAACAACGCGGAGAACTTCGGCGGAAACGACAAGTCCGAGGGCTTCACAAATATGGTCGATATAGGCGGTATCGTTAAGAACTGCTCTTCCTACGCCGACGGCAGCAATGTGCTTGCGGCGCTTGAAAACTGTATAGTTTACAACAAGAACGGCAGCAGCCATTCCGGAGCGTCCGGTCTGTCCGTTTACTATCCTTTGCAGGTAGAGGGTTCCGAGGAACTCAAGACCTTCTCCGGAATCTGCATAAGCCCCTACTACCTCTCGCTCGTTGATATGGTGGCAAAGGGCTACACCGGAAACGGCTATGACAACCAGGTGTTCTTTACCGAGGACGGAGACTGGTCAAACGAGGACTGCGCAAGCGAGAGCTATGATGACAGCTACTTTGATGACGTCAGCTACGGCGAAAGCGGAGAAAGCAGCCTTATCACCTTTGCACAGGATCCCGGTTTCGATGACGAAGGATATTACGGATTTGTGCTCGACGAAAACGCGCTCGGCTATACGGCAAGTGTTTCCGCGCTGATACTTATGGATCTCGGCGATGACCAGCTGCTTGAACTTGGTGAAACATACGATGTTTACACTGATTGGGACAGCGGTTATTTCGGCGACAATTTCGACGGCAAGTGGCTTTCGCTTCCCGACGGTTCACTGCTTTCCATGTACATTGTTGAAGCCGGAGACGACAGCACAATTTACACTTCTCCGATCGAGCTCAACGGCAAGCGCACCAATCTCCGTATAGTTCAGTCCGGAGACAGTGTAAAAATAGAGGGCGCATGGGACGGTATCGACGAGAACGGTATGGCGGCCCGTGAGGTCAGAAAGCTGAAAGCCGGAGACAAGATCGCGCCGATATACTATATCCTCGGCGATGATGACAGCGAAAGCACATACACTGCGGACGCTTACGAATGGGCAGACGGCGACAATGTGATATATGCGCAGCTCCCGAACGGGGATTATTACTATGCGTTCAGCATAGATGATATTTACGGGGACTACTGTATGACCGACCCTGTAGTATTTACAGTCGGTGACGACGGGATCTCTTTTTCGGAGCTAGAATAATTAACGGAGGAATTGACAATGGCAGAAGAAACTAAAACAAAGAAGCCGCTTTTCAGCGAAAACACGATCGAGGTGCTTGTAGCGGTATTTCTCGGCATCACCGCTCTGCTTACGGCATGGGCGTCATGGATAGGTTCGCTCCACGGCGGAAATCAGGCTACCAACTACACAAAGAGCAACAACTTAGCTTCCGAGGGAAACTCGGAGTACAACGCGGGTTTGCAGACATACCTCTCCGATCTTATGACATGGAATACTCTTATGGAGTACACATTCGAGCAGGAGATCGCGGAGGCTGAGGGCGATTCCGGAAAATCACAGCTCATACAGGAAAAGATCGACAGCTATATCGAACAGAATGGCAGCGATACTCTTATTGAAGCCTGCGGTCAGATGACAGACGATATGAATTCGCCGTTTGAAGTACCGGGTATGCTCGACAAGTATTATGAAACAGCAAACGTTCTGCTCGAACAGTCGCGTGAGATACTCGAAGAAGGTCAGCGCGACAACTCACACGGCGACGCTTACAACCTTGTGAATGTGATCTATTCCGTAGTTCTGTTCATGCTCGGTATCGTAGGAGTATTCAAAAAGCTCCCGAACCGTACCGTGGTACTGTTCATTGCGGTCATCGGACTTGTGCTTGCGACGATTTATATGTTCACTATACCTATGCCTACCGGGTTTGACTTCGGCAGCTTCTTTGCCGCAAAGTAAAAAGCGAGGAGATATATGAAAAAACAGTTAGCTTTATTTTCCGCAGCAGTCATTGTGCTTTCCGGCTGTAATAACAACACGGCACCGGCAGTCACGACAGCGGCAGCTTCGGAGCAAGCAACAGCGGACACTGCGCAGATAACCGGAGCTTCCGACGAGACTCTCACGGAACTGACGGAGGAAGCTCCGGCTCCCGCGGAAAAGGCGGAGCTTGGTCTCAACACCGACACGAAGGATGCTACACAGTTCACAAAAGATACCAATGACAAGGTGTACGCACTACTCGATTTCGACGACAAGCGCGAGTTTGAAAACGCGAATCGCGGTCTCATAGCCGCTCCCGAAAGTCTTGAAATACTTGCGGAGGACGGAACTGTGGCATGGAGTCAGGCGGCGTATGCTTTTCTTGAAAATGACGCTCCCGATACCTCAAATCCGAGTCTCTGGAGAAATGCGCAGCTCAATCACATCTACGGACTGTTTGAGGTGACTGACGGCATCTATCAGGTGCGCGGCTACGATATGTCCAACATCACCTTCATAAAAGGCGATACCGGCTGGATAGTATATGATCCGCTCATGACGGTGGAGTGTGCGCGTGCGGCATTCGAGCTTGTCAGGGAAAACCTTGGTGACTTTCCGGTTAAAGCGGTGCTTTACTCACATTCCCATGTAGATCATTACGGCGGAGTTGAGGGTATAGTCACCGAAGAACAGGTGAAGAACGGCGAAGTGAAGATATTCGCCCCCGAGGGATTTGAGGAACACGCAGTAAGCGAAAATATATTTGCCGGAAACAGCATGGCAAGACGCGCTACATACCAGTACGGCACGCTTCTTGACGGCGGCGAGACAGGCTCGCTCTGCATAGGTATCGGAATGGGGCAGTCCTGCGGTACCACATCTTATATATCTCCGACTGATATTATCTCCGCGACCGGTCAGACCGTGACGGTTGACGGAGTGGAAATGGAATTCCAGCTTACACCCGGAACAGAGGCTCCCGCTGAGATGAACACTTGGTTCCCGCAGAAAAACGCTCTCTGGATGGCTGAGAACTGTACCGGAACACTGCACAACCTTTACACTCTCCGCGGCGCGCAGGTGCGTGACGGTCAGGCTTGGTCGGAATACCTTATGGAAACGCTGAAACTCTACGGCGATAAAGTTGAGGTAGTGTTCCAGTCACACAACTGGCCGCATTGGGGCAACGATGCAATAAACGAGTACATAACGAATACTGCCGCTGTCTATAAATTCATCAATGACCAGACGCTTCACTACATCAACAAGGGTTACACAAGCACCGAGATAGCCAATATGATCGAGCTTCCGGAAGGACTCGCAAAGGTGTGGTACACAAGACAGTATTACGGCACTGTCGCTCACAATTCAAAAGCTGTTTATCAGAAGTATATGGGCTGGTATGACGCAAATCCCGTTCATCTCGGACAGCTTACTCCCTCCGACAGCGCAAAGAAATTCGTCGAATATCTCGGCGATACCGATGCTGTTCTCCGAAAGGCGAAAGAGGATTACGAGAATGGCGAGTATCAGTGGGTAGCTGAGATAACGAATATACTTGTATTTGCTGATCCGACAAATACCGATGCACGTCTGCTGTGTGCCGACGCGCTCGAACAGCTTGCCTATACCGCGGAAAGCGGCACTTGGCGCAACGCGTATCTCTGCGCGGCGCAGGAGCTTCGTTTCGGTACGAATACCGATGAGTCAACACGCGCAAAGTCAAGCGGCGGGCTTATGACACACATGACCCCCAAAATGATAATACAGTATCTCGGCATCATCACCGACACCACGCTCATAAGCGACCTGAGCTTCACGGCAAACATCGTTCTTCCGGACGATACATTCACACTTGTGGTAAAGGACGGCGTTGTGCTGTATGAGCAGGGTGCGCTTGCGGAGTCGCCCGATGTCACATGGACAACAAATAAGGCTGGATTGTTCGGCATCATACAGAACAATGCAGACCTGATAAACGCCAATCTGACACAGGACGGAGATACGGAGCTCCTCGGAAAGCTGATGTCCGGAATAACAGGATTCGCGGACGCGAAATTCTTCAGTATCATTGAGCCGTAAGGCTGCATAAAAAAGGAAAGGAAATCAAACAATGGGATTATTCAATCTGTCTGACAGCAAGGGATTCGGTTTCGCAAAGATACCGAACACACAAGGCTTTACCAACGAGGTACTGCTCGAAAAGCTCTCGGAGATCACAGTGAGCTTCGGAACACCCGAAATGGGTGACATAAACGGAACACAGTCTGTCATGTACAGGAAGGTCTCCGATATGTTCGATGTATTCGTCAGAGTTGACGGCAAGAACATCATAATGGGAAAGATAGGAGCAAACGGCGTTTCAAGTGTAACTACCGCGCTGAGCGGCGGACTTGATATGTTCCTCGGTCACAAGGACGAAGGCACATCGAACGCCGACCGCGCAGTTACCGAGCTTTCCGAGATCGTGAAGAAGCTCGAAAGCGGAGAATCTGTCACAGCCAGCAATACTGTTGCCGCAGTGAACACTGCAAGCGGAGAATCGGTCGAGTTCTTTATGAAGCAGAAAGCTATCTCCATAAAGCCGAAATTCGATATTTTCGACAGGAACGAAGCCCCGGTATATCATGTTGAAGGTGATCTTCCGCGTCTCAACTTCTCGATACAGAAAAACGGCACAGAGGTACTGAAGCTGAAGAAGAAGCTGATCGCGGTAATGCCGGAATATTCGCTGATCCTGAACGGTTCGGAAATCGGCAAGCTCAAAAAGAAAATAAAGCTCACCAACCCCGAGCTTGCCGGAACAATAAACGGCAAGGAACTCAAGATAGTCGGCGATCTTATGGGATTTGACTTTGAACTTCAGGTCGGCGGCGTTACCATAGGTCACATTGATACGGCTCAGACGATCTGGCAGGACTGCTACCGTATAAAGGTATTGAATGAGGACTACCAGGATATAATGATCGCGCTCACTATAATCTGCGATAATGTGGCGGATCAGTCAGGCAATTGAGAGTGACACTGGATCGCCGGAGATAAAAAAACATAAATGTGAAGGTCCTGCATGGGTAGTGTGTGCTATTTATGCAGGGCTCTTTCAATAGGTATGAAGAAACGTCATATATCGGCGAGGACGCGATGACCGATCCGGCGGATACGATCGCTTCTGCGGTTTCCGGAAAAGCCGTAAAAAGCGCGGGACTGCGGTATGTTCCCAGCAACGGAACGCTGTGCGATTATTACAGCGTGCTGTATGACGATCCGCAGATAGTCTCCGCATACCCGGATCCTTTTTTGAAAAAGCATCAATGTTCCGTGAAAAAATAAGGAGTTTTTTTTTCCGTCGAGATGATCTGTCATTGCTTTGTCTATTTTATTTGCCGTTTGACATTTGTGACAATTCTTGATATAATGGATTAAATAATTGCAGTGCAGTTGACAATAACGCTCATTGACACGGTTTCCTTAAGTAATGCGTCGGAGGTAAGCGGTATGACTCTTGATCATTTAGCCGGAAAGTACGGTCTTTCCGGTGAAGAAAGGCAGATATTTTACGAATATACAGCCAACAGATTTGCCGGAGCGCAGGAGATCGGAGAGGCGGACACCTCATTTCTCGGCTTCTGGGAAAGGACCATAGAATATGCCTGTAAGTTCGGAGCCGGCAAGGCGATAAATGAAAAGGTCTGTTCCGTCCGTCCTGTTGAGTTCAGGTCTCCTGACACTCTCAAGATAGAGATGTACGAGTCGGATGCCGGAAGGATACCGATAATCTATGTCCGCGATACTGCCGATTTTGAACAGCTTGTGACGAATATAGCGTACAAGGGGATCCGTCCGGACAGCATTTCTGCCACCGGAGCTTCCTTTATCTCCGGAAAGACTACCCGGTTCATCATTCTCTCCGCCAAGCCGTACAGCAATGTTCCCGCTTCCGAGCTGGGTATGTCCGATGAGGCGGAATGGTCTGAAAAGTCACTGCTTCTGCGCAGAGGACATGAATGTACCCACTATTTTACCAAGCAGACTTACGGTATAACCAACAATATCCTGCATGATGAGATAATTGCGGATTTCATAGGGGTCTACGAGACATTCGGGTTTTACAAAGCCGAGTGGTTCCTGCGCTTCATGGGAATCATAAAGGGGAGCGGAGGACGGCTCGCCGTCTATACGGAAAATCTGCCGGAGAGCGTCAGAAACGCAGTTTCAGAGCTGGCGGAACTCTGCGCCGGGAGTCTTGAAAAATGGTCTCTGTCAGACGAATTCGCGTCAATGACAAATGCAGGACGCATAAAATACATGTGCAGAGCCGGCTTCGAGGGCATGATAGACTGCATCTGAACAAGGCCGGAGCAAACATAACATTACTCCGGAGAATTCAATATCCTGTATTTTCTCCCGAATGATGAACCTTACCGGATATCTGAGGACCGGACAAAGGGTGTTATCCTTATCCGCTGCGGCGGTATGAAACCGGATCATTATGTATTCAATAGAAAAATATGATTTCCTTGCAGAGCAATACCGGCTCTGCAATTTTTATGCCCATTTCAAAATGTCTCATAACATTTTCACGATAAACGGCCGGTCTGTTGTGATATCCCCTCGTCCTGTGGTATCGTCGGTTCAAAAGTTGGATATGTGATATATATATGTTGGATAATATTGATTTCCTGCTGATAATGGCAATCGGATATGTTTCCATACTGTCCGATAAAGATAACACCGTGATACTGCGGTTAGAGATAATTTCAGCATCAAAAAGACTTTTCGATATCGCAGATTTCCTTTATTATGCTGTCGCTAACGGCATTTTCGAGGTGCTTAAGTTCGTAAAGCGCAGTATTTCTTCATTTATTGTCCCACCTCCCAATGACGGTCAGCTTCGTTTTGCTCCTTGGGCGGCTTGAATTTTTGGGGAAACTTAAACATTCTTTTGCTTGACAATCTCCGTCGGCAATGATAAAATAGTGTCTATGAAGAAGTTAAAGATTTTTCTGGCAGTCCTCATACTTGCGGCGGTATCGTCCTGCGGCTCCGCTCCGGAATCGGAAGCGGAGCGCGAACTGTTCGCAATGGACACCATAATTTCCATAAAGGCATACGGACAGCGAAGCGAGGAAGCTGTAAATTCCGCAGCCGAAAGGCTGAATGAGCTTGAATCACGCTTCTCGGTTACTGACGAAAACAGTGATATCGGCATTCTCAACACGCTTGGCACCGCAAATGTTTCCGGTGATACAGCGTATGTCATAAACGAAGCACTGAATGTCTGCTCAAGTACGGACGGCGCGCTGGACATCACGATATATCCCGTTCTGCGGGAATGGGGCTTCACCACCGGAAATATGCACGTTCCTTCAGATGAAGCCGTAAGGTCTGCGCTTTCAAAAACGGGATATGAAAATATCGGCATATCCGGAAACACCGTAACGCTTCCGGAGGGATATATGCTTGACCTCGGCTCCTGCGCGAAAGGATATTCTGGTGACGAGATGCTTGCGGTGATGTCGGAACTCGGAGTGACTTCCGCGCTCGTAAATCTCGGCGGAAATGTGCAGGCTCTCGGCTCAAAGCCGGACGGAACGGAATGGTCTGTGGGAATAGCGAACCCGTTTTCTCCGAATGAGCTGCTCGGAGTATTGCAGATACACGACAAGTCAGTCATAACATCCGGCGGATACCAGCGCTATTTCACGGACGACAGCGGCAATGTCTATATCCATATTCTCGATCCGCATACCGGATATCCCGCAGACAGCGGGCTTGTGAGCGTCACCGTGATAGGGGACAGGGGGATAATGTGCGACGCGCTCTCGACGGCGCTGTTCGTTATGGGCAAGGACCGCGCTGTCGGATATTGGCGTGAGAAAGGCGGGTTTGATATGGTGCTCGTGACAGATGACGGAACTGTATATATCACAGAAAACATTGCCGGAAGCTTCAGAAACAGCTCCGGCTTTCCGGCGGAGATAATAGATGAGTGACAGCGGGAAAATTCCGGTAAAGCGGCTTACCGAACTTGCGATGCTCACGGCGGCCGCTCTTATAATATTCGTGATCGAGCTTCAGATACCGCCGCTGACTGCGATTCCGGGCATAAAGCTCGGACTTGCGAACATAATCACGGTGTACTGCGTTTATCGGTACAAACCGTGGGAGACTGCCATCGTCGTTGCGGTGAGAGTGATCATAGGCGCGATGTTTGCCGCGAGCTTCTCCACGATACTGTACAGCGCGTCGGGTGCTTTTCTGTGCCTCCTGGGTATGATACCGGTCTCGCGTCTTTTTCCGAAGCTCCCGATATGGGCGTGCAGTGTGATAGGTGCAGTTCTCCACAACATCGGTCAGATCGCGGCGGTTATTGTGAGTTTCGGTTCGTTTGCCGTAATCGGATATCTGCCGTTCCTTATGATCGGCGGTATCATATCGGGTCTGTTCACAGGTCTTTGCGCGCATTTTGTCATAGAACGTCTGAAAAAAGCCGGAAAATAATGATTGATAAGATCCGGCGCTGAATGCCTGTATTCAATACCGGTTTGTAACGTTGACTTAAATGTAACGAGGAGGTTCGGATCATGAAAAAGTGGTATGACGAAGAATATGAATTCACTGTTGAAGTAACAGGTTTTCTTCGCGGCGATCATACGGAACGGTATTGCCGCAACGGAGAAGAAATAGGTGACCGATATACATGTACATACGGCTGTCCCGTTAATAAAGACGGATACGGCATTTGTTCCAAGACGATGATGATGCTGTTCCCGATAATGGAAGCCGTCAGAAGCGGCGGAGATCTGGAAAATCTGGGCGGAGACGGTAAATACAGCAAAACTATCGTCTGTCCGGACGGCTGTGTTATTTTCAAACTGACAGCGGTTCCTTTGGGAAACGAGAATTTTCATAAGGGAAATTTCTGGAAAGAGCCATGATCATACAAAACAGCAGAGCATTTTCCGCCGGCTCGGGCGGCGGAAAACGAATATAAATAATGTGTCGTGCAATAACTGCCTTTTAGGCAGTTATAGAGGACACATTAAATAAAGTGAAGATGAAAAAAACTCTCTCGCTGCTGTCTGCGGCGAGAGAGTTTTCGGTCTGTCTGTAATTTCCCGGTCTTTATTTCTTCTCGTATTCTCTGACTATCTGTGCTAAATCACTTCTTCCGTTGCGTTCATAGAACTCGGCAAGAGTTTTGGCGTTTTTATCGCCTATATTACTGCAATCAATATTTACATCTTATTAAGACAGATTGCACAAAATTCGATCCTGCCGTCTTTTACGAGCGTCAGAAGCAAAATCATACAAGATTGAATATTGTATCTGTTGTAAAAAGATGACCTTCGAGACAGATATAAATGACCCTTCTTTGTGAAAAATACACAGTTCCGGATTGAAATTCAATTCGGATTTTGTTATAAGCGAACATTGACAAAACTGTTAATGCGTTATATACTGTATATATCACAGATAAACAGTAACCGGAGGTGAACAGATGAAAATATATCAGAATTCCTCGGAACCGATATATAAGCAGATAGCCGCACAGCTAAGGGACGACATACTTTCCGGCAAGCTCAGGGGCGGCGAAGCGCTCCCGTCGATACGCGGCCTTGCACAGGACTTGAAGATAAGCGTTATCACTACGATGAAGGCGTATGAAGAACTCGCGAACGAGGGACTTGTGACAGCCTCACAGGGCAAGGGCTATTTCGTGAACGCGCAGGATATGCGGCTGCTGGCGGAACAGCACATGAGACGTGTCGAGGAAAATCTCACCGAAGCGATACGTTCCGCTAAGATCGCCGGAATGACGCTCGGCGAGCTGCAGGAAACGCTGAGCGCGCTTTGGTCGCTTGACGCTGGATAAGGAGGATAAAAGATGCAGAACTGGTATTTCTGGTTTATACTGATGCTGATACTCCTTGTCATTATCCCGGCGGCAAGGGCAAGACAGCACAGACAGGTAATGGTATCAAAACGAAACAGGCTTAAACGCAGAAAAGGAGAAAACGCAATGAATGAACTTGTAAAAAGCTACATCGGAAAAGAAGTTATCGTATGGGCAGGCACATCAAGCGGTGTTACAGGCACGGCAGTAAGGATAGAGGAGAACTGGCTCGAAGTCGAGGACAAGGACGGCAACAAGCAGATACTCAACACCGACTACATCAGCCGCATGCAGGAATATCCCCGCAATAAGAACGGCAAGAAGAAAGCTGTCATAGTTTAAGGAGCAGACATGGAAAACGCTGTTGAAATAAAGGATCTTACAAAGAAATACAAGGATTTCACGCTTGACGTGACTGCAGTTATCCCGAAAGGCTTCTCCACAGCGCTGATCGGTGCCAACGGTGCGGGCAAGACCACGCTTATTGACATTCTATGCGGCGTTACTGCAAGAACATCGGGTGAAGCGGTGTATTTCGGAGATAAGTCAGACACCGACGATGACGGTCTGCGGAACAGGATAGGGTACTGTTCGGCGGCGAACTTCTTTCCGCTTGACTGGAAACTGAAAACCGTGGCTGAGTGTATGGCGATAGGCTTCGATAACTTCGACCGTGCTCGCTTCACAGAGCTTTGCGTAAAATGGAAGATCGGCAGCCCCGACGACAAAAAGCAGAAGAACATGATGAAGATGTCCGACGGAAACCGTATGCGCGCAGCCCTCGCGGCTGTGCTTGCAAGAGATACCGATCTTCTGGTGCTCGATGAGCCGGCAAGCTCCCTCGATCCTCTGGCGAGAGATCAGCTCTGCGATATGTTCCGCGAGTATCTTGCGGAAAAGGACGGCGAACGCACTATACTGTTCTCCACCCATAATATAGCGGATATGGAATTTGCCACAGATTACGCAGTATTTATGGCGCACGGGCATGTTATAGAGCAGGGCTTTGTGGAAGAGCTTAAAGAAAAGTACATACTGGTTCACGGAGATGCCGCAAACGGAAGCGGAGCGAAGGCACTGATGTTTTCATACAGCGTGAACAGTACGGCATTCGAGGGTATAGCGCTTTCGGAAAATTCCGCAAACCTTGAAGCTGTCGGCGCGATAACCGAACGTCCCACATTGCAGCAGCTCAGCGTGGGCATTCTCAGAAAGGCGGAGGAAGATGCAGGAAAATAAGTCGCCGCTCACCATATCACAAGCGCTGAAGCTGTACACCGGCACCGGACTGGGCGGAACCGTACTCGGACTTGCGGCATACGAGGTGCTGTTCTATATCGGCGCATTCGTCAGCATGACGCTTATGATAATGCTCGGCGAGGGCATATCATATCCCGAAGCGGTCAGAAATATCGCGGAAACTCCCGCAGGAGACTGCGTTATGGTGTTCACGCCCAGCATTATAAACTGCATTGTGCTTCTGTCGCAGTATACAAAGGACAAACACGGTGGAAAGCTTTTCCGCACGGTAAAGGGTGGCTTCGGGACGTTCGTGAGATACCGGACGGGTGTGTATAACTCCGAACTTCTTTCGATGCTTCTGTTCGGCACTGCGGCGCTTTTGCTCGACATCGCGGGTATCGCAAAGATACACGGCGGGCTGTCCGCGGTGATCGCGCTTGTCGTGTCGAATATTGCGGCTGCCGGCATCGTTACATTCATGCTTCCCGCGAAGAATGAATTTGTGCTCGGCGCAGGCTCGGTTATCACGATGTTTGCAATAACAGGCAGCTGCACAATATTGCTCCCCATGCTGTCAGACAGCCTTATCCCGCACCTTGTCACGGGCATAGCGGGCGCGGTGCTCGTTGCAGTATCATCAAACGTGTATTTCGCACACTACCGGAAGAACCGGTGGGACAGTTGAGGTGAAAACTATGAAAAGCTTCGGAAAAGCGCTGAAATTATATCTGAAAGTATCGTTCAATCCGCTGCTTGCTCTGTTAAGCGCGGTCATAATCGTGGGAGTAATGATCGCGTCGGTTCTCGAGCCGGAGGTCCCGGAAAGTGACGATTATATGTCGATGATAGCGGCAGCGGCTACCGGACAGATAGGGATAGTGGTGTTCTGCCTCAGCGGGACCGTTTCGATCATAAGGGGAAAGTTTTACTCGTCTCTGCCCTTTGCGAAAACGCTTTTTACGGTTGTGCCGACAGTATTCACGGCAGGCTTGTCGCTTATATACGACCTTATCATCATAACGATCGCCGCGCTGTGCTGGGTCCCGCAGGCGCTTGCGGATATCATGATAGCCGCGCCTGTCGGCAGCCTTATGGTGATCCTTGGAGTGTCGTGCTCAGGCAAATCAAAGCTCGAATGGCTGTACATATTGCCTTTCTTCATTCTTTGTACGATGCAGTTCATTCTTCCGAAAATAAGTGTGACAATGCACGGCTTCGGGCTTCCGGTCATCACATCGGCAATCATCGGAGCGCTGATATTTGCGGCAGAGATTGCGGTAACGCTTGTCATAATGAATATATGGTGGAAGAAATGCGATCATACATACCGCATGAAATGTGGTCCGCTCTCCGTTCATGAAAACGGCTGAAATTGATGACGGCAATGTGCTTCTATGCGTGAATCCGTCCGGATATACCGCAAAAGATGCCGGCGGCGCAGAAATAATAGCCGGTATTGTGTTTTTCAAGAGAACATAAAAAAGGGCATATAACCTATACTTAATCATAGGTTATATGCCCTTTCATTAGTTCTGTTCGTCATCGCAAACCGCATAATTCTTTATTGGATATATACACTTTTGGTGCGGCGGAAAGCCGATGCTATACCGGCAACGCCTGACCAGATAAGACCTCCGCCGTAGATAAACGCAGATATCTCCGGGTAATTGAACAGGAGCCCGGATATTCCCGCTGCTATTCCAAGCAGTATGCTGAAAAGTCCGGACGCAAATTTGATCTTCCATTCCGGTGCGTCAAGCTTCTTTGCTTCAAGGCTCCTCAAAATATCAATCACTCCCGCGGCCATGTATATTCCCACAAGGTACAGTATGAGATATACGGGACTGAGACTTGTGAGCGAGGCGGTGAACATTGCCAGATCAAGCAGTATCACGCTCTTGTACAGTATTGATTTTCCGCCCACCATAAGCCGTGCCATGGTAAAATAATATATCATCATTCTGACGCCGCAAAACAGCAGATATATGAAAAGACCAGCAAGAAGAAGCACATATTTTATATCCGGCAGCAGGATAAACATTATCCCGGCTGTTATCAGCAGTATTCCGGATATTATTCCCTTTATCCGCTGTAACCAGTTCATTTTTCGCTGCCCCCTTTTCTGCTTTTCTTTACGATCGAGATGCCGGCGAGCTTGCTGCCGGACTTGCAGATATGGTATGTCACCATACTCTTCTGAGCGACAGCGGCGGCGATGAATCTGCCGAGGTATGTGCTGTCCTTGTCGGAGGATTCCGTATATTCGTTCTGATACTTACCGATATCGAAGTCTCCGATCTCGTTTCCGGACATCTCTTCCGCAAGCTTTTTCCAGTCTTCGCAGGCATCTGTCTGCCTTTTTTCGAGTATGGTTCTTATCTTTTCCCGCCACGGTTCCGCGGATTCGGTGTTATACCGGTCCTTCTCGAATGACGGTTCGTCTCCGTGCAGATATTTCAGCGCGTATATCATCTGACAGAACGCATTCATATAGTCGGAGGGGTTGTCCTTTACGATCTCCTCATAATCGCCCCACGCAGGCAGATATCTGTACCTCGCATAGCTGTAATCCGGCAGATGGCCGGCTCTCCCGTGTCCGAGATTCATTACCGATGTCTCGCTGTTCTGGTAAAGGCTGTTGACATAGACCCCGTTTTCATGATCGTCCGGCGCGGAGGGATTGTGAATGAATTTCACGGGACGTTCGGTATAGCCGTCGCCGTCCGGTATGATCTCATAGAAATAATGATCGGTGTTGTTTATGACAAGGGAGGGAGTTCCCGCAAAATATCTGTGCGCCCATGTATCCGCCAGAACGTGCATAGCTATGCCTGCCGCCTGAGTTCCCTTGCCCTTTGCGAGCTTCACCGTTTCCACAAGAAGATCGCTGTTCGTATCGCATATAAGCCGGTATTTCCTTAGATACATCTTCGGCGCGCCCTTTCTTGACGCGTAAAGATCGTGCGGCAGGAAATGGAAAGAAGCCCAGATGCGGGTTATATCCTGGAGCCCGGCAATATCGGTCTTTATGTCCATAAGTTCCAGCTGGAGCTGCGTGGTTGCTGCTTCGGCAGGAGCTTTTATTTTTCTCAGCAGCGTTGCCGAACAGTGATCGACAAGCTGTGCGCTGTAACATATATCCATGCACTCCTCATGCGTAAAGCCCGCAAGATAAGCCGCGCAGTATGTAGCGTAATAGTGAAAATCTTTCTGCATTTCAATTACCCGTATTCTTTTTCTCGTAAATCCGTATCATCACCGCTGACATGCACATTTCCCCAAGAGTCACCGCCGCGGTTGCGTCCACGATCATTGACACTATAAGACCGATAATACTGTCTTGCATGAAGGGAATTATTCCGATAAGCCCCATAAAGCAGTAAATGATGCTGAAGATATGAAGCGATGCAAGCAGTACGATGAGCGCTATATAAAAGGAATTTTTCTTCTTTCCGAGACCCTCTTCACGAGCCTTCTTGCCGACGAACAGATACAGGCCGAGCAAAGGAGCTATCACCAGAGCAAATGCCACAAGCACAACGAGCACACCGACGATCCCAGAGATATTTTCTGTAATTTCCGGCGTGAGCAGAGTCTGCGGCGAGATCATAAGACCAAGGACGAGCCTCAGCGCGCTCCATAATCCGAGCGCGGATATGCCTGAACCCGTAATATACAGAGTATTGCGGTATCTCCTGATCTTCCTTGTTATTTCATTTTTCTCTTCTATGACCGGCACCCCCTTTTCATGTTTTCTTCTGACAGAATTATAGCATATTTTGCGGAAAAATGCAATAGTTTACGGTGTATGTCTGTCCGGAGACCATGCACCGTTCCTTTTGCAGTCGGGTCAGACGGCATCTGTCATAAAAACTTTGTGTCCGATTTGATAAAAATGTATTTTCTCTTGTCTATTGAAGCATTTTGTGATATAATAGCTAAAGAGTATTATTTTTTATGAGATCCGAAAGGAGCGGTTTATGTTAAAGCAGGCAATTGATCTTCCGGGAATTGGAAATGCCCGTGAATTGGGCGGTTATGCCGCAGGAGACAGGATAATAAAAAAAGGCGTTCTGTTCAGGACTGCCGGACTCGACGGCGCTTCAAAGGAAGCATTGGATAAAATGCAGAACAGTCTGTTGCTGCAGACTGTCATTGACTTTCGTATGACAGTCGAGCGGCGCGTCAGTCCCGATCCGGAAATACCTTCTGTGCGGAATATACATCTGCCTGTGATAGAAGCGGAGGATTATCCGGTCGGCGTTGATACAAATATGGTCGAAGAGATCAAAAAAACCGACAGAATGAAGCTGTTTGAAATGGCGTATGCATCGGGAATGCTGAACTCCGATTATTATTCGGGCATCATGCTCGGCGAGCGAGGCAGGAACGCATACCGCGGGTTCTTCCGCGTCCTGCTCGGGACCGATCCGGATAAGGGTGCGGTACTCTGGCACTGCACCGACGGGAAAGACAGGACAGGGTGTGCGGCTATGCTTCTTCTGTCCGCACTCGGAGCAAGCCGTGAAGTGATAATCGAAGATTATATGCTGACGAATGAATATAACGCTTCGCGGATAGGAGCGGTAAAGCAAATGGCGGAAGCGGCTCAGATGCCCCCGGACAAGTCAGATGCGCTGATGTTTATGTCGGGCGCGGTAGTTGAGAGGTATATGACAAAGGCAATTGACACGCTGGAAGAAAAATACGGAAGTGTTGAGGGTTACCTCCGCGAGGAGCTGAATGTCGGCGATCCGGAGCTTGAAGAACTGAGAAATAAATTCCTGTGCGGAGGACGCTATGAGTAAGAGCATGAAAAAAGACAATATAAGTCAGATATTGCTTAATATCGTAATGCTGATGTTTTTTGGAGTTTTATTCGTAACCGGAACGTTTTTTGACGAGGCAGTAGCCCGGACAGTGTTTTCTCCGGGGAACACCGTTATTGCTGTTATAACATCGACCGGACTCATTCCGTATTTTACAGCGCCGATGCTTTTCTCCGGCGCTCTTTACGAAAGGGCAGTGCATTCCTCACAGCGCAAGGCAGTAAAAGTGATCCTCTGTACGGCATGCGTTCTTTTCACGTTGGGCGTCGGATTTATCGGCGGAGGGGCTATATGCGACCGGAACTGCTTCGGAATGCTGTTCCCGTCTATAAACCGGAATATGCCGGTAATCCTCCTTGTAAGTGCCGTACTTGAATATCCGCTGTTCTTTGTGGGATATCATTTTGCGAAGAAAAGCGAGGATAAGCTGCTAACGCAGAAGATAATCTGTCTTTTCATAATTCTGCTGACCGCGTTTCTGTCAATGCAGGTGCTTAAACATACGTTCCACCGCCCGAGATACCGTACAGTCGTTCTGGGGTATGAAGGCATCGGGTTTATGCCGTGGTACACGCCCTTCGAGGGCTCAGAGGAACTCGCCGCACTGTATGACATCAACGCAGACGAGTTTTTGTCATTCCCGAGCGGTCACAGTATCCTGAGCGTTTCTGCTATGTACATACTGCCGTCTTTTATGTGGTTATTCCCGAAGCTTAAAGGCAGGTACTCCATTCTTGCTTTATCGGGAGCGGTGTTCGGTATCATAATAATGACAACAAGAATGATACTCGGAGCGCATTATCTGAGCGATGTATCTATGGGAGCCATTATCGCTGCGGTGCTGGGATTAGTCAATACCATAATACAGCAGCGCATATCGGCAAAGGAAGCCCCGGCGAACAGCTGACAACCGAACGTTAAATGGAGGAGCATAATGAGCGATACAACTAATCAGTCCGTTAATGACACTGCACCAAAGAAGGATAAGCCAATGCGCGAAATTTCCGTTGAGGGCTGTGAGCTTCTCGGAAAAGGCGGAAACGGCGCGGTATATCGTCTTGACGACGAGACGATAGTCAAGGTGTATTTCGGCAAACGCAACAGCCCGGAAAAGATCAGACAGAACCGTGAAACAACCAGAAGTGCCTTTGTACAGGGTATCCCTACCATGATCGCATTTGATATGGTGCGTGTCGGAGAGAATTACGGCGTCGTGTATGAGATGATAAATGCGCGGTCATTCAGCCAGGAGATCGCAGCAAATCCCGATAAAACCGACGAATTCGGACACATGATCGCCGATATGGCATTAAAGCTTCATCACACGGAGTTCAAGGACGGCGTGCTGCCGGATTCAAGAGAGAAGATAAGAAATGAAGTGCGCATGACGGCTGATGCCGGATTCTATAAGCCTGCGGAAGCCGAAAAGCTCTACAAGCTGATAGATGAGATCCCGTACAGGAATACGTTTATCCACCAGGATTTCCACCCGGGCAACCTTATGCTCCGGAATAACGAGATCGTTCTTATTGACGTGGACGATTCCGGACTCGGACACCCGATACTCGATCTTTCATCTATGTACCTTGTATATGTGACTGCCGCAAAAGCCCGGTGGAAAGCCACAAGCCAGGATATCACCAAAAAACAGTACGCAAGGCTTTGGGATATCATTATAAGGCATTACTTTGATACAAATGACCCCCGCGAGACAGCCGAGATCAACCGTATAATCAAGGGCTACTCCCTCATAAAATTCATCAAAGGTGTCGCTACCTCCCAGACAGTGCCGAATATTCTCCGGAAACCGGTTATCGGAAGCTCAAAGAGAAAGCTTTTCTCCATGGTGGATACGCTTCACCCGATACCGTGATAAGTCAAAGTGCGTTTGTGCATTTTCTCCCTTGAGCGGGGCAGGTCGGTATGCTTATTTGTCGCTTGTGACGAATGAAATTGTCTTGACAAGCCTGCTTTATTGGTATATAATACAACTATATTCTTTCGGAAAGGAAACAGAACGATGACATTCACAGCTTCTATGATCGTCATTATTATTATCGGTACAGTCATTATCAACGGCTGCGCCATACTTCGTTCTGCCTTTCAAGTACCGATAATTACATGAGTGAAACTGATGTAAATATTGAACCTGAGCCTCGGCGGAATGTCTGCCGGGGCTTTAATTTATTTCGGAGGTATTTTATGAAACAAAGCGGCGCAAAGATCATCATTGAGACGCTTATTGAGCAGGGCTGCGACACCGTTTTCGGATATCCGGGGGGTCAGGTGCTCAACATTTTCGATGAGCTGTACCTGAACAGTTCCCGGATCACGCACATTATTGCCGCCCATGAACAGGGCGCTTCCCACGCTGCCGACGGTTATGCGAGAGCATCGGGAAAGCCGGGAGTTGTTATCGCAACATCGGGTCCCGGTTCTACCAATATCGTTACCGGGCTTGCAACGGCTTACCTCGACTCGGTGCCGGTAGTTGCGATAACCGGAAATGTTCCGTGCAGCCTGCTGGGCAGGGACAGCTTTCAGGAAGTGAACACCGTTGACATCACCCGCACGGTCACCAAGCGCAACTGGACAGTCAGGGACGTAAAGGAGCTTGCGGACACTATACGCGAAGCATTCCGCACCGCGATATCCGGCAGACCCGGACCGGTGCTTATAGATGTTCCGAAAGATGTGCAGATCGCGGAGTGTGAGTTTACGCCGCAGAGTGCAGTGCAGCCGGAACCGCCGCTGCGCGCGGACGGCTGTTCGATAGATGCGGCAGCGGAGCTTATCGGTGAAGCGGAACGTCCGTACATCTATTTCGGCGGAGGAGTCATATCCGGGAATGCGTCGGAAGAACTGCGCCGGCTTTCGGAAAAGCTGGACGCACCTATGGGCTGTTCGCTTATGGGGCTGTCGGCAGTCCCGCACGATACGCCCCGTTTTCTCGGAATGCAGGGTATGCACGGGCATTTCGCCTCTTCAAAAGCCGAGGACGAAGCCGATCTTGTGATAGCTGTCGGAGTTCGTTTCAGCGACCGAGCCACCGGAAATAAGGAACGCTTTGCGAAAAATTTCCGTATTATCCATATCGATGTTGACGGCAAGGAGCTTAACAAGAATATTCCCGCCGATATCGCGGTAAGAGGAGATCTGAAAGATGCCCTCGCCCGGCTGGCTGACAGAATTCCGCAGAAAGCTGTTCCGAAGTGGGCAGAGCGGATAACGCAGCTCAGAGCTGAAGAAAAGCGGATCACCGATGCGTTTATGAAAGATTCGCCGGCGGGCTGTCTTAACCCGTACAGCATCATCGACACCGTGAGCAGGTACTCCGGGAACTGCTGTATCGCTACCGATGTCGGTCAGCACCAGATGTGGACTGCGCAGAGATATCCGTTTGCCGGCAGACGCACATTCCTCACCAGCGGGGGACTCGGTACAATGGGCTACGGAATGGGAGCGGCAATAGGAGCCTGCAAAGCGACCGGCGGACGCAGTGTGCTCATCACCGGTGACGGCAGTTTCGGAATGAATCTGAACGAGCTTGCTACTGCTGTTTCGCAGAAGATACCGCTTGTGATCGTGATTATGAACAACGGTGTTCTTGGAATGGTACGTCAGTGGCAGACCCTTTTTTACAGCGAACACTACTCCCATACCACTCTTGACCGTAAAACCGACTTTGTGAAGCTCGCAGAAGCTTTCGGCGCGGCAGGAAGCCGTGTTTTCACGGAGAAACAGCTTGACGAAGCCTGCCGGCAGGCATTCGCATATAACGGAACATACGTTATCGACTGCGCAGTCGATTGTGACGAATTCGTACTTCCAATGCTTCCGCCGGGCGGTTCGATAGACGATATGATAACAAGGATATAACAGGAGGAGAACAAAATGCTTACACTCGACAAAGTTTACCATGCAAAATATGTGCTGGACAAGGTAATAAGGCAGACAGATATAATCCCCGCGCCGAAGATAGATCCCGACTCGCAGATATTTCTGAAAACCGAAAATCTTCAGATCACAGGCTCCTTTAAGGTGCGCGGCGCGTATTACAAGATGTCGCAGCTCACCGACGAGGAAAAGGCGAAGGGGGTTATTGCCTGCTCGGCGGGAAACCACGCGCAGGGAGTTGCTCTCGCCGCAGCCAGGAACGGCATAAAGTCCGTTATCTGTCTGCCGGACGGAGCGCCTATTTCAAAGGTTGAGGCGACCCGCAGCTACGGTGCGGAGATCTGCCTTGTCAAGGGCGTTTACGATGACGCTTATACCGAGGCTCTTCGCCTGCGAGATGAGTACGGCTATACGTTCATTCACCCGTTTGATGACGAGCTTGTGATAACGGGTCAGGGAACTATCGGACTTGAACTGCTCGATCAGCTTCCCGATCTTGACGCGGTGATAGTGCCGATAGGGGGCGGCGGACTGATATCCGGCGTTGCATTTACCGTAAAGACGCTGAACCCGGCTGTTAAGGTGTACGGCGTCCAGGCAGCAGGTGCGCCGAGTATGTTCAACTCCGTTCACGATATGAAGATAGAACGTCTTGACAGCGTTTCCACAATAGCAGACGGCATTGCTGTCAAAGAGCCGGGTGAGAACACGTTCCGCTATGTTTCGGACTATGTTGACGAAGTGGTTACAGTCACGGACGACGAGATATCCGCTGCGATACTCGCGCTTATGGAGCAGCACAAGCTTGTGACAGAGGGGGCGGGAGCGGCTTCCGTAGCTGCCGCGATGTTCGGAAAAGTTCCGGTAAAGGGGAAGAAGACCGTCTGCCTGCTGTCCGGCGGGAATATCGACGTTACAATACTTTCCCGTGTGATAAGCCGCGGATTGCTTATGACGGGACGAACATACTCGATGAACATAGAGCTTATCGACAAGCCCGGACAGCTTCTCGAAGTCTCCCGCATTTTTGCCGAGCTTGGAGCGAATGTCATATCGGTGCATCACGAACGCGCCAATGAGGGCAGCGATGTAAACGGCTGTTACTTGCGGATAACGCTCGAAACGCGCAATTACGAGCATATCCGTCAGATAAAGAAAGCACTTGAAACACACGGTTTCAAGACAGTTTCAGAAATATGAGGAGGACAGAACTATGAAGAAGATTCACACGGAAAATGCGCCGAAAGCGGTAGGACCATACTCACAGGCAGCGGTGAGCGGAGGGCTTGTATTCACCTCTGGGCAGATAGCGATAGACCCGGTGACGAACGCGGTGGAAGCAGACGATATTGCCGGACAGACCGAGCAGGTGATGAAAAACCTCGGAGCGGTGCTTGAAGCGGCAGGTTCCTCGTTCGGCAGAGCGGTAAAGACCACCTGCTTCCTTGCGGACATGAACGACTTTGCAGCATTCAACGAGATCTACGGGAAATACTTCACATCGCTGCCTGCACGGAGCTGTGTTGCGGTAAAAACACTGCCGAAGAACGTGCTTGTCGAAGTTGAAGTTATTGCGGAAGTGCTGTAACTGCGTACATGGAGAAAACTGCAGATGCGGAGAAAGATCCGACATCTGCAGTTTTTCTGATATTATCGCTTGACATTTGAGAGAGAAAATACTATAATGTGGTTAACAGGTGCTAACTCGCCGCAGCTATGCTTACTGCATTTCTGCCGGTTGAAAAGGAGAAGTAATATGAAACAGGTTTTTTCGGTCGAGAATGACGGATTCTTCGGGGCATACTACGGCGGCCCGGAGGACAGCAGAAAAGCAGTGATAATAATGCTCGGCGATTCATCGACAGACCGTATGGCATCATGCGGCGCAAAATGGCTGATCAAGAACGGCTGTCATGCTCTGGCGATGTCGCCGGAAAAGAATAGCTACGCACACCACAACTACCCGCTTGAGCGCTTCGGAAAAGCTATATCATTCCTCAGAAGCAAGGGCGCGGAAAAAATCGGTATAGCCGGCGCTTCCACCACGGGAATGCTCTCGCTTGCCGCGGCATCGTATTATCCGGAGATCACGCTTACGATCGCGATGTCGCCCTCGGATTTCATTATGGAAGGCTTTTACCGCGACGGAAAAGACGGGGCTTCCGAGCGTCCCGGAGACGGCGAATCCACTGTAAGCTGGCAGGGCAGACCGCTGCCGTATCTGCCCTACGCATACCGTCACCCGGAATACTGGCAGAAGATCACCGAAGAAGCGAAAGCGGGCGGAGATAAGGCAGCCGCACGGAAGATGTTTGACGAGTCGGAAAGGCTGCACCCGGTCCGGGAAGAGGAAAAGATCAAAGTCGAAAATATTCGCGGCAGGATAGTATTTATCGGAGCGGAAGATGACGTTCTCTGGGATACATGCAAATATATCCGCCGCATGGACGAAAGGCTGAAACAGAAGCCGCATGACTGCGAGTGGGATATGCTCCTGTATAAACACGGTACACACTTCGTGTTTCCGGAGTCAATGCTGAAGATGATGCTTCCTGTCGGTTCGGGAATGCTGGTGAAGTATATGTTCAGAGCCGGGCGCGAGTTCCCGGAGGAATGCCTTGAGACACGGCTCGATATTGACCGCAGGCTGACGGAGATACTGCGCTCCTGGTGATAAACCTGCCGTTAGCCGGCATAACCGCAGAAATACAATAAACCCGGCTTTGGAGATGATCGGAGCCGGGCTTAAGTTTTCGGTATAACTATTGACTTTTCGGGTTTTTGGTGGTATAGTTAAATGACCTTATGATGCTCCCGTATTTCCGGAAGACGATAATGCCGTGTCTGCGGGCAGCTTGTCATTATAAGGAATAACCGTGACAAACAAAAAGGAACGAAACATAAATGACTTACAGAATAACTGACCTTATCGAACCCGACAACGGCTGTGAGGGCTTTATGCCGGGCGAAGAGCCTATGGTAACGCTGATACTCACATCTGAAAACGGAACCGGACGGAAAGTTCAGCTGCCGGATATCCTTGCGTATCAGCTGAAATGGGATATCGGAACAACCGTTTCAGATGAAGAGATTGAGAAAAACTGCAGATCATTAAGTTGAATAACGGGAGTATTACAGCTTCAGAACGACATCTATGCCGCTGTCAACAAGTTTGCTGAATTTTTCGCCGTCCGATCTGTCGCCGACGATAGAGCCGTAATGTATCGGCACAGCGATACCGGGTCTTATCTCGTTTATGAGTTTCGCAGCTTCCTTGTGATTCATGGTAAAAGTACCGCCGACAGGAACAAGAGCGATGTCGCATTCAACGGCTCTCACTTCTTTTACCGCGTCGGTATCTCCGGCAGCATAAATTCGCTTGCCGTTAACTGTAATGATGTATCCGAGCCAGCCGTTTGATCTTGGGTGAAACGGTTTCAGCGTATTGTAAGCCGGGACAGCTTCCACGGGTATTCCTGCGATCTCTGTTTTTTCACCCGGAGAAAGCAGCACGGCATTGCCGATGCCGATGCTTTCCAGCTTGTTCTTCATGCTTACCGGCGCGGCAAATACAGTGTCCGGTCTGCGGACTTTCTGAATATCTTCGGGCGAGAAATGATCGTAATGATCGTGTGTTATGAGGATAATGCCGGCATCATGCGGTTCGCCGGCGATCTTGAACGGGTCTGAGCGTATTATAGTATTGCCGCCGTCGATACGGATACTGCTCTGGGTGTTTACCGAAATATTGTTTATCATGCTGAACCTCCGGATTTTTCATATCCTTATTATACCACGGCGCCCCGTCTGTGTCAATCGCTGCGCTGACCGGAAGAACATGGAATATATGAAGATGTGTGCGGTGGACGCTTGACAATTGTTACGCATTGTGTTATTCTTTATATAGTATATGCAATCGTTATGCACCGTCTGAAACGGTACAAAGGAGAAACACCATGAAAAAAGCATTAAAACTTACAGCGGCAGCTCTTGCGGCAATATCGGCTCTGTCTTGTACAGTTTTTGCGGTATCGGCAGAGGACGCGGATGCGTCTTTTGTACAGGAGGATATCCCGCTGTCGGGAGGCTGGACTGTAAATGACAGCTATGTTGCGATGAGTAAAAACCCCGAAGCAAAGGCAGCGTTCAAGAAAGCAACAAAGGATTATGCGGGCTGGTCGTTCAAGGCGTTAGCACTGCTCGGAACACAGGTCGTTGCGGGAACAAACTATGCTATTCTTGTAAAAGCGGACGAGCTCAACCCCGACGGAGGAGCAACGCAGATAAAGGTAATGTACATCTATGAGGATCTGAAAGGGAATGCGGAGATAACCGGTTTTCAGACGATCATAGGCGAACAGCTTATGGGCGGATTTACCGCCAACAGCGGTCTGTTTACCATCAGCAAGAATGAAACTGTTTACAGCGCTTACAAAAAGGCAATGAAAGAGCTGGTGGGAGTTTCCTACTCTCCCGTTGCTTATCTCGGGAGCCAGATAGTTTCGGGTACGAATTATCTGGTGCTCTGCCGCAGCAAAGGAGTATATCCCGGCGCTTCTTACGGGTGGTCACTTGTGACGATATACAGCAATCTCAATGGCGATGCTTCGGTAGGAGACATACAGGCGCTTGATCTCGGAAATATGGATAATACGGGTGATAATATGACAGTCAGCATAGGAAATCCGTGGACGGAGTACAAGAGTGTTGAGGAAGCTGCAAAAGCAGCCGGGGTAACATTTGAAGTTCCCGAAAAGTTCGGAAGCTATAAGATCTCGTATATTCAGGCAATGGAAGGCATCGCGGAAGTACGCTTCTCCAACGGAGACGATACTATAACGGTCCGCAAAGGCACAGGGGTCGATGATATAAGCGGAGATTATAACGAATACAAGAGTATTTCCGAAAAGGAGATAAACGGCAGCACAGCAACGCTTAAAGGCAGCGGCAAGGGCGTGAGCGCGGCAGTCTGGACAGACGGAAAGTGCTCATATTCCGTAGTTTCCGACAGAGCACTTACTGCGAAGTCTATGGAAAGCATTATTTCCAAGATAAAGTAACAGCTGTAAAAAGCGGCCGGTTCATTTGAACCGACCGCTTTCTTTATTCCGACATGCTCTTTATATAGTCCCGCTTCACAACTCTGAAAGTGAAGTCGATCCCGTCTTTGCCGCTGTATATTTGCGAGTAAAGCTCATACTCGGCGTTCTTGGCTTCGGTATGCGATATCCGCATATAATACGCTTTTCCGTCGTGCATATATTCTATGCAGTATTCCTCGTCCGTGTCAGTGTCAATATCAGCATATACCGCACCGTAGCCTTCGATCGTGCCTGTTCCTTTTATGCAGTACCAGTCTGTGACCGGAATATCGTCCGGTTCACCGTGACCGTCTGCCGGCTCCATTGAGACGGCGCATTCCGACGGCATCACAAGGCGGAGGTTTTCTGCGGTGATACGGTCAAATTTCACATGAGACCAGCTCCCGTCATTTTCGGTGTAATGTATTGCGGAAACGTTCCAGCCGCACTGTTTCGGAAGCCCCCTTATCAGACCGTACGGCACTTCGGGCAGCTTTTCGTCTCCCCATTCCACAATGCTGAAATTAGTATTATTACCGTATTTTGCGGGATCCAGCTTTTTTACATTCTCCGCATCAAGACCGTTTGTGAATACGGATATTGTTTTCGCGTCTTCCGATTTTTTCAGATCATCGGCGGAGCGTATATCTTTGGCAAGCAGATGATTGCCGTAGCTGCTTCCGTAATCTATGCGGAATGCGGCATTGCTGCATTTCAGCTCGTTTTTCACAAATTCCGTTATTTCCGCGCATATCCTGTCAGCTTCGTAATTGTCGCACAGCCATGAGTCATCACTGCTGCGGACAGGCACGAGCACATCGAATTCCGTGCCGTCATGCTTCATACGGACATGAGCGAACTGCGGCGCTTCCCATGTGAATTCGAGCCAGCCGTTTTCGGCGAGCAGAACAGCCTTGATATCCGCACTGAATCCGTACTTTTCTTTGACATAGCTTTGTGCGCGGTTCCGGGCTGTCATTTCATACGATATATTTCCGCAGCCTGCGGAAAATGAAACTGCGGCAAGCGCAAGCAGGATAAACAGTATTATTCTTTTCATACGGTTACCTTTCTTTTTTGTACGGGTGCAGGCAGACATATTATCCCCATACCGTTTTACATTTTGATACCGATATCATTCAGTATATCATAGATCGTCCGATTTTGCAACAATAATATAAACAGCAAAGCCTTCTGCGGTTTTACCACAGAAGGCTTTTTGCATATTTCCGGTATCTTTTTAATTTCCGTATTACGGTTATCGCCGCGGGGCGTTCCCCGCCGCGGTCCAGCCGCGCAGGCTGGCGCAGTCCGCGCAGGACAAGGCGCGTCAGCGCGGATAGCGGAGCGCTTTGCTGTTAAGTTCGACGAACTGGGGCTTTACAGTTGCCTTCATAGTCTGCTCGATCTCTTCAAGCGTGAACGGGAGAAGTCCGCTTGCTACGGCAGCGCCGAGCATCACCATATTCAGCACTTTCGGCGAACCTATCTCCGTGCATGCCTTGTCGCCGTCTATGAATACCGACTTTTCTGCGTTCCTTTCGATATATTCAAGCATATTCCTGCCGTCGTAATCCGAGCCGGTAAGGGCTGCCGTTACCGGCATTATCGGGTGAGTATTTACTATCGCGGTACCGCCTTTTTTGAGATACGGGAACATTCTTACCGCTTCCGCCGGCTCGAATCCGATCAGAATATCGGCTTCTCCCTCACCGAACATGGGGCAGTTTATGCCCTCTCCGACACGCAGAAAGCTGAATACGCTGCCGCCCTTCTGCGCCATTCCTATTGTCTCGGCGCTCATCACCGGAACGTCATGCGAAACGGCTGTGGCAGCGATAAGCTTTGATGTGAGGACGATGCCCTGACCGCCGACACCGCATATCATTATGTTTGTGCTCATATCACTTGCCCTCCTTTACGCTTATCGCTCCGAACGGGCAGACCTGACTGCACAGACCGCAGCCGGTGCAGAGCGAGTTCTCTATTGCTGCACGTCCGTCTTTAATAACGATTCCGGGACAGCCCAACGATCTTATGCACTTCTTGCAGTTCGTGCATTTTTCCGGGTCTATGACTGCCGGCTTTTCCGGCTTTATGATAACGGCGCAGGGGGATTTGAAGATTATCGCCTTTACTCCCTTTTCGGAAGCAACGCGCTTTACTGTTTCGACTGCTTTCCCAAGATCCAGCGGATTTACGGTCTCCACTGTCTTTACGCCGATACCGTGCAGTACAGCGGTAATGTCTATCTTTTCGACGATCTCTCCCATTACCGTTCTTCCGGTTCCGGGGTGGGGCTGATGACCGGTCATTGCGGTGGTGGAGTTGTCGAGTATAACGAGAGTCATATCCGCCTGGTTATATACCGCGTTCACAGCGCCGGTTATCGCGGAGGCGAAGAATGTGGAATCGCCGACGAAAGCGAAGCAGACGGTATCCGGTTCGATGTGGCCGATGCCCTGTGTGATGTTCACGCCCGCGCCCATGCACAGACAGGTGTCAACCATATCAAGCGGCATTGCGTTTCCGAGAGTATAGCAGCCGATATCTCCGCAGAACACGGCTTTCTTTCCCTTCATGGCTTCCTTTACCGCAAAGAACGAAGCGCGGTGCGGACAGCCGGCACACAGTACGGGCGGACGGACAGGAAGTTCGGGAGCGGCTTCCGTCTCCGTCTTTCCGGGCATTTCCCAGCCCATGAACGCGGCAATGTTTCCGGCAACCGAACCGCAGGTGTTCTCACCCGCATTCTTTACATCATGCGTAAGCTTACCGCGTATTTTCACTTTAAGTCCGTGCTTTCCGCAGATATACGTCAGCTCGCGCTCGATCACCGGGTCAAGTTCTTCTATGCAGAGCACCTCGTCCAGTCCGTCAAGGAATGCGAGCGCAGCCTTTTCCGGGAACGGGAAAGGAGTTGTCACCTTCATAACACGCGGAGCGGACTTGTCACGAAGCGCTTCGGTGACGTAAGTGTAGCTGATGCCGTGTGTGGCAATACCCTTGCGGCAGCCTTCCGCCTTTTCCGGTATTATGAGGTTTCGGCTGTAAGAGGAGAGTTCCTCCGAAAGCGTAACATTCCGCGCTTCTATGTTAATATGCGCGTTGTAGGAAAGGCGGGGGAAAATAACCCACTTCGACGGGTCACGGACGAACCCCTCCGGCTTGTTTGTCTTAAACTCGTCCTCGTCTTTAACGGTTATTGACGCGTAGCCGTGACAGACGCGGGTAGTCGGTCTGAACAGAACGGGAGTATGGTACTTTTCGGAAAGCTCGAATGCTTCACCGATCATGTCATAGGCTTCCTGTACCGAAGACGGGTCAAAGCAGGGAAGCTTTGAGAACGCAGCGAAAGTACGGGTATCCTGTTCGGTCTGTGAGGATATCGGGCCCGGATCGTCAGCCACAAGCACTACCATACCGCCTTTGACGCCGATATATGCAAGGCTCATCAGCGGGTCGGAGGCGACATTCAGTCCCACCTGCTTCATTGTGACCATTGTGCGTGCGCCGCAGTAAGCGGCTCCGGCTGCGAGCTCCATTGCAGCCTTCTCGTTTACGGACCATTCGACATACATCGAACCGCTGCTGCATTTTGCGGAAGTTTCGAGCACCTCCGTGGAGGGAGTGCCGGGATAGCCGGAAACGAGGTTAAGTCCGGCGGCTATTGCTCCGCGCGCAATAGCTGCATTTCCCATTAAGAATTCCTTGTGCATTTATTCACCTTCCATAATAATAGTTAAGCGTAAATCTGCCTTTTATGATATAGTTCCGATCATGTCGCATAAAGACTTTTGACGTATTCATATACATATCCGGACCATTCCCATATATCTTTGCCGTCTTGCCGGAGAAAATGGATCCTTGGCTTCAGATCTTCATTTATACATGGCTCAAAGGTACTGCGGTATATCTCCGGGATTATAATTGCCGATACCCAATCTTTAAGCACAACTTCATCTCTGACCTTCAGCGGCAGGACACCTTCAAAGACCGCGCAGGGGTGCTTTGCAAGTTCGCTGTATTTAAAGAAAAAGCGTACTCCGGGAACAAACGCGGGAGGAGCAAGATCGTTTTTATCCGGAAAATGCCCGAGCATTCTTTCTGTCACAAGCCGATCTCCGGCTTGGCAGTTTCCCCATGCAAACATAATATATTCAAAATAATCAGCCGGGTCATGAGCAGCATTCCGTGTTTCTTCCGCAAGCTCGGAAGCCTTCATATTCCTTGCGCGAACCGGCGAGAGCAAACTGCCGCAGCTTATGATCTTTACAGCGTTTCCGACTGATGAAGTGTGGCAGACATAATCAGTCATACAGCCTTTATATGCCGGACAAGCGGTGCATTCTTCTATTCTGGCGGGAGGAGAGATACGGGTGCCTTTTTCATACTCCGGTCTGTATCGCCCGATCTTTTCGATGATCTGATCTTCGGCAATGATCTCGCAATCTCTGCCGTAAGTTTTTTCGTATCTGATGAAATCCAGTATGGTCTGTATTTCCCATTCCGTGATATCCGGATACGCGGACAGCTTTTTATAGAATACTCCGTCCCAGCATTCGGTTATTTCAAATTGCCCGATTTTTATCAACATGCTTTATCTCCGTGAATTCCGGTATGCAGACACAACTTTACATAACATTATATCACCCTTGAAGCCAATTGTCAACAAACCCGCCGGCGGCAGCTGCAATTTTGCGGAAATGCTGTATATGCGCTTAGACTGCGCTTCCGAAGCTGCTTCTGTCAGACTCATCTTTTTTCGGTTTTCTTTGCTATTGATTATCTCGTTTTAATATGGTATAATAGTATCGGAAAGGAAGATATTTATGGAACAGTACAATGTCACCGGAATGAGCTGTGCGGCTTGCAGCGCAAGAGTCGAGAAAGCTGTCGGTTCCGTTCCCGGAGTGACTTCATGCGCGGTAAGCCTTCTCACAAACTCTATGGGTGTCGAGGGAAGCGCATCTTCCGCGGATATAATAAAGGCTGTCGAGGACGCAGGCTACGGCGCGTCCCTCAAAGGCGCTGAAAGGAAGCAGGCTTCCGGCGCGGACGAACTTGAGGACAGAGAGACACCTGCGCTTAAAAAACGGCTTATTGCGTCGCTGTGCATACTTCTGCCGCTGATGTATGTGTCAATGGGCCACATGATGTGGGGATTTCCGCTCCCGCAGTGGTTCGACGGCAATCACACTGCCATGGCACTGGTACAGATGATACTTGCGGCGGCAGTGATGATAATAAACCGTAAGTTCTTCATAAGCGGATTCAAAGGCGCACTGCACGGCGCTCCGAATATGGATACGCTCGTTGCGATGGGCTCCGGCGTTTCGTTTGTATGGAGTGTTTTCATGCTTTTCGACATGACCGACGCGGTGGTTCACGGTGACAATGAGCGGGTCATGAGTGATATGATGAATCTGTGGTTCGAGTCATCGGCGATGATACTGACGCTCATAACTGTCGGCAAGACCCTCGAAGCCTACTCAAAGGGCAGGACAACCGACGCGCTGGAAAGCCTGATGAAGCTTGCGCCCGATACCGCTGTGCTTGAACGTGACGGAAAAGAGGTCACCGTTCCGGTGTCGGAAGTCCGTATCGGTGATATTTTCGCCGTCCGTCCCGGTGAGAGCATTCCCGTTGACGGCACGGTTATTGACGGACAGAGCGCTGTCAATGAATCGGCGCTTACCGGTGAGAGCATTCCCGTGGACAAGGAGCCGGGAAGCCAGGTTTCCGCTGCCACCATAAACCAGTCCGGATTTCTGCGGTGCCGGGCAGTAAGGGTAGGCGAAGATACCGCGATAGCAAAGATAATCAGGACCGTGAGCGATGCCGCAGCCACAAAAGCGCCGATTGCAAAAACTGCCGACAAAGTCTCCGGCATATTCGTTCCCACTGTTATCGGCATCGCCCTTGTTACGCTAATAATCTGGCTTCTTGTTGGTCAGACATTTCCCTACGCTCTTGCAAGAGCAGTCTCGGTGCTCGTCATAAGCTGTCCCTGCGCACTCGGACTTGCTACGCCTGTCGCAATAATGGTGGGCAGCGGTGTGGGCGCAAAGAACGGCGTACTTTTCAAGACCGCCGTATCTCTCGAAGAGACCGGCAAGGTCCAGATAGCCGCTCTTGACAAGACAGGAACTGTAACTTCCGGGGAGCCGGAAGTTACCGATATTCTCCCTCTGTCAGCAAGCGAGACGGAACTGCTTGAAACAGCGGCTTCCCTCGAATCGAGAAGCGAGCACCCGCTTGCAAAGGCGATAATGCGCTATGCTTCCGGTAAGGGCATTTCAGCCCATGAAGCGGCGGAATTCAAAGCACATTCCGGCAGCGGACTGACAGCCGTGCTGGGCGGAGAAGAGGTATGCGGCGGAAATGCAGGCTTTATATCCGGTTTTGCTGAAATATCCGATGAGGCAAAGAAACAAGCCGAAGAGCTTGCCGGAAACGGCAAGACTCCGATGTATTTCGCCAAAGGCGGAAAACTTCTCGGCATCATAGCTGTGGCGGACACGATAAAGCCGGATTCGGCCGAAGCGGTAAAACAGCTCCGCAATATGGGTATCCGTGTCGTTATGCTTACCGGAGACAACAAGCGAACAGCCGATGCTGTCGGAAAGCAGGCAGGAATAGACGAAGTGATCGCCGGGGTGCTGCCGGACGGCAAAGAGGCAGTTATCCGAAGTTTGCAGAAGCACGGAAAAGTTGCTATGATCGGTGACGGCATCAATGATGCGCCTGCGCTCACCCGTGCGGATATCGGAATAGCGATAGGCGCGGGAACGGACGTTGCGATAGATGCGGCGGACGTTGTGCTTGTGAAGAGCAGCCTTTCCGACGCAGCGGCGGCTATACGGCTCAGCAGAGCGGTACTTCGCAATATAAAACAGAATCTCTTCTGGGCTTTCATCTACAACATCATCGGCATTCCCCTTGCGGCGGGAGTTTACATCGCGCTGACAGGCTGGGAGCTTGACCCGATGTTCGGCGCGGCGGCGATGAGCCTTTCAAGTTTCTGCGTAGTGACCAATGCACTTCGTCTCAACCTATTCAGACCCTATTCTACAAAGCACGACAGACCCCGCAAAAATGCAATCCCGGAATCTGTCGGCATAACCGCGGGTATTGTCACAGACCGAACGTACACCATAAATATAAGCGGAATGATGTGTCCGCATTGTGAAGCGACTGTGCGCAAATGCGCGGAGAACTTCCCGGAAGTGGAGAGCGCCGATGTCAGCCACGAAAAGGGAACGGCGGTGCTTCATCTGAACAGCGAACTTGTTCACCTGCGTGAGATCGAAGAAGCGATAACCGCCAAAGGCTACAAAATAATCAAATAACAAAATGGTTTGAGAGAACATATGGGCTTCGCTTGAGACCCGGGCGGCGGACGCGCCAGGTCTGTCGTTCAGCCACTCCGGCACTTCGTGCCTTTTTTAGAAGAGACTTTTTTAAGAGAGCTTTTGAGACCGGGCTCCGCCCAGACCCGCCAGCCCCCTTTGGAAAAGGGGGCTGGACCCCCTAAACTGATGCGCAGCGACATTCTTCGATCGGTGGGTGCAGCTCCACGGTTAGCTATATTCATCTGAATACAAGAAAAAGCCTGCTGAAATTTGTTGGTTTCAGCAGGCTTTATTATATTCTGAAAGCCTTCCCCATTAACTGCGAAGCGATCAAAGTTTTTTGGAAAGAGGGGGAGGATAACCCTTTTTTCAAAAAGGGTTTCCTCCCTCTCCCGCCGGGGTTCGGGGCAGAGCCCCGAAAGCGCGAAGGCGCGGATCACAGACCGCAGAGTTCCTTGGTGTCTCTTGCTATGAGGAGCTCCTCGTTTGTCGGGATAACCCATACTTCTGTCTTGCTGTCGGGTGTGGAGATCTTGCAGAGCTTGCCGTGGATAGTCTCGTTGAGAGCTTCGTCGATCTTGATCCCGAAGTAGTCCATATCGCGGCATACATCACGTCTTACGAGGTCTGCGTTCTCACCGATACCGCCTGTGAAGATAACAACGTCAAGTCCGTTCATAGCGGCAGTATAAGCGCCGATGTACTTCTTGATGCCGTAGCGGAGTATCTCGCCGGCGAGGATAGCACGCTTGTTGCCCTTTGCAGCTTCAGCTTCAACATCGCGGTTGTCGCTGGATACACCGGAAATTCCGAGAAATCCGGACTTCTTGTTGAGGTATTCAGCCATTTCGGGAGCGGAAAGACCGAGCTTGTCAGCTACGAAAGTAACTGCGGAGGGGTCAACGCAGCCGGAGCGTGTTCCCATGAGAACACCGTCAAGGGGAGTGAATCCCATTGATGTATCGACCGACTTGCCGCCGTCAACAGCTGTTATGGACGAGCCGTTTCCGAGGTGGCAGGAAACGATCTTGAGGTTCTTGAGGTCCTTGCCGGTCTCAAGAGCATACTTCATTGTAACGAAGCGGTGAGATGTGCCGTGGAAGCCGTACTTTCTTACCGCGTACTTCTCATATACCTCATAAGGCATACCGAACATATAAGCCTTTTCGGGCATTGTCTGGTGGAATGCGGTATCGAAGATTACTGTCTGGGGAACGGAAGCCGGAACTACCTTCTTGCAGGCACGCAGAGCGAGAGCATGACCGTGGTTGTGAACGGGAGCAAGCTCGCGGAGATCGTCGATCTTGTCGATAACCTCGTCGGTAACGAGAACGGATTTCGGGAACACTTCGGCACCCTGGACTATTCTGTGACCTACCGCGGCGATCTCAGCCATGCTGCCGATAACAGCCGCGTCGCCCTTTGTAAGAGCCTCAACTACCTTTTCAAAAGCTTCTGTATGTGTGGGGAAATCACAGTCAGCCTCATAAGTTCTTCCGTCGAATGTCGTATGTTTGATATGACCGCCGATGCCTATTCTTTCACAGTTACCCTTTGCAATTACCTTTTCGTCCGTCATCTCGATAAGCTGGTACTTGAGAGACGAGCTTCCCGCATTGATTACAAGAATGTTCATTTTCTTTTTTCCTTTCAGTTTTTATGGATCGTGCTCTGCACGAAAATGTTACCTATTAATTTTACACTATTTCACAGAAAAAATCAAGTCTTTTATACCATTTTATAAAAAATCCCGGCACATCGCTGGAATGTGCCGGTGAGACTTTATTCCGACTGCTTTATCGTTCCCTTTATATTCATTCCCTTGTCGTAGTCGTCGAGGAAGTGGTGGTAATCCTTGCCGATGTGGTAGGATATGAGAGTCTGGAGGTTTACGTTCTCCACGCTTCTGAATATGTGCATATCCACTGCGGGATCGATTGCCCGGAGCTGCTTCAAAAGCTGCTTGATCTCCTGGCGTTTGGAACCGCCGTTTCCGTTGGTATCTATGTCTGCCGTGACGCTGCAGGCACAGTTGAGAAAGTGCAGATCGTTGAAGTCGCGCCAGTGTATGACATCTTCCTCGCGCACCATATACATAGGTCGGATAAGCTCCATGCCCGGAAAGTTCTCGCTGTGAAGCTTAGGCATCATCGTCTGCATCTGCGAACCGTACAGCATTCCCATAAGTATCGTCTCGATAACGTCATCGAAATGGTGACCCAGCGCGATCTTGTTGCAGCCCAGCTCACCGGCGTACTTGTACAGATATCCGCGACGCATACGGGCGCACATATAGCAGGGGTTCTTGCCGATTATCTCCACCGCGTCGAATATCCTTGCATCGAAGATCTTTATCGGAATATCAAGCAGCGCCGCGTTTTCGATGATACGCTGCCTGTTTTCGGGGGCATATCCCGGATCCATGACAAGGTATTCGGCGGTAAACGGCACCTTGCTGTACTTCTGGAGCTGCTTTACGCACATCGCCATCAGCATCGAGTCCTTGCCGCCGGAAATACACACGGCTATCCTGTCGTTCTCCTTTATAAGCTCGTAGTTCTTTATACCTTCGAGAAAACGCCCCCATATCGGTTTGCGGTATTTGCGCACAATGGTGCGGGTTATTTCGTCGGCGCGGGTCATATCCCTTTCTTCGTCCATTGCCTTCCGTCCTTATATGATATAGAACCAATCCGTATCCGCGCCGATACCCGCATTCTTTGCGGCTTTCGGATCATCGAAGTTATACTTTAGTTCCTGATTTACTATGCTTACCTTTGCCCCGGCTGGAACGGATTTTGTGATGAATGCGTTGCCTCCTATGACCGCGCCCTTTCCTATGACAGTATTTCCGCCGAGGATAGATGCTCCGGAGTAGATAGTAACGTTGTCCTCGATTGTGGGGTGACGCTTTTTGCTGCGAAGGCTCTGACCTCCGCGCGTAGAGAGCGCGCCGAGGGTAACACCCTGGTAGATCTTGACATTGTCGCCGATCTCGGTAGTCTCGCCGATAACTATACCTGTACCGTGGTCTATGAAGAAATACTTGCCTATGGACGCGCCGGGGTGGATATCTATACCGGTCTGGCTGTGGGCATACTCGGTCATTATACGCGGTATGAGCGGAACTTTAAGCAGGAACAGCTCATGGGCGATACGGTTCACGAGGATAGCAAACAGCCCCGGATATGAGTAGATTATCTCGTCCTTGTTGTATGCGGCGGGGTCTCCCTCGAAGGACGCTTCCACGTCCATTTCGATGTACTCTCTTATTTTCGGGAGCCGCGACAGAAACGCGAATGTTATGTCCTCGGCGCGCTGTGCCACCGTCATCTCATCTGCGCTGCTCAGCTCTTCGTCATAGCGGAGAACTATGGATATCTGGCGTATGAGCTTGAATATTATGTCCTCGGTGAGCATGGAGATGTTGTTGCGGACGGTATATACGCGGTAGGACTTGTTCCGGAAATAGCCGGGGAAGATTATCTTCCTTATGCTGTATAATATCTCGACCACAACGTCCTTGTCCGGGTGATCGAAGCTTTTTACCTCATCGATGACTCTCCCCTGCTCGTAGTCGTTGAGAAGAGTTCTGACGATATCGTTGATCCTGGTTTCCAATTCTTTCATAGTACCCTCCGGTATCGGCAATACATACTTATTTAATAGTATTATATGCCATTGAAGCTTTCAAGTCAATGACAAAGTCATATTTTTGGTTTTTATGACAAATAGAGCCCTGTTTTTAATTCTGTTTTGGTATATAATTCATTACCGGTTGTTTCCGGGCAACCATATATGTGTGCATCGTAAGATAAGTTTATACAAGATGTTGACAAACCGATATATTTGTAGTATAATTTAGATTGAAGTATAATGCTGTCGTATATCCGCGGCGGCTGTGAATATATCCGGCGGCGAATGCCGTCTTATGGATCGGTGAAGAAAATGATAAGCTTCTCTCTGCATAAAAAACTGTACAGATATGCGCTCTCCGCTGTGATGCTGGCTGCTGCGGCTGTGATACTTGTGTCCGCTCTGACTTTTGCATCGGACGCGTATCCGTCATACAGCACGACTTACCCCACGAACGGAACGGTATATGACGGCGATTTCGGCTATGAGCTTGACTATTCAACCGGAAAGTTTACCGCAACTATCACGGCATACAGCCCGGCAGATATCACCAAAGCCAACGGAACCGTCACGATACCCGATACGGTGAGCCAGAACAAATACCCGGTAACGGCTATCGCCCCTTACGCGTTCTCCGGCTTCTACGATCAGACGCTTATAAACTCGGTAAGACTGCCGAAGGATCTTGTTACAATAGGCGACGGTGCGTTCCGCGGCTGCTACTTCCTTACAAAGGTAGATTTCTCCAAAAGCCTGCAGAAGATAGGCAACGCTGCCTTTGAAGGCTGCTACTCGCTGACAGACGCAAAGATACCGGATACCGTCACCGATATCGGCAACTCCGCTTTCTACGGCTGTACGAGCCTTACCAAGCCCACACTCTCCAAAAACCTCGTGAATCTCGGTCAGTCTGCCTTTGCCGGCTGTACATCGATTACCGCGATCGAGCTCCCGGATACTCTTGAATATCTCGGACCGGCGGCATTTGAGGGTTGCTCGAAGCTTGCGACAGTCAAGCTCCCGAAGTATCTTGAAACACTTGAGAACTACACATTCAACAACTGTACCTCCCTTGCTGTCATCAATTTCCCGGAGGATCTGGTTTCTATCGGCGAAAGCACTTTCGGAAGCTGCATGGCGCTGAATGCCGTTGATATCCCCAAGACCGTCGAAGTCATAGGGAGTCTGGCTTTCGCAAACAGCACGAACCTTTCGACAGTCGTTATACCCTACGATCTTGACAATATCGCCGACAATGCGTTCTACAATACCCGCGCCGCGATATGGGGATATTCCGGTTCCTATGCGGAGGAGTATGCGCACCGCAACAGACTCGATTTCAGATCGACCGGAACGCTGTACAGGATCACATTCTCCGCCGACAACGCATCTGCCACAGTAAATAACATCTCTATCACCAACGATAAGGGTCAGTTCCTTATACCGCCTGCATCAGCGGCTTCCGGCGACAAGCTGAATATAAATGTCAGCGCCCCGCCGGAATACGAGATAAACTATATCATGATAAACAACACCCAGTTCCCCAACGGCACAAGCTATACAGTTACGAACTCGGACGTGAATATCTTCGCTTCGTACAAGTCCAAGGCGCAGACTACCACGACCACTGCCGCACCGCCAGCGCGGGAGACGACCACGACCACTACGACAGCTGCGGCGGTAACGGTAGAGTCGGCTCCGGACGATGAGCCTTCCGACGACAGCACGACCCGTCCTGCTGAAGATGACGACTACGACTACATAACCGTAGAAAGCGATCTGGAAGATGTAAACGGAACGAATGTGCGCATAGTAACACAGAGAGACTACTTCATAGCTCCTGCCACTGTCCGGATAACAAACACTTCCGAAGCTTCCGATGCGGCACGAAGCGCGTATGAATCTCTCGGGGCTGACAACGCGATGTATTATGCGTTTGACATCAGCCTTCTTGACGAGAGCGGCGAGGAGAACCAGCGCATCATGGCGAGAGGAACTATCACGTTTATGTTCCCGGTGCCGAACGAGCTGCTGCCGTACGCGGATAACATAAAGGTATATCATATTGTCGATGAGACTCCCGAACTTCTGAGAAGCTCGATAATAGAGGACATCAACGGCGTGAAGCGCGTTCAGTTTGAATCCGACAGCTTTTCACCGTACATGCTCATTGCCGAGACCGATGGTGCGAATGTGCCGGTGATAGACGAAGAGACCACCCAGCCTTCCGATCCGGACGACGAAATGGGCGAGATCGTAGAGCCTTTTGACGATGAAGAGGGCGGCGGAAATATCGAACCGCAGACTGACAGCAATCCTCCCGATGCGCAGATAGTTGACGATAGTTCCAATAAGCCGGGTCCGACATACAACGGCGGTATTAATCCGCATACCGGCGCAATAATTGCGGCAGCTCTCCCGATCGTGATACTCCTTTGCGTTTTCCTTGTGAGAAACCATAAGAAGAGAAAGCGCACGAAATCCTCGGTGGATTGAGAGAAGAGAGAATTGCCCGCCCCCTTTAAAAAAGGGGGCGGCGGACGCGCCGCGGCGAAATGCGTAGCGACATTCTTCTATCGTCAGGTGCATTGCACGGAAGCAATGGCAGTTGCCGTCAAGAGCGCGCACGATGCGCGCATATAAAACGGCAACGCCACCACCTCGGTTAGTTATCTTCTTCTGAATATAAAAACAGCTTGCAGAATATTTCTCTGTAAGCTGTTTTCTTGTTATTTTCTGAATGGAGTCTTTGCCAACCCCACTGCATTAACACAGCAGTCTGTTTAGGGGGGCAAGCCCCCTTTTTCAAAAGTGTAAAATGCAACTGTTTGTGCATTTCCGACAAATTTGCCGGAAAAGTGAAATAACTGTGGGGAAAGTGCGACTTTATAGGTGAAAGGGTGATGACGGTGAAGGGCAGAGCAGGGAAAACAGCTGTTATTATATCGACGGTTCTCGCCGCTGTTATGCTGTTCCCGTTCAGCAGTCATCTGCGGGACGGCGGGACTGTCATATACCAGCCGGTGAGCAGGATATACCGGGTAGAAAAGCTGCACGAGCTGACAGCGGTGACGGAAGAATACCGTTTCGGAAACTTCCGCGTGGGAACAGCTGTTTACATTTTCGGCATGAAAGTGTATAATGAGATAAGCTATTCGGACGAATGATGACGGAGGGAAAAATGGACGACGCTGGGATCATAGAGCTTTATTTCAAACGTGACGAGTCAGCTATACGCGAAACGGATATGAAATACGGCGCCTACTGCATGACGATAGCAATGAATCTGCTTCGTGCTGCGGAAGACGCGAAAGAGTGCGTGAACGATACATATATGTCGGTGTGGGGACGTATCCCGCCCCATATCCCGGAGTGCCTGAGGGCATTCCTCGGACGGATAACGCGCAACATCGCGATAGGGAAATACCGTAAAATGCACGCGAAAAAGCGTTATGACGGGATAGAAACATCTATAAGCGAGCTGGAAGAGTGCCTTCCGTCGGACGAGAGCGTGGAAAGAGCGCTGGACGCGAAGATGCTTACCGGCTTTATAAACGACTGGCTGGACGGGCTTTCCGAGCAGGACAGAATGATGTTCGTGCGCAGGTACTGGTTCGGCGATAAGTCAAACGAGCTTGCCGCGAAAATGGGGCTGTCGAATGCGGGCGCGTCAAGGAAACTATCACGGCTGCGGGAGAGTTTAAGGGAATTTCTTACGGAAAGGGGTGCCGAGATATGAGCGGAAAGGGCGAAAAGATGTATGATGCCGTCACCGGTATCCGTGAAGATATCATCGAACAGGCGGCGGACTATAAGTTCAGAAAGTCCCCGGCAAGGTTCGCAAAGCCGCTCGGCATCGCTGCCGGCATCTGCCTCGCGGGAGGAGCGGCTGCACTTGTGATGACGCTTTCCGGTACAGGTACGATACGCACGAATCCGGCAGAAGTACCAGCCGGAACTCTCGCTACGTTCCCGACATACAGAACGACAATTCCGGAGGGTGCTGAAACTGTCCCTGCCGGGACTCTCGCTACGATCCCAACATACAGAACGACAATTCCCGCCGGTCTTGAAACTGTACTTCCGGACGGCGGTCATGCTGCGGGTACTGCCGAAACAACGGTTCCCGCCGGAGAATCGCGCACGGCGGAAACCACAGCGGACACAAACAAAGCGACAGGTGATATCGTCCCGGGAGTTGTTCCCGCTTACGATGCCGGTACCGGAACGTCAGCTCCGCAGATCGTAATTGACGAAAGTGACGAAAGCGGCAATAACTTCGCAATACCGGACTGGGACGGCGATGATGTTCCCGGTGGAGGTGACTGGGACGACGCGAACCCGGGCGGAGGCGGCTTCTTCATTATGCGCAGCTATACGCCCCCGGTGTTCCCGCTTACCGCCGACGGAGATACAGCCGGGATAACCGCAGAGCGGGAGGTCACATTTGACCTTTCCGGAACTCCGGTACCCGGCGATTTGAAAGAGTGGAGCGGAAATATAGATGAGGTGGGCGCATACACTCTGTTTGACAGCTATACGCTCACCAATACCACGGACGAGGATAGAACGCTTACGCTGATGTACCCGTTCAAGAGCAGCATGAGTGACCTGCTCAGCGATCCGGACGACTGGGACAGCGGGGCGATAAATGAAGCTATCCCCTCCTTTATCCCGGCAGTGAAAGTAAACGGCGAAACGGCAAAAACAACGCTGATCGCGGGTGATTACTGCGGGAAGTTCACAAGCGCCGCCTATCCGGCCGGAGATGACAAGGCGAACCTTGATGAAGCTTTTGAAAGCGAATGGTATTATGACCTGCTGAAAGACGGAAGCTACCTGAAAGACGCGCTTGCTCCGGTGCAGGATATAAACGAGCCTGTTATAGTGTACCGCATTTACGACTGCAAAACGACATACGATACTGCGGCAAACGATACTTTCGTGACAGCGGAAGGGTCATTCACCCTTGAAAAAGGCGCGGAAGCCGAAGTTTTCGGGAATGACCGGAGCTACGGAAGAAACGGGCTTAAGATCACATTCGGCTTCATGGTCAATAACAGAGGCGTAAACAGCGGCTTTGACAGATATATCGTAGTCCGCGGCGGGGACATAAAAAACCTTAAACTTCGCGGATACTACATGGACAGAAGTAAGAATTGGGAACGTGTCGAGACTGACGAGATAACCTATAAGACCGAGCGCTATGAAACGAGTTACGGCGAAATACTGCCGAAGCTGATAATGAGCGAAGTGATGCACAACGAAAATATGCGTCATGTAAAATACGCGTATGAACAGGGCGCGCTTACCGAAAAGGCTATCTGTGACGCTGCGCTGAAGTATATGCAGAAATACGGTATGCTATCGGGTCGCGCGATAGAGCGCTATGAATGGGGCGCGGGCTTTGAAGAGGTATCTGACGCGGTATGTGCCGAGCGTATAATGTACGCTGCATTTGATGTTACGATACCGGCAGGCGGAAGCGTTACCGTTTCCGCAGAACAGAAACGGTACGCCGATATGGATATATCTTACAGCGCCGACGGCAGAGTGAACAGCTACGGAATCGAGCTGTTCACCTCCGTCGGAAGCACACTTGATCTTATCTCGCAGACAGTCACAGCCGAAGGAATGGAGAACGCCCGCATCACGGAACAGAACATCGGTTTTGATACGGAAAGCGATCTGTTCAGCATGGAAACGGATCTGTCGGAGCAGATGTATTATGTGAGATTTGTTCCGTAAGCCGTTCTGTCAGTGCTGAAATAATGGCAATGCCGCACAAAGAGCGTGCAGAGACTGCACGCGTCTGTTGTGCGGCATTGCCTTATATCAAAGTATGAGCTTCTCGCCGTCACAGTCAACTTTAATCGTGTCGCCGGGGCTGAGTTTATCGGAGATTATCGCTCTTGCTATAAGTGTTTCAAGCTTGTGCTGGATAAAGCGCTTAAGCGGTCTTGCGCCGTAAACCGGATCGTAGCCGTTCTCGATTATGAACTCCTTTGCTGCCGGAGTGAGCGAGAGTGTGAGCTGCTTTTCTTCGAGACGCTTTCCGAGAGCTTCGACCATAAGATCGACTATGCTGCCGATCTCGGTTTTGGTCAGCGGCTTGTAGTAAACTATCTCGTCGAGACGGTTCAGGAACTCCGGTCTGAACGACTGTTTCAGCAGCATATCCACCTGTTTGCGCGCATCTTCGGATATCTCGCCGTTTTCACCGATGCCTTCGAGGATATACGGCGAACCGAGGTTAGAGGTGAGTATTATGATAGTGTTCTTGAAATCCACAGTCCTGCCCTGGCTGTCCGTGATACGTCCGTCATCAAGCACCTGCAGCAGTATATTGAACACGTCCGGGTGCGCCTTCTCTATTTCATCGAAAAGCACTACCGCGTACGGCTTTCTGCGCACGGCTTCTGTAAGCTGACCGCCCTCGTCGTAGCCCACATATCCGGGAGGCGCTCCGATAAGGCGGGAAACGCTGAACTTCTCCATATACTCGCTCATGTCTATGCGCACGATACCGTTCTCGTCATCAAACAGCGCTTCCGAAAGCGCCTTCGCAAGCTCGGTCTTGCCGACACCGGTAGGACCTAAGAACAGGAACGAACCAAGCGGTCTGTTCGGATCCTGTATTCCCGCACGGGAGCGGATTATAGCTTCGCTTACTTTCTGAACAGCCTCGTCCTGTCCGATCACCCGCTTGTGAAGTATTCCTTCCATATTCAGCAGCTTTTCGCGCTCGCCTTCCATGAGTTTTGCAACGGGTATTCCTGTCCAGCGGCAGATGATGCGCGCGATCTCTTCTTCGGTAACAGCGTCACGCAGCAGGGTGCTGGATTTGCCGCTGCCCGCCGACTGTTCGGCAGCTTCCAGCTTTTTCCGCAGTTCCGGCAGTCTGCCGTACTGGAGCTCTGCCGCCTTGTTGAGATCATATTCCCGCTGTGCTTTTTCTATATCTGCAGTCACCTGCTCTATCTCCTTTCGGATATCCTGTACGTTGGTGATAGAGCTTTTTTCGTTCTCCCATTTTGCCTTCATCTCTCTGAATTTATCGCGCATTTCCGAGAGTTCCTTCTGTATCTCGGAAAGGTGTTCGGCAGAGAGCTTGTCGTTTTCTTTTTTCAGGGCGGCTTCTTCTATCTCGTGCTGCATTATCTTTCTTGAAAGCTCGTCAAGCTCGGAGGGCATAGACTCCATTTCCGTCTTGATAAGCGCACAGGCTTCGTCCACAAGGTCTATCGCCTTATCCGGCAGGAATCTGTCGGAGATATAGCGGTTTGAGAGAGTTGCTGCGGCGATGAGTGCGTTGTCATGTATCTTTACGCCGTGGAATACCTCATAGCGTTCTTTCAGTCCTCTTAATATCGAGATCGTATCTTCTACCGTCGGCTCGCCTACAAGTACGGGCTGGAAACGTCTTTCGAGAGCCGCATCCTTTTCGATGTACTGTCTGTACTCGTTCAGCGTGGTAGCGCCTATGCAGTGCAGTTCACCTCTTGCGAGCATCGGCTTTAAGATGTTTCCGGCGTCCATTGCTCCGTCGGTCTTGCCGGCTCCGACGATAAGATGCAGTTCATCTATGAACAGTATTATCTTTCCGTCGCTCTTTCTGATCTCCTGCAGTACCGATTTCAGCCTTTCCTCAAATTCGCCGCGGTACTTTGCACCTGCGACAAGTGCGCCCATATCGAGTGAGAATATGCTCCTGTCCTTGAGTCCGGTAGGCACATCTCCGCGCACTATCCTTATTGCAAGGCCTTCTGCTATTGCGGTCTTACCGACGCCGGGTTCGCCTATGAGAACAGGGTTGTTCTTGCTCTTGCGCGAGAGTATTCTGATAACATTCCTTATCTCGCTGTCACGCCCGATCACCGGATCGAGCTTGTTCTGTCTTGCAAGCTCAACGAGATCCTGACCGTACTTTTTCAGTACGTCGTATGTGCCTTCGGGATTGTCGGTGGTGACGCGGGTATTTCCTCTTACTGTGCGGAGCGCTTCAAGGAATTTGTTCTTTGTGATACCGTAGAGGTTAAAGATGTCCTTCGTTTTGTCCTTTGCCTTTTCGATAAGACCGATGAACAGATGCTCAACGGAGATATACTCATCGCCCATGTGTTTTGCGGTTTCTTCCGCCTCATTCAGTGCGCGGTCGGTATCCTGCGTTATATAGACTTCATCTGCGCGTCTGCCAGAACCGGTGACTTTCGGGAGCTGGGCAACGCACTTTTCTGTCTGATCACGCACAGCCGATGCGTCGATCCCCATTTTCACAAGCAGTTCGGGAATAAGCCCGTTTTCGTCGCTGAGAAGAGCCTGTAAGATGTGCAGCTGATCTATCTGCTGATTTGAGTTGGAGATCGCTATGCTCTGGGCTTCCTGTATTACTTCAAGTGATTTCTGTGTAAGTTTGTTTGTGTTCATAAATATCCCCCCAATTGTTTAAATGAAAAAATATTGATTGCCGGACGCGGTGTGTCAAGTCCGCCGTACTAAATTATCGGCATATTTCCGGCGTAGTATTCCTCATACCGCTTCCGGACGATAGCCTGTGCTTTCGCATGATCGGAGCAGTTAGCAAAGTAGAGCTTGATGATGTCATCGAACATCTTGATGTACTCCGAAAGAGCTTCGGCGATGCCGTCATCGGTAAGTTTATGCTTATCCGGCGGGAGGCAGAAAGTCCGCGTGAATTTTCCGTCTCCGGTCTCATAGGTGATACCGTCGGGGAAGTGCGAGATTATATGTTCCTGCTCAAGCCGCACCCATATTCCCGTAAACCGCTCAAATTCCGCAATCAGGCTGTCGGACTGGGTTCGCAGCGAGACTTTGAGCTTGCCGATACTTGTGTCGAAACTGCGGTAAAGTTCTATCCCGTAGCGGATAACCGGCTTGTACTTGTATTTAAGAGCCGATCGTATAGCAAGTGCGGAATCCGACGGGCGCGGCATGATGCGGAAGATATCGCCGCTCATAAGCTGTTCGATCTCGGAGAAAATGTCGCTCATACGCTTTTCGGGAGTGGTGTAGGAGACCGCCTCCGCGAGCACGCTGTTGATGAATGCCGAACGGCTCATTCCCGCCCTGTATGCGGCTCTGTCCACTGCTGCCACTACCTCGTCCGATAGCACAAGACTGTAAACGCTCTTGTTCATCGGCTCACCTTCTTTCTCGCAGAGATTTTTGAGAGACTTTAGAGAAGTTTTAGAGAGATTTTAGAGACCGGGCGCTGCCCGGACCCGCCAGCCCCCTTTGAAAAAGGGGGCTGAACCCCCTAAACAAATCCCGTAATACGGAACTTGAAGAGTCTCCGGATATATTGTCACTCTTGTTTTTACAATGCTATTATAGCACATCTTTAATAACTTGTCAATAGTTTTATATAATTTTTGTTACGAGTTATTGAAATTATTTGAATTTTTTGTAATCTGTTGCAAAAAATCTCTGTAACACTTTCCCGCGAACAGAATAAACTGTAAGAGCCGGAAAGGGGTGAGCGGAATGAGGTACAAGAGACGGAGGCCGAACTGTGTGTTGTGCGCGATATCGGTGCTGCTGATCGCGGGCGGGGCTGTATGGCTCTGCTTCCTTTCTTACCGGTTCCTGCTCATCTTCCTTGCCGTGCTTCTGATAGCGGCGGGACTGCTGCTGAAAAATAACTGCAAATAGACGGAGGAACGATATGAAAGTGTTTGTTATGAAGAGCCCTAAGCCGCTCGCATGGATCTTCAGACTGTTTTTCGGCGTGAAGAAACAGACAGTCTGAGCTACATACCCTTGCCGGACGCAGATTTCTGCGCCCGGCTCCTATTTCTCAAAAATAGCTTTACATTTAAAATCCTTTGTGGTATAATTATTCTATATCATATAAAGGGGTTGTTTGAATGTACGCAATGAAACTTATTGCTCCGTGCAAGGACTACATCTGGGGCGGAACAAGGCTCAGAGACGAATACGGCAAGAAGTCGGACGCAGACAAGGTTGCCGAGAGCTGGGAGCTTTCATGCCATAAAGACGGAAAAAGCGTGATCGAAAACGGCGAGTATGCCGGCAGAACGCTTGATGAATATATCGAAAAAGAGGGTAAAAAGGTGCTCGGCAAGAATTGTGAGCGCTTCGAGTATTTCCCTATCCTCATAAAACTCATAGACGCAAAGGACAATCTCTCCGTTCAGGTTCACCCGGACAACGAGTATGCACTGCGCGTCGAGGGCGAATACGGCAAGACCGAGATGTGGTATATCGTTGACTGCGAGGAAGGCGCAGAGCTGCTCTACGGCTTTAAGCATGAGATATCCCGTGAGGAATTCGCAGACCGTATCAAGAACAATACTCTGCTTGAAGTGACAAACAATGTCCCTGTGCATAAGGGCGATGTTTTCTTTATAGAAAGCGGCACTCTCCATGCTATCGGAAAGGGTATCCTTATCGCCGAGATACAGCAGAACTCGAATACCACTTACCGCATCTACGACTACGGCAGAGTCGGCAATGACGGAAAGCCCCGTGAGCTGCATATCGCGAAAGCCTGTGAGGTAACAAAGCTCGTTCCTCCTACACGGCCCGCAAAGCCGCAGGGCGAAAAGCTGGACAAGGGCGGTTATTCCGAGACCCTGCTTGCTTCAAGCGAGTATTTCAACGTGAACAAGCTGGACGTGCAGTCCGCGGCGCAGCTTGAAGCGACAGACGCATCGTTCAACTCGATCCTCGTCCTTTCCGGCAGCTTTAAGCTGGGCGATCTTATCCTCGGCAAGGGTGACAGCTGCTTCATTCCCGCCGGATCCGGGAAATATACCCTTGAAGGCAGCGGCGAAGCGATCCTTACCGATATAGTATGATCCGGCGGAGCCGGCACCGAAAATCTTATTTTTCACGAATGGGGGAGTCTTATGAAGTATTACATAGGTATAGATATCGGCGGAACAAACTTATCTACCGGTGTTGTTGACGAGACCTGCAAGATCGTCGGAAGAAGCAGGATAAAGACTGATAAGGGACGTCCTTATGAGGAAGTGATAAAAGATATCATCGAGAGTGTGAAACTTGCGGCAGACGACGCAAAGATAGATATGGACGATGTGCGCTGGATAGGTGCGGGCTGTCCCGGGACCTGCAATTCGGACACCGGTATCGTCGAGTATTCCAACAATCTCGGCTGGAACAATGTCCCGCTCCTCCCGGATATCGAAAATGCATTCGGAAAAAAGACATACATCGACAACGACGCGAATGCCGCAGCTTACGGCGAGTATCTCGCAGGAGCGGCAAAAGGCGCGAAGAACGCCGTGGTCATAACTCTCGGAACGGGAGTAGGCGCGGGGATCATAATCAACGGCAAGATCTTTTCCGGCACCAACTTTGCCGGCGGTGAGATCGGACATACTGTCATCGTGATCGACGGCTATCAGTGTACCTGCGGAAGAAAGGGCTGCTTTGAGACTTATGCGTCGGCTACGGGACTTGCGAGAATGACGCAGGAAGCCCTTGAACAGCACCCGGAAAGCAAGCTGCATCAGCTTGTCGAGACAGACGGACGCGTTAGTGCAAGGACAGCGTTCAATGCGGCGAAGATGATGGACGATGTGGGACAGGCAGTCGTTGACCGCTATATAAAGGCGCTTGCCTGCGGTATCACGAACACGATCAACATTTTCCAGCCGGATATCCTCTGCATAGGCGGAGGAGTCTGCAACGAGGGTGACAACCTGCTGATACCGCTTAAAAAGATGGTTGCGGAGCAGGTCTATTCAAAGAACAGCGCCAAGAACACCGAGATATGTATATGCAGCCTCGGAAACGATGCCGGAATAATCGGCGCAGCGATGCTGGGAAAATCGGCTGAAAGCGGCATTATCAGATCCGTTCTCGGCAAGATAAATTCGTAATATTGATCGTTCTCCCGCCGCTTTTTCAAAAAGCGGTGCGGAGTAAGAGCTCGGGAGAGGGAAAGAGCCCCACTCCCGTCCGCGTAAGCGGAGAAGGAGGACAACAAATGAGAAGTGATCTTTTAAAAGACGGAGTTACAAGGCTGCCGCACCGTTCGCTGCTTAAGGCGCTCGGACTTACCGACAGCGAGATGAAGAAGCCTTTTATCGCAGTAGTCAGTGCGGCAAGCGACTATGTGCCGGGGCATATGCACCTGCATGAGCTTTCCCAGGCTGTGAAGGACGGTATCCGGAACGCCGGCGGTATTCCCTTTGAGTTCAGCACCATAGGCGTGTGCGACGGTCTTGCCATGAACCACAAGGGAATGCGCTATTCACTTGCTTCCCGTGAGCTTATAACAGACAGCATCGAGGTAATGCTTACCGCTCACCCGCTTGACGGCGCGGTATTTATCCCGAACTGCGACAAGATAGTTCCCGCTATGATACTTGCGGCGGCGAGAATGAACATTCCGTCCATATTTGTTAGCGGCGGTCCTATGAGTGCGGGAAAGGTCTGCGGAAAGCGCGTGGGTCTGTCCGAGACATTCGAGGTTGTAGGCAAGTACGCAGACGGCAAAGTCTCCGACGAGGAGCTTATGGAATGGGAGAACAAAGCCTGTCCTACCTGCGGGTCCTGCTCGGGAATGTACACTGCGAACTCGATGAACTGCCTTACCGAAGCTGTCGGTCTCGCACTTCCCTTCAACGGCACTGAGCCTGCGGTATCTTCCGCACGCCGCCGTCTTGCAAAGAAAGCGGGCGAACGCTCGGTAGAGCTTGTTAAGGAGAATATCCGTCCGCTTGATATACTCACCAGACGCAACATATTAAATGCGCTGGCTACCGATATGGCGATAGGTGCTTCTTCCAATACCGTCCTGCATCTGCTTGCGATAGCTCACGAAGCAAAGGTGGACATCACAATAGACGATATCGACGCAATGAGCCGCAGGATACCGCAGATAGCAAAGCTCAACCCCGCAAGCAGCATCTTCATTGAAGATCTGAACGAGGTGGGCGGAATACAGGTGATACTGAATGAGCTTTCAAAGAAGGATCTCATTGACCTTGATGCGCTGACAGTTACCGGAACGCAGCGCGAACGCCTTGCAAAGGCAAAGGACGCGGACGGAACGGTCGTACACCCGATAGACGCGCCTATCCGCGCAGACGGCGGCATCGCTATCCTCAAGGGCAATCTCGCACCGGAGGGAGCTGTTGTCAAGCAGGGCGCCGTAAAGCCGGAGATGATGGACTTCACCGGTACAGCGAAGGTATTTGACGGTGAGCAGGAAGCCTATGACGCTATCCTTAACGGCGGCATTCGGGCGGGAGATGTTGTTGTTATCCGCTACGAGGGACCCAAGGGCGGACCCGGAATGCCGGAGATGCTTTCGCCTACGGCTGCGATAGCGGGCAAGGGACTTGACGGAAGCGTTGCTCTTATCACCGACGGACGCTTCAGCGGTGCAAGCCGCGGCGCTTCGGTAGGGCATATCTCTCCGGAAGCCGCAGAGGGCGGACTTATCGCATTCATAGAGAACGGCGACAAGATACACATCGACATTCCGAACCGGAGCATCGAGCTTCTTGTTCCCGATGACGAGATAGCAAAGCGCAGGGAAAAGGGCGTAAAGCCGCCGAAGGAGCTTACGGGCTATCTCAAGCGCTATGCAAAGCACGTCAGAAACGCAAGCGTAGGTGCGGTATTCGATGACTGATCCTTGCGCGGGCGCTGTCCTGCGCGGACGGCGGCAGGGCTTGCGCAGCCCTGCACCCGCGGCAGCGTGACGCTGCACTCTTGTGTTGGGTATTGACAAAACTTTCGGAATATGATAGAATAAACACGAACCTCGCGTTCGTGTTTATTTCGTCAGTGTAAATGCTGAAATCGGATCTGTTGTAACGAATACAGAATGATCGGGGGATATTTTGGATAAATTCGTATTAAAATCACCTTACAAGCCTACCGGCGATCAGCCGCAGGCGATAGACAAGCTCGTTGAGAGCATAGAAAGCGGCAACCGCGAGCAGGTTCTCCTCGGTGTTACCGGTTCCGGCAAGACCTTCACAATGGCGAACATCATCGAGCGTGTAAACCGCCCGACTCTTGTTCTCGCCCATAACAAGATACTCGCCGCGCAGCTCTGTACCGAGTTCCGGGAATTTTTCCCTGACAACGCGGTAGAATATTTTGTGTCATACTATGACTATTACCAGCCGGAAGCCTATATCCCCTCGACCGACTCCTACATCGAGAAGGACAGCGCGATAAACGACGACATAGACCGTCTTCGCCACTCAGCCACATTCTCTCTTGCGGAAAGGCGCGACGTTATCATCGTCTCCTCCGTTTCCTGCATTTACAGCCTCGGAAGCCCGGAGGAATACCGCTCAAACACCGTTTCTCTGCGAAAGGGAATGGAGATAGGGCGGGACGAGCTTGTGAAGAAGCTGATACAGATGCAGTACGAGCGCAACGACGTGAATTTCGTCAGAAACAAGTTCCGTGTGCGCGGCGATACAGTTGAGGTGTTCCCGGCAGGCGCAACGCAGGAGAATGCTGTGCGGATCGAGTTTTTCGGAGATGAGATAGACCGCATATCCGAGTTCGAGGTGGTGACCGGTCTTGCAAAACGCGAGCTGCTGCATGTCGCAATATTCCCCGCGTCGCACTATATCGTCGGGAGGGACAAGCTGGAAGCTGCGCTGAACGATATCGAGGAGGAAATGGAGCAGCAGGTGGAGAAGTTCACCGCGGAGCACCGCCTTATCGAAGCCCAGCGTATCGCCGAGCGTACAAAGTACGATATGGAGATGCTGCGTGAGATAGGAATGTGCAAGGGCATAGAGAACTATTCCCGCGTGCTTTCGAGACGCGCTCCCGGCAGCACCCCGATAACGCTTATAGACCATTTCCCGAAGGATTTCCTGCTTATGGTGGACGAGAGCCATGTCACGCTCCCGCAGGTAAGGGGAATGTTCGGCGGAGACAGCGCCCGCAAGAAGAATCTGATAGAATACGGGTTCCGGCTGCCCAGCGCCTATGACAACCGTCCGCTGAACTTTGACGAGTTCTATGAAAAGATCAACCAGGCGGTGTATGTTTCCGCAACTCCCGGACCCTTTGAGCGGGAGCATGCAAAAGTCGTGGCGGAGCAGATAATCCGTCCTACCGGACTTGTGGATCCCGAGGTCATCGTAAAGCCCACTGACGGGCAGATAGAAGACCTCGTTTCCGAGATAAACGGGCGTATTGCAAGAAACGAGCGTGTTCTTGTGACCACGCTTACGAAGAAAATGGCGGAAGACCTTACGAAGTATCTCGAAAAGCTGGAGCTTAAAGTACGTTATATGCACCATGATATCGACACGATCGAGCGCATGGAGATAGTACGCGATCTGCGTCTCGGCGAGTTTGACGTGCTTGTGGGAATAAACCTGCTGCGCGAGGGGCTTGATATCCCGGAAGTGTCGCTGGTGGCTATCCTCGACGCAGACAAGGAAGGCTTCCTGCGAAGCGAGTCGTCGCTGATACAGACCATCGGCAGAGCGGCGAGAAATGCCGGCGGACAGGTAATAATGTACGCGGATATCGTGACCGGAAGTATGGAGAATGCCATAAACGAGACCAACCGCCGCCGCGAGATACAGATGAGATACAACGAGGAGCACGGCATAGTTCCGAAAACCATAATCAAGGAAGTCCGTGATATAATCGACATTTCCGCAAAGGACGACAAGATCGGAAAGAAGCCGAAGTCGAAGCTCACCGCAAAAGACAGGGAAAAGCTCATAGCCCAGTACACCGCGATGATGAAAGAGGCGGCAAGAGTGCTTGATTTTGAGCAGGCGGCATATTTCCGTGACAAGATAAAGGAGCTTAAAGGAGAGAAGTGACTGAAATGAACGGGATATGGGCAGAGATGTATAATGCGGCAAAAGCCGTTCAGAACGGCAGAAAAGTCTCTGCTTACGTTGAAGCCGGCGGTGTTGCGGCGGCAGTCCTGTCCGCTTCCGGAAAGATATACACGGGTGTTTGCGTGGACACCTGCAGCACCCTCGGCATCTGCGCCGAACGGAACGCGATATTCAATATGCTCACGAACGGCGAACAGGAGATAAGCAAGGTGCTGGCGATAATGCCGGACGGAAGGACAGGCGCGCCCTGCGGAGCCTGCCGTGAGCTTATGGTTCAGCTCATGCCGGAAAGATACAAGGATATAGAGATAATGCTCGACTACGGCGCTGAGCGAACAATAATGCTCGGTGAGCTTATGCCGGAATGGTGGATATAGACGGGGATAATGAAAGGAACAAAAGAATGGCAAACGATAAAATTGTGATAAGAGGCGCGAAAGAACACAACCTCAAAAACATCGACGTTGAGATTCCACGCGACAAGCTCGTGGTATTTACGGGGCTTTCCGGCTCCGGCAAGTCATCGCTGGCTTTCGATACTATATATGCGGACGGACAGCGCCGGTATATGGAAAGCCTTTCCTCCTATGCGAGAATGTTTCTCGGACAGATGGAAAAGCCGAATGTGGAGAGCATCGACGGACTTTCGCCCGCTATCTCCATAGATCAGAAAACGACCTCCAACAACCCCCGTTCCACAGTCGGTACCGTTACCGAGATATACGACTATCTGCGTCTGCTCTACGCGCGTATAGGAGTACCGCATTGCCCGGTCTGCGGGCGGGAGATAAGCCGTCAGACCATAGATCAGATCGTCGATCAGATCAAGGAGCTGGGCGAGGGAACAAAGATACAGGTGCTCGCTCCGATAGCGAGAGGAAGAAAGGGCGAGTACGCAAAAGACCTCGACTCTCTCAGAAAGCAGGGATATGTGCGTGTCCGCATTGACGGTGAGATGCGCGACTTAAACGAGAATATAAAGCTTGCAAAGAACATCAAGCACAACATAGAAGTCGTCATCGACAGACTTGTGGTGAAGCCGGATATGGACACCCGCCTTTCCGACAGCCTTGAAACTGCCGGAAAGCTTACGGACGGGCTCATATACGTCGATGTCATAGGCGGCGAGGAGCTTCACTTCTCGCAGAATTATGCCTGCCCGGAGCACAATGTGAGCGTTGAGGAGCTGGTTCCGAGAATGTTCTCCTTCAACAATCCGTTCGGCGCCTGCCCGCACTGCACGGGTCTCGGAAAGTTTCACCGCGTTGATCCCGACCTCATTATCCCCGACAAGAACAAGACTATCCGTGAAGGCGCTATACATGCCTGCGGCTGGAATTCGCTGGACGACAACTCCATAGCGATGATGTACTACCGCGCTATCTCCAACCACTACGGCGTATCGCTTGACACGCCGGTGAAGGATCTTACCCCGGAACAGCTGGGGCTGTTCCTTTACGGAACGGGCGGCGAGCGCATAAGAGTAGATGTTATCGACTCATTCGGCGGCGGGTACCGGAACTCGGACTTCGAGGGCGTCATAAACAATCTCGAACGCCGATACAAGGACGGTTCCGAATCCGCGCGCGCCGAGATAGAATCATATATGCATGACAGCGACTGCCCGGTATGCGGCGGTGAAAGGCTCCGGAAAGAATCGCTTGCGGTAACTGTATGCGGCATAAACATAAGCGACCTGTGCAAAAAGAGCATAGCGGACGCTTACGATTTTGTGAACGGAATGGAGCTTTCAAAGCGCGACGCGATGATCGGCAAGCTCATACTCAAGGAGATCAAGTCCCGTCTGAACTTCCTCAAAAGCGTCGGGCTCGAATACCTCACTCTATCCCGCGCGGCAGGCTCGCTGTCCGGCGGTGAGAGCCAGCGTATCCGGCTTGCGACACAGATAGGCAGCTCTCTTATGGGCGTGCTGTATATCCTTGACGAGCCGAGCATAGGACTTCATCAGCGCGACAACGATAAGCTCATAGGAACTCTGCGTGAGCTGCGCGATCTCGGAAACACGGTTATTGTGGTCGAGCATGACGAGGACACCATGCGGGCGGCGGATTTTATCGTAGATATCGGCCCGGGAGCGGGAGTTCACGGCGGGGAAGTGGTATGCACCGGAACTGCCGAGGATATAATGAAGTGCAAGGACTCGGTGACCGGTCAGTACCTTTCCGGAAAGAAAAAGATACCGGTACCGGCAGAGCGCAGAAAACCGGACGGAAGATATCTGAAGATAATCGGGGCTGCTGAGAACAATCTGAAGGGCATAGATGCCGAGATACCGCTGGGGGTGTTCACCTGCGTCACCGGAGTTTCCGGCAGCGGCAAGAGTTCCCTTGTAAACGAGATACTGTACAATCATCTTGCCGGTACTCTCAACCACGCCCGCACTCATGTGGGAAAATGCAGGAAGATAACCGGAACAGAGCATCTTGACAAGGTGATTGCGATAGACCAGGCGCCCATAGGCAGAACGCCGCGCTCGAATCCGGCAACATATACCGGAGTATTCACGGATATCCGCGATCTGTTTGCTTCCACGAACGATGCGAAGATGCGCGGCTACGGGACTGCACGCTTCTCATTCAATGTAAAGGGAGGACGCTGCGAAGCCTGCGAGGGCGACGGAATAATAAAGATCGAGATGCACTTCCTGCCGGACGTTTATGTTCCCTGCGATGTGTGCAAGGGCAGGCGCTACAACCGCGAGACGCTTGAAGTGCGCTACAAGGGCAAAAACATCTATGATGTGCTTGAAATGACTATCGAGGAGGGCTGCAAGTTCTTTGAGAATGTTCCGAAGATACACCGCAAGCTCAAGACACTCTGCGATGTCGGGCTCGGCTATGTCAAGATAGGGCAGCCGGCAACTACGCTGTCCGGAGGTGAAGCGCAGCGTGTGAAGCTTGCTACGGAGCTTGCCCGCCGTGCGACGGGCAGGACTGTGTATATTCTCGACGAGCCGACTACGGGACTGCATACGGCGGACGTGCATAAGCTGATCGATGTGCTTCAGATGCTTGTCGAGGGCGGTAACACGGTCATTGTCATAGAGCATAATCTCGATGTGATCAAGACTGCCGACTACATCATAGATCTCGGCCCGGAGGGCGGGGACAAGGGCGGCACCATAGTTGCCTGCGGTACGCCGGAGGAAGTTGCGAAGGTAAAGGGTTCCTATACCGGACAATATCTGAAGAAGATGCTGCGCTGACGCGCTTTGTCCTGCGCGGACGGCGCCAGCCCCCTTTGAAAAGGCGGCTGGACACCCTAAACCGATCCCGTACCACGGAAATTCAATACTCACATTACAAATAGAAAGACTGCTTGAACCGAACGATTTCAGCAGTCTTTTTTGCGTGTATCTCAGCCAATATCGCAGAAAGTCTGAAATATGCATATCAAAATCTATAAAAATTTACGGAAAACTCTTGTTTTATAATGGAAATTATGATATAATATTACAGATTAAGTTTTTCTGAGAAAGGACAGGAAGTATGAAAAAGATCGCAGTGCTCGGTTTCGGTGTCGTAGGCTCGGGAACCGTTGAGGTCTTCTATAAGAACAAGGAGGCACTCGAAAAGAAAGCCGGCGAGGAGCTCGACATCAAATATATCCTCGAAATAAGGGACTGCCCGGACGAACGTTACAGGGATAAGTTCGTCAAGGACTTCGATGTGATACTGAACGACCCCGAGGTCGCTGTGGTCGCGGAGGTCATAGGCGGTGTGAAGTTCTCTTACGGCTATGTGAAATCCGCGCTTGAAGCAGGAAAGAGCGTTGTTACCTCGAACAAGGAGCTTGTGGCGTCCAAAGGTGCCGAGCTGCTTAAGATAGCCAAAGAGCATGACGTTAACTTCTTCTTTGAAGCAAGCGTCGGCGGCGGTATCCCGATAATCCGCCCGCTCAACCAGTGCCTCTCCGCAAATGAGATAGACGAGATCGCCGGTATTCTCAACGGCACTACAAATTTCATACTAACCAAGATGATAAAAGAGGGCATGGGATTTGACGAAGCGCTTAAAATAGCCCAGGAACTGGGCTATGCGGAGCGTGATCCCTCGGCTGACGTGGAAGGTCACGATACCTGCCGCAAGATCTGCATTCTCGCGTCCCTCGCGTTCGGCAGACACGTTTACCCCGACAACATACATACCGAAGGCATCACAAAGATCACCCTTGAAGATGTACGCTACTGCGAGAGCATGAACAGCGTCATAAAGCTGATCGGCTTTGCTTCAAAGCGGGGCAGTGATGTTGCGGTAATGACATGTCCGGCGGTGATAAACGAAGAAAGCCAGCTCTCCGGGGTAAACGACGTGTTCAATGCAATACTCGTCCGCGGCGACGCTGTCGGCGATGTCGTATTCTACGGCAAGGGCGCAGGCAAACTCCCGACTGCAAGCGCGGTTGTTTCCGACATAATCATAGCTGCAAAGTCCCACGGCACCTCAAAGTCCATGAACTGGGAGGACAGCGATCAGGATTTCGTTATACCATATAAGAAGCTCTCCAACAGGTTCTATGTCCGTGCAAAGACCGACAGAAAGACTGCCGAGGACATTTTCGGCGAGGTAAGGTTCCTGTCAAGAGACGGTGCGCCGGACGATGAAACGGCTTTTGTAACTCCCCTTATCAACGAAGCGGAATTTGAAGAAAAGTGCGGCAAGCTTGATGTTCTCGGCTCGATAAGAGTGCTTGACTATTGATTGCAGAAAGGACGGAGAGAAATGGCGGAACTTAAATACAAGAGAATACTTCTGAAGCTCAGCGGCGAGGCGCTTGCCGGCGAGAAGAAAACGGGACTCGATATCCCTACGATAAACACGATATGCAGGAGTGTAAAGCGCTGCTATGATGCGGGCGCCGAGATAGGCATAGTTGTCGGCGGCGGCAACTTCTGGCGCGGAAGAACGAGCGAGAATATGGACAGAGTCACGGCAGACCACATCGGTATGCTTGCGACCACAATGAACGCGCTTGCGGTAGGAGATGCGCTGAAAGAGCTGGGCTGTGACGTGCGCGTGCAGTCCGCCATCGCTATGAACGCTATCTGCGAGCCCTATATCCGCGAAAAGGCGCTTCGTCACTTCACAAAGGGCAGAATAGTTATATTCGGCTGCGGAACAGGCAACCCCTTCTTCTCAACAGACAGTGCGGCCGCACTCAGAGCTGCCGAGATCAATGCCGAGATAGTTCTCAAAGCCACAATGGTTGACGGCGTTTACGACAAGGATCCGCTCAAGTTCGATGATGCGGTCAAGTATGAGACTCTCCGGCACAAGGATATACTCGTAAACGGTCTGCGCGTGCTTGACGGTACGGCAGCGGCAATGTGCATCGAGAACAATATCCCGCTGATCGTATTCGATCTTCACCGCCCCGACAACATCTACGATGCCGTTATGGGCGAGAAAGTCGGTACTCTCGTAAGCAACCAGACGTGATAATGAAGAGTGAATAACGAATAATGAATAATGAATAATGAATAATTGCGGTGTCGGCTGCGCCGACATATCCGGATCGTGACGTGATTCGGGCATACTGCTGAAATTCAATAATATTACCCGGAGCAGCAAAAGCTCCGGTACAGAAAGGAACGGTCATTATGAAAGAAACTATCAACGCTGCCGAGCAGAAAATGGAAAAGTGCGTAAACGCGCTTGAAAAGGAATTCACAACAATAAGAGCAGGACGTGCAAACCCCGCTGTGCTCGATAAGATCACAGTTGATTACTACGGAGTTCCCACGCAGATCAACGCTATGGCGGCTGTTTCCGTTGCGGAAGCGAGAATACTCGTTATCCAGCCCTGGGACGCTTCTTCCCTCAAGGCTATCGAAAAGGCGATAATGGCAAGCGATATCGGCATCACCCCCACCAATGACGGCAAGGCTATCCGTATCGTGTTCCCCCAGCTCACCGAGGAACGCAGAAAAGAGCTCTGCAAACAGGTCAAGAAGTACGGCGAAGATGCTAAGGTAGCGGTAAGGAACTGCCGCAGAGACGCTATGGATAAGTTCAAGGCAATGAAGAAGAACAGCGAGATCACCGAGGACGATGTTAAGGACGGCGAGAAGAAGATCCAGACTATCACCGACAAGTACGTTGAGAAGGTGGATAAGGTCTGCGCCGAAAAAGAAAAAGAGATAATGACAGTCTGAGCGCCGCGGGGACGGTAAGCTATGGACGAGAAGATACTTCCCCGTCATATCGGGATAATCATGGACGGCAACGGGCGCTGGGCGAAAAAGCGGCTGCTGCCGCGGACAGCGGGTCATGTGCAGGGAGCAAAAGCATTCAGAAAATGCCTGCGTCATTGCATTGATCTCGGGATCGAGTGCGTGACGTTCTATGCATTCTCGACTGAAAACTGGAAGCGCCCGAAAGAGGAAGTAAATGCGATAATGAAGCTGTTCTCCGACTATCTTGACGAAGGTCTGGACATGGAAGAGGACGATGTGGTCATGCGTTTTATCGGAGATACATCTCCCCTTGATGATGCGCTCCGGGAGAAGATCGGGAGGATCACAGCCGATACTGCAGGCAATCACGGTACGGTATGCAATATCGCAGTGAATTACGGCGGAAGGGACGATATCCTGCACGCGGTAAAAGGGCTTATCAAAGCCGGAAGCGCCCCCGATACCCTCACGGAGGAAAGCATAAGCGGAAACCTCTACACAGCCGGACTGCCGGACGTTGACCTTATCATACGGCCGAGCGGAGAACAGCGTATTTCAAACTTCCTTATCTGGCAGGCGGCTTATGCGGAATACGTTTTTATGGACGTATTGTGGCCGGATTTCAGCGAAAAAGACCTTGACGGAGCCATAGAGGAGTATTCCCGCAGGAACCGCAGATTCGGCGGTATATAATTTCATGCCGGACGCAGAAAAGAGATGATAGAATGGCAAAGCGGCTGATAACCGCAGCGATAGGTATCCCTGTCGCAATACTGATATTGTTTTTCGGGAGCCTTTCACCCCATGTAATGTCGGCTGCGACTGACATTCTCTCGATAATGGCGGTGTTTGAGGTTCTGTCCGCGGCAAAGTACACCAGATACAGGAGCATAACGGTGCTGAGCCTGCTGTTTTCGGCGCTCCTGCCTATGTTCTTCTGCTATGATGCCCTGCGTGTATATGCTATACCGGTGGCATTCCTGTTTCTTATCCTGCTGTTCGGAATGACGCTGATGAGGCATCACGAGATAAAGTTTGAGGAGCTCGGCTTTATCGCGTTCATATCTATCTGCATACCCTTTGCGATATCGACTCTTGCATTCTTCTGTTTCGCGTGGAGAGATCACGGTATATTCCTTGTGATCTTCACCCTTGCGGTGGCATGGCTGGCTGACGGCGGTGCGTATTTTGTGGGAACATTCCTCGGCAAGCACAAGCTCTGCCCGGAAATCAGCCCGAAGAAAACATGGGAAGGCTTTTTCGGCGGACTTATCACAGCCGTGATAGCTTCCGTACTGATCGGGTTCGGCTACGAGCTTTGGGATTATCTGTTCACCGGAGAACATCATTTCACGGTAAATATCCCCGTGCTTATCGCAGCGGCGGTTGTATCCACATTCCTCGGACTGCTGGGTGATCTTATCGCGTCGCTGCTGAAACGTCAGTGCGGAGTCAAGGACTTCAGCGAGATACTTCCGGGACACGGCGGGGTAATGGACAGATTCGACAGCGTGCTTTTTGTGGCGCCGTTCATCTACCTTCTCTGCAAATTCGCGTTCCCGATCATTGAAATAGCTGTATAAAAGTAATGGTGAAGTAAAACGTCTCCTCGTTATTTTGACGGGGAGCGTTTATAATTAAGAATATATTTTGATTGGTGATATTGGGCATAGTTATTTAGCTATAAGAGAGGTATATAAATGGAGACTTCTTTAATAATTATATTTTCGATTTCATTTGCCTTTATTATCGTTTTATTCATATTTGTTTTTTACAAAATAAAAGTTCAAAGGGAAAGGATAAATAAACAAATTGATGATTTGTTAAGCAATATTTCCGAATTGTCTCCTGAAGAATTTTTTGTACTAAGGAATTGCTCAAATGCAGTAAATCAGGTTAGTTCAAACTTTGCAGGTGTATATATATTACATAATAAAACAAAGAATATGTATTATGTGGGGCAGGGGAAAAATGTCTTTAATAGAGTGAATTCTCACTTTACCGGAAAAGGGAATGGCGATGTATATGCAGATTATAAGTACGGTAACAGGTTCACTATAAAAATGATTGCATTGGATAGAAGCGGATTTAATACTTTGAATGAGTTGGAAAGAAATACAATTGCCAGGTTTGATGCTTATAATAATGGTTATAACAAGACTCGTGGGAACAGAGGATAAATAGCTAACGGGGAGGTATATATGATTGAAATCAAAACTCTCACCGTTCTCGGCTCCACCGGCTCGATAGGCACACAGACACTCGATGTGGCGAGAATGCACGGATACAGGATAAAAGCTCTCTCCGCGCATAAGAACTATAAGCTTGCCGAGGAGCAGGCGCGTGAGTTCGGACCGGAGACCGTGTGCATGACGGACGAAACGGCGTACAGCGAGCTGAAGACCCGGCTCGCGGACACGGATATAAAGGTGGTTTACGGGAAAGACGCTCTCTGTGAGACCGCGGCAGCACCCTGCGATATGGTGATAAATGCGGTTGTGGGTATGGTGGGGCTTGAACCGACGCTGGCGGCGCTGAATGCGCACAACAGGGTAGGACTTGCGAACAAGGAGACCCTCGTTACCGGCGGAGAGCTTGTAAAGGCAGCAGAGAAGGCGAATAATGTCGATATCGTGCCGATAGACAGCGAACATTCCGCGATTTTCCAGTCATTAATGGGGAATGAGCATAATAAGATTGAAAAAATAATACTCACCGCGTCGGGAGGTCCGTTTTTCGGGTATAATAAAGATATGCTGCGCTCTGTGACGATGGAGCAGGCGCTTCATCACCCGAACTGGAACATGGGACGCAAGATCACCACAGACAGCGCAACGCTGATGAACAAGGGGCTTGAGCTTATCGAGGCGGTAAGGCTGTTCGGCGTGACACCGGAGCAGGTGGAAGTCGTTGTACACCGCCAGAGCATACTGCATTCGGCAGTTGAGTACGAGGACGGAGCCGTGATCGGTCAGCTCGGAGTGCCGGATATGAAGATACCGATACAGTTCGCAGTGACCTATCCGAAGCGCCTGCCGTCCTGCTCGAAGAAGCTTTCGCTGTTTGATGTGGGGACTATGACATTCGAGAGAGCCGATGAGGAGACTTTCGTTTGTCTTGCGGAAGCGAGAAAGGCAATCGCGAAAGGCGGTACCGCACCGACTGTGCTCAACGGCGCCAATGAAGCGGCAGTAGCGGCTTTTCTTGACGGAAAGATACCGTTCTTCCGCATCGGAGAGCTTGTCTGCGAATGCTGCGGCGCGGTCCCGTACAAGGGCGAGGTAACTCTCGAAACCATTGCGGAAGCCGATTTGTCGGCAAGAGAGTATATAAACGGAAACATCTGAAAGGAAAGAAATGGCATCAGTTTTAAGCAATATTCTTAATGTCCTCATAACGATACTTGTGTTCTTTACTATCATTCTGATACACGAAATGGGGCATTTTCTGACCGCGAAAGCATTCGGCATGAAGATATACGAGTTCTCGATAGGAATGGGACCGAGACTGTTCAGCAAGCGGACAAAAACAACGCTTTGGTCATTCAAGCTCCTGCCCATAGGCGGGGCGGTCCAGCTCGGCGAGGACTTCGAGAGCGATGACCCGGACGATTTCCGCAACAAGCCGGTCTGGCAGAGAATGATAGTTATAGTTGCCGGCGCGGTAATGAACCTTATACTCGGCTTTGCGGTATGCGCGGTTAGCATACTTGCGGGCGGCGACATAGCCACAACGAAGATATCATACTTCTACGATACGGCGGTCTCATCGCAGACAATGCAGATCGGAGACGAGATAGTGGAGATGGCAGGAATGCCGATATGGACGACAATGGACATCTCTTACTGTCTCCAGAACAAATCCGCGCGCTTCGACGAGCAGACCTCGACAGCGTACTTCGATATGACGGTTATCCGAGACGGTCAGAGACAGGCGATCACAGTGCCTTTCCAGGCTTTTGCGGGTGACAAGGAAGGCTCTTACCGCGTAGTCGTTGATTTCAAGGTCTATCCGGAGGAAAAGAACCCGCTTACTGTAACAGCGGCGGCGGGGAAGATGTTCATGACGGAATCGAGGCTGATATGGATATCTCTGAAAGACCTTGTGACCGGCACATACGGGCTCAATGACCTGTCCGGCCCTATCGGAGTGGTAACGACAATGGCGACTGCGCTTGACCAGTCGATAAGGGTGATGAGCTTCGATTCTTTCCTGCTGCTGGTTGCTCTTATCACGATCAATCTCGGCATCTTCAATCTGCTGCCGATACCGGCGCTTGACGGCGCGAGATTCCTGTTCCTGCTGATCGAGGCGATACGCAGGAAGCCTATTTCCGCGGAGAAGGAAGGCATGGTGCATTTCATAGGATTTGCGGCGCTGATGCTGCTGATGCTGGTGGTATCTTTCAACGATATTGTTAAGCTTTTCACGCAGTAGAGCCTTTCAGGTGGTTAATTTAAATGAAATTTTTGATAAAATGTTCCGCTCATTAGCAAAAGCTACAAAATGAGCGGTCATTTTTTGTTTTATACGTCAAAAAGTGTTGACGAAAACGTTTTTTTGTGTATAATATAGGTATGTTTCAGAAAAGTATATTGCGTTATGCAATGCGTCAAACACTTTGGAGGTAGATTATGAAGAAAAAGATCATGGCGGCACTCGTAATGGCTGCACTTGTAGTATCTGCTGCTTCTTGCGGCGGAAATAACCAGCCGGCTGCAACAACGACAACAGCAGCCGAAACAACAGCTGCGGCGGAGACAACAACGACAGAAGCTGCTGCAACAGAAGCACCCGAGACAACAGAAGCAGAAGCAACAGAAGCTTCCGAGACAGAAGCTGAAAATGAGAGCACAGAAGAAGTAGCAGTAATGTCATTTGACGAGTTCAGCGCAGCAGAGCTTGACACAATGGTATGCGTAGAGACATACGTTCAGGCAAAGCAGGGCTGGTGGGAAGACAACGGCGTAGGTCAGGCTTCCTTCTACACCCAGACAGACGATCACGGCGCTTACTTCCTTTACAATATGCCTTGCTCACAGGAAGAGTACGAGAAGCTCGTTCCCGGTACAAAGATCAAGGTAACAGGCTTCAAGGCTGAATGGTCCGGCGAGACAGAGATCACAGAAGCCGAATTTGAGATCGAGGACGGAAACTTCGTAGCAGAAGCTGAAGATGTAACCGCTCTTCTCGGCACAGACGAGCTTGAGTCCCACAAGAACGAATTCGTTTCTTTCAAGGGCATGACAATAGCTCCCATAGCAGACGCTGACGGAAAAGAAGCAAACTTCCTCTACAATTGGGACGGTTCCGGCGAGGACGGCAGCGACCTTTACTTCAAGGTAACAAAGGACGGTCAGGAATTCACATTCACAGTTGAGTCCTACCTCTGCGGCCCCGGAACAGATGTTTACGAAGCTGTAAAGGGTCTCAAGGCAGGCGATGTTGTTGACCTCGAGGGCTTCCTCTACTGGTACAACGGCGCTAACCCGCACATCACAAGCGTTTCCGCGGCTCAGTAATTTGAGACGACCTTGAGACGGCTTTGAGACCGGGCGCTGCCCGGACCCGCCAGCCCCCTTTGGAAAAGGGGGCTGGACACCCTAAACCAATGACCGTTAAAACGGGATCGCCTGGTCGCTTCACAGATAGAAAGTGCCGTTGGGACACTCAGTCCCGACGGTTCTTTTAAATTCAGCTTATTGACTTTTTGTGTGAAAAATGGTATAGTATATTCTGATATGATACCGATTACACGGCGGTACAGAAAGGAAATGAAATTATGAAGAAAAGAATATTATCGGTAATTACGATATGCGCGCTGATCGTTTCGGCAGCTTCATGCGGCGGAAATACAGCTCCCGCTTCCACAACTGCCGCAGTTCAGACCGAACAGGCTGCAACAGAACCGGCTGCAACAGAGGCAGCAGCGACGGAAGCCTCAAAGGAAGATGAGACATCGGCAGAACCAGAGCAGACCGAAGCTGCTCCCGCGGCAGAAGAAAAGGTTATTCCCGATGATACGCCCTATACTATCGAGGGCGGCATAACCGACAGAATGAAGGCTCTTGCCGATTACATCGACGGCAACAGAGCGCGTCTTGCAAAGGTGTTCAAAAAAGCACAGGCAGGTGAGCCTATCACAGTCGCTTACCTCGGCGGTTCCATAACACAGGGTTCCTCCGCAGGTCCGACAACCTGCTACGCTTACCTCACCACCAAGTGGCTGGAGGAGAAGTTCCCGGATTCCAAGATCACCTACGTCAATGCGGGTATAGGTGCGACAGGCTCATACATAGGCGTGTTCAGAACTGACCGTGATGTTCTTTCGCAGAACCCCGATCTCGTATTCATCGACTTCTCCGTCAACGACACCGTTGAGCATACCGAGAGAAATATAGCTTCCTATGACGGCGTTATAAGAAAGCTGTGGTCAGCAGACTGTGCGCCGGCGATAGTTACCGTGGCAATGACAATGGACGACGGAACCAGCTTCCAGGATTACCACAGCGAGGTGTGCAAGGCTTACGATATCCCGATGATCTCGTATCACGATGCGATACTCGATGCTATCGACAACGGTCACATCAAGTGGACGGATATCTCGGACGACAACATTCACCCGAATACAGTCGGACATTCCGTTTTAACCGAGATAATCACATCTTATCTCCAGAAAGTGCTTGACGAGCTTGACACGATAGATACCGAGCACGAAAGCGATCTTTCGGAAGTATATAAGAGCGATAAGTTCTCCACCGCGTACATCGTCGTACCGGGAGACCCGCAGAATGTGAATGAGACCGGCTGGGAGGATAAGCAGGACGAGCTGTTCGGCAACTTCGGCGGATTCTGGAGAGCAATATCCAAGGACGGTTCATTCGAGGGAGTTGAGCCGCTGAAATTCGAGGTCGAAGCAAAGTCTATCGGTCTGTTCTACGGAAAGATGACCTCAAACGGCGGTACATTCGATGTTATCGTTGACGGCGAGACAGTAAAGACTATAAACAGCGATTTCAAGGGCGGCTGGGGCAGCTATGTCGAAGCGGAAGAGATCATAGATTTCGACGAGTGCGGCACGCATACGGTCGAGATCTCCGTTCATACCGGCGAAAAGGCGGTAGTGTTGATCTCCGCGCTTGCGCTGACAAAGTGATTAGACAGAATAATATCCGGGATCCCGCTTATTTCGGCGGGATCCTTTTTTATGCTTGCATTTTTGTGACAGATATGCTATAATGTACTTGCTACATCAAATGAATATCATCAATAGTAAGGTCGTACTATACCTTTCGGTAAATGTGCGGGCTTTCTTAGACCTTTTATTGATGATAGGTTGATTCATTTGTGTAGCAGCAATTTGTCCCGTATCGTTTACAGGTGCGCGGCTTATTGCTGCGCACTTTTTGTTTCAGCCGAAAAAGTACATTTAACGGAGGTACAAACCATGAAAACAACCAAAACAAAGCTTTCCGCACTGGCGGCACTTCTTGCAGTCGTTATAGGCGTTTCCGCCTGCGGCTCCGGCAGCAGTACCAAAAGTACGGCAGACAACGAGATCGCACAGGCTGCAAACGCTCTCAAAGAGGAAATGGGAGACAAGGACTTTAACGAAGCGGCAAGCGCAATAAAGGACGAGCTTGCGAAAGACGAGACAAAGGAAACGACAGCGGCGGAAGAGGAAACGATAAAAGAGATCGTTCCTACGGACGAGATACTTAATGCCGATATGTATTCCGGAAAGCTCCAACTCGGAAATACCGTATTCACATTCCCGATAAGTGCGAAAGAGTTTTTTGAAAGTGGCGCAGTTCTCTCGGACGGAAAGGATCCTGCGGCGAGGGTCATCAGCAAGGGCTACTTCTCGGATATAAAATTTGATGTCGATGGATATACGTTCCAAAAAACAATCCACAATTATGACAAAAATGAGAACAAGTTCCTCACAGATTTAGATATTGATGATGTGCCTATTAAGGAGAACGTTATCTGTCCCGGCGGTATCAGGATAGGCTCGACAATAGCCGAGCTTGACGAAAAATGGGGTGAGCCGCAAATCGATGAGCTTAATTCGAGAAAATATATTAAGGACTATGTTTATATAAACTACTTCGGAGATTATGTAAATGTTTCGGGCTGTTCATACACGGTCTTTCTTGATCTTGACAACGGGGTAGTTTCCGGTATAATGCGCGATATAAGAGAGGATACCGACGAACTTATAGAAATCGAAGAAAACACATTAAGGGCAGGAAAGGTAAAATATTCTATTCCGAAGAGACTTACTGACCGTAATATGATGTTTGAGTATAACGGAAAGAAATATGTACTCGGATTCAGTACCGGTTATGTTAAAGATGATAAAAGACCGGATATCGGCGAATTCACCGACAGCTCGGTAACAGAATATCTGAACAGCTTCAGCTATGATGACGGCGAATATTTGTATGATTATAAATTGAATGGTTCGGAATTAGTGCTTGTTGAGTCTCTGAATCACAAGAATTATGCCGAAATAAACGCTGCCAAATATACAGATGACGACAGATACTGCTATCTGAATTTTTATGTCTACTCTTGTGATGATGAGGAGCTTACCGCCGATGTTATAAAGTCTCAGAATGAGCTTATATTTGCAGTAGCAGAATCTTTAGAAAAAATCCCGGAATAAAAAGAAAAATCCTTGACAAACCTGACAAAACCTGCTATAATATCATAGTTGAGCTGTAAGTTCAACGATCCTTGCTCGCGGAAAGACCGCGGGCCGACAGTCTATAAGGAGGTACAATATGGCTAAAACAGGTGAAAAGTACGAGGCAGTCGTTGTCTTCTCGTTAAAGAACGGTGAAGATGCTGTCAAGGCTCTCGTGGCAAAGTTCTCCGATCTTATCAAGGAGCATGCCGAGCTTGTTGACGTTGACGAATGGGGCAAGAGAAAGCTCGCATACGACATCAACTACGAGTCCGAGGGTTACTATGTGGTTTACCACTTCGACAGCAAGCCCGAATTCCCCGATGAGCTTGAGCGCGTCATCAACATTACTGACGGCGTTCTGCGCTATATCGTAGTTTTACGCAAGTAAAACATTCAGGGAACAGGGGGAAAGATCATGTACAACAAGGTAATAATGCTTGGCCGCATAACTCAGGATCTTGAGCTCAAGACCACTCCGTCCGGCGTTCCGGTCCTCTCATTCAGCATTGCTGTGGACAGACGCTTCCAGACAAAGGGCGAGGAGAAGAAGTCTGACTTCTTCAACTGCGTTGCATGGAGAAACGAAGCGGAGTTTATTTCGAGATTCTGGACAAAGGGTCGCCCGATCCTTATCGAGGGTGAGCTTCAGAACAGAAGCTATGTCGATAAGAACAACATAACACGCTACATCACCGAGATCATCGTTGACCGTGCGTCGTTCACAGGTGACAAGAGACCCGAGAGTAACGGCGGTTATCAGCAGAATGCCGGTTTCCCGGAGCCCCCGCCCCAGCACCCTGCTGAGGCAGCCAATTCCGCGCCGTCCGCTTCAAACGGAAGCTATACGGCTCAGGATTTTGCGGCATCCGGCGCCGCGGATGATGATTATCCGTTCTGAGGAAAATGAAAGATGCCGGTAAAGGACCGGCGAATGACCGAGATTTAACGAAGGAGGAAAATACAATGGCTGAAAAGAAGGAAATGAGCGAGAGACCCGCACGTCCCGTTAAGCGCGGCAGAAAAAAGGTTTGCCAGTTCTGCGCGGACAGAGCGGAGTTCATTGATTATAAGGACGTAGCAAAGCTCAAGAAGTGCATGACGGAGCGTTCCAAGATACTCCCCCGCCGTGTAACAGGCTGCTGCGCTTATCATCAGAGAGAGCTTACAGTTGCTATCAAGAGAGCAAGACAGATAGCTCTTATCCCTTATGTATCCGATTGATCGTAAGACAGCAATACGGAAACCCCTTGCAGATTGCAAGGGGTTTTTTCATTCATCGTTTTCGTAGGCTTCGTACATCTTCATTTTCGCTTTTTCCGCAGCTTTCTTTGCGTTCTGCTCGACGGCGAATGCCGCGATAGCGTCGATGTTGTCAAAGATGAACTGCTGAGCTTCCGGGCTGTAAACGCAGCCCTTTATGGGTAAACCCTCACGGCTGAAATAGCTGTGAAGTGAGATACCGACGGCTTCACCTTCGGAAGTCGGATTTTTGTGAGCTTTTCCGCCGATAAAAACTTCTGTCAGCAGACCGTGCTCCATCAGCCAATCGTTCACTGTCTTTGCCTGCAGCTTCTTCATAGTCAGCTCGTCGATATGTCCGTTTATGATATTCACGACCTTTGAAATGAAAAGCGCATCGTCGGCAGGTTTCAGTGCAGCGGACTGCTCATCCGTCAGCGCAAACTCCGCCCGTTCCGAGCGTTTCAGTTTCTCGCGCTGTACCTCGCCGCCGTTGTCTATCACCTTTTGCAGCACTTCCGCGGTGTAGAACAGACAGCGCGATATGCGGACGTTGTTGACCGCGTCGTTTTCTCCGACTTCGTTTCCGGTTATCGGGTCTATCCCTTTGGCAAGGCTTTCGATATACTGCTTTGCGCGCTTCATAACATCAAGGTCGTTCATGCGTTTGCTCCTTCCGCGATGTATTTTACAACTTCCGACGCTATCAGCAGTCCTGCCGCCGGAGGGACAAATGCCGTCGAGCCGGGAACAGGCTTGCCGTTTGCGGAAGTTTCGGTTTTCTGCGGCGTTCGGGGTTCTTCCGTGGAGTAAACGACTTTCAGCTTGTCGATGCCGCGTTTTCTGCACTCGTGACGCATCACTCTTGCAAGAGGGCAGACGGAAGTCTCGAATATATCCGCGACTGTAAGGCGCGACGGATCGGTCTTGTTGCCTGTACCCATGCTTGAGATCACAGGCACTCCGGCAGCCTGTGCGCATTCTATTACCGCAAGCTTCCCGCTTACGGTATCTATTGCGTCGATCACATAGTCGAACTGCCGGAAATCGAGAAGCTCCTTGTTTTCCGGCAGAAAAAATATCTTATGACCCGTGACCTTGCAGTCCGGGTTTATATCATGTATTCTTGCGGCTGCGGCATCGGTCTTGTACATTCCCACAGTCGAGTGCAGCGCAATTATCTGGCGGTTGATGTTGGATTCGGCGACGGTGTCATTGTCGATTATGTCGATCGCGCTGATACCGCTTCTTGCAAGAGCTTCCGCGGCATAACCGCCGACTCCTCCGACACCGAACAATGCCACACGGGCTTCCGAAAGCTTTTGCAGCGCTTCATCGCCGAATAAAAGCCGTGTTCTTGCAAAAATATCCGACATTACCGCACCTCCGGGGTCATCTGTAATATGAGTCTATCTTCAGGCACTCTTCAAGTGTCATTCCGGTCTCGGTCACCTGCTTTGCAAGCGCTTTTCCGAGATATCTGATATGCCACGGCTCGTAGGAGTATCCGGTGTACTGCTTTGACGCGTAAGACGGGTAGCGGATAATGAATCCGTAATCCGCGCAGTGTTCGGCGAGCCACTTGCCCTCCGGAGTATCGGCGAACGCGTATTCCGGGGAGTTGACGTCTATCGCAAGTCCGAGCTGATGCTCCGAGAAGCCGGGACGGGCGGAAACGAGATCGGCTTCCTCTCCGTACATCGCCTTCCAGCCGGCATAGACCTGCGTCTGATAGTCATAGGAGCGGTAGTCGGAGATGCCGAATATGTGAAGTCCTTCTGCCGCGGCGTCAAGCTGGAGCTGCATGAACGCGCTTCTGGCTCTCGGGTCAAATCCGGGGTCGTAGTCTTTCGGCAGGGGATAAGTCTTGTTCGCTATCGGAATGTTGTTGACGAGCGGTATAAAATCTACATCGTCTGCGCTGTTTATGCAGTGGACTGTGAGCGACGCAAAGGTGCCGTTCGCTCTGTCAACCACCGTGAGTGTGCAGGTTCCTTTCTTTTCGGCGGTAAAAACGCCGTTCTCGCTGATACTGCCGATATTCCCGCCCAGTGTCCAGTGAATGTCGGACTTTCCGGTCTGATCGGGGTAATAATGGTCAAAATCAAAAGTCTCGCCTACATAAACGAGGTTGGGTCCGAGAATGGAGAGACTGCCGTTGCTTTTCTGATATTCGTATGTGTATTTCTTCTTTTTTCGGCTGAGCTGCTGCTTTACAGATGTTTTTTCTGCGGGGTCGGAGTATTCCGCAGGTTCAAGCGTATCCGCCTGTTCTTCTTCGAGCGGATCCGTTTCGGGAGCGGAAGAGACTTCCGATGTAATATGAGACTCCGGTATTTTGTCCGCGTCTCTTGCGGTCACTTCGGCAGCCGGAAGCTCAGCGGCAGTTACAGCCGGTACGGTATATATTGTATCGTCGCTGTGTTCCGGCTGTTCGCTGGCTTCTCCGAGATACGGGAAAGCCGCTGCGGAAGCGGAGATCACGGTTTCCGGCATGGTCTCCTGCTCTGTGATAAGATAAGTCTGCGCTTCATCGGCAAGAGTATAGTCTATTATCTGCGGAGCGTTTCCCGCGCAGGAACACAGTGCGGCTGCGATCGCAGCAGCCGGTATTGCTCTTTTTAAAAATCTCATCTGTGACGTCCTTTGCTTATGTCATACATATATGTATATAATACCATATTTTTACAAAAATGTCAAATATTGTCGTAAAAAATTATCATTTTTTACTAATGCTATTGCAAAATCCGAAAAAATGTTATATAATAGAAAAAGTTGAAGATTATGGGCGTGCTTTTGAATTGCGGTAACGGAGATGAAATGCGGCGCCCTGAAGAAACGGAGAATAAAAATGGCTGAGAAGAAAATGGTAAACGCGATAACCGATATGGACGAGGATTTCGCCCAGTGGTACACCGATATCGTCAAGAAGGCTGAACTTATCGAGTACACCAGCGTTAAGGGCTGTATGGCGATCCGCCCCTACGGATACGCTATCTGGGAGAACATTCAGAAGATACTTGACGGAATGTTCAAGGAGACCGGTCACGAGAACGTTTGTATGCCCATGTTCATACCAGAGAGCCTGCTTGAAAAGGAGAAGGATCATGTTGAGGGATTTGCCCCGGAGTGCGCGTGGGTAACTGTCGGCGGAAGCGAGAAGCTCGAAGAAAGACTTTGCGTGCGTCCGACTTCCGAGACGCTGTTCTGCGAGCATTACAAGAATATCGTTCATTCCTACCGCGATCTTCCGAAGCTTTATAACCAGTGGGTCAACGTTGTCCGCTGGGAAAAGACGACACGCCCGTTCCTGCGTTCGAGAGAGTTTCTCTGGCAGGAGGGACATACTATCCATGCTACCGCCGAGGAAGCGATAGAGGAGACTGAGCGTATGCTGAACCTTTACGCAAAGTTCTGTGAAGATGCACTTGCAATTCCGGTAATAAAGGGCAGGAAGACCGAGAGCGACAAGTTCGCCGGCGCGGTTTCCACTTATGCTATCGAAGCGCTTATGCACGACGGAAAGGCGCTCCAGGCAGGTACTTCCCACTACTTCGGAGACGGCTTTGCAAAGGCATTCGATATCCAGTACGCAAACAAGGACAACAAGCTCACATATCCCCATCAGACAAGCTGGGGAATGACCACGCGTCTTATCGGCGCTATCATAATGACGCACGGCGACAACAGCGGACTTGCGCTCCCGCCGGCAGTTGCTCCGATACAAGCGGTAATAATCCCTGTTGCACAGCACAAGGAGGGCGTTCTCGAAAAGGCAGGAGAGCTTTATGACAGACTGAAGAAGGCTGGGCTGCGCGTAAAGCTGGACGACAGCGAGAACTCGCCCGGCTGGAAGTTTGCTGAATATGAGATGAGGGGCGTTCCGCTCAGGATAGAGATCGGACCTAAGGATATAGAGAACGGTCAGTGCGTAATAGTTACCCGTCACAACGGTGAGAAGAGCTTTGTTAAGCTGGACGAGCTTGAGACTGCAGCTGCGGAGAAACTTCAGGCAGTACATGACGGACTGTATCGGAAGGCGCTTGAGAACCGCGAGAGACGCACTTATGCCTGCACGAGCATGGACGAGATCGTTAAGGTGCTCAGCGAAAAGGGCGACGGTTTTGTAAAGGCTATGTGGTGCGGCGAGGAAGCCTGCGAGGACGCAGTCAAGGAGAAGACCGGAGTGGGTTCGCGCTGCATACCGCTTGAACAGGAGCACATTTCCGATACCTGCGTGTGCTGCGGAAAGCCCGCAAAGCACCTCGTTTACTGGGGCAAGGCGTATTGACAGAGACTTGGGGAAAACCTTTTCGTGAATCGAAGTTTTTCTTATGGCGCGCGTCCTTGCGCGCCTTTGGAAAACTTCTGCACCGCTTCCTGCGGTGAAAAGGTTATTCCCCGGACCCCTTTCCAAAAAACTTTGACCGCTTCGCATTTAAGAGATGGAGAATCAGAAACTGACCGCTGAGTATTTCAGCGGTTTTTTTGTCGGACTGTTTTATCGTTAAATTGCATAAAAATTACGGATAATTTTTTATCATCAAATTTGAAAATTCTGCTGACAATGACTTTTTTTTGTGATATAATAGAAATACTGTCACGACGGCAGAATAAGATATTTTATGAGCACAGCTCCGGCTGTGACCGAAAGGATAAAGTATGAAGAAAACAAGGTTGATCGGTGTGCTTCTTGCGGGTGTTATGGCCGTTACCGGCGTACCGCAGATAGCTGAACCGCTTACGGTCGTTTCAAGCGCCGCAGCTAAGCTTGCTGCACCGGCGAATGTCAAAGCAGTCGTTTCCAATACCGCTACCGCTGTCCAGATCACATGGGATAAGGTAAAGGGTGCCGACGGCTACAGAGTTTTCGTTTACGACAGCTCCACGAAGAATTACAAAACTTACAAGACCGTGGTATCTCCCAAGTGCGTTGTTAAAAGCCTTAAGATCGGCAGCACCCTAAAGTTCCAGGTGGCGGCAGTCGTAAAGTCCGGCAGCAAATATACCGAACAGGCAAAGACTTTCGCTCAGTCCGTGAAGCTCCTGCTTCCGGCTCCTACCGGCATCAAGACCGCGGCGACGGCAAATTCCGTGAAGCTTTCGTGGAATAAGGTGGCGAATGCTTCCGCTTACCGTATCTATGCTTACAACAGCTCTACCGGCAAGTATGTTACTTACAAGAATGTTGCGGGTACATCTTATACGGTCAAGGACCTCAAAGTAGGTACATACAAGTTCAAGGTAGCTGCTCTCTATAAGTCCGGTAAGAATTATACCGCTCAGAAGCAGTCCGGAGTTATTACCGCAAAGGTAATAGATTACAACAAGGTCCCCGCTAAGGAGCATACCTCCGGTTACAATTACGGCAGCACGATCTATCCGTTCAAGCACGATATCGAGTATATGAAGAAGCTTAATTCCGACTTCGTAGGCTGGCTCACTATTGCCGATACACCTATTGACCAGCCCGTAGTACAGGCTTCCAACAACACATTCTACCTCGAGCATGACTTCTACGGCAGATATGATTACAGCAAGATAGGCACCACGTTCGCTGATTACCATGTACCGGTTACATCGACTCTCCGTCCCGACAACCTCATTATCTACGGTCACAACATTAGAACAGGCGTAGGTCTTGCAAAGATCACAAACTACTATCCCGCAAGATACGGCAGCCTCAACTTCTACCTCAAGCACCCCACATTCAAGTATGAATCTGCTTACGGCGGACAGAGCAACTATGTTGTATTCGCAGGTATGTTCGTAAATACCGAGAAGAAGCACGGTGAGGTATTCAACTACTTCAAGTTCCGCAACTTCTCCTCCCAGAGCCAGTTCTACCGTTACTTCGAGCAGGTATTCGACAGAAGCGTATTCTACAACCCTGACCTCGATATCAAGTACGGCGATAAGTTCATCACTCTTTCCACATGCTACTACCCTATGGGCGCTGATGTCGATACAAGATTCGTTGTATTCGCAAGAGAGCTCAGAAGCGGTGAGAAGACTGTATCCACAGTCAACGCTTATACCAACAGAAGCCCGCTGTACTTCGACTACTACTACAAAGTCAACGGCGGAAGCTGGCAGGGCAGAAAGTGGTCCGAGAGCTTTATGCAGGGTTACAGCGCATGGAAAAAGAAGAATTCATAAGGAGATTGTGATATGAGCAAGGTAAATGATTTTCTGAATGATACAGGAATATTCTTCCTCGCTACCGTTGACGGCGATCAGCCTAAGATCCGTCCCCTCGGCGCACATCTTGAAATGGACGGAAAGGTGCTGTTCGGCGTAGGCGAGTTCAAGGACGTTTATAAGCAGATGCAGGCTGACCCGCTGGTTGAGATCGCAGCCTGCAAGCCGGACGGGCACTGGCTCAGATATACCGGAAAAGCGGTATTCGAGACAGATCCGAAGTACGCGGAAGCAATGATAAAGGCATCTCACCTTGAGGAGATCTACAACGAAAAGACCGGCAACAAGCTCGGCGTCTTCCATCTCGAAGACGCATCAGCCGTTGAGATCGCGGTAATGGGAGCCGGCACAGACCTGCTTTCGTGACCGCACAGAAAGAATATACTGTTGTCCCGTGCTTTGGCAGTAAGGCACGGGACTTTTTATGCCATGTCGGATCGCACATAAATATTTTGTAAAATACTTGCAATTTATAGCGCTGTGTGTTATAATATTTGTAAATAATGTAAAGCAACGGAGGTCTTGAAATGGCTGAGGCTGTAAGAGCTGCAAGAAACGGCATCAGACGATTGGTGCTGATAGTTGACGATGAGCACGTTAATCGCCGTCTGCTCGGTAAGATCATAGAAAAGGAGTACGACGTTATCTACGCCGAGGACGGTCAGGAAGCGCTTGACCTGATCCGTAAGCGTGAGAAGACGCTGTCGATGATTTTGCTTGATCTCATAATGCCGAAAATGGACGGTTATGAGCTGCTCGCTCTGCTTCACGATGATCCAAGTCTCTCGCGTATTCCTGTTATCGTTCTGACTTCCGAGAGAACAGCAGAGGTAAGGAGCCTTCAGCTCGGAGCAGCTGACTTTATCACCAAGCCTTACGATATGCCGGAAGTTATTCTCGCAAGAGTAAGGCGCTCCATAGAGCTTGCCGAGGACAGCAGCATCATAAGCGCGACTGAGAATGATTCGCTTACCGGACTTTATACAAAGGACTTCTTCTTCCAGCACAGCGTAAGGCACGATCAGTATTATCCCGAAATACCTATGGACGCGATCGTTATCAATGTCAACCGCTTCAGACTCATAAACGAGCTTCACGGAAGGCTTTTCGGCGATACGGTTATAAGCACCATTGCCGGACAGCTCAACCGCATACTTGATGAAGCGGACGGTATCGCATGCCGCTGTGAAGCCGATACGTTCTATATGTACATCTCTCACAGAGATAATTATGAGGCGATGCTTAACCGCATAGTTACCGAGCTTACGGAAGTTGCCGGCAATTCCCGCATCAATCTTCGTATGGGCATTTACCGCGAAGCTGACAAAAGCATAGATATTGAGACACGTTTTGACAGAGCGTCTTTTGCCTGCAACTCCCTCAGAAACAATTACAAGACCGGGTTCGTGATATATGACGATTCCATGCACGAGAAGGAGCTTTATTCCGAAAAGCTCATCGGAGATATGGACACCGGCGTTGAGGAAAAGCAGTTCAAGGTTTACTACCAGCCAAAATACAATATCACAGGTGCAGAACCGGTGCTTTCAAGTGCAGAGGCTCTTATCCGCTGGGAACACCCGGAATACGGCATGGTGAGCCCCGGAAATTTCGTTCCGCTCTTTGAGGAGAACGGGCTGGTGCAGAAGCTTGACCATTATGTATGGCGCGAAGCTGCGGCACAGATAAAGCGCTGGAAGGATAAATACGGCATCACTGTTCCTGTTTCCGTAAATGTTTCCCGCATAGATATCTACGATCCCGACCTTGAACAGAAACTGCTGAATATAGTCAAGGAAAATGGGCTTGAACCGAGCGAGTATTTTCTTGAGATCACCGAGTCCGCTTATACGGATAATTCCGAACAGATAATCGAGACTGTGAAGAAGCTGCGCGAGGACGGTTTCCGCGTGGAAATGGACGACTTCGGCGCGGGTTATTCATCGCTGAATATGCTTGCGACACTCCCGGTAGATGCGCTGAAGCTGGACATGCTGTTTATCCGCAAGATATGCGAGGACGACAAGGAACTGCGTATGGTGCAGCTTATGATAGATATCGCGAAGTTCCTAAAGATCCCGGTAATTGCCGAAGGCGTTGAAACTAAGGAACAGTATGAACTGCTCAAGAAAGTGGGCTGTGATATAATACAGGGTTACTACTTCTCGAAGCCTGTGCCGGAGCATGAGTTTGAGAAGCTGATCGAAGCTGCTCTCAATCTGAAATAAGCTTAGTGGAAGGTGAATGGTATGCTGACTATTGATAATCTTAAGGCTTACGGCGCAAATGTTGAAGAAGGTATTTCGAGATGCCTTGACGATGAGGAATTCTACATAGATCTCGTGAAGAGCGTCATTCCGGACGAGCGTCTCGATGAGCTTGAAAAGTATATCGCGGAAAAGGATTTCGATAAGGCATTTGAAGTTGCGCATGCACTTAAAGGTATGTACGGCAACATCTCGATAACGCCGGTCTATGAGCCGGTCTGCGCGATAACCGAGCTGCTGAGGGACAAGAAGGATACCGATTACAGCGAATATCTCAGCAGGGCTAAGGAGCAGAAGCAGAGACTTGTGGAGCTTTATAACGCGCGTAAGTGATGAAGCGATGCTGATTACAGCCGCCTGTCCGGTAAACGACAGGCGGCTGTTCTTGCACGAAAGTGAGAGCAGGAGGATTTGGTATGAAACACGGATTCTTGAAGGTTTGTGCAGCTGTCCCGGAGATACGTCCGGGAGACTGCGAATATAACGCCGACAGCATTATCGGGCGCATAAAGTCGGCTTACGAAGCGGGAGCGCGTGTCATAGTGCTGCCGGAGCTTTGTATTACGGGAAGCACTTGCGGTGAGCTTTTTCTGCACAGTGAACTTCTGAACGGCGCACAGAGAGCGCTGGACAGGATAGTTTCCGCCTGCGCCCATTACGACGCTGTATGTACAGCCGGACTTCCTTTTCGCATTGACGGAGCGCTGTATGACTGCGCGGCTGTATTTACCAAAGGAGAAGTTATAGGCATAGTGCCGAAGAGGAGCCTTACAGCTCGGCAGATGCGGTATTTCTCCGCCGGAACATCAGTTACCCGTTTTGACTGCGAGACCTATCCCGATCTCTCGCTTGAAGTCTGCATCGGAGGCGACAAGCCGCAGACGGGTGCAAGTGTTGTTCTTCAGATGAAGGCAGAGCCGGAGACAGTAGGAAGGGAGGCGTACCTTAAAGCGGCGGCGTCTGTGATGTCGTATGACGGGCATTGTGCGCTTGTTTCCGCTGATGCCGGACAGGGTGAAAGCACGGCGGGTGCGGTATATCCCGGACGTGTAATGATTTACGAGAACGGTAAGGAGCTTGTCGGCGTGGATTGGTGCGCAAGCCGAGTAAACTATACCGCGGACGCCGATCTCGGATTTATAGCCTACGAACGCCGGAAAAACGGCACAGCTCCCGTGAATGCGGAAACTGTCGGGTTTTCACTGATGCCTGATATCACGAACCTTGAGAGAAAGTTTTCGAGACTGCCTTTTGTTCCCGACGACGAGAAAGAGCTCGAAAACAGATGCTATACTATATTTGACTGCATACAGCGGTTTGCTCTTGAAAAACGGGTAAAGCATACAGGAGCAAAGAAGCTCGTGATCGGTGTCTCCGGTGGGCTTGACAGCACTCTTGCGCTGCTGGTGTGCACATGGGTCGCAGAATCCTGTCTTAGCGGCAGGAAAGATGTTATCGCGGTGACTATGCCGTGCTTCGGAACCACAAACCGCACAAAGAGCAACGCTGTAAAGCTGTGTGAGCTGCTTGGCGTAACGCTGCGTGAGGTGAATATCTCCGAGTCCGTGAGTCATCACTTCAGCGATATCGGTCACGATCCTGAGCTGCACAATGCGGCTTTTGAGAACGCTCAGGCGAGAGAGCGCACGCAGGTGCTTATGGATATCGCGAACGACGTTAACGGCATTGTTGTCGGCACCGGCGACCTGTCCGAGATCGCACTCGGCTGGGCGACCTACGGCGGCGATCAGATGTCGATGTACGGTGTGAACGCCGGAATCCCGAAAACGCTTATGCAGCGTATCGTGTCATACTTTGCCGGTTCTTACGCGGAGCCGGAGCTTGCGGCGGTGCTCCGTGATATCGTAGATACGCCGATAAGTCCGGAGCTTCTTCCCGGTCAGAAAACCGAGGACAGTGTAGGTCCCTACGAACTGCACGATTTCTTCCTGTACCACATGATCCGGCGGGGAAGCTCGCCTGCAAAGATATTCCGCACGGCACAGACTGCTTTTGACGGAGTTTACGACAGCGAAACAATAAAGCGCTGGCTCAGGACGTTCTGCCGACGCTTCTTTTTACAGCAGTTCAAGCGCTCCTGTTCGCCGGACGGTGTGCGGATAGGCTCGGTGAGCCTTGCGCCCGGTGACTTCGATATGCCGTCGGATATCTGCTCTAAGCTCTGGCTCGATGAAGCGGAGGGGCTCTGATGAATACGTTTGAGCAGATCTATGCGGTAGTCAGCAGGATCCCCCGCGGAAAAGTCGCGTCTTACGGTCAGGTGGCAAAGCTTGTCGGAAATCCGAGACTTTCGCGGGTGGTGGGTTACGCTCTTCATGTCAACAGCGATCCGGAGCATGTCCCTTGTTACAGAGTCGTGAACCGGTTCGGGGAAGTATCGCCGGCATTCGCGTTCGGCGGCGGGAATGTTCAGCGGGAAATGCTGCTTGCCGACGGGGTCGGATTTGACAGCAACGGAAGAGTGAAAAAGGAATACTTTATTGAAGTGAAATAGGGTGTTGTTGATAATTGCTAAAATTTTATCCCTTTTTTATTAACATTTGTAGAAAATTCGGAATGCAGTTGAAATAACTCTGCATTAGGTGTATAATATTATTGTGTAAATCTGCATGAGACAGGTCTGTCTCATTATCCAATATATCCGTTTCTTACGCAGGAGGTCATAATGCTCGAAGAACTCAAGGAACGCGTCTGCAAAGCAAATATCCGGCTTCGCGACAGCGGTCTCGTAATACTTACATGGGGAAATGTTTCTGCAATCGACAGGAAGTCCGGTCTTATCGTTATTAAGCCGTCCGGAGTTTCTTATGACGAGCTTACCCCCGATAAAATGGTCGTTGTAAATATGGACGGAAATGTCGTTGAGGGCAATTTCCGCCCCTCCTCCGATACGCCCACTCATATCGCGCTGTATCAGGCTTTCGAGGAGCTCGGAGGCGTTGTACATACCCACTCACGCTATGCGACCGTATGGGCGCAGGCCGGACTTGATATCGTAGCATACGGAACCACTCACGCCGATTATTTCTACGGCGATATTCCCTGCACCATGCCGCTTGAAGAGAATATGATCACCGAGGAATATGAGCGCAATACCGGTTATGCGATCGTAGATACATTTGCGAGAAGAAATCTCGGCTGTATGGAAGTACCGGCATGTCTTGTCGCACAGCACGGACCTTTCGCGTGGGGCGAAACTCCCGAAAAGGCAGTCGAGAATGCTATCGTTCTTGAAGAGATAGCGCACATGGCAGTGTTCAACACCAACTTCCAGTTCGGTCTTACCCGTATCAGCGAAGCTCTTATGGATAAGCACTATTTCCGCAAGCACGGCGAGAATGCGTATTACGGACAGCCTTTGGGCGGTGTTGCTGAGATCAATCCCAATGAGATAATCACTACCGTTCCTGTCGAGGACATACAGATCGCACCAAGCAACCATACCGTTGAGCTCAAGAACATCTCCCAGATAGGAGAGGTGGAGCGTCCCGTTATTAACAGACCTCCCAAGAAAGAGGAGAAAGTGTTCGATTTCGATGATAAGACGGCAGAAGGCAACGGCGGTGATATTTCAGAAGAGGACATTGATATTACAGCTCCAGTTGATGAACCGTTCGAGCTTATGCCAAATGAGCCGGAAGTCGTAGGCGGTGCGCCCATAATGCCGACTTCGCCGGTACAGGCGGTAAAGTCCGAGTATTCCTCGATACCGTCCGAACCCGTGAAGCCTGTGCAGCCGGATAAACCTGCCGGAACACTTGCCGAGGCAATACAGCCCGCACCGTCAGCACCTCAGCCCACACTCGCGACGCCTCAGTCTGCTCCGGAAGCACAGCAGCCTGCGCCCGAACCGGCAAAGAAATCCCTCTTCCCGCATATAATCCACAGCAAGCCCAAGCCTATAAGGTCTCTGAATAACAAGGACGACAACAATAATAATAATAACAATACACCGCCGCTCAACTTCACATTCTGATGTGAGCGTCGGTGATTCAGTGAAGTTTCAGCCGCAGCATAAGTTTATAATAATTGCTGCGGCTATTTTTTCGACGATCACGTTTGGTTTGAGAGGATAACAAAATGGACAGAAAAACACTCCCTTATCTGATGCCGGTGCGTTCGATAATATTCCCGCTTATCTTTCTTGTGGGCGCAGGTCTTGTCAATAAGAGAATAGATGAGATAAGCAACTGGTGGTCGGTCACAGATACCATTGTAAATCTTCTGACAATAGCAATGCTGATCTTTGCCGCCAGAAGCACGGGTCAGACTTTTGCGGAACTCATTGGCTATAAGAAGGGGCAGACAAAGGTGAGTCAGGTCGTGATCGTGTCCGTTGTCATACTTGTGCTCGGAATGGGGGGAATGTTTCTGGCGGGATTCCTGTGCTACGGCGTGATACCGTATGCGCCGCCAATGGTTATAGCGCCGATACCCGTTGTTCTTGCGGCTGTCAACATACCGCTGCTTCCGATTACGACTGCATTCGCAGAGGACGGGCTTTATCTCGGCTGCGGTGTCAATAATATAAAAAACAAGTACGCGGCAGTTCTTGTTCCCGCTCTTTTCTATGCACTTCAGCACAGTTTTATCCCGACGCTGTTTGATGTCAGATACATTCTGTACCGCTTTCTTTCATTCCTGCCGCTTACGGTGATCCTTTGTGCGTACTACTACAAAAAGCGCGATCCGGTGCCGATAATGATAGGTCACACGATAATTGATGTTGCTACCGTAGCGCAGATAATGGCGACTTCCGCTATCCCCGGATTCTACGATATGATGTGCGGTATGGCGTGAATGCGCCTATACAAAACAGCCGTTGACGCAGACCGTTTTTTTGCATAACAAGAACCGCCTGCTGTGTTTATTCACAGCAGGCGGTTCCTATTACTTAATCATACGTCTTGATTATCTCACCTATATACATTTCGTGGAAATCTCCGTTCGCGTAATCCTTTGCGGCTATCGACTTGTCGATGAAGCAATCAGCGGATATCGGAGCTTTATACAGCTTTCTGCAAACGAATATGAGCTTTGCGCCCTCGATCGCAGTCGTGCCGTCAATGAATAACGGCTTGATACCCGCGTTTTCAAACTTGTTCTCGTTTCTCCCGGAGTGGGAACCGAGATATCCGAGAGCGGCTCTGTCCTCTATCAGCGACAGCGTGAACAGATCGTGCTTATCTATGAATTCCTTTGTATAACGGGACTGACGCACATAAACCGCGGCAGTAGGGCGATTGGGACTCCAGAGACAGCCGAGATGCCCCCACGATACTGTCATAGCGTTGCAGCCGCTTTCATCTCCTGCGGCGAGCACGAGCCAATCGTTGCCGATAAGCTTGAATGGGTTAAGGTTAAGTTCTCTTAAATCGATCTCTTTCATCTTTTTTCTCCTTTTGTAATAGTGATCTGCTGCCTGAACACTGCGTTTCCTGCCATTTTGCCCATAGCAGTGACTCAGAAATACTGCATTGATTTAGGGGATCCAACCCCCTTTTTAAAGGGGGTTGGCGGGGTCGCAGGGGCAGGAGCCCCCGTATCAAAATCTCTTAAAAACTCTCTCAGATCTCTTCGGCGAGCTTTTCCATCTCGTCGAGCAGGGAGCCGAACAGAGCAAGCGCATCGCCTACCGTCTTTTCATCTGTCATATCAACGCCGGCTCCTTTGAGCAGCTCGATCGGTGTCTTTGAGCAGCCGCCTTTAAGGAATCCGAGATATTCTTCCGCTTCCTTGCTCCCGCCGTTCAGGACACGCTCCGAAAGAGCGATCGCGGCAGAGAATCCGGTTGCGTACTGGTAAACGTAATAGTTATAGTAGAAGTGCGGTATGCGCTGCCACTCATGGTCGATCTCCGGGTCGTGAACTATACCGCTGCCGAAGTAGAGATCGTTCAGCTCGCCGTAGAGCTTGCACAGCGCGTCCGATGTTACCGCCTCACCTCTCGCCTGCATCTCATTGATCTTCAGCTCAAACTCCGCAAACATCGTCTGGCGATACAGAGTGGTGCGGAACTGCTCAAGGAAGTAGTTTATCAGATAAGCACGCTTGCGCTTGTCTTTCGTAGTCCGCAGAAGATGCTGCATCAACAGAGACTCGTTGAATGTCGAGGCTACTTCCGCTACGAAGATCTTGTAATCCGCGTAGGTTACGGACTGATGCTTGTTCGAGAGATACGAATGTAGCGCATGCCCCATTTCGTGCGCGATCGTGAACTCGGACTGGAGATCGTCTGTGTGATTGAGAAGTACGAACGGGTGGACTCTTGCGCCGGCAGAATATGCGCCGCTGCACTTGTTCTCGTTCTCGTACACATCAACCCAGCCGCTATCAAATCCGCCGCGCATTATGGCGCAATACTCCTCGCCAAGCGGTTTTACCGCTTCAAGCACGGTCTCTTTTGCCTGCTCGTATGTGATCTTTTCCTCGGCGTCGCTTACCATGGGCGCGTACAGATCGTAGTAGTGCAGCTCGTCAACTCCCAGCAGCTTCTTCCGAAGCGCCACATAGCGGTACATCTTATCCATGTTTGCGTGAACTGCGTCGATCAGCTTGTAGTAAACGCCGGACGGTACTTCTGTGCTGTCAAGAGCTGCTTCGAGCGTATTCTCGTACTTATGCACATTCGCGTTGAAAGCAAGAGTCTTGAGGTGCGCGGCGATCACTGCGGTATAGGTGTTCTCAAATCCTTTGTATGTGTTGTAGAGGTTTGTGAATGCTGACTTTCGCAGCTCCCTGTCCTCGCTCTGCATGAGCGGGATATAGCTGCCGTGGGTGATCTGGTGTTTGTTTCCGTCCTTATCCACCGCATCGGGGAACTTTATATCCGCGTTGTCGAGCATTGAGAATATCGTCTCCGGTGAAGATGCCATTTCTCCCGCCATTGCGGCTATCCGCTCCTCCTCGGGAGAGAGAATGTGGCTGCGCTTGCTCCTTATCCTGTCAAGGGCGAGGCGGTAGTGCTCCAGACCGGGCTGCTCCTTGTAGAACCGCTCCATATCATCATCGCTTATCGAGATGATCTCCGGAACGGCGAATGCCGCAGCACTTCCTATCGCAACAAACAGCGCGTTCACTCTGTCGCAGTAGCCGGAATAAAGGCTGACGGTGGTATCCTCATCGCTCTTACGGTTGGAGTAGTTGCCGAGATCCTCCGCAATCACTGTGATCTCGTCGTCAAGCTTCATATACTCCAGAAGCGCTTCCGGGGATGCGGAAAGCTTTCCGGCGTATCCGGCAAGTATCTCCGGATATTTGCCCGCGTCTTCAAGTGCTTTCTCAAAATCCGCATCGGTGGCGTAGATGTCGTTTATGTGCCACTTGAATTCCTCGGCAACTTCGCTTCTTTTAGGTATTCTTTTTTCTGCCATTTCTGTTTTTCCTTTCTTTTATCCGAGAATGCCGGTCGGAGAGATGCCGTAGGAAACAATATCCTCCGGCAGCACCTTCAAGGCATCACAGTCAATATTATATTTATAGTCTTTCGTCCACCGCTCATAAGCGTCTATCTGCACAGACGTTTTCGCGTTGGACAGAAGATATGTCATTATCTGTATTTTCAGCGCATTCCGTGTGCTTTCGGCGGAAGCGTCGCCAGTGTACTGGATTATATAGAAGCTTCCGTCACTGTTCTGTACCGGCATTGCGACTCCGCCTTTATTGTCGATGCTGTACACCGCAGCGGTATATTGTTTGCCGAGAGTTTCGGAATTGCGCAGTACGATATGCTCGCTCTGCCCGCCGTGTTCTTCAAGAAGCTTATCGAAATCAGCGCCGTTACGGAGTTCCACGGCAGTGTCTTTTGCCCTTTGAATCAGTTCTTCCTCTGTCTCGCCGTCCTTTGCATGCAGTATGATATGACGTGCTTTTCTTGTCCCTTCCGGAACATAAGCCATCTGATAAGACGAATTGCGCTCATACTCCGTGACATTGTCTGCTGCGGCTTCTTCCGCTTCGGCGGTTATCCTGTCGAGCTCTTTCTGCACCTGTTCGTCGCTTACCTCAACATCGTTTAACATCGCGTCGAGGGCAAGCTGCTGTATCTTGCTGTTCAGCTCCCATTTATAGAAGATGTCCTCGTTTATCCCGCACTTTTTCAGCAGCGCTTCGAGAGCTTCATTGCACAGCCGGTCAACTTCTTCGGAGGAGGCTTTCCCGCCGAGCTTTGCGCTTGCTGCTTCATAAAAACTCATAGCCCAGTCGGCGCGCACCTGTTCCGCGGTATTCTTTATCTGTCCGATCTGTTCCTCTGTAAGAGTCGCTTCGCTTATGCCGTAATCTTTTTCCGCGGCGTACATATACTGCTTCTCAAAGGTGAGGTAGTTGATGATGTTCACACGGTAGTTCTTGCATGACTCGATGTTTTCCGGTGACATATCGTCCGTTATCCCGTAGTTTATAAGGTAGTACATATACTCGCTGATGAAGTCGCCGAAGGTGATGTCGAAATATGGGATATGCTCCGGCTCGTCAACGGAAGCGATGATTTTATTCCTGTCTGTGTCTTTCCAGGCGGTGAAGCGGGAACTGTCGCCGGGAAAGTACTCGTCGGCAATAGCCTGTGCATCTGCGCTTATAGTGATACCGCTGCCGGAAGGTGTGCTGCAGCCGGATACTGACCCGCAGGTCAGAATAGCTGAAAGCAATACTGCCAATGTTCTTATTTTATACGAATGTGTCATTTTCTGCGTCCCTATCTTTTATTACACGAATAGTATAGCATAATTTACCATAAAAAGCAAAATATTTTTTCAAAAATCCAGTCTTTTTTTGAAAAAGGTGATGTTTTTTTCCGAATTATGTGCAATAAGCGCGGAGTTTCCTTTGTTGTCTGTCCTTCTCTCGCGGCTTTATTTTTCTATTGCATTTTTTATTCTTATGTGCTATAAGCGCGGAGCCCGCGCCGGCAGATCTTCCTTTGATATTTATCATCTCTCCCGGTCATATTTTTCTATTGCTTTTTTTATTTTTATGTGCTATAATAAATTGATAATATGAAATATTATGCTCATTTACAAAGTAAAGGAGAATACATAAATGTCCGGTATATTTAAAAAGATAAGAAATATATCCGCGCTGATAATTACAGCGGCTTGTGTACTGACATTTTCCGGCTGTCCGGGTGATGAACCGGAAGAAGAGGTGCCGATGAAGACGGTAGCCGTTACTGACGAAGAGGGCAATCCCGTAACAGACGACAAGGGCGAGCCGGTCATGACCGAGGTCCCGCTTGAGACGGTTGCTGTCACGGACGAGGAAGGAAATCCGGTTACCGATGAGAACGGCGAGCAGATCTTTGAATACGAGACTCTCCCCGAGGAGGAAAAGATCATATACAAGGTCGGCTTCGTTTACAGCGGGTTCGTTTCTGACGGAGCAACGAACGGTGCATTCGAGGTTGCCCGTGCGCAGATAGAACGTTCACTCGGTCTGGAGACCTGCTATGTGGAGAATGTGCTTGTATCCGAGTTCCCGGAGGCTGTCAATGCGCTGAAAGATGACGGATGCAATATTATAGTTTCATGCAGTCCGAAATACGCGAACTCGGCATTCCGTGAGAACAAGACCTCAACCGATACTTATTTCATAAGCTTCGGAGATGCAGGGACCGGCGCGCATTTAACAAGCTTCGGCGGTGAGCTTTACCAGACCGCGAATGTATGCGGACTTGCTGCTGCACACAACACAAAAACAAATGTGATAGGAGTTGTGGCTGATCCGGGCGAATACAATGCTTACGGCGTAATTGACGGATTTGCCCTCGGCGTTGCGGAGATTATGAGTGCAAAAGCCGATCTGCGTGTGAACTGGGCATGGTCTAACAGCAAGTCGGAAATGGAAGCGGCAATCGATGATCTTATTGCACAGGGGTGCGATATCATAATGTCGTATATGGAGACCGACTATCCGGTGCGCTACTGCGCGGACAAGAATGTCAAGGTGATAGCGAACTGCTACAATATGCCGGAGATCGCGCCGGATAACTACATAAGCGGCTATTTCTTCAATTTCAGCACACATCTTGTCGATGTGATACGCTCCATAGTCAATGATAATTTCAATCCGGAAGTTTACTCCGGAAACGTTGCGTCCGGTATGGTTCGTCTCGTAAACTTCGGACTCAGTTCAGAGAAGGGAACCGAGGATATCTGTAACAAGCTTTATGAGTACATAAAGGCGGGCAATGCGAAGGTATTCACCGGTGAGATAAAGAACACGGACGGTACGGTCATGGTAGAAAAGGGTCAGTCCATGACGTTCGATAATATCCAGAAGATCAACTGGCTCGTTCAAAGTGTCCGCAAAGCCGGAACATTTACCGAGATCACCGATAATCCCGTCGGTTCCGACTTCTCGATCCATAGAGATTTCGATGAGAGTTGAGAGATCTTTGAGACGGGGCGCTGCCCCGGACCCCGCCAGCCCCCTTTGAAAAAGGGGGCTGGACACCCTAAACCAATGCAGTATTTCAGAGTGCACAGCTATGGGCGAGCGCGGGCTGAAATGCAGTGGGGCTGGCGAAGATTTCGTTCAGAATAACAAGAAACAGCTTACAGAGTATTATTCTGTAAGCTGGTTTTGTGTTTAGATAAATAATATAACTGACCGAGCTGGCGCACCCGTCAATAGAAGAGTGTCGCTGCGGATTCGATCTCTCACTTTTTCTTCTGTGTCAGGATACGAACGCCGGAGCTTGTTCCGAGCCGTGAACAGCCGAGGCGGACAAATTCTTCCATATCTTCGCGGGATTTGATACCGCCGGCAGCCTTGATCTTCACGTTCTTGCCGATATGCTTCGCAAACAGCTTTATATCGTCGAATGTGGCACCGCCTGTGCCGAAACCGGTGGAAGTCTTGATATAATCCGCTCCCGCAGTCGTGACCGCGTGGCACATCATTATCTTCTCGTTCTCCGTGAGATAGCAGGTCTCGACGATAACTTTAAGTATGTGCTTTCCGCAGACAGCTTTCAGCTGGACGATCTCGTCAATTACCGTGTCATAGTCCTCATTTTTTACTGCGGCAAGGTTTATCACCATATCTATCTCGTTCGCTCCGTCAGCAAGCGCCTGCTTTGTTTCCGCAACTTTTGCTTCGGTGCTGGTGTAGCCGAGAGGAAAGCCGATGACTGTGCAGATGTTCAGTTCCGGAAATTCCTTGTGAACCTGCTTTACATAGCAGGGCGGTATGCAGACGCTTGCACAGCCGTAGCCGGACGCTTCCACGCAGAGTGTGCGTATCTGCATGACCGTCGCTGTGGGTGAAAGCAGAGTGTGGTCTATTTTCGAGAACAGTTCCTTGTCAGTCATACTATTTCCTTTCCCGTAATGTTCATTGTTTGAAGCAGTGTTCTCTGAGGTAGCTGTTAAGCTGCATAAGCGGGAGCGGCACTTTTTTACTGCCGAGTTTTTCCTCTATCAGATCGCCGGCGTTTACTGTGTCATTCAGTACTATATCTTTGTCCTGTGTCCGAAGGGTAAGTCTGATACGCTGATATGTCCCGTAGCGCGAACTTACAGAGTATGGCTCGCAGATAACATCGGTTATCTCGGTGAGATATATCCGATGTTCACGGAAAAAATGCTTCCGGCAGAGCTGTTCTCCGTCAGACCATACTACAGTAGGGAGCCAGGCGAGGTAAACGAATAATCCGGACAGCGCGCCGCTTGCGAGGCAGAGAATAAACATTATCAAAGAGAGTGAACTATGATAAAACGACAACAGAAAGTATATGCCGCACATCACGAAAGCCATAAAGCTGACAGCCATCAGCACGCCTAATAAAATTGAGTTCTGATGTATCTTTATTTCTATTTCTTTGTTCACAGCTTTCCTTTCCCCTTATCCGTTGATCCCGTCATTCAGCTGCGAAGCCATTCGCTTTTGCTTCTTTTCGCGTCCGAAAAGAAGCGGGTGCAGGGCAGAGCCCTGCATCTCCGGATCTAAGGCAAAGCGATCAGACCATAAGCGAGCAAACCTTGTTGCAGTAAGCAACAGGATCCTCGATCTCAAGTCCCTCTATAAGAAGCGCCTGATCGTAAAGGATATCCGCGTAGTCGGACAGCTTCTCCTTGTCGTTGTCGTAGAGGAACTGGAGCTTTGAGAATATCGGGTGATCCGCGTTGATCTCGAGAACTCTGTCTGCCTTCGGCTTCATCTCGTTGCCGGGCATTGCGCCGAGTACCTTCTCCATTTCAAGCGAAACTTCGCCGTCGCTGGTAAGGCATACCGGGTGAGAGCGCAGTTTTGCGGAGATGCGTACATCTGCGACTTTGCCTTCAAGTGCCTTCTTGATCTCACCGAGAAGATCCTTGTTCTGCTCGGTCTTTTCCTTCTTTTCCTTCTTTTCGTCTTCGCTTTCAAAGTCTGCATCGGAGGACTGTATCGACTTGAATTCCTTTCCGTCGTAGTCAACGAGCATCTTCACAATGAACTCGTCCACGTTGTCGGTGAGGTACAGTATCTCGTAGCCCTTGTCCTTGAGCATCTCGGTCTGGGGCAGGGTATCGAGCTTTGCAACAGACTCGCCGCTTGCAAAATAGATCGCGTCCTGACCTTCCTTCATTCTTGTAACGTACTCTTCGAGAGTTGTGTACTTCTTCTCGGCGCTGGAAGTGAAGAGCAGGAGATCCTGCAGGAATTCCTTCTGCATACCGTAGGAGCTGTACAGACCGTACTTTATCTGGAGACCGAAGTTCTTCCAGAATTCCTCGTACTTCTCGCGGTCATTGTTCAGCAGTTTCTTCAACTCATTCTTTATGGTACGCTCTATGCTCTTTTCTATCAGCTTAAGCTGTCTGTCATGCTGGAGCATCTCACGGGAGATGTTGAGTGAGAGATCCTCGCTGTCCACAAGTCCTCTTACGAAGCTGAAATAGTCCGGGAGCAGATCGCCGCACTTCTCCATTATCATAACGCCGCTGGAGTAGAGCTGGAGTCCCTTTTCGTACTCTTTTGTGTAGAAGTCGAAGGGAGCCTTTTTAGGTATGAACAGCAGGGCATTGTATGTCGCTGTACCCTCCGTCTTGGAATGGATATGAACCAGCGGATCCATATAATCAAGGAATTTTTCCTTGTAGTACTCGTTGTACTGCTCATCGGTAAGCTCCTGCTTGGACTTCTTCCAGATCGGCACCATGCTGTTGAGCGTTTCGATCTCTGTTGTCTCGTCGTATTCGCCCTCTTTGCCTTCTTTGGGTGTACGCTTGGTGACAGCCATTCTGATCGGGTATCTTATATAATCTGAATAGCGCTTTACGAGACTGCGGAGCTTGTATTCTGCAAGAAACTCGCCGTAATCCTCATCGTCAGTGTTGTCTTTGAGATAAAGTGTGATAACAGAGCCGTTTGTGTCCTTTTCGGCATCTGTGATCGTGTAACCGTCAACGCCTTCGCTGCTCCAGAGGTAAGCGCTGTCTTCGCCGTACTTCTTTGTGAGCACTTCCACCTTCTTTGCAACCATGAATGCAGAGTAGAAGCCTACGCCGAACTGACCGATAACATCGACTTCTTCCTTGTCCGCGTCAGAATTATCCTGCTTGAACTTGAAAGAGCCGGACTGAGCGATAACACCGAGGTTGTTTTCCAGCTCGTCCTTGTTCATACCGATACCGTTATCGGTAACCGTGATAGTGCGCTTGTCCTTATCGAATGCGAGGTCAATGCCGAGGTTCTCTCTTGTTATGCCGAGATTCTCCTGCATAGACTTGAAATAAAGCTTGTCCATAGCGTCGCTTGCGTTGGAGATAAGCTCACGCAGGAATATCTCTTTGTGCGTATAGATAGAGTTTATCATCATTTCCAGTAGGCGCTTGGATTCAGCCTTGAACTGCTTCTTTGCCATAATATATCGTCTCCTTTGTTCTCTTGTTAGCACTCTCGGCTTTTGAGTGCTAAATATATTATAGCACTTTTTTCAGATATGTCAACAGTTTTTTGAAAAAAACACCGATACTTTTATTAATATTACTCGGAGCGTTGAATGATGTTGTATTTTGTTAAACAAAAACATGCCCTCGCTGCTGCGAGGGCATTTAAACTCGGAATACCGTTACTTAGCGGAATTCTGATAGCTTTCGATCATTTTCTTCACAATGGTTCCTGAACGCGGTGTGAGGGAAGGGCAGTGCCTTTCCTCTGTAATGCCAAGCTTTAAGCATACCTCAAGCCGCATTGTACGGGCTTTCTCCGGGTAAACAACGATCTTGTCGATCAGCAGGTCTGACATGTCGTTTACAGTCTGGCGGTCAAGAACTCCGTCCATTACAACGAGGTCATTGTTGAACGCGTTTCGTATATCTTTCATATCACGCAGGAGCTCCGACTTACCGCGGGATTCTCTGCGCAGCTCGTTCAGCTGCATTTTAAGGCGTGTGATGTCGGTATTCAGCGCCTCGTTTCTGTTCCTGAACTCTGTTTTTGTTATAGCATCGTCGGTGTACAGGTCAAGGAGCTTTTCTTTCTTCGTTTCAAGCGCAGCTATCTGCTTTTGCATCTCTTCCGCTTCACGATCGCCGGTCTTGTCTTTATCCTCGTTATCGTACAGATTGACGAACTGCTCGATATAGCTGTCTATATTCTCCGCAAGATTTATGAAAACGTCGCTGAGTATCGCGTAAAGCTCCTTTTCGTAGATCGCCGTGGTGGAGCAGTCGGCTGCCTTGCCTTTTTTCTTTTCCCGGCATATCCACTCATATATCGGCTCGTCCCGGTGAAGCTCCTTGCTGTATGATGTCCTCCAGAACGGGACACCGTGGACTCCGCAGATTATCTTTCCGGAGAGGGGAGAGGTCTTCTTTGCGGAACGGTCTGTAGCTTTAACTTTCATACTGCGCTCGGCGAAGATCTCGTTCGCCTGATCCCACAGTTCCTCGGAAACGATTGCCGGGACGATCTCGCCAGTCTCGTCCTTGAACATCACCCATTCGTCCTGCGGCAGGAATTTCTGCTGTTTCGTTCTGTAATCAACGATCTTGACCTTGTTTCCGCAGTAGTAGCCCTTGTACTTCGGGTTCTGTATTATCCCGCCGATCGTGTTGTGGTGTATCAGCTTTCCGGCACGGCTGCGGTAGCCTTTGTCCCACAGCAGCTTCTCAATGTTGCGCAGACCGTAATTGCCGGTTGCGTATGTCTCGTAGATCAGCTTCACCATTTCGGCTTCCTTCTCGTTGATGACAAGCTTGCTGTGATCCTTGTCGTAGCCGAAAATGCGGGAATTGCCGATAACGTGTCCGTTTTCGATAGCCTTGCGATGACCGAACTTCACGCGCTCGGAAAGTTTGCGCACCTCGTCCTGCGCTATGCTTGACATTATCGTAAGGCGAAGCTCACTGTCCGGCTCTATCGTGCAGATATTGTCCGTCATGAAGAATACACCCACTCCATGTTTCAGCAGGTCGCGGGTGTATGTCAGACTGTCTATGGTGTTGCGTGCAAAACGGCTGACTTCTTTCGTCAGAATAAGATCGAATTTGCCGTCATAAGCGTCCTGTATCATTCGCTGGAACTGTACTCGGTTCTCGGCATTCTCGCCTCGGATACGATCGGCGTAGCCTTCCACATATTCCCAGTTAGTGTTGCGCTGTATCAGCTCCCGGAAGTGGCTTTCCTGGTTCTCTATCGACATCGTCTGTTCGTCGCGGGTCGTTGAGACGCGGGCGTAGTAGGTCACGCGCAGGCTGAAGTCTTCTATCTGCTTGCGCTCGGTGCGCATACGGTTAATTATTTCGTAGATGTCCATTTGTTCTCCCTTTCAGTTTACTTTCCAGTATCCAGTCCGATTGTTGCCGATGCGGGTCAACTTTCCTTCCTCCTGCAGGCGTAACAGCTTTCGCTTTGTTGTTGCCAGCGATATGCTTAGCTTGTCAGCGACCTGTGACTGGGTTATCCGAGGATTGTTTTTGAGTATATTCAAAATAATGACATCAAGTTCTGCTCTTGAAAGAGATTTTGGAAGATTGGTCTCATCAATGGTGTCATTGGTGTCAGAAACAGTATCATTGATACCATTCTGTCTGTAAAATATTACTCTGAACGAATCCTCGGTGTCCTGAAATTCCGGAGGTTTTAATCCGTTATTGGTAAGCAGTTCGATCATTCGCGGTATGCCGCTTCCCCATTGCTCTATCATGTTCAGATAGGAAAACACCTCTGCCAACGCTTCGTTTCTGGTCTTTGAAGCGCCTTGCTTGATCCGTTCGACCGTCAGACCGCGTATAAGCCCGCCCGGCGACGTTATTTCAAGCCGATCATCATATAGAGCGACCTGAATCGCGGAATTGTCAATGTAATTTCTGTGTACTACAGCATTTACCAGAGCCTCTCTTATTGCCTCTTCCGGTAGCTCAAAAACATCATGACGTGCCAATCCCTTTATATTCGCGCCTAGATTGATTTTTGAAAGTACATATTTATAGACTTCATTAACCTGCTCTATGATAGAACCTTTAAATTCGCGGCGATCTACAAATACAGCGCGAGTAGTTCCTTTAAATATTCCGCATTGTATTCTGGTAGGTAAAATATCGTTGCCGTTCAGAAGTGCGAAGGCTTTGGAAGGAAGCTGCCTGTGGTTTTCTTCGATCAATACACCCCATGAAATAAGTTGATTGACCGATACTTTTCTTTTCTGACCGTTTTCAGCTGCTATATCGGATAAGTGCTCGCAAAAAGATGTGATGTCCTGTTCCGTTATATCCAATCCCGCACAAGGAGATTTGTCATAGCTACGGTGGGTGCTTTCACAAAGCATTTCCTGTATCTGGTACTGATCCGCGCGGCGGGTCGTTCCACCTACCCTTATATATACCCCGTTTTCAAGGCCTTCCGATTTAAGATAATAAGGGCGTTGCATTCCGGGTCGGATATCTACTGTTATAACAGATTTTCCTTCAACTGTTATGACAGAAATATCGGGAATGATCATGGGCTGACAGCCGTCCGCTATTGCGTTGGCAATAGCATCCTTCTCTCTGAACAGCTTATCATTCGGTACTCCGACAGCACGCAACGGTGAGTCTTCGATACCGATAAGAAGTCTTCCGCCTTTACAGTTTGCGAAAGCTACGACAGTTTTAAGATATTTTTTGGAGTCGGCGGGGCGTTCGCGTTTGTACTCTATCTGATCTGATTCTCCGACAAATATGTTGTTAATTTCCATATACTTTCCTCCGCACAAAAACAGAAGCAAGAAAACATCATGTATGATTTCCTGCGCTTATTATACCATACCGGGCAGAGATTGTCAAGAGAGAACAGGAAGTTACGTTGGCAAAAAGTGAAAGAAAAACTCACCCGAAATTCTGGGTGAGCCTGCTTACAGAATATCTCTGATCTTTATTGAGAGCGGCGGGGCGTTATCCTTATAAATACCTGCTTCTATTTCATCGTCAAAGGTGAACATTACCGTGATTTTCTTTTCGGAGAACGGGTAAACCAACACTTTTTCGCTCATAGGATCGACTATCCAGTATTCCCTGACACCCCACTTTGAATATAATACCAGTTTTTCGACTGTGTCATATAGATAGTTTTAATTATATGATTCCACGCAAATCATATAAACGGTGTCATATACACCGGCAGACAGAAAACATCTTTATCCTTTGCATAATCCTTGGTATAAATCAGATACTTATTTAGGATCCTACTTGAATACTTCTCGCAGAACAAATCCATAGATATGTGCTTTTTGTAACCCGAAGATTTTATTTCAAGCGGGCATATCTTATTCTTGCGGACAACAAGAAAATCTACCTCGTAATTATGACGAGAGGTCTTGTTCATAAATGTGTGATAAAACAGCTCATTCCCGTTTGCAGTAAGCATCTGCGCCACTGCATTCTCATACAGATAACCGAGATTTGCCGAAAGATTATCTGCCAGAAGTTTTTCATATATTTCGTTCTCAGTGAAATCCTTGTCCTTGAACATCAGTGTAGTAAACAAACCAGTATCGCAGACAAACATTTTGAACTTGGAAAGGTCTTTGTTTGATGACATTCCGGCATTAGGGTCGTTGGCATGATATGATACGAGTACGGTCTTCGAGTCTTTCATCTCGGCTATGAGCTGCAGCACATCATCTGCACGGACTGTTTCGATCACGCTTGATACATGAAATCTCGACGCGTTCTTATTGAGTTGGGCAGGTATCGCATCAAAAAGCATTGATGCACGACCTATAGGATCTATCTTCATAAAATCTTCTTCGTACAGATTCAGGATATCTCGCTTTACAGCATCGACCTTCCGAAAATTATTGGTATTAATATACTCATCGACAGCCTGCGGCATTCCGCCTACAAGCATATACAGCCTAAAATCCCGAAGCATTTTGCGGTTGGTCTGCTGACCGAGAGGCTTGCCGGTATTGTAGAACTGTCCAATCAGCTTATAACTCGTATTATCACCGACAGCCCACAAAAACTCCTCATAATCCATAGGGTACATATTTATCTTTCGCTCTTCGCTTGGGATAACAATATCCTTAACATTCTTTCTGATAGAAATGAGGGAGCCGGTCTCGATGTAATCGTACCGACCGTCTTTTACGAGATGCTTTATCGCTTGTCTTGCGAGCGGACATTTCTGCACCTCATCAAATATTATAAGAGATCGTCTTTCGATAAGAACGATCATCGCTGGAAACGAACCGAGCCTGTTGAAACGCAGCACGACGAAAGCATCATCTTTGTTGACCGAGTTACAAAATTCATGAAAGAGAAAAAATATTTCAAAGGCAGCGCCACAGAGCTGATCGAATTGCTTTCTCCTTTGTTCGGTGACACGCTCTACGCAAACAGAATAACCCGTTCGCTTATGGAGTACGCGAACCTGCTCACGGAGCAAGATGTATCGGTCGCGTCCTATCGCAGCAGTGGGAAAAGATATATTGAAATTGGATATATAGAAAAGATCTGTGACGGTAGTGACGGAAGAAATGGTATGCCTGTTTCTTCCGTCTCTTCTGTCATCGAAAGCCCGGAAACTCTTTCACAGAGCGTAACATGACCTGTGACGGTAGAAAAATATGTAACAGCAATTTCGGGCGGTTTCAGCCGATTTACATGGCAGGTGGAGTAGTGATACCACCGAGAGTAGTTCCGAACAAATTTGAGCGCTTCTGAGCCTGTGTGAGCGAATAAAGTCCGGAGTACAAACTCAGCTCCAAAGCAGGACTGAGTTCCGGTCAAAATATTGCTTCGGCATTATGCACAGAGCGGTAAAAAAAGAGACAAATTCGGAGGTATGAAAATGATGCAGGAAAAAGAGCGGTCGCCTTTTCGGCGCCACGCTCATCCACTTCGTCGGGCAAAGCCCGCCGTTGAGCAGTTTGTATAAAAATGAAAAAGGGGTCAAAATACCGCATCAGCTGAAAATCAGGGGTCAAAGTCTGGTGTAAAAACAAACAAATCCCACCGTAGAGCCATTCAAGGTGGGGTCAAAAATCTGAAAGACATGATTATAGCTTCCAAAACAAACAATACTATATAAAGGAGAGTGATGTTATGACACTGAACGCCGAACAGGAAAAAATGATCGGTAAGGCTTTTATGACTGCTATGGCAAAGAAATTGTACAGAGAAGGACAGATTGATACGGTCGTTTGCAACCGGTTGGTGCAGAAAATTGAGAAGCTGCAGGAGATTGGGAAGAAGAAATGATATACAAAACACGGGATAATCACCAAAAAATCGGCCAATATCCGTTATTATGCACAATCTGTAACCTAACTGCAAGTGCATTTTTAACAAATATCAGCTTTTTGCCAAAAATTTTCAAAAAAACGCTAAAGTTTTTTCGTTTCCTGCCGATAAGACATTTGTAAGGTTCAAGTGAAGCTGACTGCAGCGGTGGAATTTGGCCGTAACACCAAAACACAAATCACAGAACATTATTAAAGCCGATGCCAAGAGGGCACGGCTCAAAACAACAGGACCGGTCGTAAAGGAAATGACCGGTAAGAGCCCCGCTCCACCCAGGGACGAGGTTCGGAAATCAAGGAGGAACAATTATGGGAATGGTAGTACAGCACAATGTAAGCGCAATGAACGCTAACAACGCAATGACAAAGAACGTGTCCGGCCTCAAGAAGCAGACCGAAAAGCTCTCGACAGGTTACAACATCAACCGTGCAGCTGATAACGCTGCTGGTCTCGCAATCTCCGAGAAAATGCGTTCTCAGATCCGTGGTCTTACTCAGGCTACATCCAACGCTAACGACGCTATCTCTCTTATCCAGACAGCTGAAGGCGGACTTCAGGAAACAGAAGATATCATGCAGAGAATGCGTGAGCTGGCAGTTCAGTCGGCAAACGGCACTTACACTGACGAAGACCGTGAGCAGATCCAGTACGAAGTTGACGCTCTCAAGTCCGAGGTAGACAGAATCGCTCAGTCCACAGAGTACAACGAGATGAAGCTTCTCGACGGTTCTCTCGACGGTGGCGCAGGTAACACAGGTGTATACGGCGCAAGATTTGGCGAAGCCATCAGCGACGATACGAATAAGGTTCTTAACAAGGGTTCAACAATTACATCTGATGTTAAGGGCGTAACAGTTGAGTTTACAACCGGTGCTTCTGGCAAGGGCGGCGAAAATGCTAACTGGACAAGTGGCACAGCACTCAAAATAAACCTTGTTGCAGGTCAGAGTTATTCTCAGAGCGAAATCGATGAACTCGTAAAGGGCGCTAACTATGATAAGCAGATAGCAAATCAGCCTGCTAATGTAAAGATTACTCTTGCCGGCGGAACAACTAAGGCAGCTGCTGCTCAAGGCGCTTCGACTGCTACAGCCGCTGGTGTTAGAGCTACAAATTCTTCCTCGTTAACAGCATTCACGAATACCAATGGTACAGAAAAGTACGCAGATAAGATCGAATTCACATCGAACAGCTATGGTGTTGACAAGCGTAAAATTCAGATTTCAACTGATGTTGCTGCAGGCAAGGAATATGTTGAGACAACAAAGGCTGATACTGACGATTATTCTAAGGACGGCGAGTTCACCATTCACCTTGCTACAGGAACAGAGTATTCTGACGGTGATATCGAAAGATTAATGGCTAAGGCTGGTTATGATTACGATGTTACACTTACAGATACCAACGCTCCTGATGGTGATGTTAAATTCCTCGCGAACACATCAACCAAGTTAGCTTCTGCAATTGATATGAATGGCGGTACAGCTGGTGCTGGTGTAGGTAAAGAAGCATTTGTAGGCGGTGGCGAAGGTCTTACATTCCAGATTGGCGCTAACGGCGTAGAGGATCAGAGACTTACCGTAAGCGTAGCTAATATGAGCTCCAGTGCTCTCGGAATCAGCAATGTATCCGTTGCTAAGCAGGATGATGCTAACACAGCTATCAATAAGATAGATGACGCTATCAAGTCCGTTTCTACACAGAGAGCTAAGCTCGGTGCGGTTCAGAACAGACTTGAACACACTGTTAACTCGCTGAACACTGCTAATGAGAACATGACAGCTTCTGAGTCTCAGATCAGAGATACCGATATGGCATCTGAAATGATCAAGTACACGAAGTCCAACATTCTCCAGCAGGCTTCGCAGTCCATGCTCGCACAGGCTAATCAGCAGCCTCAGGGCGTTCTCCAGCTCCTCGGCTAATTTGAACAGAATTGGTAAAGCAGCTTGAGAAAATTGCTTAGTTTCATTGCATTACGCAACTAACTAAACCACAATTGGCACCTCCCGGGTTAAACCGGGAGGTGTTTTTTGTCGTTTTTTCACAAAAAGGCTTTACAAATGCATGGTTTTGTGATATAATATCATAGGATAAGTATACATAGTTGTATCGGCGGTGATAATATGAAACTTACGATCGGAATGATAGTCAAAAACGAGGAGAAGTGGCTCGAGAAATGCCTTTCCGCGATAAAGCCGATACTCGACAATGTTGACAGCGAGCTGATAATAACCGACACCGGCTCGGTCGATAAAACGGTCGAAATAGCACGTAAATACACGGACAAGGTGCTGCATTTCGATTGGATAAATGACTTTGCGGCAGCACGGAATTTCGGGCTCGAAAAGGCGCAGGGCGAGTGGTTCATGATGCTTGATGCCGATGATATTTTTCGCTCATGCGACCATATTATTGAGTTCTTCAATTCCGGTGAGTACAGGAAATACAACGCGGCAACATACATTTCACGCAATCTCATCAAGACAGAGAATGGTGACAGCTACAGTGATTTGCTTGCGCCAAGAATGGTGAAACTGCACCCGCATACACGTTATGAAAATCCAGTGCATGAGTCGCTGAATACATTTCAGCCGCCATATAAAAATATACAGGATATCGCCGATCATTACGGTTACTATTACGAATCCGAGGAGCAGAAATACAACAAATTCAAGCGAAACTCCGAATTGCTTCTGAAAAGGTATGAGACTGAAAAAGATACCACTCCGAATCTTTATGTTCAGCTTTATGAAGCGTTCATTGGCATAAAGGATTATGAGAAGGCGATGTTTTATCTTAATGGCGGCATAGAACTGAGCAGAAAGATGAATAGCATTGTGCTTGCGTCGCTTTACTTTCATAAGGCAGCTTATTATCAGACAGATAAGCAGTATGAAAAAGCCATAATTGCTTGCGATGAATATTTCGGAATGAATAAGATCATCAGACCATACCCACTTACTACAGACGGTGAAATCTATGGTATAAAAGCAATGTGCTTGTATGAACTTGAAAGCTACCCGGAAGCGGTAGAAGCTTTTAAAAAGTTTTTTTCTACATACAAAGATATCGAAAACGGAAAGATTGCAACTTATGACAGTTATCTAACATCATCATATATGCGCAGTGAGATAAGTATATTGCCGCTTTTTAACAATTTTATAGATAGCTGCATAAAGTCCGGGAAATTCAATACCGCCGATAGCTGGCTCGGCACATACCCGCTGTATAAATATTCGTTTGAGCCGCAGAAGGTATATGAGTTAGTTCAATACGAGCTTACGGTCGCGGAGCATTTTAATTATAAGAATATCGGCAGCTATTACAAAAGGCTGGACAGTCGGGGCAGGAAGATAATGCTGGACGAACTGTTTGACCGTTCGGGAAAAGCCGATAATAAAGAGCTGATTATTGCAGCTCTTGAAAATATTTCTAAAAGTGACAGTAAGACAGCAAAGAAAATAGCTGTATATAAGAAATATTATGCCGGCGAAGAGTGCTCGGCTGCTATTGACGAATTTATTGAGCAGTATGGTGTCGCGGAAGATGCTGACCTGTTGTATATCATGTTCAGAGCGGGATATGATATCTCGGCGGCAGTCCTGAGCTCCGGATTTGACCCTAAACAGACAGCATTTGTCTGCTGTAAGAATATCGAGGGCTTTTATGAGGCTGCGGAGAATTACAGTGCCGATCTTATCTCCGATAATAAGGCGGTTCCGGCAGCCGTGAAATTCTACGATTACTGCATCAGTGTGCGTCTTATGGAAAACGAGGACAAGCCCGAGAAAGAAAAAAAGCAGCTTATCGGAAAGCTGTTTGCCGTTAAATCCGCGCTGAATGAGCGGTACAAGAAAGCGAATGCGAAGTCCGAATTTGAGCAGCTCGCCGAGGCAGTAAAGAAAAATATACGGGCGTATATCGCTGCGGGAAACATTGTAGCGGCAAGGAAGACGCTTGAGGATTATAGGGAAATTAACCCGAATGATCCGGAAATAGATGTGCTTTTTAATAGCATTAATGTGTAAGAAATGGAGCTGGATATGCTTCTTACTATCGGAATGATCGTTAAAAACGAGGAAAAATACCTCGAGCGTTGTCTGAAAGGCATAAAACCAATACTTGACAGTGTTGACAGCGAGCTGATAATAACCGATACCGGTTCCACAGACAGAACGGTTGAAATCGCGGAAACATTCACAGATAAGATACTGCATTTTGAATGGATAAAGGATTTTTCCGCGGCAAGAAATACAGCATTTACACTAGCGTCCGGTGAATGGTTCATGTTCCTTGATGCGGACGAGATATTTGAGTCGTGTGAAGGCATCATTGATTTCTTCAATTCCGGAGAATATAAAAAATACAAATCTGCTTCTTTTGTTATAAGAAATCTATATAACGAAAAGGATTATCTTGATTTCTTCCCGCGCCGTATGGTGAAAAGATATCCCGACACAAAGTTTGTCGGGATGATACATGAGTTTCTTTATCCGATTCTCGAACCGGCGAAACATATCAATGATATTGCGTGGCATTACGGTTATCTTTATACTTCGGTCGAAGAAAGCAAAGCAAAATTTCAGCGTAACATCGAGCTTATGCTTAAAACTTTAGAAACAGAGAAAGATCCTCATCCGAAAATCTATTCACAGCTTTTTGACGGCTACGGATCTGTTTACGAATTCGATAATGCATTCAGATATCTGGAAATGGGTATTGCAAAATGCAAGAAAACCAATAACAGATATATAGTTGTGCTCTACACGCAGAAAGCCGAAAATATGTATAATAACGCAAAATACGACGAAGTGTACGCTGTCTGCACAGAGTATTTTGAGCAAAAAAAGGTTATGAATCTCGGATTTCTTACTGCCGATGGAGAGATGTATGCTTATGAGGCGGATTCCTTGTTTGCTTTGGGCAGATGTGATGAAGCACTAATGTGTTATAAAAAATTTTTTGATATATTCAGGGATATAAGAGCCGGTAAATTATCTACCGAAGACGCTCATCAGATCACTTTTGCTATGTGCAACGACAGGACTGTTCTCGGATTGTTCAGCAATTTTATAGCTTGCTGTATTAATTGCTCGGAGTTCAATATCGCAGATCATTGGCTGAGTACATATCCAATTTACAAATTTGCTTTTGATGAACATAAGATTTATAATTTTATCAGATATGAGCTTATAGTTGCGGAGCATTTCGGATATAAAAATATCGGCAATTACTACAAAAGGCTTGACAGCTGGGGCAAAAAGATACTGTTGGACGAGTTATTCGATCGTTCAAGAAAAGCCAATAATAAAGAGCTTGTTTTAGTCGCGCTTGATAATATTTCAAAAAGCGACACAAAGACCGCAAAGAAGGTAACGATTTATAAAACGTACTATGCGAGCGAGGATTGTTCGGCAAAGATCAATGACTTTATCACACAATACGGGGTATCGGAAGATATAGATATTATATATCTGATACTTAATAAGAATTATGACCTCTCCCCTGCCCTGTTCGAAACAGGACTTGATATAAAAAAGACAGTTCTCCTTTGCTGCAAGAACATTGATGGATTTTATGAAGCAGCAGAAAACTATAATGCAGATAGCATTTCAGATATCAATACGCTGCCGACTGCGGTGAAATTCTATGATTACTGCATAAGTATGCGGCTTATGGAAAACGAGGACAAGCACGAGGAAGAAAAGAAGCAGCTTATCGGAAAACTGTTTGCTGTCAAATCCGCACTGAACGAGCGGTATAAGAAAGCTAACACGAAGTCCGAGTTTGAACAGCTCGCCGAGGCTGTGAAGAAGAATATACGGGCGTATATTGTTGCGGGAAATATTGAGGCAGCGAGAAAGACATTGGAAGATTATAAGAAGATAAATCCGGGGGATCCGGAGATAAATAATCTCATCAATATGACAGGATACAAGTGCTGATAATCTTCGAATATAAATCCTCTTCTTAACGTGAAACAGAGCACCTTTATTTGAAAGACATATATTATATATGGAAAGGAACAAATAAGATATGCAGGGGGCACCGAAAATCACAGTATATACACAGACATACAATGCTGGAGGTTATATCAGGCAGTGTATTGACAGCGTATTGGATCAGACTTATACCAATTTCGAATATATAATTGTGGATCATGGCAGCGCTGATGCAACCTATGATGTAATCAATGAGTATAAGTTAAAGGATAGCAGAATCAAAGTATATAGATACGAGAATAGTATAAGATGGCTTTTGCCAATATTACGCGAGTATTTTAAAGGAGATTATTACACAGTATTGGATCAGGATGATTGGATAGAATCTGATTATTTAGAAAAACTCTTGTCATTAGCTGAGGAGGTCAACGCAGATATCGTAAATACGGGTTCTGTTTTTTTTCGCGACAATAACAATAATATAAAAACCAATATTTTATCGGAGCGTTTAATTATTGACAGAGAACAATATAATAGATATTTTCCAATCTATCACTGGTTTTACAGACAGTATTGGGGGAAGCTTGTTAAGACAGAATTATTGAAAAATGCTGTCTTCCCATCTTGGGAAGACCTCGGCTTCTCATATGGTACGGACACATACACGGCATTCACCTTGCTAAACGAATCTCATAGAATATGTATTGATAACAGTGCAATGCATCACTATAGATTACATAACAAGTCTGTTTCACATAAATATACAAAAAACAGATCGCACTCAGACATAAGTCTATATAATTTGTCTGTAAAATTTTTATCTCAATTCGGTGATATCAGTGAAGATAACAAATTATTCCTTTATTTGGTTTATATTAATGCAATTGATGATACATTAAAGGTCCTTTTTGGTTCCTCTCTTTCAGATAAAGAAAAAATTGTTGAGTTGATTGATATACTGAATAGAGATGTGACAATAGATGTCTGGTTATATCCGAAAGATGGATCACACTTCTCAAACACACCGGGATATGAAGACTATTTGAGAGATCTAAGAGAGTTATCTTCCAGCGTTATAGATAATATATTCAGTTATATTTTTAGTTATTGGTCTGAAAATATATGCCCTTTTTCTGAAATTGAATATATATGTGAAAAATATATAGGAGAATATTCAAAGATAATAAGCCGAAACAATTGCTCGCTCTGGGCGAATAACGAACAGATCAGAAAAAAATTGTTTGCTAATGAAATTACAGATTTGATCTGTTGCATAGCCGAATTGATTCAACAGAATAAATATACAAAAAAATTCGACCTTGATTCAATAATAAAAACTCTTGCCCAAAAAGACCAAATATTAACATTGGTCACTGATAGATCATTTATTAAAAAATACTACGAAATATATATATCAGTCGTAAAAAAACAATATCTTATTGCATTGGATAATATGACTTCTATAATAACAAACAGAAAACAAAAAACAACAGAAACTTTTCTGAATTTTTATTTGATGCTTTCTGCATTACTCGAAAGGTCAGATGAATTTGTTGAAGGTAAATTTTGCATCGCTGAATACTATCTTCTAAATAAAAAATATGAAGAATGCAAAAATACAATAAATGATCTTGAAGATATGGGTTTTGAGAACGAAGAAAGATTGATAGTTATAAAAGAAAATCTTTTAGAATCAGATTAATATTCAGAAGAATATTAATTGATTGCTTAAATGCCAGAAAATTGATCATTTTTGAGTTTCTATACTGAATTTCAAAATATATCGGGGATAAAATATGAAAGCATTAGTGTTAGCTGGCGGGTTTCCTCAAATCGACCTGATTAATAAGCTTAAAGGCAGAAAAATAGAGACCGTTCTGGCTGATTACTACAACTATCCGGTTGCAAGAGATTATGCAGATAGGTTTTATCGCATATCGACATTGGATGTTGAGGCAATTAAGCAGTTAGCCGTTGAAGAAAAAGTTGATTTTGTTATAACTGTATGTACCGATCAGGCTCTTCTTACAGTAGCAAGAGTATCGGAAGAACTTGGTTTACCGTGTTATATCAATTATGAAATGGCAAGAAATGTAACGAACAAGGCATATATGAAAAAGTTATTTGCCGACAATAATGTTCCTTCATCAAAATATGTAATTGCCGATTCGCTGGCTTCGATAGATCTTTCGGACTGGCAATACCCACTAATTGTTAAACCGGTTGATTGTAACAGCTCTAAAGGAGTTCGAAGAGTTGATAACAGTGAGAATCTGAAATCGGCTTTCAATGAAGCTGTAATGTTCAGCAGAACCGACACCGCTATTGTTGAGGAATATATCACAGGAAAGGAATTGAGTGTTGATGCTTATGTTGAAGCTGGAAAAGCAATCATACTTGATATTACTGCGAGCGAGAAGCTGAAAGATAATGATAGATTTATTATATTCCGCACCTGGCATCCGGCAATCATTTCTAATGCGCTATCGGATAAGATCCGAACGGTCGCACAGCAGATATCGGATTCATTTGGAATCAAGGATGCCCCCATGCTGATCCAGTTGCTGACCGATGGCGAGACTGTTTCTGTTGTTGAGTTCTCCGCAAGAACGGGAGGCGGTGTAAAACACTTGTCGATAAACAGAAGAACAGGTGTAGATGTAGTATCTGCTGTTATTGATCTGACAATGGGTATTAAACCTCATATTACTGTCAAACAGCCATTGACCGCGTTCATGGTAGATGAATATATTTACTGCACACCGGGTACATTTGATCATGTTGAAGGTTTTGATGAATTGAAGTCAAGCGGTGTTATAACAGATTATTATGTCTTTCGTTGTAAACAGTCTGTTTTTGATACGGTCGAAAACAGCGGCGACAGAGTTGGAGGTTTTACCATAGTTGGTAATACAATGGCAGAACTCAAAGAAAAGCATGATTGTGTCAATAAAACAGTAAGAATCATGTCAGTTGAAAATAAAGATATTATGAATCATGAATTGCTTGTTGATTTCAACTATCAGGAAGCGTAAAAAGAGAGGAATGATATCTGAGTAATGGAATCGACTTCTGCGGCTAAAAAAGTCTTTGTTTGCGGCGCAGGACATCAGGGATTGGCGATGGCTGCGCATCTCGCTTTATGTGGGATAGATGTTTCTCTATGGAATCGAACCGAGAAAAACATACATGACATTATTGAAACCGGAGCAATTCACTGCTCCGGTATCGTGAACGGTGTGGCACATCTTTCGAAAGCATCAGCCAATATTGCCGATGTGATCAGTGACTTTGTAATGGTTACAACTCCGAGCTGTGCACATAAAGATATTGCAAAACAACTGGCTCCGTATGTTCACCAGGATATGATCGTTGTACTTAATCCCGGAAGGACATTTGGTGCAATAGAATTTGCTGAAGAGTTAATAAAGTGTGGAGTGCAGGATTTGCCGCAAATATGTGAGACTCAAACAATTGTTTATACTTGCAGGAAAAGTGGGCCGGACAGCACAAATATCCTCGCTTTGAAAAACGATGTTAAAATTGCTGCGTTGAAAGGAAATAACGTAAATAAGGTTTTATCCATTATGCCGGATTGTTTGAAACCGTATTTCAGTCCGGTAGATTCAGTCGCAATTACATCATTGACGAACATTGGCATGGTTTTGCACTGTGCACCGGTAATGATGAATGTTGGCTGGATTGAAAGTGAGAAAGTAGATTTCAAGTACTATTATGACGGAATATCAAAATCAGTAGCACATCTGCTTGAAAAAATAGATTATGAAAGGCAAGCTGTTGCTCATGCAGCGGGATATGACGTCGAATCATTAATGGATTGGTTGAAACGAACATATCTGATAGAAGGAGAGACTTTGCTTGAGTGCATACGAAACAACAAGGCGTATAGCAAGATCGATGCTCCTCCTACAATAAACAGCAGATACATTTTCGAAGATGTTCCGAATGGATTGGTGCCGATAGAAACAATGGGTAGAGAGTTGGGTGTAAATACCCCAAATATCAGTACTGTTATCAATCTTGCCTCATCAGTAATGGATACAGATTATAGAGAGAACGGCAGAAGGTTTACGCTCAAACAGTTGAAATTATACTTTTGAAAGAGTGGTTCTGATGACTGCAGGTAAGAATGAAACTTTTGGTTTAATTAAATCGTCAGTGGACGCGCACACTATGGGAATCAATGCTGCTGCTGCATTGCTGCGCGACTGCGGATACCGTGTTTTGATATCTTCCGCTCAGATAGAGTATGCTATGGATCGTATAGAATCGGAAAGCTGTCAGAACACGATCCTTGACTGGATAGAGAATAACCGCATAGAACATATCGGTTTCTCATATCGTCTTGATCCGGATACAGCTGTAGAACTTATCGGGCGACTTATATTATTGTTGACCCAAAAAGGTTATTATGGTGGATCTGATCCCAGAATAAAAAGTATTTTTTTCGCTGGACTAGCTCCTGCATGCGAAAGAATCGAAAAAGAATATAAGGGGCTCGTATCAACATTCAGAGGGGGAGAATCTGCTGAAGAAACACTTTTGGTAATGGGAGTGCCTTTCGAAAATATACCTCAAACCATAAAGGGCGGCTGTCAGTACGATAAGGAACTGACAAAGTTCGGCAGAAAAATAATTTGCTCCAGTGAATATCGCAGAATAATGGCACCGAAACGGAATATGTATCCGGAATTCGGAACAATGAAAGATACATTGGAGCTTCGGTTGGAGCATAATTACGAGGGGGGATTTCAGCCTCTGATCCGTGCTCATTCTGGCCCGTATTCCAATGATATGTCTCGTACGGAAATGCTTAAAGAGTATAAGAACTGGTGCCATGAACTTGCGAATGCCGGTTTATTAGACGTGCTTTCAATAGGTTCATCTCAGTTGTCTCAATCCAATTTCGGGGAAAATTGGACCGGTAAGCCTAACGGTGGAGGTGTACCGGTAAATTCGGAATATGAATATATAGAGATATGGCAGTCGGCAAGACCAATGCTGGTGAGAACTTATTCCGGAACTAAAAATGTTTTGAAGCTTGCTAAAATATATGAAAAAACAATTAATATTTCATGGCACGCACTTTCTTTATGGTGGTTTAATGAGTTAGACGGGCGTGGCCCGAATTCATTATATGATAATTTAAAAGAACATTTAGGGACTATCAGATGGATTTCTACAACTGGAAAGCCAGTTGAGACAAATGTTCCTCATCATTTTGCATTTCGGGGAGCTGATGATGTTACATATATTATTTCCGGCTTTCTTGCTGCTAAAGCTGCCAAAAAGTATGGTACTAAGACTTTTATTCTTCAAAACATGCTTAACACTCCTCGAAATACGTGGGGAATACAGGATCTTGCAAAAGGGCGTACACTGTTGAAACTTGTAAAAGAGTTGGAGGATGAGAACTTCCGAATTGTACTCCAAACAAGAGCAGGATTGGATTACTTTAAACCCGATCTTGAGGCTGCAAAAACTCAACTCGCAGCAGTTACTGCCTTAATGGACGATATTGACCCGTTGAATGAGACAAGCCCGGATATTATCCATGTAGTGAGTTATTCTGAAGCATTATTTCTTGCCACCCCTGATATAATAAATGACAGTATCAAAATAACGAGGGCTGCTCTTAATGAATACCGCAAGCTCAAAAAGACAAAAGCAACTCCTGATGTTATGACCGATGATATTCTTATTAGGCAATTTGAACTTGAGACTGCCTGCAGAAAAATCATCAAGGCTATGGAACTCAACATACCTGATCTGTACAGTCCGGAAGGTTTGTATCTGGCATTTGTTGCCGGCTGGCTACCCGTACCGGAACTGTGGTCGAATTCTGATGAGTTTGCTCATGCGAAGGACTGGAGTACAAGGATTGTTAACGGAGGAGTCGTTTTGTGTGACCATGATTTGACCATAAGTACCGAAACGCGCATCAATCGTTGTATAAGCAATATTCCTGATGCTGAATATATTTTGAAACATAAATATTTTAAGAAATTTGCAGATAAATGATTTCTGTTTTTGGGGGGATTAGCTGTATATATGTTCTGTTTTATTCAATAAGTCACTTTCCCAAAATATATAATCAGTGCCTCGTATATAAAGGTGGTTTTTTATAATGAACAACATTCTTGTCACCCGCTCTTCCATGCCCTCTTTTGAGGAGTATTGTGAAGAAATTAAAGAATTATGGGATACCCACTGGCTCACCAACATGGGGACAAAGCACAAACAGCTTGAAGCCAATCTGAAAAGATATCTGGACATAGATAATATTGAACTGTTTACAAATGGACACATGGCTATAGAATTGACCTTGCAGGCTATGAATCTACAGGGTGAGGTCATCACAACGCCGTTCACTTTTGCTTCAACGACTCATGCGATAGTAAGAAACGGACTAAAGCCTGTCTTTTGCGACATAGATCCTGTCGATTTTACAATCGATACAAGCAAAATCGAAAACCTTATTACTGACCGTACATGTGCTATTCTGCCTGTTCATGTATACGGAAATATCTGTAATATAGAAGAGATAGATCGTATTGCAAAGAAGTATGAACTTAAGGTGATTTATGACGCTGCCCATGCGTTCGGGGAGAAATATAAGGGAAAAAGTGCAGGAAGTTATGGTGACGCATCTGTTTTCAGTTTTCACGCCACTAAGGTATTCAATACAATAGAGGGTGGTGCAACCTGTTATAAAGATGAACAACTCGGAAGACACCTGTATGAGCTGAAAAATTTCGGCATACACGGACCTGAAGAAGTCAGCGCTGTCGGTGCAAACGCGAAAATGAATGAATTCTGCGCAGCAATGGGGATATGCAATCTGCGCCATATTGACGAGGAAATTGAAAAGCGCAGGGTTGTTTTTGAGCGTTATGTTGAACGCCTCGGGAATATCGAGGGTTTGCAGCTTAATGCGGTTCAGCTTGAAGTAAAGCCCAATTATGCTTATTTTCCTGTCATATTTGATGAAAAAGTATTCGGGAAAAGCAGGGAAGAAGTATTTGAAGCCCTTGCAAAAGAAAACATCGGAGCAAGAAAATACTTTTATCCTCTTACGAATACATTCTCCGCATTTCATAATAAATATGATGTCACTAAAACACCGGTTGCCTTACATATAAGCAAAAGAGTGCTTACACTACCGCTCTATGCGGATCTGCAGCCGGAGGATGTTGACAGGATATGCAATATAATCTTACAGTAAAGGAGATCATATGAAAGGAATAATTCTTGCCGGCGGTAAAGGCACTCGACTTTATCCTATGACAAAAGTAGTGTCAAAGCAGCTTATCCCTATATATGACAAACCTCTTATTTATTATCCTCTCTCCGTACTGATGCTTGCGGGGATAAGGGAGATACTTATTATTTCAACTCCGGATGATATACCGCTCTATCAAAGGCTTTTCGGAGACGGTCGCTTTATAGGGCTGAACATAGAATACCGGATTCAGAATGAGCCGCGCGGCCTTGCCGAGGCTTTTATTATTGGTGAGGATTTTATTGGAAATGATAATGTTTGTCTGATCCTTGGTGATAATTTATTTCATGGCAATGATCTGACTCGTTTAATGCATCTTGCTATGAACAATAAAAAAGGCGCAACAGTGTTTGGTTATCCGGTCAAGGATCCGTCGGCGTATGGAGTGATCGAGATAGGTGAAAACAAGAGGATCATTTCAATAGAAGAAAAGCCAAAAAAGCCTAAATCAAATTATGCTGTACCGGGTCTTTATTTTTATGATAACAGAGTAGTCGAAATAGCTAAAACCATAAAGCCTTCCGCAAGATGTGAACTTGAAATAACAGCTGTTAATAATATATACCTCGAATTGAAAGAGCTATATGTTATCACAATGGGCAGAGGTATGGCATGGCTTGATACCGGTACTCCTGCCGGTATGCTTAAAGCGGCAGAATTTGTAAAAACAATACAAGAAATGCAGGGCTATTATATTGCTTGTATCGAAGAGATCGCATGGAGACGAGGATTCATCAGCGATGCGGAGATAAGAAACATCGGAGAGAGTCTAAGAATGACCGATTATGGAAATTACCTGCTATCGCTTGTTGAGGATAAACAATGAATATACTGGTAACCGGCGGAGCCGGCTTCATCGGCTCGAATTTCATATTTCATATGCTTGGCAGATATCCGGATTACCGGATAATCTGCCTCGACAGGCTCACATACGCAGGCAATCTGTCAACACTGAAAAGCGTGATGGACAAGCCGAACTTCCGCTTTGTGAAGCTGGATATCTGCGATAGGGAAGGCGTGTACAAGCTCTTCGAGGAAGAAAAACCTGATATTGTTGTGAATTTTGCCGCGGAATCCCACGTTGACCGCAGCATCGAAAATCCGGAGATTTTCCTGCAGACCAACATAATCGGTACAGCAGTGCTTATGGATGCTTGCCGGAAATACGGCATACAGCGTTATCATCAGGTTTCGACAGACGAAGTTTACGGAGACCTGCCGCTTGACAGGCCTGATATGTTCTTTACCGAGACTACCCCGATACATACAAGCAGCCCGTACAGCAGTTCCAAGGCCAGTGCCGATCTGCTCGTTATGGCTTACAACCGCACTTATGGCCTGCCTGTGACGATCAGCAGATGCTCGAACAACTACGGCCCCTATCATTTCCCCGAGAAGCTTATACCGCTGATGATCGCGAACTGCCTTAACGACAAACCACTTCCGGTTTACGGTGAGGGTAAGAATGTGCGCGACTGGCTGTATGTTGAGGATCACTGCAAGGCAATAGATCTTATAATCCACAAGGGCAGGGTAGGAGAAGTGTACAATGTGGGCGGCCATAACGAAATGGCCAATATCGACATTGTGAAGCTGATATGCAGGGAACTCGGTAAGCCTGAAAGCCTTATCGCTTATGTCACCGACCGCAAGGGGCATGATATGCGCTACGCTATCGACCCGACGAAGATACATAACGAGCTCGGCTGGCTGCCGGAAACGAAGTTTGCGGACGGCATTAAGAAAACCATAAAATGGTATCTTGACAATAAGCCATGGTGGGAAGAGATCATTAGCGGAGAATATAAGAAATATTACGAAAAAATGTATGGCAGGATAAACTGTCAATGAAAGGAAAACAGAAATACAGATGGAGAAAACTGATCACGAGACGGACACTCAAACAATTGAACTGCAAAACGAAATTGAAATACTTAAACGCAGACTGTTGCTTGCTTCAGGCGATCCTCTTTCAATTGAAAACCTGACAAAAGAAGAAAACATCTATAATTATATTGGTCTGCTTAAAGCATTTTCTTTCAGATATTCTGTCATTATTTTAGCATATGATACGCCGACCGGTCCTGGATTTACAGTCGAACTTTCAGATAAACTCAGAGATCTAGGATTGAAAGTGAATCTGCGCGATAAGTTCAGAATGGGATATATAGCTATATTGGACTCCGGTAGTTGTACTTTTGAACATATCGAGACCAACATCTACAGAACCGTTAAATGTACTGGAAATATAGGCAAGTGTGAGCTTGAACTCGAAAGTTCAGGCTGGCACACCAACTGTGCAAAAAGTCATATTGTGATCAATTCAAAACCATTGACAGGTCTGTCGATCGGATTGAATTTTGTTGTATTTGATAAGGTAACCGGTGCGGTAGTAGATTTCGTAACTTTTGATACATATTCTGAGGGATTGTTTTGTGACCGTCCTTATGAAGATGAAATGAAGATGTTTTATAAAGAACAGGGCATTTCAGTAGTATTGGTGAAAAGTCCTAAATTTCCGGAATCTGAACATACTCAAAGTGAAGAGTTTATTGCTTCACATAATTTGATGGGAAATGCTATTTTTAATTATCCAGAGATGAAAAATGTCGGACTTAATAGGTATTATAATGAACAAGCATTAAGAGAAGTACTGAGCACACCGGTATCATATCACGATATTAACGGTGTTCGTAGGTTTAATGATTATCACAGCAAATATATAAATATATCTGGTGGTCACAGGATAACTCTTTATCAGCCCGACAAATATCAGAACACGATATATTTAGTAGGCGGTTGTACGATATTCGGATACGGTTCTCACGATGAAATGACTATAAGTTCACAATTGCAGAAATGTCTGACAGAAAGTGGAATATCTTTACCGTATATTGTACAGAATTACGGGTTTTGCCTTTGTCAAGGAGACAGACAAAAAAAGGAAATACCTGCTATTATTAAATCGCTTCCTCTGAAAAAAGGAGATATTATAATTCTGTTCAGTAGTAAAACGGATCCCGATTATTATTGTATTGATCTGTCCAATGCGGCAGTTGAAAACAGAAATGTTGAAACGTTCGCCGATTTTAACCATTTTACCCCGGACGGCAATAAACTTATCGCTGAAAAGATCTATGAAGGCCTGATCTCACAAGGTGTTCTGAACGGATCATCTGCGCCGGTAGAAAAGAATAAGTCTTATGGGTTCACATTTTCTCAGAACAAAGAACTGGCAGAATATCAGAAGATTCTTTCAGAATACTACAATGAAAAGTTTCCTGATCCCGTAATCGGTTCAATAGTAATGAACTGCAATCCTTTTACACTGGGTCATCGTTATCTGATTGAAATGGCACTTGAACAATGCGATTTTCTGATCATTTTTGTTGTTCAGGAAGACAAATCGATATTCCCGTTTGAGGACAGACTACGACTTGTAGATGAATGTACCGCTGATATAGTTAATAAGGAAGTTATACCAAGCGGTAAATTTATAATTTCATCTCTGACATTTTCAGAGTATTTCAACAAGTCCGAAATGCAGGACAAAACTATAGACACATCTCTCGATGTGACTGTTTTTGCCCGCGAGATAGCACCATGTCTGCATATCACGAAACGATTTGCAGGAGAGGAACCGAATGACAGCGTTACCCGTCAGTATAACGAAACTATGAAGCGTGTGCTTCCGGAGTATGAAATTGAGTTTGTAGAGATACCCCGTGCTAAAATGGACGGCAAGGTGATAAGCGCCACAGATGTACGTGCCTTGCTTGAAAAAAGAGATTTTGACACTATCGGAAAGATTGTCCCTGATGTAGTATATAACTATTTATGGGAAAAATTTGCTAATAAAGATCAGACTGAATAAAGAACGGAGAATACTGATGAAATATCTGTCTTGTGGAATGATTTCAAGAATGGCTCTGAACATTAATGGTCGTATAGATAATGACGATAAAGTAATATCTTTATGCTGTGAAAGCATTCCTTCCCGTCCCGGAATACCGTTGTCGGATAATGCAGAAGAAACATTAGAGCGATTTATAGGGCTCCGGACAATGCTGATTGCTCAAGGATTTAGAACACCCGGGAAAACGGGTTTCGGCTGTGCCGGTTGTTCGAACTATTGTCAGGGCGAGTGGGATATAAACCCGTTTGTAGGATATGTAAATCTCTCCATGTATCCTGCGCCGTGTCAGTGCAAATGTATTTATTGCGGCGTATATAGAAAATGGGAAAACAGTGATAGTGTCAAGAAAGCATACGAAAATCTTTTTGCTTTACTGGAACTTGCTCAAACCAGCGGGGTAATAGATCCAAATGCAGTATGGCAGATCTCTACCGGCGAAATAACCATTCATCCGTACAAAGACAGAATTATGGAATTAGTCAAGGGGAAGACTGCGAATTTCTATACAAATGCATTTCTTTTCGATGAAAAAATCGCTCAGAATCTTCACGATAATCCGAATTCATATATAAATGTTTCTATCGATGCAGGAACTCCGCAGACATGGAAGGCTGTTAAAGGGGTGGATAATTTTGACAAGGTAACGGATAATCTTGTCAAATATTATGTCAATAGTGCTCACCCCGGACAGATTACAATGAAATATATCATTCTTCCGGGTATAAATGATAATTATGAGGATTTTGAGTCTGTTGTTGAGATATTAAAGGTACTTGGAACAACACATCTTACTATTTCAAGAGATGTCAGTGTAAAATATGCCCCGAATGACAAGAAACATGAAAAACTGGTAGTTGCTGCTGCTTATTTACTTGCAATGTGTCATAAAAACAACATTACAAATGATATGTTTACCTATTCCGCCAAAGAACGCGAGGAGGTTATCCGAATAGCTAACGAATTGGTTAAGAACGGACAAGTTTAATAATATAATCGAAAAAGCAGCCCCTACACCCCCACCCTCACCTCAGACTCCAAATCCTCCTCCATATTCTTCCTCATCACCCTATGTACCCTCAGCGCATAGTTTGCCAACGTCCCGCAAACGGCGCTGTTATGCGGTATGTAGTACTGATTCCCCACACGCTGTTTCGGCATCATTTTCTTAATAATTACCTAAATTGAAAATAATCAGATAAATCAATTGCAAATATTATGAAAAATTAACATGAATTACGATTATAGTCATTATTATACTGATATTTGACTTAAGAATCATGCCATAAGGAGGTTTCAGGTATGTACGTTCCTACCGCACACCCGCCGGGACAACAACCTATAGCAAATTCAGAACCAACCACAGCTAAGAATGCTTACGAACTTGTTAACGAGTATGCCGGTAAGCCTGTCCCTGAGGGCGCGGATTATAATCCGTTTAGGGTAGAATCGAGCAGCAAGGCTGTGACGCAAAAGTATATCTTCTACGATGTGGGGGTAAATAATGATAGGGAGTGCTTTTTTGTGCTAAAAGCCAAAAAGTATAATCGCGCTAACCGGTACAATACAAGTTTCTCCCCTTTGAACCATGATAAACTTGAAAGCTACAATAACGATTTCGATGATATTTTCGATTACATGGAAATAACCAAGGGTCTTATTTTGCTTCGAGAAGTAGAGATTACATTCGGATATGACAATACTGTGAGCGAAACAATTAAATTGGAATTCGTCCGTGACCGAATCCGTGAATCCATTACACTGAATACAAGCGATCTGAGATCCGATCCGTTTTGCCTATACGAAATAGCCATGGAAAAACGTGTATTTATTCTTTCGAAAAAATATGCACCTATTCTCACCGATTATATTCTTATGCAGGTAGAACGTGTTAAACACTATGACCCGACTGGGTTTAACATGCCTTGGGTCCAGCGAAACATCATCTATCACGGCTTTTACTGCAGGCCAAATCAAACGACTTTACAATATGGAGCCGTGAATGACAGTGAAAAGACTGCCAATAAAGATGAAATGCAGGACTTCATGGGCATAAAGAATAATGAGATCAGAGAAAACATACCAACATACAAGTTTGCTGCGTTGTGCTTAAGGATACTTTCCGAAATGCGCAAAGTCTATGATTTTGGAAAAATGCCTGTTCTTGTTATAGAAACGAGGCATCTCAGAAAGAATATACCCGATATATGTGAGCTGTTCGAAGAGGATATGAGTTATGTCGTGGATAAGAACCTGAAAGACATAAAAGACAGAAGGCTCCTGATACTCGATCTGGATTCAAGCACAAAGTATAACCTAGATAAGTATTTGAGCGATGTAATGCATGATACAGCCATTCACCCTTCTATTTTGGTAACAAGCGATGCATCGTATATAAGAGATAATTGCCCGGAATACATGTATACTATTATATATTATCAGCCTAATACATCGACCGCTGCAAATCTTAACAAAATATGCAATTATGTAAGATATACTATTATAAATATAGGGAACAAATCTTCACTGTTTGTCAATACAAACGGAGAGATCGATGTTTCGACATTTCCTAAACATTTACAGAAGCCGGTATTCTATGTTCTTTGGATATTGAGACAAACACTTATATCTATGGAGCTTAACACCCAACAGATCGGAAACTATTTGATAAAATTTAAAGATGACCTTCTTAAAATCGTGTCAGACCCGTACAAGGATTTGGCGGAAAGTATAATAGATCTGCTTCATTCAGGAGTTAGTGGGATAAAGCTTAACAGGAACGGGAATGTTTTTGTAATGGCTGATGTCATGAAAAAGTTTGCTGCCGACAATCGGCTGCCGACTCATTATGCAGGGAAGCTTGCCGATGAAGGGCTTATAAGATGTGAGAACGGTAATCATACAGTTACAGCAACAATGTATGGGCGTTCCCAAAAAGTGTACGAGTTTCAGCAAGGCAAACTGTTCGGCTTTGGAGAACTGCGGGCTGTTACAGACGATTCTTTGAAAATTCGTAACCTGATCACAGTCCCGATCGGCAAAAGCAGTAATGTTCAGATAAATGTTGTTCTCGCAGATACGGAGAATGAAAGCGCCAATAATATTCTTATGCTTGGTCCCGATAATCGCATAAAAAGGAATGCAGAGAAAAAACTGATATCCACAGTTGCCGGAAAAGGGTTGAGTGTGGTGGTTGCAGAGACTTTTCCAAGTGATGATCATGTTGAAGGTTCTATGAACTGTTTCTGTGAAAAAGGAAAGCTGTCCATTCATGAAGAACTGCGTGCAATAAGTTTTGATGAAATTTTGTCTCCAGGAAAAATCACTTATGTTAGCTTTCCGGATAAAGGGCTTACAGAAGAACGTGACAGCTTTCTTATGGCGCTGTACGATTTCAAGAAAAAAGAAAAGGATACCCACATATTGCTAATTATAAGGGACGGAAACAGCTGGTCTACTGAAGACAAATCACCTCTCGTCAATTATATACTTGATAAGGGTAGAAGATTCGGAATCATCACATGCTTTCTTGCGGATATGCTTGCGTCAAGAACATTTGAACGGAAAGATGATCTTCAGAGATTGTTCGCAACATATATTAGTTTCGGCAACTTTACATTCCGCCCGTGGGAGAAAAGATTTTTCGGTATACCTTCAGGTGAATGCCCTGAAAAGCAAGCAGTGGAAGAACTGGCTGAAAGGGAATGCATAGCAAATGGAGCTCTTGCAACTGAAAATTGTTACATACGATATCCTTTGATTATTGATGCGATATAATAAAAAATAACCTGTACACCCGTTAATAGGTGCACAGGTTATTTTTACTGTTGATATTACTGCTTTGTGGATTTCTTTATTTCCTTCAGCTTGTCTATCTTACCGACAAGTCGGTTAAGAGTAGCGGCATCAATTTCGCCTGCTCTGTATAGTCGTCTAGCCATGGCTGTCATAAACGCCTTTCCAACAATAAGATCCTGTTCTTTTGTGAGAGTCATTATCAATCGCCCCTTTTAATATAGTATAGACAAATCGGTGTCTATTACTCAGAATGTTTTAAGTTTTTTTGAAATATAACTATACTTACCTTTTATCCTTGCATAACAAGTGCTGCAATATTTTTCAAGTTTTACAAAGTCACCGATGTTCTCATGAAGCTTTTTTCCGTAGACAAAGCTTACGGTGTTGACAATGATATGTATATGCAGATATTGTGTGTTACTGTGTACAGAAAATACAGTTTGGAATCTCTCTGCATAGTAAGCGCAGATCAAATATGCAAGTTCGGCAGCCATATACGGGATACAATGATCCTTTGGCTCAAGACTTACAATGTAATGTCTTAGCTGAGTTCCTGCTGTTTTACCGTAATACGACTTGACCATGTTAAATTCCTCTGCGGCATTGATAGGCTCGATGATATTAAGTCCGCCGATGTAGGTATTGACATTTCCGTTGTCCCGAAAAATATAGTCAATTACGCTTTTGACGCACTCGGGTTCCATATAAGGCTTGTCAATCCTTTTGAAGATAATCATATATTTTTTCAGTCCTTCCTTAACGTTAAGTTTCATTTCTTTGTTCCAGGTCATGGGGTCAAGAGATAATACATTATAGATGCCCGACAGCGTAACTGCCAGATCGGGTGTAATTATCTTGCCTTGATCCTGTAAGATCTTCCTTTTAGCTAAAGTTCCGATAGTGGTACTCTCCTTATCAGCTTGTTCGGCTAGAGAAGAGTACTGCTGTTCTGTGAGTCTTACACTCAACGTTTTAGTCGTTCCCATAAACTTCCTCCTGATTTCCATTATTTCTACCGGATCAGCCAATTGTAAACATTTGCCGATCCGTTTTGTCTTGCTGTTTTTGCAATTATGAAAATGTTATGATAGAAATTAATTTTTACAGAGATAAAAACACTCGTGGCATCTGCTACGAGTGTTTGAACATTTCTATTTAATGTTATTAGCTAATATCATTAATATAGTATATAAACGACAAAATGTAATTTTTCTATTTAGAAATTTTCATGATAGCCTGTTTTACTTCATCAATTGTTTCAAATCTCATTTCAGGACGCAGAGCGGTACAACGTTCAACAATAGCTTTCAGAGACGGACTAATATTGTCGTTAAGAATAGCGGATATTGTCATGCCGAGGGAGTATATATCGGAACGCTCTGTTGCGTCTTCGACGTTTTGTAGTTCTGGGGAAGAAAAATAAGCTGTACAACCGAGAAAAGGGAGTCTTCGATATATATTAGATGTTATAATTGCATTTTCAAAATCAATTAATGTAATATTACCACTGTCATCAAGAACAATGTTGTCAGGCTTCATGTCGAGATATAGTACACCTATTTTATGCAACGATGACAGTGCATCATAGAGCTGTAGTATTATCTTATAAATATCCGAATCCGGAATAACTATCTAATCAAGAGAGTTGCCGTTTACAAATTCTGTGAGCATGGATTTATCGGTTACGTCAAGTATTCGAGCAACATGCGGCAAATCGTGTTCGGAGATCAATTTCAGTGCCGAACTATCAAAATTACCATATTTAAAAATATATCTCTCATTATTATCTAATTTAATAAGAAAAGTCTGTCGAGTTACTTCATAGGTAATTATTTTTTCAATTGTATAATTCATTTTGTTAACCTAGTTTCTTTTTTGTTTTACATACGGAACATGAAAATTATTGGTATGTTGCTGCAACTATCATATTTTAATTTTTTATATGAAAAAATAAGATATTATATTTATATATTATTTAAATGGTTAAGATATGCTTAACCCCGAATTAATCGGATCATAGACGTTTTTCCCTCTGTGGTGCATTCCACAGAGGGCATTTTGTGTATTGGAGGACACTATTATGAGCGAAAAACACAAAAAAGCGGAAGTATTTTTTTGCGAACACTGTGGACGAGAGCTGACAGTTGATGAAGTGTGCGAGTTCGACGGTGTTACGATGTGCCGCGATTGCCTTTATGACAGGACGACAGTGTGCGACTGCTGCGGCGACAGAATCTGGAACGAAGACGACTACGGCGATGAGAACATCTGCCTGTGTGAAAGCTGTCGTGATGAAAACTACACCCGCTGTAATAACTGCGACACACTTATTAGCAACGACGATGCATATTATGACGATGATGATGTGCCGTATTGCCGGGAATGCTATCATAATCATTGCACAGGTTCGATTCACGATTACAGCTACAAGCCGGAGCCTATTTTCTATGGCGACAGCGACAGATTCTTTGGTGTAGAGCTGGAGATCGACGGCGGAGGAAAGGACAAGGATAACGCTGATACTATTATTGATGCAGTTAACGGAAGCAGTGAACTGATATATATCAAGTCGGACGGCTCTCTGAATGAGGGATTGGAAATAGTCACGCATCCGATGTCGCTTGACTTTCACAAGAACAAAATGCCGTGGATCGCTGTTGCAGATGAGGCTCTCCGACTTGACTACTTAAGCCACAAAACAAGCACCTGTGGACTACATATCCACGTTAACAGAACAACATTCGGACTTACCCGTGAAGCGCAAGATGAATGCGTTTCGCGGGTTCTTTATTTTGTCGAACACCACTGGGAAGAATTGCTGAAATTCAGCAGGAGAACAGAATCACAAATGAATAGGTGGGCTGCGAGGTACGGCTACAAAGACAGTCCGCGAGAGGTTATGGATAATGCGAAGAAGAAGGGAATAGGGAGGTACGCCTGCGTGAATCTGACTAACTACAATACAATCGAATTCAGAATGTTTCGTGGCACGCTCAAGGTCAACACAATTATCGCAACGCTTGAGCTTGTAAACATTGTGTGTGATATAGCAGTGAAGTTCAGTGATGATGAGATATCTAAGTTAAGCTGGACGGATTTCGTTCTCTCTATACCGGAGAGCGAATATCCAGAGTTGATTACTTACTTGAAAGAACGCAGACTTTATGTGAATGAACCGATTGAAGATGAAAGTGAGGAGGTTTGACAATGTGTGCTATTTTCGGATTGATAGACTACGAACACAGATTGACAACAAGGGCGAAAGAAAAGATATTGAAAGTCTTGTCTAAAGAATGTGAAGTTCGCGGGACTGATGCAACAGGATTTGCCTATAACCACAACGGGCATATCTCTATCTACAAAAGACCGCTCCCGGCGAGAAAAATGCACCTTCATCTTCCCGATGAAGTCTATGCAATTATGGGTCATACCCGCATGGCAACACAGGGGAGCGAAAAGCTTAATTTCAACAACCACCCGTTTCCGGGGAGGGCAGGAGATCAGCACTTCGCTCTTGCTCACAACGGCGTGATCTCAAATGACAAGCTTCTGCAAAAAGAAAAAAGCCTGCCTGAATCATACATTCAGACAGACAGTTATATCGCAGTTCAGCTTCTCGAAAATGCAGGACATCTTGACTTTAACAGCGTCAGAGAAATGGCGGAAGATCTGATAGGTTCATTCGTTTTCACGATACTCGATGACTCCGACGGAATATACTTTGTCAGAGGAAATAATCCGCTGACGATCTACAATTTCCATACTCATGGCTTCTATCTTTACGCCAGCACAAGGGACATACTTGACAAAACTCTTCGGAAGATAGGTATGTCGAGGGCAACTAAGACAGAGGTTAAAACAAATCTCGGAGATATTCTGCGTATCGACAGCGACGGGAATATTGAGCGCTCGGAGTTCTTTGCTTACAACGATTATTCAGCATTTTACGCATTTCCCAGAAAGACTCCATGGGATAACTACTACATCAATCAGCTCAAAGAAATAGCAAGCTGTTTCGGCGTCGATCCGCAGTATGTGGATCTGCTGTATGAGAACGGCTTTTCTGCCGATGAGATCGAAGAACTTCTATATGAGCCGGAAGAGCTGATGAACTATGCAGATGTGCTTGAATACGAGGGATTGTATTTTTAGCGTTCGGAAATATAAACGAACATAGTCGAAAAAGTGTACCTTGACGAACGCCGAAAAATCAATGATTTGAACGTCCGAAAAATACCATTTTGCACTTTTCGGCTATGTTCGCAAATGCTGATACTTTAACGGATAAGGGGTGAACACTATGAGCGGAAGGCTGTTCGGATATGCGAGAGTTTCCACGACAGATCAGCACCTCGATCGACAGATAGAAGCATTGAGAAATTACGGAGTTGCTGAAAGAGATATCATCACTGACAAGTTCTCCGGCAAGGACTTCAACAGACAAGGCTACCTTACATTAAAAGAACATATATTACGTTCTGGAGATATCCTTGTCATAAAGGAACTCGACCGCCTCGGCAGAGACTACGAGCAAATCAAAATCGAATGGCAGGAGCTTCAGAAAATGGGTGTGGATATCGTAATAATAGATATGCCCATACTCAACACTGCCGAAAAGAGTGATCTCGAAAAGTCGCTGATAGCTAACATTGTTTTTGAATTGCTGGCATACACTGCCGAGAAAGAGCGACAAAAGATAAAGGCAAGGCAAGCCGAGGGGATCAAACTCGCGCTTGCAAAAGGAATCCACTTCGGGAGAAAGAAGACTGAAATACCGGAGAACTTCTATGCCGAGTGTAACAGGTGGTTGGAAGGTGAGCAGACAGCTATTGCTACCATGCACAAACTTGGCATGAAAAAAACTACGTTTTACAAAATCGTCAATGAGCAGATGCCGGAGATCGTCAGGAGATGCTGAAGGCAGGGTGATTTCAGAACGATGAACCGACAAACTTGTTGACATTCCGGGAATATGATGATATAATATAATAAAGGAATATGGTGATGCAGATGGAAAAACCTACAATGTTGGCTAATAACATTGATATCGCAGATATCAACGCAAGGTACGATGAGCAGTGTAAAAAGCTGCTTTCTTACAAGAGGATAATTGCATACATTCTCACTTCTGTAACCGAAGAATTCCGGGGACTGGCGCCCGATGAAGCGGAGAAGTATATAGGCGAACGCACTGTCAGTACCGAAGCTGTGGATCCGGATACCCCGGACAGGATACTGGGAAACTCTACTGAAAATGCATTTACCGGAGAAGGTACGCGGTTCTTTGATATCAAGTTCAGGGCTTCTGCTCCCGATGGGTCAGGCGGAGCTATCGAGCTGATTATCAATATAGAAGCTCAGAATATTACCGATAATATAAATTCCGTTCTTAAAAGAGGAATGTATTACTGCGGAAGGCTTCTCTCGTCGCAGTACGGAACGGAGTTTAAGGGGTCAGACTATGATAAGCTGAAAAAGGTTTATTCTATATGGATATGCCTTGATGCAAACAAAGAACGCGAGAATACTGTAGTACAGTACAGCATAAAGCCGGAAGTTATGATCGGAAACTACCCGGACACGTCATCGGAGAAAGCCGGATATGATATGCTGTCTATGATAATGATCAATCTGGGAAATACATCAAAGAGTAAAGACGGCATTATCGGCTTATTGGGAACTCTGTTGCTTGACAATGATGTGGCAGAAAAGAAGATCAGACTGGATAACGATTTCGGCATACCTATGACCGAAACATTCGACAAGGAGGTGTTCGATATGTGTAATCTGAGCAGTTATGTTGAAAACAGAGGCATAGAAAAAGGCATAGAAAAAGGCATAGAAAAAGGCAGGTTAGAAACAATTAAAGAAATAGTATCATCTGGTATTATGTCTGCTGAAAAAGCAGCAAAAGTATTTGGACTTCCAATCGAGAAGATCAAGGAGATCTGTTCGGAATAGAACATGAAAACCTGATATAACGGGTGGCTTATGCTGCCCGTTATTTTTTGTGACAAATAAAAATCACAGCATACACATCTCGTATGCTGTGATCTTGAATTATCCTGTTCTTTACCCTAACAGACTCAATATTCCGTTCGGCTGCTGATTAGCCTGCGCGAGCATGGATTGTGATGCCTGCTGGATAATATTGTTTTTCTGGTATTCGATCATCTCGGCAGCCATATCGGTATCGCGGATACGGCTTTCGGCATCGGTAAGATTCTCGTTTGAAGTGGTGAGGCTGTTTACCGATTTCTCCATTCTGTTCTGGAGAGCGCCCATTTCCGCTCTGTATGTGGACACAGTCTTTATCGCTTCATCGATTTTCTCGATAGCCTTGTTGGCATCATACTGATTGGAAATGTCGAGATCAGCAACGCCGATCGCGCCTGCGCTTGCATCTATTATATCCATTCCGACTTTCTGATCTTCAACACCGTTTGCGCCTATCTGGAATTCGAGGGAATCTTTGATATCGGCAACATCTTCAAGTCCTACGCCCTGCCCGGAAATGCGTTCGTAAACGCGGACGTGACCTGTGCTGTTGAAAGTGATCTCGCCGTCCTTATCACCGTCGGGATCATTGCGGTCTGTGAGCTCAACGGTATAATCGAGACCTGCGTCTTTCAACAGCTTCTCGATAGCCTCGTTGGTGTATTTAGTGCCGGTAGCGAGGTGGATATCTGCCGCACCGCCGGAGGTATCGACATATTCTTCGCCTGCCGCAAGATCCTGCTCGGTGAATATTGTGAACTCCGGTACTATGGAATCATACTGCGAAGCCTTTCCGTATGAGTTGGCAGTAAACTTTATATAGTCCGAAGAGCCGACGGTTCCGCTTCCTTGCTTTATCATAAGGGAAGTGAGATCGGCTTCGCAGGTCTGTCTTTCACCTGCGACTGTTCCCACGCGTCTTACGGAACGGTGACCGGGAGTTGTGACAGCTCCGCTTACAGAACCGGAATCCGGCGAGAACAGGGAAGACCTGCCGCCGCTGTCACGGATCGCAACAGTGCTGTCAAGAGCGGAAGGGCTGTTAGCATCAGCCTTATATGTGCCCTGTTTCTCGGTCATATCTACGCTGTACTTATAGCCGTCGGCATCGAGTTTGTTCTGTATCGCGTCACGAATGGCGCTTCCCGAAAGAACAGAATCCTTTTTCAGCGTGACGGTCACAATATCATCTGAGCCGATGCTGACTGAAATATCTTCTGATGCAGAAGCCGAACTCTCTATTTTTATCCCGTTGAGAGCCTTCATGTTGTACTGATCTATGGCATCGGGATACTTGTATTTCTCCTCATCAGCCTTATACTCGCCGTAAGAACCGTACTGCGCGGCAGTAAGCCTGAACGAATATGAAGAGCTCTGCGGAACATAGGCAACGCACTGCTTTCTGTTCACCTGGACCGACATTGTAAGATCATCAAGCTTGAACTTGCCTGTATCACCTATCTCCGAGCTGGAATTTGTATCGAAGCTCTTTAGTACGAGATCAGCCTTGCGGTCCGCTCTTACAAGATCACCGTTCTGATTGAGATAGTCCTGACCGTCCGGTTCGCCGTTTACTGTATTTGCAAAATATGTCGTTCCTTCGCCGAGAGCCGACATTATCGCACTCTTTATGGAATCGAGAGCCGCTGTGGCTTCCGCTTTTGAGCCGTACTCGGCGGCAGCGCCTACTGTTATCGTGCCTCCGGCTTTGTCTATCTGAACAGTTCCTGCGCCTGCCGAAGTATCGAACTGCACCGAGAAATCCTTTGTCATGGAGACTGTCTGCGTTCCGGTTGCCGAAACACGGTCAGCCGTGATCGTAGGAAGCTTTCCGACATTTTTTGTGTCGCTTAGTGTTATAACCTGCTTCTGATCGCCGGTTAAAAGTCCGTAAGTCTCCGCTTCTGCTGCGCGTATCTGCCCGACCTCGCTCTTGAACATTACCCGTCCCGGAGCTGTTTCGAACCCCTTCGGCCAGTTGGCATTGTCGATCAACTTCTGTATGTCGTCATCAGTGTAGGTCTGACCCTCAGCAAGATTGATAGTGATGTGCTGTGTGAGCTCGCCCTGAGTGCGTACAGTGTCGTACTCGTAATAGGCATTCTCGCCGCCCTTTCCGGATGCTCCGGTGGTAAATTTCAGCCACATGCCCTGAATACTGCTTGCGACGGATATCTTCCCGCCGCCGATATCAAGTCCGTAGTTCACAGAACCGTACAGTGCGCCGTAGTCGTTTGTCTTGACTTTGGCGCCTGTTGAGACTTTGATCTCTCCGCTTAACAGCTTCATCTCGTTGAACTCGGTGGACTCCGAAATGCGGTTTATCTCGCCTTTGAGTGCATCTGCTTCATGCTGTAACTGTGCTCTGTCCTCATCTGTATATGTACCGTTTGCGGACTGCACCGCAAGTTCTCTCATTCTCTGGAGAATGTTTTCGGTCTCCTGCAAGCCGCCCTCGGCTGTCTGTATCAGAGAAATAGAATCGTTCGCATTGTTGGTAGCCTGGGAAAGACCGCGTATCTGTGACCGCATTTTTTCGGACACAGCAAGACCGGAGGCGTTATCCGCCGCCCTGTTTATACTATAACCTGTCGAGAGCTTTTCTGTGCGCTTCTTAATGCCCGCGACATTCCTGCTATTCGCGTTTGCCGCCGTCATTGCGGACATATTGTGCTGTATTACCATAGTGATTCCCCTCGCATTAAACGTATCCTTATATATTAATTATCGGCAGGAATCTGAAAAACTTTAGCTTTTTGCGAATTATTTCTATTGAGAATGTGCATACTTGACAAAGGTACGATCAAAGTATACAATAATAGTAGGAAACAATATGCCGCAAATTCAGAGAGATGGGGACTATATATGCTTATCAATGAAATGAAAAGAAAATACACGTCCGACGAGTTTCTTGCAATGACTGATATTGAAGGAAGGTATGAGCTTGTCAGCGGTGAGATATATGCTATGTCTCCTGCACCCAATATAAAACATCAGATCTTATCAAAAAAACTGCTTAAAAAGATCGATGACTATATTGAGGATAACAGCGGAAAGTGTATTGTATTATCTGCTTCGACATATGTAAAGCTCAATGATGACGATATCGTACAGCCGGACATATTTGTGGTATGTGACCCCGACAAGCTCGATGAGCAGAAGTGCAACGGCGCGCCCGATTGGGTGATCGAGATACTCTCACCCCATAATTCCGATCATGACACCGTGGAAAAGCTTGCACTCTACCAGAAATCCGGAGTCCGCGAATACTGGATCGTTGACCCTATGAATGAGAAAGTGCTTGTATATCCCTTTGAGCAGGCAAAGGCTGTGGGGATTTTTACCTTTACAGATAAGATAACAGCCGGTATATATAAGGACAACCCCGAGCCGCTTGTTATCTGCATAAACGAGCTTTAATATCATAAATACAAATAACTCCCGTATTCAGTTGTACAGCCTGAATACGGGAGTTTTTGGTATATTTTATTTCAATGATCCTTCATCAAGCAGGAATTGCTCTATTCCGATGTATTGAATACCGTGCTCATCTGTCCAGGGCTTCATGAAGTCTTTTACGACGATCATTTTCCTGAAAGAATCAGGTATGCGAAGCAGCGATGAGGTTTCCTGCGCACGCTTTTCAGGATCGGCAACACTTAGAGCCGATTGAATATAATATCGTTCAAAGCCTCTGTTTACAACAAAATCTACTTCGAGCTGTTTCCTTATATTCTTTCCGTTATTGTCTTTTGTGTTATATTCAACAACTCCCACATCAACATCAAGATTTCTTCTGATAAGGTCATTATACAAAACATTTTCCATAAGATGAGGCTCTTCAAGCTGACGGAATCCAAGCCTTGCGTTTCTTAGTCCCGGATCAGAGTAATAGTATTTTGACGTACTCTTTATATACTTTCTGCCCTTGACATCATATCTCTCCGCTTTTCGCAATAAAAAGGCATCTGAAAAATATTTCAGATAGGTATCTATTGTATCCGATGCAACTTTTATCTGCCTCTCACTTGCGAATGTGTTTGAAAGTCTGGTCGGATTTGTAAGCGAACCTATACCCGAGGCTATTACGTCGAGCAGTACATCAAGTACTTCCGTATTGTTTCGTATCTTATGACGTTCTAAAATATCCTTGATATATGTTCTTTCAAAGAGTTCCCGAAGATATCTGCTTTTATCTTCGTGCGAATCCATTGTCAGTGTTAAAGGCATACCGCCATAGGTGCAGTAATCATGCCACGCTCCGCGTTTGTCGCCTGCATAAGAATCGTAAAATTCAGCAAAAGAAAGCGGATACACCCTGATTTCATCTGCGCGGTCACGAAATTGAGTAAGAATATCCGATGAAAGCATTTTTGAGTTGCTTCCGGTGACATATACATCAACATTATCCTTCTGCATAAGTCCCAGAACTACATCAATAAATGTTATTTTAGCCTCCGGATCATCAACATAAGGATTTTGTATTTCAGAAACGAACTGTATCTCGTCAATGAATACATAGTATCGTTTTTTATCATGTACAATACGTTCACGGATATATTTATCAAGTTCCATAGGATTTCTGTATTTCGCGTTTTCCAGAATATCCAATGCGAGCGAAATGATCTGTTCTTCCGGTACCCCGTCTTGTTCCAGATATGATTTATAAAGCTGAAAAAGCAGTACAGATTTCCCGCAGCGGCGAAGCCCTGTTATAACTTTGACACGGCCATTATCGCGTTTTTTTATAAGCATATCCACATATTGTTTCCTTGGCAGCATGATATCACCTCGCAATATTTTTGCGTTTATCCGCATTTTTGCAGCCCTTGATTATAACTTATTTTATCACATATTTTATCTATTGTCAATAATATACGCAATATTTTTGCGGATATACGCATTTTTTTCGCACTGATAAACAACAGTATGATTATTATCTGCCTCGCAGACGTAAAGCTCAATGATGACGATAGTCATGCACTACGCAGCGTTGTTCTTATGTCGTAATTTCTTCTGTCAAGGACTGCCGATACTTTGAGAACATTGAACCGGAAGTTAATGTCAACCATCTGTTTTCTGTGACCACTGGATTTATCCGGTGCATGAATAACAATACTGTCTATAATTTCATGCATTATCTCCGGTGTAAGCAGTGTTATGTGGCTGTATCCTTTGATAATGGCAAGAAACCGCCGCTCAGGTACATTCCTGAACGGTGGTGTTTTTGTTATAAGCAAATCGTCATATAAGGCGGTATGCAAACAATGTCCTCCTTAAAGCTGAGATTTCGTGGGTGTATCACATAGCACTCTCCAATCCTCGCCTTGTACTTCTCCTTGAAGCGTTTGAGAGACTCGATAGAATACTTCTTCCCCGACTTGACTTCGATCGGGAACATCTTGTATTTCAGCTTGCTGTTGTTGGATATCAGAAAGTCTATCTCAATATCGTTGCGGTGTTTCTCAGCATTGTACTGCGTATAGAAATACAACTTATGTCCGTTTGCCGTCAGCATCTGGGCGATAGCATTCTCATAAAGCATACCTTCATTCATGTTCAGCTTGTCACCGAGTATTTGCTTGTAAACCTCATCTTCCAGCAGTTCGTTCTCGTCAAAGGCATGGCTGACAAGCAGTCCTGTGTCGCTGAGATAACATTTTACATACGCTCTGTTCTCGTTGATCGACAGCCCGACATTCAGGTCATTGCACAGGAAACATTCGTTGGAGATCATCGAGTCCGACAGCCAGAAGAACGTTTCCTCATACTGGTCTGCCTTGCTCCCTGCTGAAATATCATTGAAAACGACACGTTTTTCGTGCTGAGAGAGCAGACCGGGTATCTGATCGAATATGGTGAGGACTTTGCTCCTGTACTTGCGGCTTATTTTCAAGATTTCACTGCGGTACAGCGAGAGAATATCACGCTTTTCGATATCGGCTTTGTCGAAGTCCTTCCTGCTATCAATGAAAGCTATAACACTCTGCGGCATACCGCCCACAAGCATGTACTGCTTGAACAGGAGCATCGCCTTGTGGTGCAGCTCATTTTCAAGAGGAACTCTATCAGCAAAGCACTTACGAATATAACCGCATATTTGCTCCTCGCCCAGCGCATCACAGAACTCCTCAAAATCCAGCGGATACATACTGAGGTGGCGCTCCTCCGAGGGAATGACAATATCCTTGACGTTCTCTTTTATAGAGATCAGAGAACCTGTTTCGATATAGTCGTATCTGCCGTCGGCAACAAGATACTTGACGCACTCTCTTGCTTTAGGGTACATCTGCACCTCGTCAAAGATGATAAGCGACTCACGCTCATACAGCTTCACACCATAATATGTGGATAACAGCATGAAGAACGTATCAAGGTCATTCATGTGCTTGACAAAATAATCCTTGACCTCGTCAGGACACTTGGCGAAGTCGATCAGGATGTAGCTCTTATATTCGTTTCTGCCGAATTCCTCACAGATCGTTGACTTACCGATACGTCTTGCCCCCTCGATCAGATAGGCTTTTTTGCCGTTCAGCTCGTTTTTTAGAGTCAGCAGCTTGTCGTAAATTTTACGTTTCAGTATCATGATAACGCCTCATTTCCATAATACGCAGGCTTTAACTTGCTTGTAAGTGCCTGAATACGCAGGTTAATAATACACTCAAAAATCCATTATGCGCAGGTTTATGATAATTATACTATATGGAAGCGAAAAAGTCAAGTGTACTTGTCAAGAAAAGTGCCGGAATTATGTGGTATAATAAAAACACCGGCAAAAATTGAAATCCGACGTTTATAAGCAGTAGTTATAATTCATAACTACCCCAAAATAAGGCATTGTTCTGATTAATCTCTCCTTACAAACAAAATAACCCGTTCATATAGCCAAACGATGAAGAAAGTGGTATAATTAAAGTGCAAAGAAAAGAACGATAGTCAGAGGCAAGGCGAAAGCTCCAACAGAGTACGGTGTAAAGCTTGATCTGAGCATCACCTTTTTCCGCCTGTCTCACGCAATATTGCCTATACGGTGTGTTTATCATCAAAAAAATTGATACAATATGACGATTGAAAATACTGCTTAATTGTGATAGAATATAAAACAAAGTTAGTTAAAGCTAACCTATGGCAAATAATAAAGGAGAACGGAAATGAGCGAAGAAGAGAGAAAATTTCTTGAAGTAAAGAATCTGAAAAAGAGCTTCGGCAGCGGCGATACAAAGCAGGACGTTCTGCGCGGAATTGATTTCACAGTCGCAAAAGGGGAATTCTGCGTGCTGCTCGGACCCTCCGGATCGGGTAAATCCACCCTGCTGAACATTCTCGGCGGTATCGACAGCGCCGATGAGGGAGACATATACATAAACGGCGACAGGCTCAGCAGAATGGACGAGAAAGGACTTACGCAGTACCGGAGAAAGCACCTCGGCTATGTGTTCCAGTCCTACAACCTTATACCAAATCTCAACGTCAAGGAGAACATCGAAACAGGCGCATACCTGTCCGACAAGCCTCTCGATATCGACGAGCTGTTAAAGATACTCGGACTTTACGAGCATCGCCACAAGCTGCCGAACCAGCTCTCCGGCGGTCAGCAGCAGAGAGTTTCGATCGGCAGAGCGATAGTAAAGAATCCGGACATACTGCTCTGCGACGAGCCTACCGGCGCGCTTGATTACACGACATCGAAAGAGATACTCCGCCTTATCGAAGATGTCAACGCAAAGTACGGCAACACTGTCATCATGGTAACGCACAACGAAGCCATAAAGCTCATGGCAGATCACGTTATAAAGCTTCGCGACGGAAAGATAAGGCACGATGATATAAACACGCAGAAAATAACAGCCGACGAGCTTGAATGGTAAGGAGGCTGTCTGATATGCGGAACAATACCGTACACTTCGGGAAAAGACCCCGGAACCCGCTCGGCAGGCGTGTATGGAAAGACCTGCTCAGCGATTGGAAACGCTATCTGATGATATTCATTATGCTCGTGGTAACGATAGGCTTCGTGTCGGGAATGTATGTTGCCAACAACAGTATGATGACCACGCTCACTGACAATGTGGAAAAGCTGCATCAGGAGAGCGGGCATTTCGAGCTTTCCCGAAAGGCTGACAGCAATCTTATCCCGGCACTTGAAACCGGTGAGAAAGCCGATGTTGTAAGCGTATTCCGCGAACGCGCTTATGAAGAAGCCGAAGAAAAGGTAACCGAAGCCGTGAATGAAGCCGTTGAGGAAAATGTGCGCGAACAGGTCAGGACTGTGATAACGGAACAGGCAACTGCCGCGGTGGAACAGCAGCTTGCCGGATATGCGGAAATTGGCATGGCAGTTTCCGACGAACAGCGGCAGAGCGCAATAGACGAGGCAATTGATACAGCAATGTCCGAAAACTATGACAAGGCTGTTGAAGAAGCGCTCAGAACGGCGTATGAGTCCGACGATTATAAGACTGCGTTTTCCGACGCGATGAAAGAAGCGAAGGAAGAGATCGACAAGGAGATCAGCGAAAAGTATGATGATCTTGCCGAGCGCTACGAGCTTAACAAGGATTTCACTCCGGTTCCGGTGAAGATATATGAGCTGTTTTACAAGGAGCAGTCCGAGCTGATACCCGCGGACGGTTCATACAGCGGAAATATACGCGTTTTCAATGAGCGCACGGATATAGATATGTATGATATTCTCGAAGGACGCAAGCCGGAAAACGAGGACGAGATCATCATTGACCGTATGCATGCCGACAATGTGAAACTCAAAGTCGGTGACAGGATAAAAGCCGGAAACGCGGAATTCACGATCACCGGTCTTGCGGCATTTGTGGATTATTCTACGCTTTATGAAAAGAACACCGACACGATGTTCGACGCTCTGACCTTCAATGTCGCAATGGTAACGGAAGCGGGATTTGAAAGGCTTTCCGCGCCGCTTCACGCGAATTACGCATTTGAGTATAAGAACAAGCCTGCCGATGTTATTGAAGAAAAAGTTCTTTCGGACAACTTCCTGAAAGTGCTTATCACTCAGACCGCTGTGACCGAAAATGAAACTGAAATAAAGGATTATGTTCCCGCCTACGCGAACCACGCGATAACGTTTGCACCCAATGATATGGGCAGCGACGAGGCTATGGGCGGAGTACTGCTGTATATACTTGTGGCGGTGCTGGCGTTCATCTTCGCAGTCACGGCTACTGCAAAGCTCGAAAAGGAAGCGTCTGTCATAGGTACGCTGCGTGCATCGGGCTACACAAAAGGTGAGCTGGTGCGGTACTATATGAGCGGACCGCTGCTTGTGGTGATCTTCGCTTCGATAGTCGGGAATGTCCTCGGCTACACGTTATTCAAGAACGTTGTTACCGCTATGTACTATAACAGCTACAGCCTGCCGACATACGAGACCCTGTGGACTCCCGACGCATTCGTGAGAACAACGGTCGTCCCGATAATCCTGATGCTCGTTATCAACTTCATTGTCATAATCAGAATGTTAAGGCTGTCTCCGCTGAGATTCCTGCGGCACGATCTGAAAAAGACAAAGCGCAAAAAAGCCGTAAGACTGCCGAAATGGAAGTTCTTTGCGCGGTTCCGTATGCGCGTATTCTTACAGAATATCCCGAACTACATCATGGTATTCGTCGGTGTATGCTTTGTGATGCTGCTGCTTTCTATGGCTGTGGGAATGCCCGAAACCCTGAAATACTATCAGGGCAGCATGACGGATATGATGTTTGCGGACGAACAGGTCATACTTCTCACAACAGAGGACGAGGACGGGAACCCGATAGAAACATCGACCGAGGGCGCTGAACGGTTCTCTATGGAATCTCTGATAAGAAGATCGGATACCCTCGATGAGGAGATCTCGATATATGGAATCGTTGACGGCAGCAATTACATAAAGCTCGACAGCAATGCCGACGGAGTATATATATCCGATGCGTTTGCAAAAAAATACAGCATTGCAAAGGGCGACACTATAACTCTTTCCGCGAAGTACGAGAATAAGGAGTACAAGTGGAAGGTCTATGACATTTACGATTATTCCGCATCGCTGGCAGTGTTTATGCCGAACGATATGTTCAATACCGAGTTCGGACGCAAGAACGGCGAATTCAGCGGATTTATGTCGGACGCGCATATCGACGATATCGACGAGAAGTACATCGCCAAGACCATAACAGGCGAAGATATGCTGAAAATAGCGGCACAGCTCGATCACTCCATGGGCGCGTATATGGTATATTTCCAGTATGTGTGCGTGATCGTCGCGGCGATAATACTGTACCTGCTCACAAAGATCATTATCGAGAAGAATGAGCGGGCTATCTCAATGGTAAAGATACTCGGTTACAGCAGCAGAGAGATCGCTTCGCTGTATCTGGTGACGACAGCACTCGTTGTGTTTGTTACCGAGTTTGCGGCGATATTCATAGGCTATGAGGCAATGTGCGTGGTTTGGGGCGTGCTGCTGATGAAGCTCGGCGGGTACTTTGCGTTCGTTATCCCGTTCAGCGGATTTGTAAAGGAGTTCGTTCTTGTATTCGCTGCATATATGATAATAACCGTGATAGACTTCATACGGATAAGGCGCATACCGAAGGTGCTTGCACTCAAAAACGTGGAATAGATGATACAGCCGGAATGTGTTTTACGCGGAAGATTTTAACAAAACGGAGGTCATTATGGAACTTAAATTCGGAGACATTCAGGAAACAGCGCTTATTCCGCTTGCAATAAAGGCGAGCGAGACTTCCCGTCCGAATGCGAGAATAAAGGATCTGAAAGCAAAAGAGATCATCGACACTCTCGGCGTCGATGTTAGTAAGTATGATCCGTTCATGTCACACGAGGGAGTTGTGGCAAGAACTATCATGTTCCGGCGCGAACTGCAGGATCTGCTGAAAAAGTATCCCGACGCGCTTTGTGTAAATCTCGGCTGTGGATTTGATGATAAATTTTCTCAGGTCGATAACGGGAAGCTCGTCTGGTATGATGTCGATCTTCCCGATCAGATCGCGGTAAGACGTAAAGTCTATCAGGACAGGGAACGCTGCACAATGCTCGACGGAAGCGCTCTGGACGGCGAATGGACAAAAGCGCTCCCGAAAGCCGGAATGAACATAATAGTCATGGAGGGCGTACTCGAATATTTCTCAAAGGAGCAGGTCAAGACCTGTCTCAATATGCTGTGCGACAGCTTTGAGCACGGCTATCTGCTTGCTGAACTCCACTGCCCGATTCTGGAGAAAAACAGCAAGCACCATGACGCGGTGAAGCACACCAACGCGAAATTCGGGTGGGGTACCAAGTCCGCGGAAGAGTATATCCCGCTGGAGCCGCGCATGTCGGTCGTTTCCGAAACGAGCTATAACGAGGAAATGAAGAAATATACTGTAAGAGGAAAGCTCTTTGCTGTGATCGGAAAGAACATGAATAACAGACTTGCCGTGTTCAAGTGGTGAATGTGTATTCCTTCCCGATATAATGATTTCTGGTGCTGTTTTCCGTGAGCGGTTCCACGGAAAGCATCACGATCCAAGCTGCAAAAGACCTTCGCATTATGATTTATATTCTCTCAAAAAATACCGTTCTGCAATTACTTGCAAGGCGGTATTTTGCTGTTATCCGGCAGCATTAAGTGAAGGGATCCGTCTGTCGGATAGGCATACACAATGTAATTGGCACAGCATGCAAATTGAATAATAAACAAACCCTGCAAACCTTACGAAACGCTCTTCCCCGGATATTGAGCCGAACCGACAGCAGTCGGCAGCAGCAAGCATTATCCCTGTCTATACGGCTCAATATCAGAAAAAAACACTTTACAAGCCGCCTGCGATGTGATATAATATACTGTGTACCGCATCTGTAATTTACAGATAGACATTGATATTATGCTTCCTGTCAGACTCGCTCAAAACGCAAAACACAGTAAGAAAACAGAGGCAGCTCTGCCTTTTTATAAATCTGAATCGAATCAGGATCATGATACCCGTGACTGCTGTATAATACATACAAGCTGTCACGTTTTTTGATTAAACTTTATGAAAGGATAAGACGATGATAAAACTGAAACACAGAATTGCAAGCATATTCCTGTCGGTAACAATGCTCGTTACGAGCGCGGCGGGACTTTCGGCACCGGCTTCGGCGACAGACCCCGGCAAGGTGGTGTGGGACACAGGCGTAGCCGCTGTCGGAGAATTTGTGCCGCACGGCAGGGCACTCGCTCCGGTGCTTAACGCGTTGGGCAGTCTGCTCGGTATAGGCGGAACATCTGCGGAAATGGAGAAGCTCAAAGAGGTATGCAAAAAGATAGACGGTCTGAGCAATGATATCAAGAATTTCCGAGCGGATATGAATACGCGCCTTGACGAGCTTGACCGCAGGATAAGTGATATCGACGCCAAACTCAACAAGATACAGAACGAGATATTTATCAGCGGCGTCGGCTCCGAGCTTGACACTCTCCATACGCAGATCGCGGGCGGTATGGGAAAGCTCGGTATAGCCGCACAGGTAGATCAGATCTACAGCGATCAAACCATGGACGCAAATGTCAAGGCTATCGAGACAGCTTATTTGATAGGCGGAAACAAGGAGTGGAACGAAACGCAGAATGCGCTCTTCCGCTTAAAGAATATCTCCGATCTCGTAGGCGGAAAGACATACCGTGACACAAACGGCAGGAACCTGTATCAGGTGCTTTATGATGATATCGTACCCGACTGTATGTTCACCGGAGAAGTATATGATACGATGGAGCCCTACATAGACCGTGTAATGTCCGAGTACTTTTACACATTGACCGTGCTCACTCAATGTCTGTCTGCTTCTCTTGCCGTATCACAGATGAGCGACGAGCAGGTTCACGCTTACGGTGACGCAGTATATCAGAGGTATTTATCCTGCAAGTCGCCCACAAGCCTTGTAAAACAGCAGATCGACGGGCTGAGCTCACAGCTTCTCGATGCCACATCTCCCAACAGCATAATAAGCCTTTATGCCATATTCAAATACAAAAAGGAAAATGACAGGCTTGTATATATCAACAGAGGTACAACAGAAATACAGCTTGAAAAAGACCTTGCCGAACATAAGTCCGGCGAATCGATCTGGTGGTATACAGGAAGAGAGAAAGGGATCGATTATCTGGACAACGACAGTATTATATATTTTTTTCAATTTAATAAAGATTTTCCGATGACTGAGCCTAAATTGAATAAGTACTATAAAGAACATAAGGAATTTATAGAAAGCAGTGACAAACTTGCTCCTTCGGATATAAAAAACATTTACGATTATTTTCTTCCAAAGAATATTTCATTTATGGATTATCTTGGTCAGTTAGGATTTTCCACGGACGATTACAAAAGCGACGGCTCGTATTTTCCTGTAAGCACAGCAAAAGGATCAAGTGCGTATGTAAATAAAAAAATGAAACCGGACGGAGCCTTATATATCTCTTATCTGAATATTTATTACGATTCATTTGATCCAAGGAAATCCGGCGATAATCCCCTGACCAGGAATATTATCGGCTACAAACAAACCTATTCTTATACACTTAACTTTTTAAGTTGGAAGACCTATTGGACAAAGAAATGGTACGCCGATATCATTCTCGGTCTGAAAAAATCTACAAGCGGCAGAAACTGGATGCCTGCTACCGCAGCCGAAATATATCCTCCTACAGTGAGGATAGCGCCCTGCACGCCTTATTCGGTGTATACTCATTACGGTTTCAATTTATATACGTATTTTGACGTATATATAACAGAAAACGGTTCCCCCGAAAGGAAAATTGATGTTAATAAAGATGACGACTACAATAACTACGGGTTTGAGGTTATGGAAGCAAGTACCGGTAAAGTATCAATAAAATACGATAAACAAATCTGGTTCTCAGATGACGCAGAAAACGGTACATATCATATCCGTGCATGGTATAAAGACAAACATGGTCGTGTTAGCTATTCCGATTGGATCGAGCTTGAATTCATGAGAAATGGGCATGACTATAAAGCCTATTTAGACAACAACAATGCTTTTTATCATATAAAAAACTATATAGAACCGGCTAAAAGCACGGAGTTCAATTTTACAGTCAAAGAAACAATTCTTTCAAACAGTGAACTAATTGAAAAAACAAGGGATAAAAATTGGGTTTATCAGAACTATAAGGTTGAATGGCAGTACTATTTACCACAGGACGGTATAGAAACTATGATTACCGTCGCCAGAGGAATTAACTTCAGCAAAGAGGGTATCTACAAAGTCAGAGTAAAAATTACTGCATCGGACGGTACTGTTGCATTTTCCAATTGGATAGATGTAAAAACCTCGAACTACAAAAAAGCCCTATCTTATACCGTAACCGGCAGCTTCACCGGAATCGTCGGTGCAGACCCCGAGCTTGTCGAGAATGCCGGCGAGGGTGATAACGGATTTAATGTGTCTGTCCCCGATGAAGTAGGTTATTACCTCTGGGAAGCCCTTGAGACTGACGGCATAATAATAACCGAGTTAGGTCTTGTTTCCTTCACAAAGCCCGGCACATACCACGTCCGCATAGTTTCGGGATTGGGCGATTACGTCTCCGACTGGTACGAGATAACTGCAAGATATCCCTATACTCCACTGCAGCCTTCATTCGTGCCGTCATCGACATCATCAACCACCACATCTGTTTCTTCCGATACATCGGCACAAGCCGAAACCGCGGCTGCAAAGCCGGTACTCCGCGTTTCCGCCGCCGATGACCACAGCATAACGGTAAGCTGGGACAAGATAAACGGCGCCGAAAAGTACACGCTGTATGTGAAGAAGGGTGACAGCTATACGAAAGTTGTTGAAACACAGAAAACCAAAGTACGCATCGTAAAAACAACAAATAACAGGACTTACGAGTATATGCTGCGCTGGACAAAAGGCGGTGTCGAATCATTGGAGAATGACGCGCCGACAGCGTCGGTGAAGATCTATTGGAAACCGGCAGTAAAGGCTTCGTCAGCCGACGGGAAAGTAATACTGAAATGGGCGAAAGTCCCGGACGCGACAAAGTACAGGGTTTACAGGTACACAAACGGCAAGCTTGCAAAGATAGCAGACACAGAAGCGAATGCAGTACGCCTCAAGAACGTTACGGCAGGAAAAACATACAAGTACGCTGTAAAGGCTTATGTTGACGGCAAGTGGACAAAGGTTACAAGCAGCGATATCGTAAGCGTTAAGGTAAAATAAGATCAGAAACCTTGTTCCCGCTGCCCTTATATGAACAAAACAGTAATAAAAAACAACTCCTGTGGTACACAGATACCACAGGAGTTATTCTGTTAAATGATGCTTTTTGAGTAATACCGTCACGATTCAGATATCGTGCAAGGCTCATATCCCCAAGCGTGATCTATAAGCAGCTCGGCATTAACTCCGAATATCTTATACTGATTATCAACACCGTCCGGTGTTAGAGTATCTCATCAAACGAATAGGGGAAGAATTCGCTCTTCCACACAAGTTTCATTGACTTTATCTGTCTCGGCGTACTTATCGTCTTTTAGTGGACGACCTTTCTTTTTTAATGCTATTCCAGCAGCAAGTTTGCGTTCTTTCTTGTGCTGACGTTTAATAAAACCTTTGACCTGCTCTTTCGTAAATCCAAAACGTTCTGCGATTTCTCTTTGTGTTGCTCCTTGTGCTTTGAGTTCGAGTATCTCTTCTTCATACTGTTGTATATGTCTGTAGCTTCTTGCCATAACAAAAATCCTCCTATGGTTTCTATTATACCATAGGAGGTCCTTTTTGTCATTGTACGTTTTTAATGGTTCGGTTCATTGTGCAGCCCGGGAGTTTCAGTTTGTCAAAAATCCCCTGATTTTTTTCAAATCAGGGGAAATTTTTATTTTATAAAGCTAAGCGGAACGAGAAACCTCTATAGTAATGATCTGCTTCGTGCGTGTCCGGAGAGATTAAAATGCTATACGTTGCCATTGAGAGCATTGTTGAGTATTATGTCATAACCTCGCTGGGGCAGGCGGCAATCAATGCGGCTACGTTTGTTGGCAGCCGCACTGCCGGAACGCTCGATGCTGTCTGTGCAACGCTGGGAGTGGTGCTGACGTCATTCCTGATCATCTCGCTTATTTCTTTTATCCTGAAAGCCTTTCAGGAGTCAAGAGCTGTACAGTACGCATTTATGGGTATCCGTGCAGGCGTTCTCGCTCTGATACTCAAAGCGGTCTATACCATGTTCATGGCAACGAAGAAGCACGCTGTTTCCTATGTTATCATGGCAGCGGCACTGGTGCTGACGGCTTTTCTGAAAATAGATGCAGTGTTCGTTATCATCGGCTGTGCAGTGTTTGGGCTTGTATGGTCGCTGCTGTTCAGGAAGGAGGACAAGCTATGATATGGATCGAGCTTTTCCTGACCTTTCTGAAGATCGGGACGTTCACGTTCGGCGGCGGTTATGCAATGCTTCCTCTGATCCAAAGCGAAGTCGAGCATCACGGCTGGCTCACACAGGCTGAGGTAGTGGACTTCATTGCTGTGAGTGAAAGCACACCGGGGCCGCTTGCGATCAATATGGCAACATTTGTCGGCATTCGCACCGGCGGAGTGTTCGGGGCTGTGTGTGCTACACTCGGAGTTGTCCTGCCGTCCTTTGCGATAATCCTGATCGTTGCAAGGTTTTATGAGAGATTCCGCAAGAGCTGTGCCGTGGACGGTGTGATGTACGGTCTGCGTCCTGCGGTGATCGGTCTGATCGGGGCAGCGTTTCTGTCTGTGGGAATGACGGTTTTCTTTCCGAACGGCTTAAAGAACTCTGTATTTTCAGGTGCAGGCTTCTGGCTCTCTCCTGGCATATTCGCCCTCGGTGCTGTGCTTGCTTTCAAAAAGCTGCACCCAATAGCGATCATAGGTATTTCTGCTGTTATCGGCATTATCGCAGGATATGCACTTGGTTTATAGTGATAAAAAATTCCGTGAGTTTTTCGCTCACGGAATTTATGTTATATGACAGTTTCGCCGCTGTGCAGAGCAATGAGTTTGTCACCCATGATCTCTTTCATCAGCTCAAATGCAGGAATGCCTGTGCAGTGACCGCTGTAAAATACGGTATCAAGCTGTGAAAGCTCCTGCGCTGTTTGAATGATGACTGCTTTTTCTTCTTCGGTATGTTCGCCCTCACGCTTCATCATGTGAAATCCTGTAATAGCATAGTCGGGATAGCTGTCAAACAGTTCTTTATACCTGTCAAGGATATTGAGTATGCCATTGTGAGCGCAGCCCGAAAGCAACCAGCGCTTGCCGTTTTGTGTGATGACAAGGCACTGCTCGTGGCAGAAATCGTCCTCGATCTTCTCATTGTTTTTTATACAGGACAGCTTTTTGTTACCCTGCGGATAGCACCGCCTGCCTGTGATGCCGCTGAACAAGAACAGCTCATCATCAAACTGAATATCACCGTCAATAAGTCGGACATTCGGTAGTTTGAGGATATCGGTATCAATGCCGATATAGCGTTCACCGTTATAATGCGGCTCTGCGGCTGAACTCTGCATAATAATTTGTGCGGAAAGGTTGAGCTTTGAAAACGGCAGGATACCGCCCGAATGGTCATAATGCCCGTGACTGAGTATCACGGTATCGACAGCAGTAAGGTCAATGCCCAGAACCTCGGCGTTCTTCACAACTGCGTCCGTCTGCCCTGTGTCGAGCAGGAGCTTGTGCTTTTCAGTCTCAGCATAGATGCTCAGTCCATGCTCTGCAATAAAGTTTTCATTACCGCAGGAGTTTTCTACAAGTGTGACGATCCTCATATGAATTTCTCCAATGCCGCTACAGCATTTCTTACGCAGTCATCACATGAGCATAAAACCTTGCCCTTATTTACGCCTTTCAATTCGCCGCAATGGGTGCTTCCGCAGATATTTTTGAATTCGATATAAAGCTCCTTTGCCTGAGACAGGATCGGTTTACCCTCATATTTCACAAGTCCCAGTATCATCTGTGCGGCAGCTAAAGCACCGCAGACGGTATCTCTTGTCCCCATACCGACACCGAATGCTGCACCCAGTTTTTTTAGGCTCTCCGCATCAATGGGAAGAATATCTGCATATGAAGCGAGGACTGCCTGTGTACAATTATATCCATTATGCTTTAGCTCTACAGCCTTTTCAGCTCTGTTCATTTATGACCTCCGCAGCCATGTTCTCCGCAGGAATGACCCTCGCCGTGCTCGTGACCATGATGATCGCAGGTGGGATTCTCATTCTGCACAAGTGTCTGTGCAAGGAAAGCCTGCACCGCTTCATCTGCACTGCCCGAATTGCCGCCGTAAAGTGTTATGCCTGCCTCCTGCATAGCCATCTGCGCACCGTCGCCGATACCTCCGCAGATAAGAACGTCAGCCTGAGCATTTTTCAGGAATCCAGCAAGTGCGCCGTGTCCTGCACCGTTTGTTCCGACTACCTGTTCATTGATGATCTTGCCGTCGGCAACGTCATAGAGCTTGAACTGCTCGGTTTTGCCGAAATGCTGAAAGATCTGTCCGTTTTCATAGGTGACTGCGATTCTCATAATACCATTTCCTTTCCGTGCGATCTCCTCGGAGACTGTGTTATCAAGAGTATAATTTCCGCCCGAAATGACGATGCGCCTGCCCTCGACCAGTGCAACAGCGAGCTTCTTTCTTGCGCTGTCATATATCGCCGTGACAGTGGTTCTTGCGACATTCATATCACGGGCGCACTGTTCCTGCGTTTTTCCCTGATAGTCGATAGAGCGTATCGTTTCAAACTCGTCAAGGGACATTGTAAGCGTATCGTTTGCCTTGTCCTGATCGGGCGCAAAGCTCCAGTAATCGGGATAACAGCAGATACGTCGTGATTTCTGTGGTCTTGGCATTTTTGCATCTCCTTTCTGACTTATGTCAACTATAGCATAGTTTTCGACTTATGTCAAGCATTAGATTGGCATTTTCGGATATTGACGGATACGGCATCATTTGGTATAATTACATACATGGAAAGCAGTGTCGATGTGAGTGGATATGTGAAAAAGTTCGTTCTGTCACCATACGACAAGACTTGAATTTCAAATTCAGCTTCAAGCAATTTTGCTTAATGTCGTGTAATCCCGCTTATAATAAGGCATTGCGCGATATATCATAAAGTAATCAAAAGTCATTTTTGGCGGCTTTTTGTAAAAATAAGAGCCAAATAAGAACCAACCCGCAGGGCTTATCTGTAGACATTTTAATAAATCTACGGAGAAAAACTACTATGAAATCTATACTTGAAAAGCTTTACTATGGAGAGATAAGCCCCTGCTCACTTCCCACTCCGACCACGGAACGCTACTTCAAAGCCAAAGACGAGGTTGAGAAGTATTGCGCAAACATACTTGCCAAGTACTCCGACTGCAAGGAACTCCTCGAAAACTACGCGGATGCTATTCATATTACTGCAGCTTGCGAAAGCTTACAGGACTTTGAGAGAGGCTTCAGACTCGGCGCTTTGCTTATGCTGAACATAATAACATCTGAATAAAACAATGCCGGTTGAGTATAAACTCAGCCGGCATTGTCATATACCTCAATGAATGGGTCGTCCCAGTTTAAACGAAGTCTGTTCCGCTTGGCGCTCTTGTTTATCAAGTCTATCGTGGGTTGTGCAAACTCGCGCCCATAAGTTTGTCCATAGAAGAAAACGAGCTCTCCGAAATCCTCAAACATTACTATTTCCATAAGACTTCCGTTCACTGTTCCTGAAAAAACTATGTTCTTCGGCATCAGTACACATACACAGTCAGTCATTATCTGATGTTCTGTCCGGTTCCCGCCTGTCTCGTCTATGCTTTGACCAGCGTACTCGTCAAGTATATCGGATATCAGCAGTTTAGAAGCGGTTCCCTCGGTATTTTGAAATTCAAAATAATGATCCTCGGAAAAATCCCAAAGGTGGTATTCCATTGTGAATGATGAGGGGATCAACCCTTTTTCAAGCCTGTCCTGTGCATCTAATACCGCGAAGCAGTAATCCGCAATAAAGTTAATGATATTTCTGTAAGTAACAGCCATTTCAAACTCTCCTTTGCAGTATTTCCGTGAGCTTATGTGCCTATTATAGCACATTGATACGATCTATGCGACATTATGCTGACGTATAGCTTGACATATATCTGAGAATGCAGTATAATGTAATTGACGACAGACAATTGTCGCTTTCGCTAACAGCAGTATGCTATAATGCAGCCAAAGATACAGAACGGAGGTATTGAAAATGCCTGACGCTAAAATGACAAGACAGCTAAAACTGTATTACTACCTTATCCATTCCGAGTATCACGGACCGGAGGATCTTATGACATTGTTTGATTATCCTAATGTCAGAATGATGCAGCGTGATCTGAAAGATCTTCGCGACAGCGGACTTATTGCCGATATCAGACTTGACCGGAAAGAGAAGAATTACATTGTTTCCGACGAATACGGCGAGATATGCACAAATACCGGCAAGCGCAGGCTGGAACATCTTGTCAGGCTGCAGCGGCTCGGTATCATAATAACCGAGTTTGAGCCGACCGACGAGTATAAGCTTTTACAGTATGAAGATGATATTGCGGGATATAAAGATGACATGGAGATCTATAAAGACGATCCTGAGGGCTATATCGAACAATGGGGAGATAAGCCTGTAAAACCCGAACCTATGAATTTTTTTGATGTAAAGAAAGCCTACTGTCAGTTATTCCCGGACAGCAGCGAGCGAACAAAACAGCGTGATTTTCAGGAATTACGCGAGGCAGGGTATTTCATCGAGTACCGCCGCGACCTGAAAGCCTATGTCATAACCGACGAGATGATGCCGGAAGAATTTTGATGAATAACAGCAGGATATCCCCGATGACGATCAGTTGTCGGGGATTTTTTATTGCGACAGCAAAATGTCGTTGTACTCAAGAACTGTATGATATAATAAAGCCATAATAAAACGAAAGGAGAATCGCTATGAATAACGATTTTATAATAAAGGACGGAGTATTGGTGCAGTACACGGGTAATGAGGAATATGTCTGGCTTCCATCAGAGATAATTGCGATAGGCGACGGGGCATTCCGGGGCAACAGGAACGTAAAGATCGTTACAATATACCACAGTTTGAAATATATCGGACATGGGGCTTTTTACGGCTGCGAGCGGCTGGAACATCTGAACATCAACCGAAAACAAGGCGAAGTCGGCAGGGTCGGGAGAATAGGCAGGAGAGCTTTCAGCCACTGTATTAATTTCCGGCCGGAGCTTACCGATTTTATTCGTTCTGTGAGAATTATAGGAGACTACGCTTTTGAGGACTGCGGGACGGAATATATACATCTCAGCGCTGATTACGGTTTTCACGTTTACCGCTTAAATCCTGAATACAATGACAACCCGGAACCCGAAGGGTGGTTTTACGGCTGCCAAAAGCTTAAAAGGGTCAGTAACGACCCTATCGCAGATGTACAGATATTTCCCGGAATGTTTGAGAACTGCACTGCGCTTACTCATATTGATCTAAACTGTATCGGTATAAATCAGCGGGCATTCAAGGGCTGTACTGCGCTGAAAGCTCTGACTGCATATACATTTTTCATCAGAGAAGAGAGCTTTGCAAACTGCACAGCTCTTGAAACAATAGATTTCAGCAGGCTTGGAATTGCAAGCAACTGTGAAAGAGCCTTTGCAAACTGTACTTCTCTTAAAGAAATAGTGATGACCGAGCGTTGTTCCTCGATAAGACCCGGAATGTTTATGGGCTGCACAGGACTGAAAAGAGCTGTCCTTCCGGATACTCTGGAAGAGGTCGCAGAAGATGCTTTCAGCGGCTGCACAGCGCTTGAAGATATCAGCTATTTCCATGTTGAACAAACGGAGGAATGAGTATGAACAACGACTTTATCATCAAAGACCGCACGCTGAAAAAGTACACAGGAAGTTCAGAAGAGATAGTTATTTCTTCCGAAGATGTTGACGCGATCGGCAAAAATGCGTTCATTGGCTGCAGGTCGCTCAAAAAACTGATACTGGAGGGTACATTCAAATGCATAGACAATAGTGCATTCTCAAACTGCATTGACCTTGAATCTGTAACAATAAAGGGAAGTGCGGAAACTATCGGCGACGGCGCTTTTGCGTTCTGCCACAGTCTCCGCGATTTTGACCTGACCGGAACAGTTGAGGTCATCGGTAAGAATGCGTTCTTTTCCTGCGAAAATTTTGTACCCGAAAACTCGTATCTGCTTCGCCGGATCAAAGAGATCGGAGATCAGGCTTTTATGAATACGGGAGCTAAACAAGCAGAAATATTTGATATGGGTGATTACGATGTCAAATGTGGCAGGAGGGTGTATGCCGGTTGCAGAAAACTTAAATATGCCCTTGCATGGGACAGAGTTCAGGCAGGTATGTTCCAGGATTGCAGAGCTCTGAATGATGTCGAGCTCATAGAAACAGTTGACATCGGAGAAAACGCATTCAAGGACTGCACGGCGCTGAAAGCGATCGACCTGCGCAGTAGTCCGGAGTGTTCGATACAATATGAAGCATTCGCAGGCTGCACCGGTCTGAAAAAAGTGCAGTTTTCGGATAATGGCGGATATTACATAATGCACAAGGCGTTTTACGGCTGTACCGGACTTGAAGAAATATCGCTGCCCGAAGGAATAAAAATGATCATGCCCGGAGCTTTTGCTTGCTGCATCACTTTACGGTCAATAAACCTGCCGGAGAGCATCACATCTGTTCCGCGCCGGGCTTTCCGGGACTGCATATCGCTTGAAAGCGTGCATATCGGCAGCAATGTGGAGAGCATTGGCGAGGAAGCGTTCTTCGGCTGCAGGAGCCTCACAAAGATAAACATTCCGGAAAGAGTCAATAAGATCGGCGACTATGCGTTTGCGGAATGCGGCAAGCTCAGCCTGTCCGTTGACCCGAAGATACTTGCGCCCGGAAGTGATATTTTCGGCAGTACATACGGGGCTGACGACGCGGACGAAATAACAGATGAAGAAGCGGACAAGATAATTGCAAATGCGACAGCATAACGTCGCGAGCGTTATCCTTTATATGCTATAATAAGGTCACAATAAGAAACACGGAGGTGACCGTTATGATGGCATTACAGATATTGCTTGGATTCGGAGCATTGGTAGGTATCATGCTTGCAATAAAACTGGTCGTGTGGTATCCGGCACTGTTCGAGATAAATTTCCGGAAAGTTCACGGAACACGCTGCATCTCGTATGTTCTTATGACAGCGGAAATTCTTGCAGTTATCGAGCTTTTCTATAACTATGAGGGCAAAGATCAGGCGGCTGCAAACGGCATAGCGTTCATCGTGCTCATAGCGATGATCGTCTTTGTGAACAAGAAATCAAAAGCATATGGGTTCGATTTTACAACAAAACTGATGTTCTTTGCAGCTCAGATACTCTCGCCGATCACCATGTTTGTTATCCTGTACCTTGCCGGCAGGATTTACAACAGAGTAAATGAGATAGTATGGGGGAAGGACGATAAAAATTGAGCGAATCCCGCAGGTGAAAATGCCTGCGGGGCATTCTTATTAATATGCTTTATCTACAAAATACTTAATTCGTGAATCTATATTGTCCTCGCATATCTTATCTTTGAAATCCAGAATTACTGAGCCTTTGGAAATTATATCTTTATCGCCATATTTTATGATCTTTCCGTCAAACAAAAATTTCATAATATCATTCTGTATAAATGTCTGGCTGACGCCGTTTTCATAATGGCTCTCAGGAGAGGTATATTTACATTCCAGCGATTTTGCATACACCTTTACTTTGAAAGTGAAAATAACCATAATATCAGGCTTTGCGTTCATCATATATCTTGCTTTTGCAAAACCTTTTGCAAAACAATCATCAAGATCACTGAGATCGTTCCTTATTTTCTTCAAGGTCTTTGAACTTGAACCGAAATTGAACGGTTCATTCTGGCTGTCAATCTTGTCTTTTATCATTTTGCAGTTGTCCTTGAAGCAATAATCTATCAGCTTTTCATTGAAACCGGACTTATCCTTGATGAAATAATCCCTCATAAGAGTTGCTTCAAAGAATACGTGCTCGATGTTGTCATATTCCTCACCAATCAACTTAGTGACAATATTTTTTGTCTCGCTGTCAGACTTTTCTTTTTTGGCTTTCAGCAGGATATCATATAATAAAGCCGCATATTGACGTTCTTCCCTGCAAATGCTTCTGTCGGGATTTTCTGTGTTGATAAAGCCGTTGATGTCAAATTCCATTCTATGTACCCTCTCCTTAGTTGATTTTATAAACCTCTCCATCCCGGAGAACATTTACCCTATCCTTATATGCCGCAAACTCCGGCATTTTTGCAAACTCGTCCGCACTCTCAGTGTGCATGGGAATTATAACTTCCGGCTTTGTCATTTCTATCAGCTTCGCAAGCGTTTCGACATAGGCGTGACCGCTTGTATGCAGCTGCGTGAAGTGCGCCTCGTCATCATGACCCGAAAGGAAATCCACGATGTTCTTGTCCTCGCATTTACCGCCTTTGAGATATCCGCTCCACATCGAGTAGGTGATATGCGGGTCTTTCATCTTGCCGAGCAGCTCCATGAATCTGGGATTGTTCGGTCTGACGAGCATTACAAAGCCCGTTTCGTTGTACTTGGTCTCGTCCGCCATAATGAAATGCGGGTCATGCAAGTTGCGCATATAGCCTTTGTAATTATTCGGACACAGGACATAGATGTTCTTTCGGTAACTGTAATTCCCGAAATTCCTTGATGATATCGCTTCCTGTATTATCTCCGCCTGCACCGCGTCACACAGAAATGCCATTCCTGTTGGCGTATGATGATAGAATTCCATAACGCTGTCAACGTTCGTAGATGATACTATCACCACATTTTCGTGATGTGCCGCAAATACTTTCTCGGCTTCACAACCGAGATCATCTTCCGTCTGCACGGGATTATTCTTTGCTTCTTCAAGGCGTGAAAGCATCGTTCCCTCGGTTATCAGTATATCTACTTTTCCGACATACTTTTGTATCAGCCTGTCAAATCTGTCGGAGCCGGGGATTCCGTGATCGCGGAAGTCTCCGGTATAAAGTATGCGCTTTCCGCACATTTCGACAACAAACATATACGAATCGAGGGCGGAATGGTCGATATAAAGAGGAGTGACAGAAATGCCGCTGAAATCAATGGCCTTGCCGCCTTTCGGGTACGGTATCATTCGCTCGATCACCGGCATTTCCGGCGCAGCGGACGCATCCGTCTTTTTGTCGCGGTAATCAACGCGGCTTGCTATTATCTTCATTATGTTTTTGGCAGTCCCGCCTATGTACATCGGAACACTTTCCAGCACAGAGCGTTTCAGACCGACATGATCGCCGTGATAGTGGGTGAACAGCACAGCATCGGTGGCTGCGATATCTTCTTTGTTTCCGAATACAGCCTGCACGAGCTTTTTATCATCAATCTCCGGGGCGTCCGTTCCCGGAAGATTTGCGCCGAAGTCGATCACTATACGGCGCTTTCCGAGCCTGAACTCCGAACAGCAGCCGCCGATCTGGTGCGAACCGCGGAATATCCTGAAATACGCTTCTGACATATTATCGACCGCCTTTCAAAATAATTATATCATGCATAAAACCGGTTGTCAAGAAATGAAAAGGTGCAGCCCCAAAGAACTGCACCTTTCGTTTACTTGCCGAGGTTCATAACAACAGATGCGAGTATGTTCCCTTCTGCAAGCCTTTTTCCGTGCAGGTCACAGGTGTATTTGCCGTCAAAGTAAGCATATCTGTTGCCGTGTACATCGACAGCGTACTCTTTGCCGTTGATCGTTGTGATCTTGCCGAGTATTTTCCCATGCGCTCATTTAATGAACTGATCCATGTTCTCACCCCTTTACACATAATATTCCATAAGATCATCGAGCCGTATGCAGCCGAGCTTACCGCCCTTGAGACAAGCGCCGCAGTCTATGAAGATATTGTTGTTTTTATGCAGTATATACGGCTTTCCGGTGAACTTCTGTACCGGTGTATGCCCCGAGACAACATAAGTGTTTTCGTCCTCGAAATATCGTTCATCGGGATCGTGCCTGCACCACACAAGCTCTTCCGGCCGGTAGTCATTGAACGGTCTGTCTTTGCTGAAATTCTCAAATCCCGCATGGACGAGAATGAATTTCATATCTCCGATATTGACCGTTTTGTGCCACTTAAAGTTCCATATATATCGGACAACCTCTCTGCGCTGCTTAACGGCAAGTCTACCCAGCCCTTCCATAGTTGTTCGGCATGCGTTCATCTGCCACAGCCGGTAGTGTTTGTTAAATTCAAGGCTTTCGTCTGTAACGGATCCGTCGCTGTCTATAAAGTCACGGATATACCAAAGCGCGTTAAGAGCCATATACTCGTGATTGCCAAGAATCGGGATAACGTTCCGGCGCTGCATCATATCCTGTAATATCTGTATCGGCTCAGGTCCCCGGTCAATGACATCACCGATTATGTAAAGCTTGTCTTTGTCCGAAAACCCGATCAGCTCCAGCATCTTTTTATATTTACTGTACATCCCGTGGATGTCTGACATAACATAGATCATTCACACCGCCTCCTTGACTTTGTAACATCATTATAACACAAAGTAAAGTCAGAGAGCGACATGTTGCTGTCGCTCTCTTTTGTTATAGTTCTTCGATATCGGTACTGCTCAGATATCCGCTGAGCTTTATCCCGTCAAGAAATGAGTTCAGTCGTTGATCGAGCTCTTCGCCCACCTCTTTGCGTGTAAGTTCTATCGGGTCTTCATAAAGAGTGATTCTCCTGTACAGCGTCGGTATTGCTTCGGTGATGTTTCCGCTTTTGTCAACATTGAGCCTTACCGTAAAACTCGGATCCTCAAGAAGATCGCATTCATGCTCTGAAAAAGTCCCGATCTCGACAATTATTCTGTCCTCATACCTTTCAAGATAGATCTTCAAATCCCAGCTGCTTCCGTTCCTGACGCAGACATTGCGGTTGCCGAACTTTTCAAGCAGTTCCGTCATTCTTCTTCCGTTTTCTGCCATGAGATTATTTGCCATAAGTCAGTCCTCCTTCATCACGTTTAAGTTTATGCTCATATTATAGCACAGCAAAGTATATTTGTATCAGTAACAATTGCAGAACTGTTCGATATTACCATTTGTCAGCCATAAGAAAATCAGCAATATTTACGATCTCAATACCGTTAAAGTTGCCGGAAGCGAGGGTGTCACGGCATACGACATATTTGTGGTAGTGATCTTTCAGTTCCATAAGGTTGGATATCTCGCGGTCGGAGTTTTCCGGCAGTCTCACGCACACCTGAACGTAAACACGCTCACCACGCAGCACTCCTACGAAATCTATCTCCTTTGTGTTGTTCTTGCCGATATAGACCTCATATCCGCGCCGCTTCATTTCCAGAAAAACGATGTTTTCAAGCACCGCAGAAAGCATCTTGCTGTCGAAGCCCTGCTGGCTGTATTTGAACGAGATGTCAGAAAGATAATACTTTTCCTGCGTTTTGAGGACGGACTTTCCTTGCAGGTCGAAACGCTTGCAGGGATATATTATAAAAGCTTCACCAAGCCATTTCAGATAGTTGTATATAGTTTCGACAGACATTGTACGGTGTTCGCTTTTGAGATAGCTCACGATAGAGTTCGCCGAGAAAGTCATTCCCACATTTTCTATGATATAGCGTACTACGCGGTCGAAAAGCTCCTTGTTGCGTATCTTGTGGCGCTTTGAGATATCACGGGTAATAACAGAGGCGTAAATGCCGTCAACCACCTGATATGCCGAACGGGTATCAAAGCTGCTGATACCAATTATCGGGAAGCCGCCGTACCTCACATATTCATCGAATAACGCTCTTGCTTCCTCTGGAGACTTGCCCTTGAATGTGAGGTATTCGCGCAGGGAGAGCGTGTAAACAGGTATCAGCACATACCGCCCTGTAAGATAGGTCGATATCTCAGCTGACATAAGCTTGCTGTTGGAGCCGGTGACGTAAATATCACAGTCTGTGCTTTCAAGCAGGTCGTTTATGACCTTTTCCCAGCCGTCAGTCTCCTGCACCTCATCGAGAAGAAGAAAGCACTTGCTTTTTCCGGAAATCGCCGCTCTTAAGTCACTGCTCATATCCGTGGCCGTGATCCCGTCATATCCGATCTCATTATAACGGCGCTCTATTATATGGTCGTCCGGTATTCCCTCAGCCTTAAGCATATCGGCGAGCATTGCCAGAATTGTGGATTTTCCGCACCTGCGCACCCCTGCAAGTATCTTTACAAGTGGTGTTCCTATGAAAGGCTCTATTGCGTTTATATAGTCCGGTCGTTTTATCATTTTCATCACCCGTTATCATTATACCGAAAATATCAAGAAAAGTCAATAGTTTTATCGGTATAAAGGTAAAAAGTTGGCAAATGACGACACTTTTTATATAAATCATTGGCATTAAAGCCCGAAATATACAAAAACTTAAGTCTGTGCCATACATTTTTCCGCCTGTAAACCCCGATACTGAAACTGGTCATTTGCTACACCCTAACCTCGACCCTGTACTCCACATCGGTCTCGAAGTTCTTTCTCATCACCCTGTGCTCCGAAAAGTTCATCGAAAACAGCGTATGATATGTACCCCGTCTTGCGGGAATATAGTAGTGATTTCCCATGCGCTGTTTGGGACACATCTTCTTGACCATCTGACCGCCTACGGAACCTGCCTGTCTTGAAGTGAGGTCACCGTTGTAACCGTTATCCTTCAGCGGAACGCCGACTTCGTTTGCAGCCTGCATCTTGATATTGTTTAATGTGTTATTGTTACTTCTCTTGCTTGCCATTTTATTTTCCTCCAATATTGCCGGCATACGATCTGTCCGGCTTGTCTTAGATAATGCGGAAACTCATTTCGTCCGCAAAAGTATTATGTGACGGGCAGAGAAATATATTAAAGGAAATTTCTGCTTGCAGAAAGATGATATACTGCAATTTATAATAAGGTTATAAGAGGAAAACGCTTGCATTTCATATTGAAATATGCTATTAAATTCTTTTCCGTGAAGATGCTCCGTCAGGCGGAAAAAGGATATGTTCCAGATAATCTCACTTTTTTCGATTTTTCGCTAAAGTTTTTACTTTTTCTGCCGATAATACAAATGTGGATATTTGTATTATCGGCAGAAATTCTTTTTATCGTGACAGTGATTTTTTCGAGCTTATAAATACATATCCGAAAATTCAGAAAGGAAAACCGGAATATGAATGTAATAGGACTTAAGGAACTTATCAGGGAGGGCGGACTTGACAGCAAGCTTGCCGGACTTTACGGACAGGAGAATGTTGCAAAGCAGCGTGAGCGTTATATAAGAGCATGCAACGGATTTGAAGATCTTTTCCCGGAGCATCACAACGTATCGCTTTTTTCCGCACCCGGCAGGACTGAGATCTGCGGCAACCATACCGATCATCAGCACGGCTGTGTTCTTGCGGCAGCGGTGGATCTTGATATAATCGGCATAGTTGCGTTCAACTCCGAGAACGTTATCCGTCTGCAATCTGAAGGACACAGCATGAACGTGGTCAACATTTCCGACCTTGCTCCGCAGAAAAGCGAGGAGGGAACATCAGATGCGCTGATAAGGGGAGTTGCTGCGGGATTCAAGAGCCGCGGATTCAACATAGGCGGTTTTGAAGCATATACGACATCTGACGTGCTCGGCGGGAGCGGACTTTCGTCATCTGCCGCATTCGAGGTACTTGTCGGAACTATCATTGACAAGCATTACAACGGGGGCAAGGCAGGCGCTATTGAGATAGCGAAAATCGGTCAGCTTGCGGAGAACGTATATTTCGGCAAGAAGAGCGGGCTTATGGATCAGACCGCAAGTGCTGTCGGAAGCTCGGTATTCATCGACTTTGAAAATACCACATCACCGAAGGTATCGGCGGCTAAATGCGATCTTGACGCAAACGGCTATGTGCTGTTCATAACCGACACGAAGGGCAGTCATGCCGACTTGTCAGATGAGTATTCGGCTATCCCCTCCGAGATGATAAGCGTTGCGAAGCAGCTCGGCAAAGACTGGCTGCGTGCTGCCGACGAAAACGAGTTTTATGAGAAACTGCCTGTGCTCCGCAAGACCTGCGGAGACCGTGCCGTACTTCGTGCCGCGCATTTCTTTGCGGAGAACAGACGTGCTGTTGAAGCGGCGAAGGCGATTGAAAGCAGCAATATGTCCGAGTTCCTCAGGATAGTGAACGAATCCGGAGACTCCTCCGCCCGCCTGCTTCAGAATCTTTATGCCTGCGGCGCACCGCAGGAGCAGGGAATACCTGTCGCGTTGATGATGAGCTCGAAGCTTCTCGGCGGTGAAGGCGCTTCTCGTGTTCACGGCGGCGGATTTGCGGGAACTATCCAGGCATTCGTACCGAAGCATCTTGCGGATTCGTACCGCAAGGGCATGGACAGTCTGTTCGGCGAGGGCAGCTGTCATCAGCTCCGGATCCGCAATGCAGGCGGTATAGAGATCGACTTATAATTCCTGCACCGCAGAAAACGGAATAATAGTATCAACTGCCGTACAGTGTGTAAGAGCGCCGTGCGGCAGTTAAATGTTTTATTGCACAATAAAATTCTCCGAAATTTGTCACAATTTACCAAAAAGGAGAAATTTGTTGATTTTATATTATTCAAAATATGTCTTGATATATGATTAACAAAGTGATATAATGTCAACAATAGATATAGGACGGCAGATACTGCCGTACACAATATACAGTGTTTGTTACAATGTGCGGTAAAGCACGGCGGAAAGGAGATCGATATGGGATATCCCGGAGCAGTAGGAAATGTAGGAGCGGCATTCGGCGGCAATTCAGTTTACCGGAAAGCTTCCGATAAAGAAAATGAAAAAGGAACGCTGAGCTTTGACAGCGTGTTCCGTGATGCGGTTGCGGATAATCTCAGAGCGGACAGCGGGAGCAATGATATTTTCTTCTCGGAAGGGGAAGATGATCTTGATGACTCTATCGGTCTTGACGAACTTGAAGAGCTTGACCGTACCGCAGAAGAGCAGGCTTCACAGAACATAGCACGCGCAATGGCATTCCCCGTGATCTCTGCGGAGGACGAGCTTTCGGGGCTTCTCTTCTCGGACGACGAAATGTCGGACAGTTTTGAGGGTCTGATGTGAGCCGCTTCGCTTGAGAACGTCAAGAAGGGGCTCCGCTTCGGCAGCCCCCTGAAACTATCCCGTAACACGGAAATTTGAAAGATTCTTCGTAAATTAGATTTATAAAAGCGCCCGTCGGGGTGCTTTTTTATTTCCGGAATTGCAAAATCCTTCAAGTTATGGTATAATGAATAAATAACGTTCTGAGGAGGTGCGGTAATGGCTGATGCAAATGATATCATATCGCTCGTGCTTGATGACGAGAAGCTGAAAAACAGCAGTTCCTTCGGCGGGAAAGTCTATACAGACGAGCCGATACTGCGCCCCGCGTCGGCATTGAAAAGGCCGGCTCCCGTTCGTCTTAACAGCGTCCCGGAAAAGATAAAGGAGATGCGTGAGCTTCCGTACCGCAATGATATCCGCTGGCAGTCCCGTGAGCGGATCTTCTACGAGCAGGCAAAGCTCATGGAGGACTATGAGGACGACTGTCCGTTCTCCGGAAGCTTCACTATGTACTATCCCACATACGGAAGTATGACCACCGAGCAGCTTCGCGGCTACTTCACATGGCGCACCGCCGTAAGAAAAGGAGAATATCCGGAAGCGCCGGTTTCGTTCGTATTCCTGTACATCTACGAACTGCTGAACGGCATCGGAGCAGGTACACCGGAAGAGGGATACGGGAAGCTGATGCTGGTAAATGAGCATTACGGGTCCGGATCGGCTGTACGCTCCTTTCTTCAGCGCTGGATAAAGGATTATGTCATATATAACCGGCTCCCGGCGAGCTGTCTTGATAACAGCGAGGACAAGTCGTTCGATGATGCTGTGCTTGTGCTTATGGAGTGCGCCGGACGCAGCGACGAAGAGGTTTTCGGGGCGATCGTAAGGCTTTCCTCATACAAGATCGAAGGTTCCACATTTTATAAAACATATCCGGAGGAGTTCCGTACAGTCGCCTGCGGCACATACCGCAAGCTGTCGGAGCATTACGGTTCGCACAGCAAGAAAACTCTCTGCGAGAAGTATTTCGGCAGCCGGGTGAGAATGCCGCATTATATGTTCGCCTCCGCAGTATTCTATGACCGGGCAGGCAGGCGCAGTTTTGTATATGAGGTTGACCCGCTCCAGAAGTTCGAGTGCATGAACGGAATGTGGTTCTCGGATATGATATACGGCAGCCGAAAAACCAGCAAGGAGCTGGGCGAGCTTATGAGAGCTGTCGATCACCTTATGCGCGAGAGGTTCGGATTCAGGCACCGGCTGGGCGGCTGCAAGGCGACAAAGACCGAAACCGGAATCATCGGAAAAGAGATAGAAGGCATATTTGAGCAGAAAAAGCGTGAAGAAGCCGCAAAGATAGAGATAGATGTAACAAAGCTCGGAGGGATAAGGCAGGCAGCCGATATCACAAGGGAAAAGCTGATAGTTGACGAGGAAAGTGATACTGAGGATATGTCCGCCGGTATCGTGGAGAATACCGGACCCGGACCGATGCAGACCGCCGAAGCGAGCGCCGGAAACGGCACTCCGCTTGACAGTAACGAGTACCGCTTTATGCAGTGCCTTCTGTACGGCGGTGACGCTGAGGGCGCGGCGAGAGCGGCGGGAACGATGCCGTCGCTTATTGCGGATTCTGTGAATGAGAAGCTGTTTGATCTGTTCGCGGATACGGTCATCGACTTCTCGGGCGGCATTCCGGAAATAATTGAGGACTATGCCGAAGAACTGAAAGGAATGATACACGAATGAAGATACCGAAGCGTATAGCATCGGCTGTCATAAACTCACTGAAAGGCGGAGTAGTGCCGCGTATCGGGCTGCCGTACATCACAGTCGGAAGAGAGACCGAGATAGACGCGCTGCTGCATGATGTTGATATAATCGCGGACGGCGGTGCGTCGTTCCGGTTCATAGTCGGCAAGTACGGAAGCGGCAAGAGCTTTCTGCTCCAGACGATACGCAGTCACGTTATGGACAGAAATTTCGTTGTTGTTGATGCCGATCTTTCCCCGGAGCGCAGACTGCAGGGTACGAAAGGGCAGGGACTTGCGACATACAAGGAGCTTATCCGGAATATGTCCACAAAGACATGTCCGGACGGGGGTGCGCTAACGCTGATACTTGACCGCTGGATAAGCGGGGTGCAGTCGGAGACTGCGGCAGAAACCGGGCTTGATGCGGGTTCTCCGGAGTTCGGAAAGGCTGTTGAAAAGAAGATCTATACCGTGATGAACTCGCTTAGCGAAATGGTTCATGGCTTCGATTTTGCAAAGCTGCTGACAGTGTACTACCGCGCCTGTATTGACGGGAACGACGAGGACAAGGCAAAAGTGGCGAAATGGTTCCGGGGCGAGTATGCAACTAAAACCGAAGCAAAGTCCGAGCTTGGAGTGAACATCATCATCACCGATGATGACTGGTACGAGTACATAAAGCTATTTGCCGCGTTTCTTAAAATGGCGGGATATAACGGACTTCTTGTGCTTATAGACGAGCTTGTGAACATCTACAAGATACCGAATGCGATCACCCGTCAGTATAATTACGAAAAGATACTTATGATGTACAACGACACGCTCCAGGGCAAGGCAAAGCATCTCGGCATAATCATGGGCGGTACTCCGCAGTGCATCGAGGACACAAGGCGCGGAGTGTACAGTTATGAGGCGCTGCGGTCAAGGCTTGCGGAAGGGCGGTTCGGACGCGAGGGGATAAAGGATATGCTGGCTCCGGTCATACATCTCGTTCCGCTGACCTATGAGGAAATGCTGGTGCTGACGGAGAAGCTGGCGGACATACATGCACAGCTTTTCGGGTACGAACAGCGTGTGACGCAGGACGATCTCATTGTGTTTATAAAGACCGAGTTCGGGCGCATAGGCTCGGACTCCCATATAACGCCCCGCGAGGTGATACGCGATTTTATCGAGCTTCTGGACATCATTTACCAGAACCCCGATCTTAACATATCGGAATTCATCTCCTCCGGCGGTATTCAGTATTCCGCACCTACGGTCAGCGATGAAGCCGACAATGCCGAATTCGCGGAGTTTGAGCTTTGAAAGAACTTTCTTTATGTGATGAAACTATAAATCTCCGTATCACGGTCATCAGGTTTAGGGATCCAACCCCTTTTTAAAGGGGTTGGCGCTGTCCGCGCAGGACACGCGCGAAGGCGCAGCTGCGCAGGATCCCGAAAGGACAGGATATGAACGTATTTGACAGGTATGCACCCTTTGTGCAGGATTACATATACCGCAGCAACTGGGAGTCTCTCCGCGCGATACAGGCAGCGGCGGGAGATGCAATATTCAATACAGACGAGAACGTGCTTCTGTCAGCTTCTACCGCGTCCGGAAAGACGGAAGCGGCGTTCTTTCCAATACTCACTCTTTTCTCGGAAGATATGCCGAAGTCGGTGGGAGCAATATACATAGGACCGCTGAAAGCGCTGATAAACGACCAGTTCATGCGCCTTAACGATCTGTGTGCGGAAGCGGATATCCCGGTGTGGCACTGGCACGGCGATGTGTCACAGTCCCACAAGGACAAGATGATGAAGCACCCCTCCGGGATACTCCAGATAACGCCGGAATCACTGGAAGCTATGCTGATGCGGAAACATGCGGCAATAGCGAAGCTGTTCGGTGACCTGCGGTTCGTTGTCATAGATGAAGTTCATTCCCTTATGCGCGGGGACAGGGGAGGGCAGACACTCTGCCTTATCGAAAGGCTGTCGAAGCTTGCGGGAGTTAATCCGCGCCGTATCGGGCTTTCCGCGACCATAGGCGACCTTGATGCAGCGGGCGAGTTCCTTGCCGCCGGATCCGGAAGAGGAACCGTGATACCGCGCATAGAAGCGAAAGGCACGAAATGGCGGCTGTCAATGGAGCACTTCTACATTTCGGACGTACAGGCCGGTGAGGGAAAGCCTCTTGACGGTGCGCTTCCGGTGCTTGAGACTGCTACCGATACCGCTCCGCAGCACTCCGATCCGGGAATAGGATATATCTTTGAGCATACAAGAGGCAAGAAGTGCCTTGTGTTCGTAAATTCCCGCGAGGAGTGCGAAGCGGTCACCACTACGCTCCGTTCTTACTGCGAGGCAAAGCATGAGCCGGACAGGTTCCTCATACATCACGGAAATCTGTCCGCATCATACCGTGAGACCGCGGAAGCGGCAATGAAGGACGAGGACGTGTATATGACCACGGTGACCACCGCTACCCTCGAACTCGGCATAGATATCGGGCGCCTTGAACGTGCTTTCCAGATAGACGCGCCGTTCACAGTCTCCTCATTCTTACAGAGAATGGGCAGGACAGGCAGGCGTGACCAGCCGCCGGAGATGTGGTTCGTGATGCGGGAGGAGATGCCGGAGCCGAGAACGATGCTGCCGGAGACGGTGCCGTGGAAGCTGCTTCAGGGAATAGCGCTGGTTCAGTGCTACGCCGAGGAGCGCTGGGTGGAACCGCCGAGACTTGACAGGCTACCGTACAGCCTGCTTTATCACCAGACCATGAGCACCCTCGCTTCCTGCGGTGAGCTTACTCCCGCAGAACTTGCGGCACGGGTTCTGACGCTGAAATGCTTTTATCGGATATCACAAGAGGATTACAAGATCCTGCTGCGGCACCTCATAGAGATCGACCATATCCAGCGCACGGACGAGGGCGGGCTGATAGTGGGGCTTGCGGGTGAGCGTATAGTCAACTCCTTCAAGTTCTACGCGGTATTCCAGGAGAATGAGGAATTCACCGTCCGCTGCGAATCCCAGGAGCTGGGTACGATAGTTATGCCGCCGCCGGCAGGTGAAAAGATAGCAATAGCCGGTCATGTATGGATAGTCACCGAGGTGGACAGAAAGCGTCATCTTGTTTACTGCGAACCGGTAAAGGGCAAGGTGCCGGCGTATTTCGGAGAATGCCCGGGCGACATAAACACGAAGATACTTGTGCGTATGCGGGAGGTGCTCCGTGAGGACAAAGGCTACCCGTACCTTATGCACAACGCGGTGCAGCGGCTCGCGCAGGCAAGACAGAACTCCCGTAATGCCGGCATAACCGAACTGCCGCTTATAAATCTCGGCGGGAGAATGTGGGCGCTGTTTCCGTGGCTCGGAACTTACTCGTTCCTCGCCCTTGAACGCTTCCTCAAGATCAGATGCGCGGGAAGGCTCGGACTGAAAAGCCTTGACCCGTATCGCCCGTATTTTATGCAGTTCACTATGACTGCGGACGAGCGGGAGTTCTTTACGGTGCTTGCGGACGAGATCTCAAAGCCGCTTGACCCGCTGGAGCTTGTTTATCCGGACGAGGTCCCGGTATTTGAGAAATACGACGAGTATGTGCCTGCGGAGCTTGTGAAGAAGGGATTCGCTTACGGGGTGCTCGGAACAGAAGAAATGAAAGAACGCATACGCGGCTGGGCGGACAGGTACCTGTGAGCGCGGCGTAGAATGATTGAAATGAAAGGCGGAACTATGAACGATCGTATCGGCGGAATTGAAGCAATGATGAAAGACGCTGCGGAAAACGGCAGCGGCAGAAAGATCGCAATATGGGGAAACAATCCGGCGGGTGAGATGCTGCGTCTCCTGCTCATGATGAATTACAGGATAGCCGTGTCGGTATGCGTTGATGACCCGGAGCACAGTTACAGCGATATGCCCTGCTTTTCCCCGGACGTGCTGGACGGTAAGTCCGCGGAGTATTACGTCATAGCCGCAGTGGGATTCCGGGCATCGGTAAAGGAACGGCTGGAGCGGTTCGGTTACAGAGCCGGAGCCGATTACAGCTATTTCTGCGACTGTGTAAAGGAAATGAGTGATGAGCGTTTTGAGGACGAACACGGCAACATCATCACCGGCAGATACGGGGAAGCCGATACAGCCTTTTTCGGATATGACTCACGCATAGTTATCGGGGACAATGTAAGCCTTTCTTCGTCTCTCATATTCGCTCAGACCGATTCGCTTGTTGAAATAGGCGGGGACAGTGTGATCATGGATTCCTGTATTTATGCTTATGACCGAGCGCGGTTCGTTTCAGGAAGTTCCTGCCTGTTCAACCGCCTTTATGCCCAGCTTTACGACGACAGTGCCGTAAGCTTCGGGGAGCATTTTATTGTTTATTCTTTCCCCGGCGAGCGCCTGCTTGTACATTCCCAGCCGGACACCTACATCACAGTAGGAAAGTACTGCATGTTCTCTTACGGTGTTTCGCTGATGAGCCAGGACGGGCATTCAATATTTGACGTAAAAACGGGAGAGAACATCAATTCCACAAAAGAGATATCCGTTTCGAGAAATATCGTCATAGGTGACCATGTGTGGATCGGATTCGACGTTTCCGTACTGTACAGGACAAATATCGGAAACGGCAGTATAATCGGCGCGAACAGTGTTGTAATGGGGAAGATCCCGAATAACTGCATTGCCGTGGGTTCACCTGTGAAGGTGATAAGGCGGGATATTGCCTGGTCACCGAAAAACGCGTCGATGGATATAAATAAATGCGGTGCGGAATTTATCGCGCTTACCAAGGACGATACAGCGGAGCAAAAGAGATGAAGATACACGAATTCGGCGAACGCAACCGCGGAAATATCGTGATGATACACGGGGAATGCATGCCGTGGGAGCTTTTCGGCGATGCGATCGGCATTCTTTCACGGCGTTTCCATATCTATGCTGTGGCAGTGCCGGGTCACGATATCGCATCTGACGAGGAATTCACCTCTGTGGAAGATGTGGCGTCGCGCATAGAGCTGACCCTTGCGAAACACGGCGTGCCGCATATCGATCTGCTGTACGGGTTTTCACTCGGCGGAGCGCTTGCAATGCGTATGCTTACGGACGGTGCGGTACCTGTTATGCACGCGGTGATAGATGCAGGTCCTGCTCCCCGCGAAAGCAATGGTATCCTCGACAGTCTCTTCGCTCCATCGAATCCCCTCAAACGAGGAAGATCAAGCCGTTCCGCGATCGACAAGATTTTCCCGCCGCAAAAAATAAACGCCGCATCGGCAGATAAGATCTATCTGCTGATGCAGCGTATGTCCGGCAATACGACGGACAGGATATTCCGTTCCATGTACTGCTATGAGCTGCCGGAAACGCTTTCCGCGCAGGGCTGTACAATAGAATACTGGTACGGCTCGGAAGAAGCCGACAGGCTTAAATACGACATCGGATATGTCGGGAGCCGTATTCCGGGCGTTATTATGCGTCCTCTTGCAGGTATGTGCCACGGCGAGTATGTTCTCAGCTTTCCGGAGCAGTTTGCCGGCGATATCGGCAGGAGAATGCTGTAGGAATAAACTATGAATATTACGTCATATCGCTTTTTCATACAAGACTCCTTTTTCGGAAACAGCTTAAATGACAGAACAGCCTGCGTGTTTTCACGGGCAGGCTGTTCTGTTTTTATGATATTATTCTTTATCGGCTTCCGGCTTCTGTGCGCCGTTTCCGTTATACTTAAATCCCAGCATGGTGAGGTCATCGAACTGCGGAGCGCTGCCGACGAAAGCATCTACGGTAGCCTTCACATTGCGCAGGATCGTTTCCTGATCCGCATCGGGATACTTGTTGAGAGCTTCGAGCATTCTCTCATTTCCGAACAGCACGTTATTTGCGTCTGTAGCTTCCGGCACGCCGTCTGTATATACGAATACCGAGTCGCCGGGGAAAAGCTCGAAATCATGCTCACGGAACTTCATGCCCTCCATTGTTGCGACTGCGGGAGAGTGACGGTATTCGATAAGTTCATACTTGCCGTTTGCGCGTTTCAATGTCGGATGCTCATGACCTGCATTTGCCGCTTTTCCCTTACCTGTGGAGATCTCGATCACAGCGAGCCATACAGTTACGAAGAGCTCGGCTTCGTTGCCCTCGCAGAGCTGTTCATTGACGCTTGAGAGTATCTTTGCGGGGCTGTATTCTCCGGAGAGCGCACGGTCCTTTATAAGCGTCTTTGCAATGACCATAAACAGCGCGGCGGGGACTCCCTTGCCGGAAACGTCTGCAATAACGAACGCGATGTGGTCATCATCTATCAGGAAGAAATCGTAGAAGTCGCCGCCGACTTCCTTTGCGGGAGTCATGGAAGCGAAAATATCGAACTCACGTCTGTCCGGGAACGGCGGGAAAATAGTCGGGAGCATATTCGCCTGGATAGCTGTTGCGACGTTGAGCTCTGCACCGATACGTTCCTTTTCTGCGGTGACCTTTGTGAGGTTGTCGATATAGCTTATGATATCGGCCTCCATTTTCTTGACTGAGCGTGCGAGTACACCGATCTCATATTTTGCTGTCATAGCCTTGAAATTGCTTCCTTCCTCGTGGGCATCGGCAAATCTTTCGGCTTCATTGGTAACTTCGAGTATCGGCGAGATAAGGCGCCTGTTGAGGTAAAGCGCATAGGCGAGCACAGCAGCAATGAGCAGACCTGCGGCTGCTATAATAACGTGGTTAACATAAGTCGAACGTGCTTCTTCAAGTATGGTCATCGGCTTCTGTACACCTATTACCGCAACTACTTTGCCTGCCGAGTCGGTGACACCGAGCCCGGCGGTGGTGTGAGCTTCGTTCTCATTGTATGTATAGAGATATTCCTCCGCTCTTCCGCCGGTCTCAACTATATGTTTGAGATCCTTTGTATAGTTCGGGTCAAGATCGCTGCTTACCATACCGAGCGGATAGCGGTCAAATCCGAGTTTCGGATGAACGGAATCGTAGATGTATGTGATGTTTTTGAAATCGTCGGAAATTTTACCTACATAGATGAAATCACATTCAGAAGCAGCGGTGAGATCGTCGAGCTGTTTCTGTATGCGGTCAAATTCTTCGTCTGGCGTGTTTGAGGCAAGATAGTCCGCGAATTTATCCGGGTTGAGATAATTCTTTGCTATCTCGGCTATCTCGTATGCACTGTTGTTGTACTGCTGTTCAAGAACTTTCGTGAATTCATTGAAACCGAGAAGTGCAACTACAGACGAAAGCAGTATGATGACAAAGGCCATTCCGGCGATAAGTATAATAGCTATACCCCTGCGGCTTTTCTGTGTTTTAGCTTCCATATATTTTTTCCTCCTTGAATTGTTCAAACCACAGGATCCGTTTCTTGTCGTTCACGATCCTGAGCGGTTTTGACTGGTCTGTTCGTTTTCCGTCTTTCCTGCGTTTTTCATCGTATTTCATTATGGTATCTTTTGCAATTTTTGTTATTGCCGGACTTCCGATATCAAGCCTTTCTCTTGCTGTCCTGTAATTTGAGCTTGAATCGCACATACATCTGTCAAAAAGTCCCGGAAAGCTTTCATTTATATCGTCCTGTGTCTCTATGAACAGATCGTAGCTGGGCGGGAATGTATCATAGTTGCCGGAAATGAAATATCCCTCTGCGGAGATCCCGGTTTTATTCAGAAAATCATGCATTGCGTTTTCAAACTGCTGTGTATTGAGCTTTTCTTCCGCAATACTGAGGATTATCTCCTTGCGGTAGCAGATTTCTATTTCCGGTGCATTCCCGTACTTTCCGGTCACATTTATAATATCGCCGATATCGTATCTGTAAAGGCCGGATACGGTGGTCAATATTAGATCGTATCTTTCTCCGATCTCCACTTTGCCCATAGGCACTATGTCTCCCGGTTCACCGAGCTTGTTGATATGCATGAACTCAAAGAAGCACGCGTCCGGCAGCAGAACATACCTGTTCTTTAGCGAGACGGCAGCCGCTATTCCCATAATGCTTTCCGATGCGGCGAGAGCGAAGCTGTGGACGGGAACGTCACCTATCATTCGTTCTATGCAGCTTCCGCGCGTACCGAAAATATCTCCGTTTATGAGCTTTATGTATTTAAGCTTCGGCCAGATCTTCTTCATCATATTGTTTTCGAGATCTTCAACCGGCAGAGAACGCAGATAACTTGCGCGTTCCGGAGCAGGCGGCAGATTCTTTTCAAGATAACTGCGCCAGTGATCGCTCACATCAAACTTGCTGTTTACAGTGCCTTTTTCCGTATCGTCGAGAAGCTCGTTCCAGTTGTCCAGTATAAATCTGAAAACCGGGGACATACTGTGGGCGAAGACTCCGTGTATTGCGGTAACATTCGGATCCGCCAGTGCGAACCGCACCTTCACATACGTCATTTTTTCCGGTATGTCAGGGAACATAGCTTCTTTCGGAACACAGTAAACCGAGCAGTCCAGCTTGCCTTCTTTTACAGCGGTCTGGAATCTTATCCCGGATCGCACTCCGTTCGGTGTTCCGTCCGGCATTTCCGTCATAAACACATCGGTGACGGCAAAAATGTCTCCGAAAAGCTCATCTTCGCTGCCGTGCGGTATCGCCTCGGAGATGATACCGCGTATCGTGTCCTCAAAATAAAGCTTCTGAAGATCGATATCCTTTCGGCAAATCGGGATAAGTTTCTGTTCACCCGTGCTTCCGGAGCTTATGTTGTAGAATGCCGGCGGAGCTTTGGTGAGTATATTGCGTTCGCCGTTTATTATCCTTCCGATGCTGTCCTCATAGTCTCTGAATTTCAGCACCGGTACATTTTCTATATAATCGCCGTAATCGGATATCCCGGAGAAACCGTGTGCCTTTCCGAATTCGGTCCCGCTGTTTTCCTTTATTATCTGTCTGAGCAGCTTATCCTGTTCATCACACGCGTTTTCGCATACGGAGCGGAAATGAGCAAGAGCAGCTGCGTCATTTTTGTATCTGTTCAATAAGCAGCCTCCTTCATATAATAATGAGAAGTGTGTTGAGTCCAAGGACACGTTTGTACATAGTTTCCTCTACGAGCTTCTTTAACATTGTTACACCCATGTATCTGTCGTCATCTTCTTTGACTTCCAGAGGATCAAAGTCGATGCCGTCATATTTGATGCGTATGCCTATCATATCCTGATATGAAAAGACTCTCATATCGAAGTTTGGTGTTTGCTTCCCGTTCTTGTCGGATATAATGGTAAGCAGCTCCTCTATCGCAAGGCTGATACGCACGGTCTGCTTCATATTCATTCCGTTATCTTCGCAGAATTCGGTTATCTTTGCGCTTGCGTTGCAGATATCGCCGGCATCTCCCTCAACGGAGAAATTAATTACCTTTCCGCTCTTTTCGAGAGTTGTATCTTCAAGCAGAAATCTGCTGAGTTTATCGGATCTCTTGTATAAAATGCCGCTTACAAAGAACCAGACAGCTATCGTCATAATTTCGGCAAAAGGCATAAACAGCCACGGTACAGATCCGATCATGCAGAAAATCAGAATGCCGAGCGCGATAAACACGGACGAGCGAAGAGTTATTATCATATTTGAGAGCATGGGGCGCGAAGAAACGCTGTAAAACGAAGAGAGCATGCTGTTGAACAGCGCCGGATAAAGGCTTACCGCAAGGCAGAGCATCGGTATGAACATAGGAATGTCAAGTCCGTATGCCGTACGGATAATATCAGCTCCGGCGGTTATAGCCGCACCGAATACAGTACAGAATATCAGTCCGCTTACGAACTCTATCTTCATCAGTATCCGGACGCTTTTTATATCGCGTTCTCCGTGCGAAACTCCCAGCATAGCCGAGCCTGCCTGAGGCACGCCTACTGTTATTGTTTCGGAGAAAGCGGTTATACCGTTTACAACGGAGAATACCGCAAGCGCGTCGCTTCCGCCGTATGCCGCAAGCAGCCAGTTCACGAACAGGAGCTTCACAGCCTGCATAAGGTTGTTGACCGCTGCCGGGCTTCCTGCACCGACTATGGTTTTCCACTGCTTCTTTTCGGGCATCGAGAGTGCCAGGCGGAAAGATGTCTTGCCGCGGTGCTGACCGGCAAATCCGACGATACAGGCTGCCGCGGTGGACACGACGCTTGCGAGTGCCGCGCCGAATACGCCCATATTCAGAAAAAACAGATAGACGAGATCGAGAAGAATATTTCCGATCCCCATTACCGCCATCATCACGGTAACGGTCTTGTTTTTACCGTCGAGGCGGAGATACCAGAAGGGAACGTAGATAAGTATTTTCGGGAGCGCACCGATAAGTGTAACGATAGTGTAGTCGTACACCATCGGACGTATTGATTCATCAGCGCATAAGATCGCTGATATCGGACCGGAAAGAAAGATGCCGGCTATTGCGGCCAGACCGGAGGAGATAAGGCATGTAGTCAGTGCCGAGCCGTAATAGCGCTGCGCCGTTTCGGTGTCATTGTTTCCGATTGCCTGTGAAGCCGGGATAGCTGTTCCGGACACGAAAAAAGACCCCATTATGCACAGGATTAGGTATATAGGAATACAGAGGTTTATTGCGGCAAGTCCGCCGGATCCGATCTTCTGTCCGACAATTATGCCGTCTGCAATAATATTTATACATCCGCTCAGAATGGAAAGCATACATGGGAAAAGCGCTGAGTTATAGGCCTTTTTAAGGAATGTCTGGTTCTGAGCGAGGACAGCTTGCTGGTTTACATTTTTCATAGTAGATACCGTTTTTGTTATAAATACATTTATTATAGTCTATCACATTTTGGGTCAAAAGTCAATATACGACGAAAAAAACGGCAGAATCTTCCTTTTTGTTGACTTTGTTTTCAAGCCGTGTTATAATAAAATTACAGTTGAAAAAAGTGTCTGCTGCCGAACGCAGAAATGAAAGGAGAAGATCAATATGTCAGAAAAGGACAAGCTCCATACAGGTGAACTTTATCTTCCGGGAGACCCGGACATCATAAGCTATCAGACCGAGTGTCTCGAACGTCTGTACGACTACAACAATACACGCCCTTCCGAGTATGCAAAGCGTGAGGCTATGCTCAAGGTGATGTTTGCGGAGATAGGAGAGGGCTGCTATATCGAGCCTCCGTTCCACTCAAACTTCGGCGGAGCGCACTGTCACTTCGGGAAGAACGTCTATGCGAACTTCAACCTGACTCTGGTTGACGATACTCATATCTATGTCGGCGATAACACGATGTTCGGTCCGGGAGTCATAGTTGCAACTGCCGGGCATCCGTTAGAGCCTTCGCTGCGGCTTGACGTTTACCAGTACAATCTCCCGGTGCATATCGGTAAGAACTGCTGGATAGGTGCGGGCTGTGTTATCCTTCCGGGAGTAACGATCGGCGACAATACGGTGATAGGAGCAGGAAGCACGGTCACAAAGGACATACCTGCCGGAGTTCTCGCTTTCGGTGATCCCTGCCGGGTACAGCGCCCTATCGGAGAGCATGACAGGGAATACTATTTCCGGGATATGAAGATACCGGAAGAGATCAGAAAGAAATACGGTCTGTGCGGAAAAAGTGAATGAGACTTGCAGTTGCAGACCGCGGCGGTCAGTGACACGGATTAAAAATATCCGTCCGGTCCATATATCTGATCGCTGTTTGCCGTTTTCTTCTTGTATTTTGAAGAAAAATATGCTATAATAGCTGTGATTTATATCATCGCCGGAGCAGCGGTACAGCGAGAAAAGGCGGATATTACCGTCAAGAAGGCGTTCTGACAATAATATTTACAGAGGTCATGATAAATGAGAAAAACTAAGATAGTATGCACTATGGGTCCGTCCACTGCGGACGATGAAGTACTGCGCCAGCTCATGCTGAGCGGTATGAATGTTGCGCGCCAGAACTTTTCCCACGGCGATCACGAAAGCCACAAGAAGGTGTTTGAGCAGGTAAAGCGAATCCGTGAGGAGCTTGATCTTCCGATAGCTTCCCTTCTCGATACGAAAGGTCCGGAGGTTCGTGTAAAGCAGTTCGAGGGCGGCAGGGCGCTTTTGAAGGACGGCGAGGATTTCGTACTCACCACCCGTGAAGTTACCGGAAATGACAAGGAAGTATCCATTACATACAAAAACCTTGCCAACGATATAGATATCGGTACGCGCATACTTATCGACGACGGGCTTCTTGAATTGAAAGTGAACAATATAGTAAACGGTGATAACGGCGATGATGTGGTATGCCGGATAGTCCACGGCGGCTATATCTCCAACAACAAGAGCTGCAACTTCCCCGGAATAAAGCTCTCTATGACTTATCTCAGCGAGCGTGACAAGAGCGATCTCAAATTCGGTGTGGAAATGGGATTTGACTTCATCGCGGCTTCATTTGTAAGCACGGACGAGGATATCCTTGAAATACGCCGTTTCCTTGAAGAGAACGGCGGCTCGGATATAAAGATAATTGCGAAGATCGAGAACCAGGAGGGCGTTGACAACATTGACGACATTCTCCGTGTTTCCGACGGGATCATGGTAGCCCGCGGAGATATGGGCGTTGAGATCGCGTTTGAGAAAATACCGCGCATACAGAAGATACTGATAGAAAAGGGTTACCGTGCCGGAAAGCAGGTAATAACCGCGACGCAGATGCTCGATTCCATGATAAAGAATCCCCGCCCGACAAGAGCGGAGACTACCGACGTTGCCAATGCGATATATGACGGAACGAGTGCTATAATGCTGTCCGGAGAGACTGCGGCGGGTCTTTATCCCGTTGAGGCAGTCCGCGCCATGACGAAGATAGCCGAGACCACCGAGAATGATATCAATTACGCAAAGCGTCTGCGCGAACGCACGGAATCGGAGAATGACAACGTAACGAATGCTATTTCCCACGCGACGGTAACTACCGCGCTGGATCTCAATGCAAAGGCAATACTTACTGTCACCAAGACAGGCAGCACGGCGAAGTTCCTTTCAAAATACCGTCCCAACCGTCCTATACTGAGCTGCACTCCGAGTGAGCGCACATGGCGCCAGCTCAATCTGAGCTGGGGCGTAGTTCCGCTGATGTCCTCGGAGCAGTCCGACACCGATGCCCTGTTTGCCCATGCGGTTGACTGCGCGGTAAAGAAGGGGTATCTTGACACCGGTGATCTTGTTGTAATAACGGCAGGCGTACCTCTCGGCATATCCGGCACCACGAATCTTATGAAAGTACACGTTGTAGGCGATGTTCTTGTCAAAGGCAAGGGCATTACCGAAAGGGAAGTTACAGCGCCGATATGCGTTGCAAGATCTGTTGAGGAAGCCCGCGACAAGTTTGTAAGCGGAGAGATACTCGTAATGGAAGAGACGAACAACGATTTAATGCAGATCCTTCGTTCGGCAGGCGGGATCATCGTTGAAAAGGGCGGCGAGAACAGCCATGCCGCAGTTGTCGGTCTGTCGCTTGACATTCCCGTTATCGTAGGCGCAGAGAATGCCGTCAAGATACTGAAGAGCGGCACTACCGTCCATCTCGACGCGAAAAAGGGCATAGTCACTGCGAATTAAGCTGCGCTTACGCGCTGTGTCCTACGCGGACAGCGTCTGCGCTTTCGCGCTTGTCCTACGCGGACGGCGCCAGCCTGCGCGGCTGGATCGCGCAAGGGCAAAGCCCTTGACCCGAATGACCGTAAAACGGAAATATGATAGTCTCATCAAAAATAAAGATAACCGCTGAATGTGTTTGCATTCAGCGGTTTGTTCTGTCCAAAAATATATTTTAACTTATGAAGTATCTTTCAAATTTCCGTGTCACGGGATCGGTTTAGGGGGTCCAGCCCCCTTTTTTAAAGGGGGCTGGCGGGGTGGTGAGGGGCAGCGCCCCTTCTCTTTCTTCTCAAGAAGTCTCAGGCGAAGCGGCTTATTCGGTATTCAGTGCTTTTTGCGCCGTTTGAGAAAAAGGTTCACGGTAACCGGGAGATAAACGGCTGCCGGCATTATCAGTGCTGCCGGGCGGAAAGATGACTGCACAAGTACATTGAAAGTCGCATGGAAGATTATCGCAAGAGCGAGCAGCGAGAAAGTACCGCAGAAGAACAGCTTCCTGCGCTTTCTTATATAGCTCATTCCGAGTCCGACTGCCGCCGTGCATGCACCGTGCATAAGTGCGGCACCGATAACCCTTGTAAGCGCCCAGACTATGGAAACATTCTGTATCTGCTGTGTGAGAATGACCGCATTTTCCAGCACTGCGAAACCGATGCCGAGCGCAAAGGATATAGAAAGGAGAGTCTCTCTGTCATCGGAGAACAATATTGCAAAATAAAGCACCGGTATAGCTTTCATAAGCTCTTCGCTTATCGGGGTGATGTTTGTGGTGACATACATCGAGTCGTTGTTGAAAAGCCCGAGCAGCCACAGGTTCACCCCGCCTGCAACAAGGCAGACCGTAGCGCCCACGATCATATATCCGAGGAACAGCCTCGACTTCTTGTCCGGCAGGATAAAAAGCATCGGTATCATCGGCAATGCTATACAGATAAACAGGATCCCGCTCATTTGCTCCATGATCTTACCCCCTTATCCATAACCGGTATAAGTGCTGCGGAAACGATACACTGGAGGGAGCATATCACAATAAGAAGGATCTCTGCATTGTACGCAAGCGCCGCCATTTCTCCCATGCACAGTGCTCCGTAGAGGAACGCGAGTATGTTGAATAAGCGCAGACAGCTTACAACGCCGTAGTCAACGTCCGGAACGAATATGTGCTTCACATGGTAGTAGGAAGCGGCGGCAATGGATACCGCAGTAATTCCGTCCGAGATCTTTTCGACAAGGCTTGCGGGGCTCATTAGCACGGCAACATACAGTGCCGCTGTTATCAGTATTCCGGAAACAGCGATGATGCGGTACTTCATAAAGTCTTTGCTTCCGTCATCGACAAGCGAATCTATCTGACCGTAGTTTGACGAATAGAAGAAGCCGAATGCACCTATCGTACCGAGTATTCCTACATGGAATATGCCGGTTATCACAAGTCCTGCAAGCAGTCTTGCAAGAATATAAATGCGTCCGAGCATGATACAGCCGACGCCGACAACTATCATCGACGCATAAAGCGGTCTGTGCGGTCTCAGGTAGTGCAGTGCGCCGTAGATAAAGCTCCCTGCCGCAAAGACTGTGAGGGCTATATTAAGATACAACAAACTGTTCACTGTTCATATTTGCTCCTGTTCTTTTTTCTCTATTATACCACGAGTCCGGAGGATATGCAAGTTTTATTTACCTGAGAACTCTGTCGATATCCTCGTGCTGTCTTGTGTAAAGACTGTAATAGTACCCCTTTTTCTGCATCAGTTCCGCATGGGTGCCTGTCTCGGCGATCTTTCCGTCAAGCACGGCGATAATGATATCTGCGCTTGTTATCGTGGAAAGGCGATGCGCTATCACGAATGAAGTCCTGTTCTTTGTGAGGGTGCTTATTGCCGCCTGTATTTTCTTCTCGGTGATAGTATCGACGGAGGAAGTCGCCTCGTCGAGTATCAGTATATCCGGATCTGCGAGAACAGCTCTTGCAAAGGAAATGAGCTGTTTCTGACCGGTGGAGAGGGAGTTGCCGCCCTCGCCGACTTTGCTGTCAAGTCCGGAATCCAGTCCGTTTACGATATCAAGTGCGGAAACTGCCCGGAGCGCGTCGCATATCTCATCGTCGGAAGCGTCAGGTTTTGCGTACAGCATATTCTCGCGTATCGTTCCGGAGAAGAGATGCGGTGTCTGGAGAACGTAGCCTATGTGGCTGTGAAGCCACATCACCGATCTTTCGCGGATATCCCGTCCGTCGATAAGCACTCTTCCCTTGCTCGGCTCATAGAAACGGCAGACCAGATTCACGAGTGTGGACTTTCCGGCGCCTGTCTCACCTACTATTGCTGCCATAGAGCCTTTCGGCACGTTCAGCGAGAAGTCGGTGAGCACCTCGGAGTCTCCGTCCGGGTAGGTGAATGTGACATGATCAAAAGCAACGTCACCTTGCATTTCCTCCCAGTTTTCCTGTTTCGGAGCAAATCCGTCGCCGTATTTCTCAATGACCTCCGGAGTGTCATAAACGTCCGGAGCGGTGCTCATAAGCTCGTTGTATCGTTCGAGATTTGCCTGTATCGCCACAAATTCGGATATGGTACGAACGATGTTCTGTATCGGCTCTATCATTCCGAGAGCGTATGACAGGAACACGGAAAGCGTTCCGATCATCATAGCTCCCTCTATCGTCATAAGTCCGCCGCGCCAGAGTATGACCGAGAGCGCAGCCGCGCTAACAAGGCTGACGGTTGAGGAGAAAAGTGCGGAGATATGTCCCGAACGGACCGAATATTTCTGCATTTTCGCTGTATCGGAAAAGAAGTCCTTTTCCGTCTTTTCCTCGATCGCGAGGGATTTCACGGCTTTGATGCCGGTTATGGCCTGGTTGAAATCACCGGTGATGACGGAGTTCTGCTGTCTGATAACGCGGTTCACCTTTATAAGCCTGCGCTGGAAGAACGCGGAAAGCAGCGCTGCTGCGATCATAAGCGCAAAAACAGCTGCAAAGAGCCGCGGGGATATAACCGCCATGCTTACGAGCATACTCAGCAGATAGGCTCCGTTCCAGACTACGTCCATAAGCTTCCACGAAACGGTCTCTCCGATCTTTGAAGTATCGCTCATGACTCGGGAATGCACCGCGCCCACGCTGTTGCGGTTGAAGTACGAGAGGGAAAGCTCCTGTATGTGCCGGAACGAAGCATCTCGCAGGTCGCGGTTCACAGAGACTTCGAGCTTTCCGCAGAGCGATGCGGAAATGAAGTTCCCGGCTATCTGTATCATAAGAAGCGCGGCGTAAAGCACAATAAATACCGCAAGTGTATCAAGGGTCTTCAGCGCTATGAAATGGTCAAGCGCGTACCTGTTGAAAAGCGGGAATACGGAATCGCAGGCACTGCATATAAACCCGGCGGTTATCATCACGATCATTTCTTTTATGTACGGTCTGCCGATCCGCGCCATACTGCGCAACAGCCCGTTCCTGCCCTTATTGCTGTGTCTGGAGTTCATAGATGTCCTTGTATATGCCTTCCTGTGAGATAAGTTCGCTGTGGGTACCCTGTGCGGCGATCCTGCCGCTGTCGAGCACATATATCCTGTCGCACCCGGCTATGGTGGATATCCGGTGCGCTATGAAGATCACGGTGCTGTCTTTGAGGCGGCGGCAGATGTTATTTCTTACAGCAGTCTCGGTCTCGGAGTCGAGGGCGGAGAAAGCGTCGTCGAATATATATACTTCCGAGCCTTCCGCGAGAGCGGCGGCTATCGCGGTCCTCTGTTTCTGACCGCCGGAGAGCGTCACACCGCGCTCGCCTACGAATGTTTCAAAACCGTCGGTGAACTTTGCTGCAGCCGGAGTGAGCTCCGCATCGTCCGCAGCCGACTTCACTTCGCTGTCGGTGATACCGGGGCGGGCGATGCAGATATTCTCCGATATGGTGCCGGAGAACAGGAACGGCTCCTGGAGCACCCGTGAGAACCTGCGCCGGTAATCGGTGAGCGGGTATTCCCTTATATCCTTTCCGCGGTATTTTATCGTACCTTTGAGCTTCTCCTCACTGCACATTCTCATCAGCAGATCGGTAAGCGTGCTTTTTCCGGAGCCGGTTCCGCCGATTATGCCAATCTTCTCACCCTTGCCGATACGGATATTAATGTCATTCAGCACTTCTTTTCCGCTGACATAAGCGTATGATACGCCGGAGAACTCGATAAGCGGATCGTCGGTCTCCCCGTCAATACCGCCTTTTGTGCCGATATCCTCCGGCTCCGAGTTCATTATGTATCTTATCCTGTTTATCGCGACACCTGCGCGGCTCAGGTCCGCTACGGTACGTCCGAGTTCGCGTACCGGCCATGCGAGCATAGCATTATAGGAGATGAATGCTATGTAATTCCCGGCGGTGAGGGTGCCGTTCACGCAGAATGCCGCGCCGATTATCACCACGAGCATGACCTGGATCCCGGCTATCTGATCGGATAAAGTCCAGAATACCGCCATCATTCGCATGAACCGTACCCACATATCGGTGTATTTCGCGTTCTTTTCGACGAACTTTCCGCATTCGTAAGCTTCCTTGCCGAATGCGCGGACCACTCTTATTCCGGTGAGGTTTTCCTGCACGAGAGAGGAAACGATGCCTTCCTGTGTGTCGGCTTCCATGAACAGCGCACCTATCTTTCTGTGGAACAGGAGCGACGCTCCCACGATAATCGGGATAAACACTCCCGCTATCAGCGCAAGCGCGGTGTTTATGCTGAACATAAAGTACAGGCTGAGCCCGATCATCAGCACTATTCGCAGAAATGAGGAAAGCTGGTTCGAGACGAACTGCTTCACCGTCTCCACATCGGAGGTGCAGCGCTGGAGGATATCACCTGTGGAGTTTATGCCGTACCACGGCATCGAAAGCTTGTCCACCTGCGTGAAAAGGGTATTTCTCATACGCTTTACAAGGCGCTCTGCGCCGACGCTGTTGGATACGGTCTGGAGATAGCGGGAAAGTGCGGCTGCAAGGGCGGTGCAAACAACGAACAGCGCCGGGATATAAAGGTTAGCGCGGATATGTTCCGTTCCGCCGAGCATTCGGATAACAGCTGCTTCCGCGCCTTCCGCCGGGAGCGGTTCATTGCCGATTATATAGTCGGTCACGCAGGATATGATCCGCGGATTTATGAGGTCTATAAGCGTTACCGCAGCGGAAAGCAGCATGCTTGCCGCGAAAAACAGCTTGCTGCCTTTAAGTTCATACCGCAGCAGTGACATTCCTGTCGGGAATTTATCATTTTTATATCTTTTCATATCATCAGATCCCGGTCTTTGGTTGTTTTTATGTGTTGCATTTACTATTGTACCATAAATCCGCCGGGATATCAAGCCCGGGCTTTACATAGTTTTCCGGTATTTTTTCAGAAAACCCTTGCATTTTTCGTCATAATGGTGTATAATATTCCTGTAAATTCTGACGGGGGCTTGTGTTACAGGCTGAGAGAAAGGTAATGACCTTTGACCGGGAACCTGATTTGGGTAATGCCAACGTAGGGACAAACAGTAAAGGCTTGTTTTTGCGGGGGCTTATCGTTCGGTAGGTCTCCGTTTTTGCATGAAAGGAAGTGGAATATCTATCCCGGCAGTCCGGGCGGATAGAAGGGGAGCGCCTTGTGTCTTGTATTTTGCGATGGGAACCCGTGTTTCGGGGTGAGAGGGAGAAAATGATCTCCGACCGACGGAATAAACGCATATTCCGAAAAAAGCGAAAGAAGGAATATCAAGTGAAGAATTCAAAGGTTCTTAAACTGGTAGTGCTCTCCATGCTCGTGGCTCTCGGCGTAGTCATTTCCCCGATCCTCAGAGTAGAGGGCATGTGCCCTATGGCTCATTTTATCAACATCGTATGTTCGGCTCTGCTCGGACCGTGGTATTCGCTGCTGTGTGCGACGCTTATCGGCATAATCCGCATGCTGCTCATGGGGATACCGCCGCTTGCGCTTACCGGTGCAGTGTTCGGAGCATTTCTCTCCGGCGTGTTCTACCGGCTCTCAAAGGGAAAGATACTCTTTGCTGTACTCGGTGAGGTGATCGGTACCGGCATCATCGGCGCGATAGTTTCCTACCCGGTAATGACATTATTATGGGGCAAGGAAGGATTGAGCTGGCTGTTCTACGTTCCGTCATTTACTGCCGGCACTCTCATCGGCGGCAGCATCGCTTTCGTTTTCCTGCGCAAGCTTGCGGATAACGGAATGCTCGTTAAGATGCAGGGAATGCTCGGCGCGCAGACATATTCCGACAAGAGCAGCGTGATCTCCACAACTCTTACGATCGCCGCATTCGGCGCTATCGCGTTTGTTGTTATCGAGATACTCATGAATATCTTCGGACTTACCGATCAGATATGGACTTACATCGCATACGGCTCGCTCGGAGCATTTGCCGCGGCAGCAGTTGTTTATTTCATAGTCAAAAAAGCAGGGAGGGAGAAAGCGGTTGATAAATGAGATAAGGCGCTCCGTAAAAGAGCGCGCTCCGCTTATACACTGCATTACCAATCCCATATCCATAACCCGATGTGCCGATGTTATACTTGCGGCAGGCGCACGCCCGATGATGGCGGAACACCCGAAAGAAGCGGCAATAATCACCCGCACTGCGGGTGCCGTTATGCTCAATCTCGGCAATTTCACCGATGTACGCGGCGAGTCTATGATGATATCCGCGAAAGCGGCGAAAGAGAACGGTATCCCGTTTCTGCTCGATATCTGCGGTTCGGCATGCCTGCCGTCACGCAGGGACTATTCTGCCGGGCTGATAAAGGCGGCAGTCCCGTCCGTCATCAAGGGCAACGCTTCCGAGATAAAAGCCCTCTGCGACAGCGGTTACAGTTCTTCGGGAGTTGACGCAGATCCGGCGCTTGGACTTGCCGAAACGGAGAGTGCGGCGGTAACTCTTGCCCGCCGGTACGGAACAGTGGTTCTTGCGAGCGGCAGCACTGATATAGTAACAGACGGCAGCCGCATTATCCGCATAAAAAACGGTACTCCGCAGCTTGCTTCCGTGACCGGTACAGGCTGTATGCAGGGCGCCTTATGCGCGGCGTATCTGTCCGGCGGGAATGTATTTGAAGCGGCAGCTGCCGCCTGCACTGTATTCGGTATCAGCGGTCAGCTTGCCGAAATCGGAAAGGGAAGCGGCAGCTTCTTTACGGGGCTAATGGACGCGCTTTCAACGATAACCGATGATATTATAGAAAAATATACCGACACGGAGGAAACGGCTTTTGAAAAGACTTGACACAAGGCTATATTTTATAACGGACAGCACTCCGTACAGCGAGGAGGAGTTCCTGTCGCGCGCGGAAGCCGCACTCCGGGGCGGAGCGACGCTTATCCAGCTTCGCGAAAAGGAACGTACGGCGCGAGAATATCTCAGTCTTGCCCATAAGGTGCATGAGCTTGCGAGACGATACGATGTTCCGCTTATAATAGACGACCGGCTTGATGTGGCGATGGCGGAGGACACGGAGGGAGTGCATCTCGGTCAGAGCGATCTGCCGATAGCGGCTGCAAGGCGCATCTGGGGCAGCAAAAAGATAATCGGGGCTACCGCCAAGACTGTTGAGCAGGCGAAAGAGGCGTATGAGCAGGGAGCTGATTATCTCGGCGTAGGCGCGATATATCCCACGACCACGAAAGTAAAGACGATACTTACATCTACGGAAACGCTTGCGGATATCTGCAAGGCTGTCCCGATACCGGTCAACGCGATAGGCGGGCTTAACAAGGACAACATAGATGTTCTGAAAGGAATACCGATCGCCGGCATCTGCGCTGTTTCGGCGATAATGAAAGCCGATGATCCGGAGCGCGCCGCGCGTGAGCTTCTCAGAGCTTTCGAGAGCCTTTGAGAGGACAAGAGAGGATAAGAGGCGGGGCGCTGCCCCGGACCCCGCAATCCCCCTTTAAAAAAGGGGTCTTAACCCCCTAAATTAATGCAGTATTTCAGAGCGCACAGCTATGGGCGGGTGCGGACTGAAACGCAGTGGGGTTGGCGATATTTCCATACTGAATTGTTAGTTTTTGCTTCGCTGTAAAAGATTCTGATTACTTCCGAGTCTAAATGCGAAGCGATTAAAGTTTTTTGGAAAGGGGTTTGGGGAATAACCTTTTCACCGCAGGAAGCGGTGCAGAAGTTTTCCAAAGGCGCGCAAGGACGCGCGCCATAAGAAAAACTTCGATTCAAGAAAAGGTTTTCCCCAAGTCTCGAGCGCAAGCGACTGTCTTAACGGGGAGGAGAACAGATGAGAACTGCACTTACGATAGCAGGGAGCGATTCCTGCGGAGGAGCCGGGATCCAGGCTGATATCAAGACTATGACTATGAACGGCGTGTATGCTATGAGCGCGGTCACGGCGCTTACAGCGCAGAATACGACCGGTGTCAGGGCGATAATGGAATCTTCGCCGGAGTTTCTGAAACAGCAGATAGATGCCGTTTTTGAAGACATCTTTCCCGATGCCGTCAAGATCGGTATGGTCTCGTCGTCGGAACTGATACGGGTCATTGCCGAACGGCTGAAATACTTCTCGGCACGCAATATCGTGGTCGATCCCGTAATGGTTGCGACAAGCGGTTCCGCGCTCATCAAGACCGATGCTGTGAGGACGCTGTGCGAAGAACTGCTTCCCATAGCGGAGTTAGTTACCCCGAATATCCCGGAAGCGCAGGTGCTTTCCGAGACCGATATAAAAGACCGGCACGATATGACGAGAGCCGCGGAGATCATCAGTTTCCGGTACGGCTGTGCAGTTCTGCTCAAAGGCGGGCACAGCGTGAACGATGCAAGCGATATGCTTTTCGCGGACGGAAAGGCGCAGTGGTTCGAGGGTAAGCGCATAGACAACCCCAATACCCACGGCACCGGCTGCACCCTTTCAAGTGCGATAGCTTCAAATCTCGCAAAAGGTTTTGACCTCTGCGGGTCGGTAAGGCGCGCAAAAGACTATATCTCCGGTGCGCTCGGAGCAATGCTCGATCTCGGACAGGGTTCCGGTCCGATGAACCATGCTTTTGATCTTGATTCCCGCTTTGCGGAAGAGAAATAAATCCCCGAAAGGAACAGACAATGAGAAACTACACAACACAGATGGACGCGGCGAGAAAGGGTATCATTACTCCCGAAATGAAGATCGTCGCAAAGAAGGAGTACCGCACCGAGGAGGAGATCCGTGACCTCGTCGCAAAGGGTCAGGTGGCTATATGCGCAAACAAGCTGCATACCTGCATAGACCCCAACGGCGTGGGTTCGATGCTCCGCACAAAGATCAACGTGAACCTCGGCGTTTCACGGGACTGCAAGGATTACGATGTCGAGATGCAGAAGGTGAATGCCGCGGTTGATATGGGCGCGGAGGCGATAATGGATCTCTCCTCACACGGCAATACCCAGCCGTTCAGAAGAAAGCTTACTTCCGAGTGCAGGGCTATGATCGGCACAGTACCGGTCTATGACAGCGTTATCCACTATCAGCGTGACCTCGCTACCCTTACCGCGCAGGACTTCATCGACGTTGTGAGACTCCATGCGGAGGACGGAGTGGACTTCGTAACGCTGCACTGCGGCATCACCCGCAAGACCATAGACCAGATCAAGAAGCACAAGCGCAAGATGAATATAGTTTCCCGCGGCGGCTCACTCGTTTTTGCGTGGATGAGCATGACCGGCGAAGAGAACCCGTTCTATGAGCATTTCGACGAAATACTTGATATCTGCCGCGAGTACGATGTTACGATATCACTCGGTGATGCGTGCAGACCCGGTTGCCTTGCCGATGCGAGCGATGTGTGCCAGATCGAGGAGCTTGTACGGCTTGGTGAACTTACAAAACGTGCGTGGGCAAAGGACGTACAGGTAATGGTCGAGGGACCGGGTCACGTTCCGCTGGATCAGATCGAGGCGAATATGAAGATACAGCAGACTATATGCATGGGCGCACCGTTCTATGTACTCGGACCGCTTGTAACGGATATCGCACCCGGCTATGACCATATCACCTCCGCGATCGGCGGTGCGATCGCCGCTTCGGCAGGCGCGGCATTCCTCTGCTACGTTACTCCCGCGGAGCATCTTGCCCTCCCGAATGTTGATGACGTAAAGCAGGGAATAATCGCTTCCCGCATCGCGGCTCACGCTGCCGATATTGCAAAGCATATCCCGCACGCACGCGATATAGATGACGAAATGGCGGACGCAAGAAGAAACTTCGACTGGGAGAAGCAGTGGAAATGCGCGATAGACCCGGAGACTGCGAAAAGTATCCGTGACAGCCGCGCTCCGGAACAGGAGGACAGCTGTTCGATGTGCGGAAAATTCTGCGCCGTAAGAAGCATGAACAAGGCGCTGAACGGAGAATACATCGACATACTCTGACAATACGGGAGGGAAGAAAATGCCGGTCATTATTTCAGGAAAAACAGCAAGTGCCGTTTATCCGGAAAGCTGCTCGGACGCGGAACAGCTTTCCGCAATACTCAGAAGAGTTTCGGAAAGCGGGGCAGAGAGCATAGCGATACAGCTTGACAGACCCGAAATGCTGCACGACGCTCTGCGGATGGCATCCGGGTATGATATGACAGTGGAGCTTGTCGTTCCGCGGAGAGCCGGTATGCTCAGCGAGACGGAGTTTACGCTGCTGTACGATGTGATCCGTGAAAGGTTCAGACCGCCGGAGATACTTGCGGAACTGCATGAAGTGCCGGATTTCACGGCTGCGGGTGCTCCCGCTCAGATGTCCGTTCCGGCAGCCGGGCTTGCAAAATCGTTTTTCGGCAGAGCTCGCTCCGCAAATGCGGATATGTCAGTTCCGGAGGCTGAACCCGCTGAAGAGGAAAGCTATGCCGAGTTTGAAAGCATGCGTATGTCGTCGGTACCGGAAGAGCTCGGCAAAAAGCTCGGATATATCGACGAGAGCTTCACGCAGATGCTGCTCCGGAAGATAGACGAACTTGGAATGTCCGACGCACAGTGCTATAAAAAGGCGAATATTGACCGCAAGCTCTTCTCAAAGATACGAAGTGACATAAACTACCACCCGAAAAAGGCGACGGTCATAGCGTTTGCGCTGGCATTGGAGCTTGATCTCGCAGAGACGAGAGAATTGCTGAAAAAGGCGGGATTTGCGCTTTCCCGCAGCAGCAAGTTCGATATAATCGTCGAGTATTACATAGAAAACGGGAATTACAACGTTTTCGAGATAAACGAAGCGCTGTTTGCATTCGACCAGTCGCTGATCGGTGCGTGAGTATCTGCATTCCTAACCGCAGACCGTGGTACAATAACGGCCTGCGGTTTTTATTGCTATATAACCGTCAGAACAAAAAAAATTTATATATAATTTAAAAATAAAGTGACAAACCGATAATTTTGTGATATAATTAAAATAACCGCATAAACAAAGAAATTTCGTCACGATTAAAATATGCGCGCAGAGCGCGCTCCACA
>DEWH01000013.1:0-23308 GCA_002363155.1 Ruminococcaceae bacterium UBA3215 | reverse complement strand
ATTGTGAATTGTGCATTGTGAATTTGTCTGTATTTCGATAGAAATACAGTATTATTGACAGGTGAGATATGAACAGGATCAGCATGGCAAAGATCAGTATTATGGTAGGTATCGCTTTTTTCGCGATACTCTTTGCCGTTATGGTCAATTTGCTGAATTTCAGCAAGAACGCATATACTTCCGGCTCTGCGGAAGAGCCGTACCGTGTGGGGCTTATCATGAACGGCGTGAGCGATGACAGGAGCTGGGGTCAGTCCCACTTTGACGCTCTTTCGCGCGTAACAGCCGAACTCGGCGCCACGCTTTTATGCCGGGAGAATGTCGATGCCGGCGAAAGCTTCGATGAGACGGTGAGAGAACTTGCCGAGACGGAGAAGTGCAGCGTGATCGCCGTCGCTTCCGATGTATATGCCGACAGGATATCCGAGACAGCCGGAAAATATCCGGAAGTTTATTTTCTCCATGCTTCCGGCACAGAAAGCGGGAAAAATCTCTGTTCATTCAACGGAAGAATATATCAGTACCGGTATCTCTGCGGGATAATTGCCGGTACACAGACCCGAACCGGGCTGATTGGGTATGCGGCATCAATGCCCACGAGCGAGGTGAACCGCAGCATAAACGCGTTTGCACTCGGAGTCCGCTCTGTGTCACCGGACGCAAAGGTGCTCGTTTCATTCTGCGGGTCTTGGACTGATGAGGAAAAAGCCAGTGCCGATGCGCAGCGGCTTATTGCAGAATATGATATCGACGTTCTCACACATCATACCGACTCTCTTGCTCCGCTTGAAACGGCAGATAAAAACGGCATATTTACGATAGGCGTTAATTTTGACAATTCCGATCTGTTCCCGGCTACATATCTTACAGGCTGTGTGTGGGAGTGGGACAATTACTACCGCGAACAGCTCAGCGACTGCATACGCGGGAACTTCCGCGGCGAGTTCCTGTGGCTCGGTGCAGAGAGCGGGATAATGAAGCTTGTAGATCCGGAAAAGACAGGAAATGCCGCGCCGGGTTACGAAGATGCTCTAAAAGATGCGCAGGAAAGGCTTTCCTCGCGTTCGTTCGATGTTTTCTACGGACCCGTGAACGACAACAGCGGAGTGCAGCGTATCGCGGAAGGTGAGTCTATGTCCGACGGGAGCATGCTGAATAAATTTGACTGGTATGCCGAGGGGGTGGAGATCGTTGAATAAGATCAGAGAAATAGCAGCGAATCCCCGCTCGGCGATCAATATTGCATTTATCATAGTGCTGATATTTGTCGGGATAATGCTGAATATCCGTCTGAATGAGCTGATGTATGAGTTTTCGGAGGGTCAGGTGGCGCGTCAGGCGGAGATAATCGCGGAGAACGCTTCCGCTTCATTCGGTTCTGTGACCGCATCTCTCCGGTCCCGTGCGGGTGCTCTTGAAAACCAGGAAGAAGAAATAGTGCTGACGATAATGGGGATTTTCAACCGTACCCAGGGAGGTATGTCACTCGGACTTACCGCGGCTGACGGCACCGCTGTGTTTGGCATGCCGGTCTCTGCGGAGGATTTCCCGGCGGTACAGGACGCTTTCCGCGGAAACGGTTCCAAAGGATATCACCCGGAAAAGGGGCTTATCTTCTGCTATCCGGTATTCAACGGCGACAATATAAGGTATGTGCTGTACGAGCTGTATCCGGTGCCGATGCTGCAAGGGCGTTTTGGCGTGCATTGCTACGGCGGGCAGGGCAGAGCGGCGGTGATATCCGGCAGCAACGAAGTCATAGTGCCGTTTGCGGACGGAGATCCGGCAGAGACCGGCGAGTTCCTCGGCGGCGAAAGAACGGCTCTTTTTACAGATCTTGCCGTACAGCTTGAGAACAGCGGCGCAGTTTCAAAACAGGTCGATATTCACGGCGGCAAGTATTTTGTTTTTGCATCGGCTGTTTCCGGCACGGACTACTATCTTATCGGATTTGTACCGGAAGCTGTCGGAGCAGCCGGAGCCAACGACATAACAAGCCTTGTAACTAACGTGTTCATGCTGCTGACAGTGCTGTTTATAGTGGGGCTTATCTATCTTATGCTCAACTCAAGAAAACTGCGGGAGAACGAAGAACTCGTGAAGGGAAAGCAGGTCGCGGAGGAAGCTTCCCGCGCAAAGAGCGAATTCCTTGCAAGTATGTCCCATGAGATACGAACGCCTATAAATGCCATTCTCGGTATGGACGAGCTGATACTGCGCGAATACAGGGATCCGGGACTGCGGAAGTACGCTCTTAATATAAGAAATGCCGGAAACACGCTGATGTCGATAATCAACGATATCCTGGACTTTTCCAAGATCGAGTCCGGAAAGATGAAGCTCGTGCCGGTGGAATACGATGTTTCGCTGATGATATATGATCTTGTGACAATGGTGAAGCCGAGAGCGGAGCAGAAAGGACTTGATCTTATCGTAAGGGCTGATGAACGGATCCCGTCAGTGCTTTACGGCGACAATATCCGTATCAAGCAGTGCGTGCTTAATATCCTTACTAACGCGGTCAAATACACCAATGCCGGGAGCGTGACGCTCACTGTCACATTTACACAGACGGACGACACCCACATAAAGCTTCGGGTATCCGTAAAGGATACCGGTATCGGAATAAAGCCGGAGGATATTGAGCGCCTGTTCCAGCCTTTCGAGCGCGTTGACCTTACGCGTAACCGCTCGGTGGAGGGAACCGGACTCGGAATGAGCATTGTGAAGAATCTGCTTGCAATGATGGATTCGAGGATAGAGGCAGAGAGCGAATACGGTAAAGGCTCGGTGTTCTCATTCGAGGTGCTTCAGGAGATAAGGAGCCGGCAGGAAATGGGAAGCTATGAGTCCGGCTTTGAGCGGGCGGCTGAGAAGAAAAGCGAGGAAAGCACCCATGTCTTCGCGCCGGCTGCACGGATACTGATAGTTGACGATATCGAGATGAACCTGACGGTTGCGGCAGGTCTTCTTAAACCTACCGGAATAACGGTGGACACCGCGCTCAGCGCAAAGGAGGGGCTTGCTCTTGCCGCAAATCATGAGTACGATGTCATCTTCATTGATGACAGAATGCCCGGAATGAGCGGAGTCGAGATGCTGCGGAAGCTGCGGGAGGACAAGAACAGCATCTGCTGTGAAAAGCCCTGTATAGTGCTGACCGCGAATGTCGTTTCCGGCGCAAGAGACAGCTACATGAAAGAGGGATTTGAGGATTACCTGTCGAAGCCGATAGATGCAGGCGAACTTGAAAGAACGCTGTTCAGATATCTGCCGGAGAACAAGGTCACGGTTCGGCAGGAGAACGGTGAAAAGCCGGAAAAGCGCTCCGGAGGAGAGAATGGAATGATATCCGGTCTCGATATGTATATCAGAGACGATGAGCGGCTTTATGACGCGGTGCGTCTGCTTATGGACAGGACTTCGGGAAAACATTGACGGAATGCGGGAAAGGAGTGATGCCGTCTGAATTACAATGTAATATTTGAGGAAGCGGCATTCCCGTTTCTGCTGATACTTTTCGTATTTATAACTGTCCGTTACCGTGAGCGAAAAAAGCAGGACAAATATTTCCGGAATATGGTGCTGTTTGTGCTTGTGACGGACGCGCTTGATATCCTGCTCGTACAAATGACAAACAATCGTATAAGCTCACCCGGTTTTTTGATAATGCTGAATATGATAGATCACATGGCGTGTATATGTTCGGCTTTCTCATTTGTGCAGTATGTTTATTTCTATGTTGACTATAAAGCCGAAAATACGGCAAGACGCGTGCTTACAACGATAAATCAGCTTATACTTGCGGCGAGCCTTATATTCTTCCTGCAGAACCTTATCACAGGAAATATACTTTGGGTGGACAAGGACTGGAACTATACGGAGGGCCCTTTGTTTGAGCTGTTTTCCTACCTTATCCCCGGCTATTATATCATTTACGCTTTGTCGATCACTATTATTTACAGCAAGTCTCTCAAAAGGATAAAATTATTTGCGATGCTGGGTGCGGCAGCAGCGATACTTGTCTGCGTTATGCTCCAGCTCACCGTGTTCAGGGGCTATCTTATGGTATATTTTGCGTCAGCTATGGCTGTTTTCATCGTTTTCCTTTCACATGAGACGCCGGATTATTACGCGCTTGAAAAGACGATGACGGAGCTTCGGCGCTCCCGTGAGGAGGAGGAACAGGCAAAGCTGAAAGCTATCGCCGCTGACGAGGCAAAGACCCGCTTTCTGTCCCAGATGTCCCACGAGATAAGGACGCCGATAAACGCGATAATCGGCTATAACGACATTATAGCCGAGGACACCGACGAGGTGCAGACGCGCGAATACTCCCGCAAGGCAAAGCTTGCGGCGCACAGACTCCTTGACTTCTTTGAGGGAATGTTCCACTACATAAACGCCGATAACAGCGAAGAAACTTTGCGCAGCATTGCGGAGGGCGAGCCCGGTGACGAAGACGGATCCGGCGCTGGAAGCGAAAGACTTGCTCATATACGCGGCGCGGAGGATATGACGATACTGATAGTGGACGACAATGATATGAATGTCGATCTGCTGGCAAGAATGCTCCGGGGAATGGGATTTTCAACAGATGCCGCCGGTGACGGCGAAAAGGCTGTGGAGCGAGTCCGCAGCCGCCGGTACGATCTTATTTTCATGGATCAGATGATGCCGGTAATGGACGGAATGCAGGCAGTGGAAAAGATGCGCTCCGAACATCTCTGCGACGGTACGCCGGTTGTGATGCTTACGGCGAATACCGTAAGCGGGCTGCGCGGGAAAGTGCTTGACGCGGGATTTGCCGATTACCTCACCAAGCCGTTCACTCTGAATACCATAAAAGCGGCGGTGCTGAAATTCCTGCCTGTTGACGAGGAGGAGATCAACCGTTCCGGCTGGGAGGAAGAGTGGAAGATACTGCAGAAAGAACTGCCGTATCTGCGGCTTTCCGGTGCAAGGGATCATTTCCGTGCCGATGCGGATATGTTTGTCGAGACGCTTAATGACTATGCTATGACCGGCATTCTTCCGAGACTCGAATCTTATATCGAGCAGGGGGATTACTATAACTACCGCGCCTGCCTGTGCACGATCAAAGACTCTTCGCGGCTCATAGGTGCGGATAATATAGCCGGACAGGCGGCAGCAATGGAGGAGCTTTACCGAAGAGGAAGCATCGAAGAACTCAAAGTAAAGCATATCATTTTCGCGGACAAGGTAAGAAGGCTTCTGAAAGAGCTTGCATCTTCGCTGTATCTTACCGGGTCGGAAGCAGAAAAAATTTCAGGTGAGATACAGGCCGACTCGCGTCCGCTGATACTTGTTATCGACGGCGATGAGACCCTGTGCGGACAGATAACGGACATTCTTTCCGGCACCTACCGGGTGGAATGCGTTGATTCCGGCGAGAAGGGCATTATCCGCGCACAGGAGGATTTCCCGTCGCTTATATTGCTGGATCTGAGTCTGCCCGGTATGAACGGCTGCGATGTCATAAGAGCCATTTCTTCGATAGAAGAGACGGCGGATATCCCGGTAGTATTCATGACAGCGGACGACAGCGGCGAGGCTGTGCTGAACGGATTCCGGAGCGGCGGCACCGATTTTATCCGCAAGCCTTTTGTTCCGGAGGTGCTTTTGCAGAGAGCCGACCGTATGATCGAACTTTCCGTGCTGCAAAAGCATCTGCGCCATGAGATAAGACGGCGGACAGAGAAGATAGGGCATCTTTCCCGCGAGGTTATGCTTGCACTGTCAAAAGCCGTAGATGCGAAGGACAAGTACACCAATGACCACTCCCAGCGCGTGGCAAAGTATTCGGCAATGATAGGCAGAAAGCTCGGCAAATCAAAGGCGGAGCAGGACGATCTGTTTATGGAAGGTCTGCTGCATGACGTCGGCAAGATCGGCGTTCACGAGGAGATCATCAACAAGCCCGGCAGACTTACCGATGAGGAGTATGCCGAGATAAAGACGCATACCGTCACCGGCTACGAGATACTGAACGTGATAACGGAGATGCCGGAAGCGGCAAGATCCGCCCGCTGGCATCATGAGCATTACGACGGAAAGGGCTATCCCGACGGGCTTTCCGGCACAGACATACCCGAAAACGCACGAATTATCTGCGTTGCCGATTCTTACGATGCAATGACCTCCCGCCGCCCGTATCAGGCACTCAGACCGCAGGCGGAAGTGCGGGCGGAGATAATCCGCTGCAAAGGAACCCAGTTTGACCCGGTTATCGCGGACGCAATGGTGCGGATAATCGACGAAGATAAGAATTATGAACTGCATGGCTGAAGGGAAACGGAATGAGCATTGATATCCTTATCACAGACGACAGCAGAGTTGAGGGAAAGTTTCTCTCCGGACTGCTGAAAAAGCTCGGCGCACAGCCGCATCTTGCTGATTGCTGCGAGAGCGGGGTAAGGCTTGCCGGCGAAAAGCGGTTTGATCTTATGCTGATAGATTATTTTATGCCGGGCGCGGACGGTGTTCATACTCTCCGCGAGATACGCCGGAAAGACGCTGAACTCAACGGAAGAACTCCCGCGATAGCGCTCGGAACATCGGATTCCGCTTCCGACAGCGAGTTTTTTGCTGAACATGGATTTGTGAATTACATCGAAAAGCCGGTGGATTTTGATATTCTGCATGCTGCGCTTTTGCTGTATCTTCCGGAAGAAAAACGCCGCGAGATCAGATCCACGGCTTCCGCGGAGGAATGCGGAAGTACCGCGGGCGCGCTTCCGGGCTGGCTGAATGATGTGCCGGGACTGTCGGCGGAGGAAGGACTTAAGAACTGCGGTACGCCGGAGGATTACATAGGAGCGCTTGAAGTGTTTGTAAGGTCAGCGGATAAAAGCGCGGACGAGATCGAAGGCTACTATGATACCGGCGATATAAACAATTACACGATAAAAGTCCATGCCCTCAAAAGCTCGGCAAGGATAATCGGGTTTGCGGAGCTGTCGGAGCTTGCGCGTCAGCTTGAAGCGGCAGGCGTCAGCGGTGATATGGAAAAGATCGAAGCTGAAACAGGGCGGCTGCTGGAAATGTACAGGGAATGCAGACAGAAGCTTTCGGCGCTGAATGAAAATGCCGGCGGGAAATCGGAAAAGCCTCCCGCGGACAGGGATTTCCTTGACGATGCATTTGCCTCCCTTGATGAATTTGCGGAACAGATGGATTACGATTCGGTTGAGCTTGTCATAGCTTCGGTGAAGGAATATAAGCTTGAACCGCGCGAACAGGCTCTGTTCGATGAGATAGATGAGGCGTTCATGGGGCTTGACTGGAGCGGGATACGCACAGCGGCACAGAAATATTTTGCTGAAAACTGACAGAAGGAAGGAAACGGGAAAATGCTCAAGAACATAATGATAATAAGCGCGTCGGAGAGCTTTGCGGTCAAGGCAATGGAGCAGAAGCTTCTTGCGGTGGAGATCGGCGCATACCAGGTCGCGGCGAGGATCGCCGAGATCGGCAGCAACATTGACCGAGCCGGTCTTATCGTGCTTTATCTCGATGAGAGAATGGCAGCGATGACAGCTTCTCTGCAGAATATGCTGTCTTATCTGAATGACAAGATGTACGAGTCGAACAAGATGCTCGTGATCATCGGAAAACGCAAGGACTACGAAACGGCTATGCGCTACATCTCCGAGGACTTTGTGCTTCAGTTCTTTGATCGCCCGATGAATATGGATCTTTTCATGAATACCGTTGTCGAGTATATGAACGGCGGAGAGAAGAGCATTGAAGAAGTCCGTGAGCAGATCAGGGAAGAGAGCAGGGCATCGGCAGCTGCACTTCAGCAGAAGCGCAAGCATACAGCGGATATGGCTGCTGTCAGAAAGAGAAAGATACTGCTTGTTGACGATGACGCGTCGTATCTTCGCATCATAAGGAACTGGCTAAAGGACGGATATGAAGTGGGAGTTGCAAGTTCCGGACTGCAGGCGATAATGTGGCTTGCGAAAAACGATGTTGATCTGATACTGCTGGACTACAAGATGCCGGTATGCTCCGGCGCACAGATCTACGCGATGCTGAAAAACGACTCACAGACCCAGAATATCCCGGTATTCTTCCTTACCGGAAACAGCGAGCGGGACAGCGTTCTTGAGATACTGAAGCTCAACCCGGAGGGCTATCTGCTCAAGACATTCGACCGCAAGGCGCTTCTCACAAGGCTTGAGGAGTTCTTTGAGTTCAGATGATATTCGGCGTGAGCCGGAAAATATGTCGCAAAAAAAGCGACCAAAACCTCCCGTGAATGTGGTATTATACAGTTACAGGGTAAGCAAAGGGCTTCACCGTAACACATTCACAGGAGGGTTTTATTATGAAAAAGGCAGTTGAAAAGGAAGTTAAAAAGGTATCGAACGGGATCACAGAGCTTGTGTTCATTCTTGACAAGAGCGGTTCAATGAGCGGACTTGAAGCGGATACGATAGGCGGTTTCAATTCCATGATAGCAAAGCAGAAGAAGGAGCAGGGAAAGGTATATGTTTCAACCGTCCTGTTCAGCGATGAAAGTACCGTTGTGCATGACCGCGCCGACATATCCGAAATACCGGCAATGACCGAGAGCGACTACATACCGTGCGGCTGCACGGCGCTTCTTGATGCGATCGGCGACAGTGTGAAGCATATCCGCAATATCCACAAGTATGCGCGCGCCGAGGATATCCCCGAGCACACGATGTTCGTGATAACCACCGACGGTATGGAGAATGCAAGCCGCCGCTATGACTATGACAAGGTAAAGAAGCTTATCGAAAAGCGCAAGGAAAAGGACGGCTGGGAATTTCTGTTCATAGGCGCGAATATAGATGCAGTGTCCGTTGCCGCAAAAGTCGGCATCGGAGCTGACAGAGCCGCGAATTACCGCGCGGACGGAAAAGGAACGAAGAAGGTATTTGAAGCTCTCTCAGCACCGATGATGGCAATGAGGTGCGGAAGCGCGATCGACAGCTGCTGGGCGGAAGACATCGAGGCTGACCTTAAAAGCAGGAGCTGAATTGAGAAAGTCAAGGAAGCCGCTCCGCTTGAGACCCGGGCTCTGCCCGGACCCGCCAGCCATTTAAAAAGGGCTGGATCCTAAATTTGATCCCGTAACACGGGACTTTGAAAGACGCTTCGTATCACCGAAAGATTGGGTGCAGCGTCACGCTGCCGCAGGTCAAGGACGCGCAGTCCTTGTGCCGTCTGCAAAAGACAGCGCGTAAGCGCCCTGCCGGTTTTATACCATTATTATGACGAATGATAAACACCGTGTAAACAGTCAGAACTGTATCTCCGGGTCATACTTCCGGAACCAGAGTTCGAGCTGTATAAGGTATGCGAACATCTGCGGTGTGGTCATGAGCTGACCGTACCAGTTCTCCGAGAAGCTGCTGCCCTCGGTAGCGATAAGTTCGGTGATCTTCCTTTTGTCGATGATGAGTGGGAGCCGGCAGCCGGGCTCCTGCATAAGTTTCACGAATCTGTCGAATACAAGCTTCGCGTAGGACGGATTGTGTGTCTTGGGGTAAGGGGATTTCTTGCGCCATGCGACATCGTGCGGAAGATACCGCTCGGATATCTTTCTCACAAGTCCCTTTTCCCGTCCGCCGAGAGACTTCATTTCCCACGGGATATTGTATGCGTACTCCGCAATCCTGTGGTCACAGAACGGAACGCGCACTTCAAGCCCGTGCGCCATCGAGCATCTGTCTTTGCGGTCAAGCAGCGTCTGCATGAACCAGTAGAAATTCAGCAGGAACATACGTCTGCGTGCTTTTTCCTCGCCGCTGTCCGTATCGAGAACTGACATTCCCGCGGCTGTCGCATCTGCTGCATTCCGGACATATTCGGCAGGGTGTATTTTTGCAGCAAGTTCGGGACGGAGCAGTCCGGCACGCTTTTCGGTAGATCTTGCCCACGGGAATCCGTCTGCGAACAGCAGCTCCGGCTTGTGATACCATGGATAACCGCCGAATATCTCGTCCGCGCATTCTCCGCTTACCGCCACTGTGAAGTTTTTCTTTACTTCCCGGCAGAACAGGTACAGTGAGCTGTCAACGTCCGCCATTCCCGGAAGATCACGCGCTTCCATTGACGGATCGAGAGCTTCCGCAAGCGCCGGAGAGTCAATGATCACGTTCGTGTGCTGTGAGCCGATGAATGCGCTCATCTCATCTATCCACGGTGCGTCCTCATCGGGCTGGAATGCGGAAGCAACGAAGTTCTTGCGGTTATCTTTGTAGTCTATCGAGTATGTGTTGAGCCGTCTGCCCTCTGACGCGAATTTCCGTGCCGCAATTGCGCTGATAAGGCTTGAATCCAGCCCTCCCGACAGGAATGTGCAGAGCGGTACATCACTCACGAGCTGGCGCTCCACGCTGTCCTTTATGAGAAAGCCGAGATGATCGGCGGTCTCCGCAAGGCTCTCGGTGTGCGGAACAGCTTTAAGCTGCCAGTAACGGTGCTTCCCGAATCCGTTTGCATCAAACTCTGCAAACTCACCCGGCAGAAGCTCCTCTATACCTTTGAATACACCGAGACCGCCTTTCCTTGCAGGTCCCAGCAGCATCAGCGAAGCCGCGCCCTCCTCGTCGAGCACCGGCTTTACCTTCGGACAGCGGAACAGCGCTTTTATCTCCGAAGCGAACACGATGCCGTTTTCGTATCTGTGGTAAAAAAGCGGCTTTACGCCTGCCCGGTCTCTTGCAAGGAACAGCTTCCTGCCGGCTTTGTCCCAGACTGCAAAAGCGTAGATGCCGTTGAGCCGTTCAAGGCAGTTCCTGCCCCACTCGGCATAGGATTTCAGCAGCACCTCCGTATCGCTTGCGGTATCGAATGTATGTCCGAGGTTTTTAAGTTTCGAGCGCAGTTCTGCCGTGTTGTAAAGCTCGCCGTTGTACACGATCGTGAACCTGCTGTATGTCATGGGCTGAGCGCCGTTTTCCGGGTCAATGACGCTGAGCCGCCTGTGAGCGAGCAGACAGCCGGTGCCGCGGAAACTTCCGCCTGCATCGGGTCCTCTGTGGTTCAGCGACGCACTCATTTCGCTCATCACGTTCTCATATTCTTCAAGACTGTTTTTCAGATCGATCCAGCCTGCAATTCCGCACATAAACGTTACCTCCAACGCATTTTTTCACAGTTTATGCGAAACCTGATAAATGTGCCACACAATTATAAGTTGTTAGAATAATTGCACAAAAAATGCGATTAAAATTCTATGTTTTCGACAAAGATATCATCATAATTCAAAACCCCTTGAAAAAAAAACAAAAGTAAGGTATAATATATCTTGTATGAATAGATGTCCCGTAATATAAAAAGATCACAGGACGTAAAAAGAAGGAGATTATGAAAAATGGCACTGAAGGTAAACGACAAATACCTTGCATCGTTCGTTTCTGAGCACGAATACAAGGGCATTCAGCCCGCAGTTACCGCTGCTCATGAGACACTCGCTGCAAAGAACGGTCTCGGAAATGACTTCCTCGGCTGGACTACACTTCCTGCTGACTACGACAAGGACGAATTTGCAAGGATCAAGGCGGCTGCTGAAAAGATAAAGAAGAACAGCGAAGTCCTTATTGTTATAGGCATCGGCGGCTCCTATCTCGGGGCAAGAGCGGTAATAGAGGCTGTAAAGTCCAGCCTGTACAATTCGCTCAAAAAGGACACTCCCGAGATCTACTTCATAGGCAATACTATAAGCCCTACATATCTCAATGAGGTCATCTCCCTCGTTGAAGGCAGAGATTTCTCTGTAAATATCATATCCAAGTCCGGTACAACTACCGAACCCGCGCTCGCATTCCGTGTATTCAGAGAGCTTCTTGAGAAGAAGTACGGTGCTGACGGTGCAAAAGAGCGCATCTTCGCTACAACAGACGCAAAAAAAGGAACTCTCAAGGAGCTTTCCGACAAGAACGGCTACGAGACATTCGTTATCCCGGATAACGTCGGCGGCAGATTCTCCGTTCTTACAGCCGTAGGTCTTCTCCCGATAGCTGTTGCGGGCTGTGATATCGACGCTCTTATGAACGGTGCGGCAGCCGCTATGAATGACTACAACGATCCCGATATAAACAAGAATGACTGCTACAAGTACGCGGCTCTGCGCAATATTCTTTACCGTAAGGGACGCGCGGTTGAGATGCTGGTAGCCTACGAGCCTTCGTTCGCTATGATGAACGAGTGGTTCAAGCAGCTCTTCGGCGAGAGCGAGGGCAAGGATGGAAAGGCTCTCTTCCCGGCAAGCGCTGTATTCTCCACAGATCTTCACTCCCTCGGTCAGTACATTCAGGACGGCTCGAACATACTGTTTGAGACTGTTGTACAGTTCGGCAAGGCGCAGAAGGATTTCTATATAGAGAAGGAAGCCACAAACGGCGACGGACTCAACTTCCTTGCAGGACAGAATATGTCCGTTGTAAACCGCAAGGCATTTGAGGGTACAGTTCTCGCTCATACAGAGGGCGGTACGCCGAATATCGTTATTGAGGTACCGGAACTCAGCGAATACGAGATCGGATACATGATCTACTTCTTTGAGAAGGCATGCGCTGTATCCGGATATATGCTCGGAGTAAATCCGTTCGATCAGCCCGGCGTTGAGAGCTACAAGAAGAATATGTTCGCTCTCCTCGGAAAGCCCGGTTATGAGGACAGAAAGGCCGAGCTCGAAGCAAGGTTAAATTGAGCCGGAAGGCTCTTAAACCGGCGAAAGCCTATAAACAAAACAAAACGGAGGACATTATTATGGTAAAATTAATCGCAGGTAAAAAGGGAGCAGGCAAGACAAAGCTTCTCATAGAGGCGATCCATAAGGCTGAAAAGGAGAGCAAGGGCAATGTTGTCGCTATCCAGTATGGTTCTTCCCTCAATGTTGACATTTACCACAAGATCCGCCTGATCAATATCGAGGACTACAAGATCAACGACTACGATGATATGTATGGCTTTATTGCCGGAATGCTCGCGTCCAACTACGATATCACCGACATTTTCATTGACGGTACCCTGAGGATCGTAGGACGTGATCTCGAACAGGTAGGAAAGATGCTCGACAGGATCGCTGTCATCACAGAGAATGTTACCGTAACATTCACAATTTCTGCTGAGGCTGCCGATTTCCCGGAGACACTGAAAAAATATCTCTGATAGCTATTGACAAATAAGGATATTTATGCTATAATATCAATCGTGCCGATTTTGGTGCATTTTTGATGCATTGAGTCATAAATATCGTTAGTATTAAGGGAGGTGCGAATAATGGCAGTTCCGAAGAGAAAAGTATCGAAGGCAAGACGTGACAAGAGACGTTCACAGGTATGGAAGTTATCTGCACCTGCTTTTTCACGCTGTGACAACTGCGGCGAGCTCAAGCTTGCACATAGAGTTTGCGGCAACTGTGGTTATTACAAGGGTAAGGAAGTCATCGCTCACAGCGAGGCATAAGTTACCGGAGTCTTTACGCAGATCATGCAGCGATGCCGTATGGCATCGCTGCTTTTCTTTGTTATTTGTCTGAAAGGAGTGACAGAAATGGCAGTAGTTATAACGTCTGTAACACCGCGCTCCCCTGCGGCAAAAGCCGGCGTGAAGCCCGGCGAAACGCTTGTTGCGATCAACGGACACCCTATCAATGACGCGCTGGATTACGGCTTCTACTGCTATGAGCGCACTCTTGCCCTCGATCTCGGGACCCGTACCGTAAAAGTCCGCAAGCGTGACGATTACGATGATATCGGGCTCAATTTCGAGACTTATCTTATGGATAAGAAGCTGTCCTGCCGAAACAAGTGCATCTTCTGCTTTATAGACCAGCTCCCGCCCGGTATGCGCGAAACTCTGTATTTCAAGGACGACGACAGCCGGCTCAGCTTCCTTCAGGGCAGCTATATCACTCTCACGAATATGACTGACAGCGACATTGACCGTATAATCAAAATGAAGCTGAACGTAAATGTCTCCGTTCACACAACCGATCCGGAACTTCGGAAGAAGATGCTCTGCAACCGCTTTGCAGGCGATGTTCTCAGATATATAAACAGAATGGCTGACGGGGGCATAACGATGAACTGCCAGATCGTGCTGTGCCGTGGCTGGAACGACGGCGAGCATCTGCGCAGGACGCTTTCCGATCTTACCGCCCTTTATCCCGCGGTCCAGAGTATTGCCGTTGTTCCGTTCGGCGCAACGAAGTATCGTGACGGGTTGCCGCGGATCGAACTTCACGACGAGCATTCCGCCGCCGAGGCTATCGACATCATAGAGAGCTTCGGAAACAGGCTTTTCATCGAATGCGGCGAACGAGTTGTTTATCCGGCGGACGAGCTTTTCATCACCGCTCGGCGTCCGATACCGCCCGGCGAATACTACGGCAGCTATGACCAGTATGAGAACGGCGTGGGAATGTGGGCATATCTGCGCGACGGGTTCGAGGAGATCCTTGAAGAGAACGACGGAGACAGCAGGGAAGACGCTGTTACCTGCGCTACGGGAGTCCTTGCCGCACCGCTGATACGGGAGCTGGCGGATATGCTTTCCGCAAAGTTCCCGAATATCTCAGTCACGGTTTACGCTGTCCGTAATGCCTTTTTCGGTGAGACAGTCACAGTTGCCGGGCTGACCACAGCCTCCGATCTGATAGCCGCGCTCACTCCGCATATCGGCAGTCTCGGAAGCCGTGTGCTCATCCCGAAGGCGATGCTGAAGGCAGATGAGGATATCTTCCTTGACGATATCACGCTTTCCGAGGTGTCGGAAAAGCTCGGCGTTCCGGTTATTCCCGTAGGTGAGGAACCGGAAGATCTTTTGTCTGCATTTATCAAAAAATAAATCTACCGACAGGACAGAATTCGACATATTTTAACATTTTGTTGAACTGCACAAACGCCATATACTTATAGTATAATCTTGCTTCCTATAACAACTTTTTCCACAGATGTAACTTGTTACATTGTCTTAATCAAGTTCAAATATTCGTTATTTTGCATAAAATTCAACAGTTTCGTTTATTTGACTTTACAAAAAATGCGCGGTATAATTCAGTAAAACAGCCAATAATGATTAATGAACGAGCAAAACTTGTCTCGGACATTACACCTTAAAAGGAGGGAGCTGTATGCTGAAGACGCTGTATTCAAGACATGGAGGAGCTGCTACCGGCAATGCAGCTGTCATTTTGTCTGTGATAATGGCAGTAACTGCGGTGTTCTCGCTTAGTGCCGCCAAATATGCAGGCGTACTCAATCACGCGACAGTTACCGATAACGGTAATACGGTTAGAAGGCTCACAGCAGCACAGACTGCTGAAGCATTCATAGATGAGCTTGAAAGAGAGATCGATCCGTTAGATCATATCAGATATATAGGTATTGGCGAAAACGGAAGTTTTGACGTTGAGATCGAACACGCTTTCCCGCTTACCGTCACGGCGGACGGTGAAACGAGAGATGTCCGGGCTGCCGGCATCACAGTAGGTGAACTTCTCGGTCGGGAAGGATACGAGCTTGGCATATATGACGAGGTTAACTATCCTCTTGATACTATTATATATAAGGGTATGGATATCGCCGTCACCCGCGTTGAATACAGGAGCGAGACAAGAACACAGACTATCCCGTATGAGACACGCTACGAAGATACACCCACAATGAAGACCGGCGACAGCAGGATCGTCTGTGAAGGAGTTGACGGAACTTCCGATGTTGTCATCACCGACAAGTATGTTGACGGTGTATGGGAATCGAGCAGCATGGAGTACATCAGCACCACCGAGCCTGTTGAAGAAGTTATCGCCCGCGGAACAGCCATAGCTGATCCTGTAAGCAAGCGCCAGGGCAATTTCACACTTGATGAGAACGGAATACCTACCGAGTACGAATATGTGCTCTACGGCAAAGCAACAGCATATACAGCACGCGACGGCCACGGCACATACAGCGGCAGACCCCTTATAATTGGTTCTGTTGCGGTTGACCCTGAAGTAATTCCGTTCGGCTCTGAATTATATATAGTATCCCGCGACGGCAGTCATGTTTACGGTTACGCGATAGCTTCCGATACCGGAGATCTCACGGAAGCAGGTGTTCTTGTGGACTGCTTTATGGGACGAACTGATGAGTATTACGGCGATGCGTGCCGCTGGGGCGCACAGTTCTGTGACGTTTACGTCCTCAAAGAGGGCAACAACAGTGTTATCTGGAGGGACGGCTTCATCTCCTGACAATTCAGAAGCCGCTTCGCTTGAGACCCGGGCTCTGCCCGGACCCGCCAGCCCTTTAAAAAGGGCTGGATCCTAAACCTGATCCCGTAACACGGAACTTGAAAGATTTGTAAACAGGAAGATATAGTTTCTTTATAAAGCAATACGCCATAGCGTTTCAAACGCTATGGCGTTATTTGTTATATTATGCTTTCTGCGATCAAGCCATACCTGCTGTGATTATAGCCATTTTGTAAACTTCCTCTGCGTTGCAGCCGCGGGAGAGATCGTTGATAGGAGCATTGAGACCCTGGAGAATAGGACCGTAAGCTTCATATCCGCCGAGACGCTGTGCGATCTTGTAGCCGATGTTGCCGGCTTCGATAAGCGGGAAGATGAAGGTGTTAGCCTGTCCTGCAACCTTGGAATCCGGGCACTTGGTCTTTGCGACTTCTGCGGAAACAGCAGCATCGAACTGGAACTCGCCGTCGATAACGAGATTGGGATCGATCTTGCGTGCTTCTATAACTGCATCGTGGCTGAGCTGAACTGTACCGCCCTTGCCGGAGCCGTATGTGGAGAAGCTGAGGACTGCGACCTTGGGATCAATGCCGAAGAATGCAGCGGTACGGGCTGTTTCTACTGCTACTTCAGCGAGCTGCTGTGCGGCAGTCTGAACAACGTTGCCTTCCTTGTCGAGCTTGTCCGAGTAGCTGAGGTTTATAGCGCAGTCGCCCATAGCGATAGTCTCTTCCTTGCCGTCCTTTTCGCGGAACAGAATGAACGAAGAGCTTACAAGGCTTGCGCCCTTCTTTGTTTTTACGATCTGGAGAGCGGGGCGGACTGTGTCTGCTGTGGAGTAGGTAGCGCCGCCGAGAAGAGCGTCTGCCTTGCCCATTTTAACGAGCATAGTTCCGAAGTAGTTGGACTTCTTGAGGAAGCTGCGGCATTCGTCCTCGGTCATCTTGCCCTTGCGGAGCTCTGCCATAGTCTTTACCATTTCCTCAAAGTCGTCATAGTTCAGCGGATCGATGACTGTGGCTGCGGAAACATCGAATCCTCCGTCAGCGGCAGCCTTCTTGACCTCATCGGGATTGCCGCAGAGTATAACACCCATAAGATCCTCTTTCAGAAGTCTTTCTGCAGCGGAAAGGATACGCGCGTCAGTACCCTCTGTGAACACGATAGTCTTTTTGCTTGCTTTAAGGTTTGCAAGCAGCTTGTCAAACATTGCCATATTTGATAAACCTCCGTTTGTTAAAATCTACCTTATATTATACCACTTTTCGTTAAAATTGCAAGTGTTTTGGAAGAGTTTTGAGACTTCTTAAAAGTCTCTTACACTCTCTCGACGCCGATCTTTACATCTTCGCCGTTGATGTTCCACTCCTTGGAGTTAGCGAACTCGCCTTCGGTGATGCTGTCGGCGAGAACATCTCCTGCGATAGATGCGGAGTTCTTGTTCACGATCTCAATGAGCTTTGCATTTCCCGCAAGCTTTACGTTGATGTGATCCATTACCTCAAAACCGCTGTCCTTACGCATATTCTGGATCTTGCTTACGATCTCGCGGACGAAGCCTTCCTCGATAAGCTCGGGAGTGAGCGCGGTATCAAGTGCTACCGTAACACCGCCGTCAAATACGGTGCAGAAATCTTCCTTCTGCTGTGCTTCGATGAGCAGATCGTCCTTTGTCAGTTCGATCTCGCCGATAGAGATATTCAGCTTCATAACGCCTGTGCTGTTGAGTTCTGCCATAGCTTCACCGCTCTTGCCTGCGGATATTTCTGCAAGTGCGGCCTTTATCTCGCCCAGGTTCTTTCCGTATTTCGGTCCGAGTGTCTTGAGCTGGGGCTTGAAGTTGTAGGACGCAAAGCCTGCCATATCATCTGTGAATACCACGTTCTTTACGTTCAGCTCATCTCTTATTATATCAGTGAAGAATACATCGAGCTTCGTGTCAGCCTTTACATACATTGTGCTGAGGGGCTGGCGGTTCTTGCGGTTGGAAGCATTTCTTGCCGAACGTCCGAGAACAACAATGTCGAGGACTTCGCCCATCTTCTTTTCGAGATCTGCATCGATCAGCGCTTCGTCGTACTTCGGGTAGTCGCAGAGATGAATGCTCTCCGGTGCGTTCTTGTCAACGCTCAGAACGATGTTCTGATATATCTCCTCTGTAATGAACGGAACCATAGGCGCAGCGCACTTGCAGACATTCACGATAGCCGTGTACAGCGTCATATACGCGTTCACGGTGTCCTCCGTAAGTTCCGGTGACCAGAAACGCTCACGGCTTCTGCGGACATACCAGTTGGACAGCTCGTCAACGAAGTCCTGCATAGCCTTTGCAGCTTCCGGTATGCGGTAGTTTGCAAGGTTGTCGTCGGTATTCTTTATCATCGTGTTCATTCTCGACAGCAGCCACTTGTCCATTACAGGCAGCTTGCTCACGTCAAGAGTGTACTTTGTCGGATCAAATCCGATGATATCGGCGTACATGATATAGAACGCGTAGGTGTTCCAGAGTGTTCCCATGAACTTTCTCTGTCCCTCGATAACTACCTTGTCGTGGAACTTGTTCGGGAGCCACGGCTGGGAGTTGGTATAGAAATACCAGCGTATAGCGTCCGCGCCGAGCTTCTCAAGTGCATCGAACGGATCCACCGCGTTGCCCTTGGACTTGGACATTTTCTGTCCGTTCTCGTCCTGCACAAGTCCGAGAACTATTACATTTCTGAAAGGCTCGCGGTCAAACAGCAGCGTGGATATCGCAAGCAGTGAATAGAACCAGCCTCTTGTCTGATCGACAGCTTCCGAGATGAAGTCCGCAGGGAACTGCTGCTCAAAGAGCTCCTTGTTCTCAAAAGGATAGTGGTGCTGTGCAAACGGCATAGAACCGGAGTCGAACCAGCAGTCGATAACTTCCGGAACGCGCTTCATCTGCTTGCCGCACTTCGGGCATTTTATCGTTACGTCATCTATATAAGGTCTGTGCAGTTCGATGTTGTCAGGGCAGTTGTCCGACATCTCTTTCAGCTCCGCGATAGAGCCGATGCTGTGTCTGTTGCCGCATTCGCACTCCCAGATATTGAGAGGCGTACCCCAGTAACGGTTTCTTGAAATGCCCCAGTCCTGAATGTTCTTGAGCCAGTCTCCGAATCTTCCCTTGCCTATGCTCTCCGGGATCCAGTTTACCTTGTCGTTGTTGGCGATAAGCCTGTCGCGCATAGCGGTCATCTTGATGAACCAAGTCTCTCTTGCGTAGTAGATCAGCGGGGAGCTGCATCTCCAGCAGTGAGGATATTCATGCTCGAATTTCGGTGCATCGAAGAGCTTTCCGTCCTTGTCGAGGTCAACCAGTACCTTCGGGTCAGCGTCCTTTACGAAAAGACCGGCATAAGGCGTGTCTTCTGTCATGCAGCCCTTTGCGTCAACGAGCTGTACGAACGGGAGATCGTAGTTTCTGCCGACGCGGTTATCGTCCTCGCCGAACGCGGGAGCGATATGAACGATACCTGTACCGTCGGACATGGTAACGTAGTTGTCGCATACGATGTAGTGACCCTTCTTGCCTGTCTTTGCCGCAGCGTCGGCAGTACACTGCATAAGCGGCTCATAGCCGATGCCTTCGAGATCTTTGCCGACATAGCTTTCAAGCACTTCATAAGCGGGCTTGCCCTCTTCACCGAGCTTTCCGAGGACTGTATCCAGCAGAGCTTCCGCCATGATGTATGTGTAACCGTCGGCAGCCTTTACCTTGCAGTACTTATCGTCCGGGTTCACGCACAGTGCGACGTTGGACGGAAGTGTCCACGGCGTTGTCGTCCATGCGAGGAAGTATTCGTTGTCTCTGTCCTTTATTTTGAAGCGCACGATCGCAGAGCGCTCCTTGACTGTCTTATAGCCCTGTGCAACTTCGTGGGAAGAGAGCGGAGTTCCGCAGCGAGGGCAGTAGGGAACGATCTTGAATCCCTTATAGAGCAGGTTCTTGTTGTAGATCTCTTTGAGAGCCCACCATTCGGATTCGATGAAGTCGTTGTGATAGGTAACATAGGGGTTCTCCATATCAGCCCAGAAGCCGACAGTCTCGGAGAAGTCCTCCCACATACTCTTGTACTTCCATACGGATTCCTTGCACTTGTTTATGAACGGCTCAAGACCGTACTTCTCGATCTGATCCTTGCCGTCTATGCCGAGCATCTTCTCTACTTCAAGTTCAACGGGCAGTCCGTGGGTATCCCAGCCTGCCTTTCTCGGCACCATATAGCCTTTCATTGTACGGTAGCGCGGTATCATATCCTTAATAGTACGGGTGAGAACATGACCGATATGGGGCTTGCCGTTTGCGGTCGGAGGACCGTCGTAGAACACATAGGACTGTGCCTTTGAGCGCATGTCTATGCTCTTCTCGAAGATATGGTGATCTTTCCAGAACTGTTTTGTCTGCTTTTCGCGCTGGACGAAATTCAGATCGCTTTCGACTTTCTTGTACATTTTTTACCTCCGTATTATTATTATTTATTATTACTGTAATATAGTATAACCGTTTTTTCCGAGAACTTCCAGCGCTCTGCCGAAGTTCTCCTTCTTTACGAGAACGTAATCCGTGTTGTATGTCGAGACTGCGAAAATCCCTATCCTGCTGTCCGCAAGTATTCCCGATATCCGCGAAAGGATCCCGGTAAGCGAGAAGTCGAGTTTGCCCTCTATTCTGAACGCTTTCCAGCCGTCATCTCTTTCCGCGGTAACCGGCGGAACATCGGCGGTCGCGCATACGAGGGATATCTCCTCATCTGTCTTTCCCGTGAAAAAGAATTCCGCGCCGGCATCTATATCGCTGAAAGAGCTGACCTTGCATACTGTCAGATCGTAGGGCAGAGCCTTTATCTCCATTTTTCGCTCCTCCGAAAACAAAAAAGTCTGTCCCGAAATAGGACAGACCTTAAAATCTGCTGTACCACCTGTTTCGTATGGGCCATCACCCACCCTCCGATAACGCAGGAGATGCGTCGGCAATTACTCCCCGCAGGTTTGGTCGCCGCGGCTCGGGAATGATATTCGGTCAGACGTTACTTGTGCCGCGCTTGCACCGTCCGCGGCTCGCTGTATCTTTCGCGTAAGACTTACTGTTTCCGTCACAGCCTTTGCTGATTGCCTATCATTATATCACACAGAAAACGGATTGTCAAGTGTTTTACGCCTATTTTATAAAGAACCCGCTCCGGGAAAAACACGGAGCGGGTAAACTTTATATGCCGGCTGAAACGGTTATTCTGCGAGCTTCTTGCCGAGTTCTTTGCACTGTGCGAGGATATCGTCCGAAGGTTCAAGGTTTGATATGATACCGGCATCGTTGACGAGAACGGCTCCTGCCGCCTTAACGCGCTCCTCCCATGTTCTCATCCACTGACCGTCGCCCCAGTCATACGAACCGAAAAGTGCGATCTTCTTGCCGCTTATCTTGTCCTCGATACCTGCGAAGAAAGGCTCAAATTCGCTTTCCTCGATAACCTCGTCGCCCATAGCGGGGCTTCCGAGACCGAGAGCGTCAAAATCCGCCGCGTTTCCGGAGAAGTCGGAGACTGCGACTGCCTCAACTCCTGCGCCCTCCGCTACTGCCTTAGCCATAGCTTCTGTATTGCCTGTTCCGCTCCAATAGATTACTGCTGCTGACATAAATAGTCCTCCTGTTATGATATTCTGAGAGCCTGGTAGATATCCTCGCCCTCGTTTAATTTATTGCACAGAAATTTTCTGCACCTTTCGTAGTTCTCGAATGTGCGCCTTGCGCGCTCCTCCGAGCCGTAAACTTTCCAGCAGCCGCACAGCTTGTAGTTGCAGCCGTGGTTTTCGATGAATCCGCGCACATCTTCCGGCGGATAATCAAGGAATATCCCGATCTCATGCGGGAATGAGCTGCTTTCTCCGATACGTTCGGAGAGCCGGTCTATCATTCGCTCGGTGCTGCCGTTGACGTCGTAGCCCAGCGGGGAAAGTATCTCCGATGCGTCCGGCGATGTGAGCCGCTTGCGCAGCTTCTTTTCGCTGTAAACAAGTATCAGCGTCCTGCACCCGCAGTTGTATATCAGCCGTATTTTAAGTCCGCGCTGTGCGGCACGCCTGTTGAATATATTCAGGTGCGTTTCAAGCTCGAACTCTGCTGCCGGCAGTGACATAAGGCTTGCGCACTTTATTCCGAGCAGCGTCGGCGCGGTATGGAATGCAAGCCGCTTGTTGAAGCTTGTGTATTCTTTTTCAGACATATTGCAGTCTGCCTTTCTTTGATTATTTTCGGCATTATTATGCGCCCGTATTGCGTTTATATTAGTTAGCAAGCGCTTACCTGCGCGCATATTTCTCCGGTTTGGAAAGGTTTGCAGACAGCTCCGGCAAACCGGGACTGCCTGCAAAAAGGTGGAGGGTAAAACCGGACATTATCCGGGAGAAGAAAGCATTACTGTGTGCAATACTGCTCAAGCACGGATTTAAGCGCATTTGCGCTTGCATTGTGTATCTTTGCGACGCGGAAACTCTGCTTTCCGGCTTTCTGGTTGACCTTGTTCGCCATTTTATGGGAGCAGGTATTTGTGAAAAGCACCACAAGATCGGGCGAACCGAGCTTGTTTTCGAAATCAGCAGGCATTTGAGTGAAAACTTTTGCCTTGCACTTGAAGTTTCCGCATATTTCTTTATATTTTGCGGCCATTCGGTCGTTGCCGCCTACAACTACTACGCTCATTACTACTCCTTCTGATTATAACGGGCTTATACTATATTTCTGGCGAAATATAGACGAATTCACAATTCACAATGCACAATTCACAATTGTGGAGCGCGCTCTGCGCGCATATCTGAATCGTGACGAAATTACTTCATTATATCTGTTGATAGATACGAATTTAGTATTAGACATTAAAGTTAGCACTTGCTAACCCTTATCAATAATAGCATACCTTTCCGGTTTTGTCAATACTTTTTTGAAAAAAACTCATCGAAAAACCGGAGAGGCTGTCAAAGAAGCCGCTCCGCTCGAGACCCGGGCGCCGCCCGGACCCGCCAGCCCCCTTTAAAAAAGGGGGC
>DEWH01000018.1:56251-98377 GCA_002363155.1 Ruminococcaceae bacterium UBA3215 | reverse complement strand
AGGTCGTCGAATTCCAGCACGTTAAGCCCGGTAAGGGTGCCGCTTTCGTAAGAACCAAGACCAAGAACGTTCTTACCGGCGCGGTAGTTGAAAAGTCCTACAACCCCACAGCAAAGTTCCCCACCGCTTTCATTGAGCGCAAGGATATGGAATACACCTACATGGACGGCGAACTTTACCACTTCATGGACAGCGAAACATACGAAGATGTTCCGATCAACGCTTCCGAAGTAGGCGACAACTTCAAGTTCGTAAAGGAAAACACAGTATGCAAGGTACTCTCCTACAAGGGCAAGGTATTCGGCGTTGAGCCGCCCAACTTCGTTGAGCTCGAAGTTACACAGACAGATCCCGGTTTCAAGGGCGATACAGCTACAAACGCAACAAAGCCTGCTACTCTCGAGACAGGCGCAGAGATAAGAGTTCCGCTGTTCATTGATATCGGCGACGTTATCCGCATCGATACAAGAACAGGCGAATACATGGAGCGCGCAAACAAGTAACTGCACGCGTAAATGAAAGTGAGGCAGTAATATGGAAAATATGACAATTGCGGAAAAGGTTTCATATATAAAGGGTCTTGCAGAAGGCTTGAAACTCAATACCGAGACCAACGAGGGCAAGATCCTCGCAGCGATCATAGACGTACTCGGTGATATAGCTATCAATATCGAGGATATAGACGCCGATCTCGCAGATCTCACTGATGTAGTCGGTGACGTTGAGGACAGCCTTATGGATCTTGAGGACGAGGTTTACGGCGACGGCGATGACAGCGAGTATGACGGCGACTTAGATGATGACGATGCTCTCTATGAGATCACCTGCCCCAACTGCAACAACACGATCACAGCGGATTACGATGTTCTCGCAAACGGCACTATAGACTGCCCGAACTGCGGTTCCACACTCGAATTCGATCTCGATCAGCTCGACGACGAGCAGTAATGTTAATTACCGGATCCCGGTAAAAATAAAAAATTCAATTTATGTTTCAGAGGCGGGGTGCGATTCCCCACCGGCGGTGCTGCAAAACGCAGCATTGAAGTTCCCGCGAAGCGCTTCATCAGGACGCTCAGCAAAGGGGCTTCGATAGAGTCCGCTAACTCCCTTGCGGAGCCGAATCGGTGAAATTCCGATACCGACGGTATAGTCCGGATGAAAGAAACAAAAACGTACTGCACAGTACCCGCCCCTGTTTTTACAGGGGCATTTTTGTTCCCTCCGAGCGAAAGGAGAAACATCATGTCAACCAGAACAGAAGCAGTAAACACAGGCGTACGCAGGATCACCGGCGTAAAGTTCATCACTGTCACCGCAATACTTACCGCGATAGCTGTGGTGCTCCAGTATCTCGAATTCCCGGTGCCGTTCTTTATCCCGCCGTTCGTGAAATTCGACTTTTCCGATCTTCCCGCTATACTCGCCGCATTCCTCGTCTCACCGGTTTCCGGAATTGCGGTATGCCTGCTGAAAAATGTGATACACCTTGCTGTATCGGCATCTGTGGGAGTCGGAGAGCTCTGTAACTTCCTCCTCGGTGTGGTAATGGTAATACCGTCGTGGCTTATTTACAAGATAAAGCCGTCGAAGACCAACGCGCTTATTGCAATGATCGCAGGCTCGGCAATAGTCGCTGTGGCAAGCATCTTCATAAATTACTACATCTCCTACCCCTTCTATCAGACATTTATGCCGCTTGACGCAATAATCGGAGAATACCAGAAGTTAAACGGCGGCGTAGGTTCTCTCTGGGACGCACTGATATGGTTCAATATGCCGTTCACATTCATCAAGTTTATGTCAGACTCGCTGATCGTGTTCTTTATCTATAAACCGCTGGCAAAAGCTATCCGCCGCTGAACCGCGGCGCTGCGGCGCTTGTCCTGCGCGGACGGCGCCAACCCCTTTAAAAAGGGGTTGGATCCCTAAACCTTATACCGTAATACGGAGATTTGACAGTCCGGCAACATGATATGCCCCCGCTTCTTTCAAGAAACGGGGAGCATTTTATTTAGTGTTTTCTTTTATAGTATCGAACTGACCGGCACAGAGATGCATGATAATATATACAACTACGGAGATAACCACAATTTCAAACTGGTTATATTCTGTTGTGACCGACATAAGCACGCACATGAAATATGGAAGTGTAAGCTCGCGCAATATATCAGCTGCCTTAAGATTCGGAACAGTCACCCCTATCATACCTGCCAGCGTGTGCTTTTCGGTATATACAAAAGCGGTAACTGCCAGATTAAGCGAGACTGAGACCATAAATATAAACGAATACACATTAAAATATCTAATTCCCGAAAAGAGTGCAAATAATACTGCGAAAATGCAGATAAACGGGAACACCATTTTCAGTGTAAGCGATCTTTTTGCTTCATATTTCGCTTTTAGAACTGTCATGGCTTTTTCGGGTATCTCTGCATATTTCTGTCTGAATCCCACCCTTATGAACAGTGACAGGAAGATGAATACTATGCCTGCGATTATAGTAAACAAAGATAATATCTTTTCATAGGTATGATACTGCAGCACAAATATGAGCGCTATCCCGAGTATCAGAATGCCTGCTCCCGCAGCCGCAAGCAGCGAAACTGTCCTTATATGGGACAGGTATTTCTTTTCCGGCGCCTCGGTTATCACCACAGGCACAGCGCCGCGTGTTATGCCCATTTCGGACAGCACCTCGTCGATGCTGCCGAACTCCGATATCACCGTGCCGATAGCTTCATTTCCGCTCTTGCCCTCTTTTACAAGCTCGTCGTACTTGTCGGTCATATTCGCGGTGATATCCTCGCGGAGCCGGCTCGTTTCATCTGTAACCGGTATTCCCGCAAACATACTGTCAATATAATTCATTATGATATCCATTATTTTCTCCTCCGTTATATGAATTTATCGATTACTTCCTTTGTAAGCTCCCATTCCTCGCATTTTTCCTTGTAATACGCTTTTCCGGCATCGGTTATGCGGTAATATGTTCGTTTTCGTCCGTCATGCATTCCCGAATAGGAAGTTATAAAGCCGTTCTTTTCAAGACGGGTAAGCGCGGAATACAGCGTTGTTTCCTTCATAACATAGTTTTCCTCGGATATCTCCTTTATCTGCTTCGATATCTCATAGCCGTATGAGTCGCCGCAGGACACGATAAACAATATCATGGTATCCGTATAACCGCGTATTATATCGCTGCTTATCAATAGATTCACCTCCGTCCGGAACGCCTTCCGCCCGTTTTGTAGGGGTAGTCTGGGCGGAAGGCTTATGATGATACGTCAGACAATACTATGTCTGCCGTAGTATTATAATACCACGTCTGCCGTAGTATGTCAATAGCCTTTCCGTTTTTCGTCACTTTGCACAAAAATCTCCGCACATTTCAGTCGTTCCGGAAATATTACAAATCAATTACATTTTCCGAAAAAGGTTGATTTAATTAACGAATGGTGATATAATACATTTATATGCGGGTGTTTGTGTCCGCAAAAAGACGTAAAGGAAAACCGATACAGATGATCCATAACAGGAAAATTCAGCAGATAGCCGATGAGGTGGAAAAGGTAATAGTCGGAAAGCGCGATGTTGTAACGATGCTTCTTATCGCACTGCTCTCCGGCGGTCACGTTCTTGTCGAGGACGTTCCAGGCACCGGAAAGACAACTCTTGCCGCAGCTATGGGAAAGTCCGCCGGACTTATGAGCAAGCGCGCCCAGTTTACCCCGGATGTTACCGCCTCGGACATAACCGGCTTCACAATGCTCAACAAGGAAACGAATAATTTTGAATACCGCCCGGGTATGGTCATGACAAACATACTGCTCGCGGACGAGATAAACCGTGCTACACCGAAGACCCAGTCTGCCCTGCTCGAAGCTATGGAGGAACAGACCGTCACCGTTGACGGCATCACCCATAAGCTCCCGTCGCCGTTTATGGTCATTGCGACACAGAACGAGCTCGGTTACGTCGGTACATTCCCGCTCCCGGAAGCTCAGCTTGACCGATTCATGATGAAGGTCTCAATGGGCTACCCCACCGTAGATCAGGAGATCGGCATCATCGCAAGCAGACAGAAGAATGACCCGTTCGATCTTATAATCCCGACTTGCACGAGGGAAGATATCATTGCGGCGCAGGACGATGTAAAGGACACGAACATAGAGCCGTCGGTTTACCGGTATATTGTGGAGATAACCGCAAGCACCCGTGTTCACCCCGCCGTGGAGCTTGGAGCAAGTCCCCGTGCGTCCCTCGCGCTGATGCGTGCGGCACAGAGCTATGCTTTCCTGAACGGCAGAGCGTATGTGGTACCGGAGGACGTGCTGCGTATGACGCCCTATATCCTGCCCCACAGAATAAGGCTTACACAGGAGGCAAAGATCAAGCGCACCGATACGATGGACGTGCTGCGTGACGTTATAAAGGCTGTCAAACCACCGTTCACAAGAGGTAAGTAAGCTTTGGCAAAGTACAGGATTTTATATGCGCTGCTTTATCTCGGAGCCGCCGTATTCGCCCTCGCTTACGAGAGCAAACTGTCGTTTGTGCTGTTTGCGGGAGTCGCGCTGATGCCGCCTGTAACGTTCGTGCTGATGCTGCTGTCCGGACTGCTGATGAAGATCGAGGTTATACCGGAAGCGGATCATGTCGGCAAGCTGCAGGATTTCGAGATAACCGTGAAGGTAAAGAACCGGTTCATTATCCCGGCAGCGCCGATGATGGTGACAGGCACGTTCCATGACAAAAACGGAAGCGTGATACCGGGACGAAAGCTTGTTCTGAGTGCAGCCGCGCTGCGGAAATGCGACTACTCGTTCAAGGGCAATATCAGCTTTCGCGGCGAATATATGCTCGGCATTGAGAACGCGGAGATATACGATCTGCTGCGGATATTCAGATTTAAACTGAAACATACGCCGATGTGCAGGATCACGGTGATGCCGAGAAGAGTGATGCTGGACGAAACGACAGCGCTCTGCACCGACGACTACGACAGCACGATAACAAAGGTATCGTTCATGGAGAGCGGTTCCTTCGCTTCGGTAAGAAAGTACGCAGACGGCGATCTGATGAAGCATGTTCACTGGAAGCTCTCCGCAAAGCACGACGAGCTTATGGTGAAGCAGTCGGAACAGAATCTCGGCAGCAGCGCACTCATCATAACCGATCTTCATTCGATATCCGAGAATGAGGACGATAATCTCAAAGCGGCGGACGCTGCTGTTGAGACAGCCCTTGCACTTACAAGAAAGATAATCTCGGACGGGCGCACGGCAGTGAACATTTACCGCACGTCCGACGAGCACACAGATATAAAGACAGCGGAAAAGATCGATGATTACGAACGGCTCGTGTCGGTATTCGCAGTAATTCCCGTCACGAAAAAAGACGCGGGAGCGGAGAAGATGATCTCCCATGCCGCAGACAATCTTACCGGCAGCGAACCGCTGTTTATCATAACCCCGAAGATGAAGGCATCGGCGCTTACCGATATTCTTAACGCAGTCGGAAATATGTGCGGTGAGATAAGGCTTTACCTTACCGCCTCCGATCCGGACGATATGCTCGCCGCTCAGGCTGGCGCAGCCGGAAATGTTTCCGTATGGCGCATAGATCAGGAGGATATCGCTCTTTCGCTTCGCACTTCAATGCAATAAAAAGGTACCGGCGGGAATGCGGAAAGCCTTCCCGCAGCGATGATAAAATGAGTTTCAGAAAAGATCACAGCAACGAAAAGATACTTCACGACGAATATTTCGGCGAACAGCCTTCCGCCGCTTTCCTGCTTACGGCAAGGCTTGCTTTGCTGTGCCTTATGACCGGATCTCTGGTGCTGATATTCTGTGAGCTTTACGGCTACGAGGGGAATGCGTTCATTCCCGCTGGAATATCCGCACTCGCGTCCGGCTTTATTTATATCCTCGCGTCTGTCATGCCGGCTCCGATCGTTTACGGTGCTGTGCTCACGGCCGCGGCTGCGGTGATTTGGTTCCTGCGTGACACCGCATACCGCCTTGCTCTGTATTTCTGGGATTATATACTTCTGCGTCTGGACGGACGGCTGCTCCAGACTGCGGATTTCACAGTACACAATATATACCGCCTCAAATCCGGCATTGAACCGGAGCACGGACTTATGCAGACCGCGTATTTCTGGGCGGCGATACTGCTCGGCGTGCTGTGCGCGGTGTTCTTTACCGCAGCCGTCCGCACAAGGATACATCTTTCCGTTCCCGTTACTGCGGCAGTTATAGTCACCGCTCCCTCTGTTGCGGGCGAGATCGCCGGTTTCATACCGGACTATCTGCTGTTCGTGGCCTGCATTTTCGGCTTTGAGGCGATAAGCTCCAGCTACGAGCTTGACAGCCGTTTTATCTACGGAAACCTTTCATCAGCACATCTGAACATCTTCCGGAACGACAGGGAATACAGCCGGAGGCTTGTGTTCGCACCGCCCTCCCGGAAGATAGCCGGAGACACGGTGCGCTATCACCGCTACTCCGGGAACATGATAACCGCGGCATTGATCGCGGCTGTGGTCTTCTACGGCGCTGCCGGGATCATTCCCGACGGAATGGGGCTCAACTATCAGAAAGTGCTCGATACCGCTGTAACTATCGGAAACAGAGCAGCCGACGCAGTTGGCGATATCCTCGGAATGCCGATAGGCAGCCCGGACGACAAGGGCTATTTCAGCTCGGGTTCCTACGGCGACATCTCCGACAGTATAAGCATTGCGCCGCCCGGCGAAAGTGACCGTCCTGTGCTTGAAGTAACGCTCCAGCGCAATGATATACCCGTATATCTTCGGGGCGATATAGGCGTTGAATACAACGGAAACTCGTGGAACAGCGTAAGATCGGCGGACGAAGCGTACAGGACGGCTGTACCCGACAGCTTCGCCCCGGAAGCGGAATACCAGGTGTTCCGCCAGCTTCTCGCAAAAGGCTCCTACGGCTATGATCCGGAAGAGGCAATACCGCTCCAGTCCGTTTCGATAAAGTATCTTCGCAACACAAGAGTCGTGTTCCAGCCGGTTGCTCCCTTTGAGCTCAACTACCGGGCAAGCGAACAGTATGACTGCTTCGGCGACTTTATTCTCCGTACAAAGCGCGGCTTCGTGAACAGGTACGAGGGACTTGCTCTCACCCCGGATATGGATTCCGGCATTTTCGGTTCATATATAATGATGATGACCGCCGAAAGCGAAAATACCGCGGTTTCAAACGGCAGCATAACACCGCCGGGCATCACGCCGGGCGATTATATCCGCGGAATATCCGATTACCGCGGTTTCATAGAAAACAACTACAAGAAAAAGACCGATTCTGTATCCACACCTTCCGGGCACTTTGAAACTATCGGCGATTTTTATCGGAAATGTGAGCAGTATTATGAAGATGCCGGATATCATCAGAAAGAATACGCGATATACGGCGACAGCGTTTCGGGCGCTGCAACAGCCAATATCCAGCGCTATTTTACCGCTAAGGCGATGTGCGAATATTTCAGCAAGAACTTCACATACTCGCTGGACGACTCGAACAACGGCGAAAATATGCTTGACACGTTCCTGAACGAAACGCACAGCGGTCACTGCGCGCTTTTCGCTACCGCAATGACCCTTACTCTCCGGGAACAGGGAATCCCGGCAAGATATGTCACCGGATATGTGGTTTACGGCGGCGGAGAGCCGGACAAGGACGGCAATTACAGATACACACTTACCGAAAAGCAGCTGCACGCGTGGGTAGAAGTCTATTTCCGCGGTATCGGCTGGCTCCCCTTTGACCCGACAGCCGGAGTGCCGGGTTATGCAGAGATCGTTTACGGAATTCCTCCGGAAGCCGCGGCACCGGAAGGCACCGATATTTCCGACGAACCGGCAATAACTTCGGCGCCCGAAGAAACGGACATTCCGCAGACTGTGCCGGACTTTGCCGAAACTGACGAAACGGCGGAAAGCGACAATATTCCGGGCGAAGAAGAGCAGGAGCAGGAACCGGATATAACGCCTGTACCCGAGAACCGTAACGGATCCGATATCACGGATATTATCGTAACACTTCTGCCGTTTGCGGTAATCATTATTGTCGTTGCTGCGGTGATCGTGATAATCACACTCTTCTTCCGCAGCCTGAGAAAAGCAGAGGAGAAAACGATGCGCAGGTTCCGGGAGCTCCCGCCCTACGAAGCAGCGCAGGTAATGTACAGGTTCGTTATGACGCTTCTGGCGAAAAAGGGTCTCGAACCCGGCGCGGAACAGTTCTACGATTTTGCCGAACGAGTTGACGGAAGCATAGAGATGAAAGGCGCGAACGTGTTTATGATGGACGTTATGCCAGTATTTGAGAAGTGCGAATTCGGAAATGCGGATATCTCCCCAGTTTCCGAGGACGAACGCAGAGCCGTGTATGCCTTCACCGAAGCCGTTTACAGAAAAGTAACGGAAGACTTGTCCGCAATAAAAAGGATTTTTCTGAAAATTTCGTTGTTTTTGTAAAAAAACAGTTGCAAAAGTAAACAGAATTTGTTATAATAGTAATAAGGTTCGATACCGTTAATTATTGTTCACACAGGGGGAATTTATCATGAATCTTATAACCCGCTCGGATTTCGACGGACTTGCATGCGGTGCGCTTCTTTATGAGGCAGGTATCATAGATACCTTTACTTTCAAGCACCCCAAGGATATACAGGACGGACTCGTTCCGGTGACGGAGAACGATGTTCTTGCAAATGTTCCTTTCGTGGAGGGCTGCGGACTCTGGTTCGACCACCACTCCAGCGAATTCGAGCGTCAGCAGCTCGAAGGCAAGTACAAGGGCGAAAGCCGTATCACTCCCAGCTGCGCAAGGATAATATACGAATACTACGGCGGAAAAGAGCGCTTCCCGCAGTTCGACGACCTCATGGAGGCTGTTGACAAGGTGGACAGCGGCAATCTTACCGTTGACGAAGTTCTTCACCCCACAGGTTGGATACTCGTCGGATTCCTGATGGATCCCCGTACCGGACTCGGAAGATTCAGAAACTTCACCATAAGCAACTATCAGCTCATGGAGAAGCTGCTCACCTGCTGCCGCAGCATGACGACACAGGAAATACTCGACATGCCCGATATAAAGGAGCGCATCGCCGTTTACAATGAGCAGAGCGAGCTGTTCAAGGAAATGGTACATAAGCACACCGTCATAAAGCGCGATGTCATCATCACGGATCTCCGCGGCGTTGACCCGATCTATACCGGCAACCGCTTCATGATCTACTCCCTCTACCCCGAACAGAACATCTCCGCATGGATCGTAAACGGCAAGGGCGGCGTAGGCTGTTCTGCTGCGGTAGGCTATTCGGTAATGAACAAGACCAGCAAAGTCGATGTAGGAAGCCTTATGCTCAAATATGGCGGCGGCGGTCACCACAAAGTCGGCACCTGCCAGTTCAAGGACGAGGAGCTTCCGGAAAAGCTCGACAAGATGCTCGACGAGCTTGTAAACTACGACAAGTATTATAACGTATAAGCAATTTCCCCCGCCGGCGCCGGAAACGACGTCCTCCCGGGGGAAAAAGTGTATTACACCTGTTTCGGAGGAAAATATGACTGCTCAGGAATTCGGAAAAAAGCTGAACGACAATATCTCAAAGGTAATTATCGGCAAGGAGAACGAGATCCGCATTATAACCGCGGCTCTTCTCGCGGGCGGTCATGTGCTGCTGGAGGACGTTCCCGGCACCGGCAAGACCATGCTTGCAAGGGCTGCCGCGAAGTCGCTCGACTGCGATTTCAAGCGTATCCAGTTCACACCCGACCTGCTCCCGTCCGACATCACCGGCATAAACTTCTTCAATATGAAGACCCAGGAATTCGTATTCCGCAGAGGAGCGGTCTTCACGAATATTCTGCTTGCCGACGAGATAAACCGTGCAACCCCCCGCACCCAGTCAGCGCTCCTCGAATGTATGGAAGAAAAGCAGACCACGGTTGACGGTGAAACGTACAAAATGGCAGCGCCGTTCTTCGTTCTCGCAACACAGAACCCGGTGGAGACAGCAGGAACTTATCCTCTTCCCGAAGCCCAGCTTGACCGCTTTATCGTGCGTCTGCACCTCGGATACAGCTCCAGAAAGAGCGAACTTGAGATGCTCGCCGCTATCGGTGAAACTCACCCGATCGACAGTCTCGGAGCCGTTCTGACAGCGGGAGATCTTGCTGCCGCATCGTCGGAGGCACTCAGTGTGAAGCTGGGTGAAGCCTCCGCGGAGTATATCTGCGAACTCGGCGACGCTACCCGACGCAGCGAAAAGGTACGACTCGGACTAAGCCCCCGCGGACTTCTGGCGCTCAAGAAAATGTCACAGTCTTACGCTGCACTTTCCGGCAGTACATTCGTTACTCCGGATCACATAAAAGCTGTTGCTCCCTATGTTATCCCGCACCGCCTTATCTGCAAGGAATATGCCGTAAGCAGGACCGGCAGCACTGCGGAAGAAGTGGTAAAGCAGCTCCTCGATGATGTTCCCGTTCCGACGGAGAAGTTTGAATGACACCTGTCACCGGCATTTTCGCGGAGGTGAATGTACAGCATGGAAATAATTGCGATACTCCTGATCGCGGGAGCCGCTATAATAATTGAGCGTGTGATCTTCGCACGGTACGTTCTCCGTGATCTCACCTATACCGTGCATTTCAGCACAAGCGAGGCAATGGAAGGCGACACCGTTGAGATCGTCGAAGAGATCGTAAATAACAAGCGCCTGCCCGTCCCGTGGGTAAAGACCGAGCTCAGCACCAGCCGGTGGCTGGAATTTGCGGGGACACAGGCTGCGCGTGCGTCCGACACAAGGTTCGTGCCGAGCGTCTTTTCGCTGCGCCCGAAACAGAAATGCACCCGCACAAGGCAGGTAGTTGCTCTCAAACGCGGAAATTTCAAGCTTGAGAGCGTTTCGATAGTCGGCAGCGATCTTCTCGGACTTGTTTCCGTTTCCCGCGCGCTGAACATAGACGAGAGCATAAGGATCCTGCCTTCACCGTATGAGATCGGCGAGGGAGAACTGTCGCAGGAGGAACTCTACGGCGAGATCACCGCAAGACGCTTCATCTGCGATGATCCGTTCCTTATCTCCGGGGCGCGTGAATATACCGGAAGAGAGCCTATGAACCGCATCCACTGGAACAGTACGGCCCGCTGCGCACAGCTTATGGTGTTCAACAACGACTACGCTACTCTCAACCGGGCGGCAGTTATAATAAATATGCAGAAAAGTCCGATAGGTGATCCGCGCCCGATAATTGTGGGTGACACCGAGACTTACATCAAGGCGGCAGTGTTTATCCTAAATATGCTGGCTGCGGGCGGAGCGGAGACAAGCTTCTACAGCAACGGCTCCGGCGGCATTCACGAGACAGGCGGTTCCGGAAAGGAAGACTATATGAAGCTGCTGCGGGTAATGTCGGATATACGAAACGAATGCAGCATAGATTTCCGCGATTTTATCGAACAAATGGATATGTCCGGCTTATACTTCCGCGACAGGACGGATATCTTCATAATCACGGCTTACATCGACGATTATATGATGGGGTTTGCACGAATGATGAGAAGGCGCGGCAAGAACGTGATCTTCTGCTGCAACGACGACAGTGTGAACGACAGCAGGATAATCCGCATAGGCAGAGTCGGCAGGTTTTACTATATGAATGATTGACAGGCGGGGTGCCGTATGAAAGGAACACTTCTGAAAATATTATCGGTGCTTGCGTTTGCGGCAGTCGTCTTTCCGTTTATGTTCGGCTGCGACGTAAACAGGTACGGGAATATGAGCGCACTGCGAATGCTGTTTTATTACGGCGTAGGAGCGGTGATATTCGGTATCGGCTATGCCGGTGCGGAGCTAACAAAGGCTCACCGTAAGCTTCGGATACCGGTGAGGATATTCGGGATCCTGACGTTCGGCGCAGGCTTTGCCGCACTTATCATCTCCGGCGATGCATCAACGGTATTTGCTCTCGGCGTATGCTCGGTATTCGCATTCTTTGCAGGAGAGCGCAGCGGTTACAAGAACTTTGCGGATATGTTCCCGCTGACAGCGTTCGCAGTGTATATCGTGCTTACTGTCGGGTGTTATATTTTTGTGCGCGTAACAGCGCCGGAGGAGATCAACACGGCTGCTGCGGACATCGTATCGGGAGCGTTCGCCGCCGAATTTGCCGCGGCTGCGCTGCTTATAAACCAAAGCGGTATATTTGACCGGGCGAATATGCGCAAGGAGACAAAGACCTCGCTCCCGAAAGGACTTACGGGCTACAATGCGGCGCTTATACTCGGATTTACGGTTACGGGACTTGTGCTGTGCGTATTCCGGAAGCAGATAGCGTGGCTGCTCGAACAGGCGGGAATAATACTGATAAAGGCGCTGGTGGCGCTTGCAAGCCTGTTCCGCGCAGAGCCGATGGCGATACAGCCCGGAGAAGAGGGCGAGATCGGATCCGGCTGGGCTGCGATGTCAGAGAGATCGTATCTTCTCGAAGCACTCGGTCTGGTTGCGCTGGCGGTGTTTGTGATCATATTCAGAAAACGGATATTTGAGGCGATAAAGGGTTTTTTTGAACGGCTCGGAGCGCTTTTCGGCGGTAAGCTTGAAGAATCGGCAAAGCCGGAGTTCAAAGATGTATTCGAATACTATACCGCACGCGGAAACCGGCATGAACAGGGCGAAAATGTTTACGCTGTCAAACGCAGATACAAAGCGGAAAACGACCCGGTGAAAAAATACAGGCTCGGATATCGGGTACTGCTGTACCGGATAAAGTCTGTGAACCAGCGCCTTTCCCCGGCGGATACAACTTCGGTGCAGGCGGAACGGGGTGCGGAATTCTTCGGACGCGATGCTCTTGCTTCTGTTGCAGGCACCTACGAGGAAGTGCGCTACGGCTCGCTCTCCCCTGACCCGCAGGATCTTTCGGAGCTCTCGGAGCTCGTAGAGAAGCAGTAAGAGACCGGCAAAGAAGCCGCTTTCGCTCGAGAGCGGTCGCTTGCGCTTGAGAAGGTCGCTTGCGCTCGAGACTGGGGGCACCCCTTTTTGTGAATCGAAGTTTTCTTTGTGGCGCGCATCGTGCGCGCTTTTGGAAAACTTCTCACCGCTTCCGTGCGGTGCAAAAGGGGCTTCCCCTACGACAGAAAGTCGTACAGAAGGTTACCAAAACGCCGCAAGGATGCGGCGATAAGAGAAACCTTCGACAGACCCCCTCCTCAAAAAACTTTATTCGCTCCGCAATTAAGGGAGAAGACTATCAGAACAGAATAGAGCCTGCTGAAAGTGTTGGTTTTCAGCAGGCTTTTTTCTTTGCTAAAAAATGTTGCAATTTGAGAGAAAAAGTATTATAATAATAAAGTATGTGTAAAGCAAAAGAAAGAGGGAGATAAAATGGAAAGCTTTGAATTTCTGAAAAACCTTGCAATAATAATAGTTACGGCAAAGGTTTTCGGTCTTATCGCAAACAAACTTAAAGCACCGCAAGTCGTAGGCGAGATAATAGCGGGACTGCTCATAGGTCCGTGCGTTCTCGGCTGGGTTGAACAGACAGAGTTTCTTTCGCGTATGGCAGAGATCGGCGTTGTGCTGATAATGTTCGGCGCGGGTCTTGAAACGAATATGAAAGATCTGCTCAAAACCGGTCCGAAAGCTCTGCTTGTCGCAACAGTCGGCGTTGTCGTGCCGCTTATCGGCGGAGCGCTGACCTACATGCTCATTTTCGGTTTCAGCGAGTTCGGCAGCGAAGAGTTTATGCGCGCAGTCTTTATAGGCACCATAATGACCGCAACATCTGTCGGCATTACCGTTCAGACTCTAAAAGAGCTGGGGCATCTTAAAGGGCATATCGGCACACTTATATTAAGCTCCGCGATTATAGATGATATTCTAGGAATTATCGTGCTGACATTCGTTATCGGCTTCAAAGACCCGAATTCCGCGCCGGCAGATGTTGTTATCCGCACAGGACTCTTTATCCTGTTCAGCTTCGGTGTCGGAATAGTGACATATTACCTGTTCAAGTTCATCGACAAGCGCTATCCGCACAAAAGAAGAATACCGATACTCGGACTTGCGCTGTGTATGATAATGGCATACTCCGCCGAAAAGTTCTTCGGTATCGCTGACATCACCGGCGCTTACGTTGCCGGACTTATCCTCTGCAACCTCCGCGATTCCGAGTACATTGCGGAAAAAATGGATATCAGCTCGTACATGATGTTCGGTCCCGTGTTCTTTGCAAGTATCGGTCTTAAAACCCAGTTTGACGGATTTACGCCGGAACTGCTGCTGTTCTCGGCTGCATTCGTGCTGACTGCGCTGCTGACAAAGGTGATAGGCTGCGGACTTACCGCGCGCGCCCTCGGCTACAGCGGTAAGGACAGCCTGAAAGTCGGTGTCGGCATGATGACCCGCGGTGAAGTCGCTCTGATCGTTTCGCAGAAAGGTCTGTCGGTGGGCATGATGGATCCGGTTTATTTTACCTCGGTTATCCTGCTTATAATCGTTTCCTCGGTAACAACGCCGATAGTGCTGAAACTTCTGTACCGAGGCGAGCCGAAAGCCGATGAGGTCCATGAAGAGCAGCCCGTACCGGCAGAGCAGTAAAAAGCTGTATGTATTGCAGTATTGAGAGCTGTTGGCGGAAATAATATTTGTGTAAAATGTTGAAAATGTCCGTACTGCTTGACAAATCAGATAATTAATGTTATCATACTACTATGATAATTGATTAGCGTAGTAGTAAACTAAAGTAAAGCTGATTAGATCAAATATACAAACAGGATAAGGAGAACAGTAATGAAAAAGTACGATCTGCTCACTCCCGAGGGAACAAGAGATCTGATATTCGACGAGTGCGCCGCGCTGAGAAGCGTAGGTGAGACGCTACGCGGCATCTACACGAGCCACGGCTACTCGGAGGTCATAACTCCGGGACTCGAATTCTTCGATGTGTTCAACAACAAGTCCCGGCATTACTCCCAGGAAGTGCTCTATAAGCTCACCGACGGAAAGGGCAGACTTGTGGTAATGCGCCCGGATTCGACAATGCCGATAGCAAGGCTTATGGGAACAAGACTGCGGACTGCCGCAATACCGCTGAAGCTGTTCTACAACCAGACCATTTACCGTGCTAACCCCAAGGAAAGCGGCAGAGACGATGAATTCTACCAGAGCGGCGTCGAGATAATAGGCGGCGACGTGATGAGATCGGATATGGAAGCCCTTTCCGTAGCGTCGGAAATAATGGGTTCGCTCGGAGTTGACGAATACCGCTTCGAGATCGGTGACAGCGGGTTCTTCACCCTCCTGTCGTCAAAGCTTGGAATGAAAGAGCAGGAGCTTGATGATCTCCGCGAATACGCGCTGTCAAAGAACTACCCCGCTCTTGACAGTATGCTTGCACAGTACCCGGACAATATCTATGCAGCCGCATTATCAAAGCTCACAAGGCTTTTCGGCGGCAGAGAGGTTTTCCCGGAAGCCGAAAAGATACTGCCGGAAGAAGCAATGCCGGTACTGAAAAGGCTTGAGGAAGTCTATGACAACCTCTGCGCTCTCGGAATGGGAGGAGAAGTAACGGTTGATCTCGGATTCGTCAGCAAGACGGAGGACTACTACACAGGAATAGTTTTCAAGGGCTATATAGAGGGCTACGGAATGCCGGTACTTACGGGCGGACGCTACGACAAGCTTATAGCAGATTTCGGAGTAGATACGCCGGCAACCGGTTTCGCAGTAAATGAGAATGCTGTTGCAATCGCGCTTCTGAAACGCTCGGGAGGAATGCTGCTTCCGGCATCGGACGTGATGATATATGCCGAGGACGGCTGTGTCGTTGAAGCAATAAAGCATTGCCGCGAACTTATCGGAAAGGGCTTGAAAGCGGAATACGCCGATCTCGCGGACAAGTCGGAGGCAGAAGCTTACGCAAAGGCGCGTGGTGTCGCAAAGCTTCATATCGTCACAAAGAACGGCATTACGGAGGAGCAGGTGCAATGAGTGAGAACAAAGCAATAAGAGTCGCTCTTACAAAGGGCAGACTTGAAAAAGATACAGTCGGACTGTTCGAGAAAATGGGGTTCGATGTTACCGAGCTGAAGGAAAAAGGGCGCAGGCTGATACTGAACATTCCCGGACAGAACATGGAAGTAGTGCTCGCAAAGGCAGCGGACGTTATAACTTATGTGGAGCTCGGTGCCTGCGATATCGGCGTTGTCGGGAAAGATACGATACTTGAGCACGGGGGAGAGTATTTTGAGATCGCTGACCTTGGATTCGGAAGATGCAGATTTGCACTTGCGACAAAGAAGGGACTTGATTTCTACGGCGGTGTCGGAGTAAAAACGGTTGCGACCAAATACCCGAATGTCACACGCAATTTCTTCGAGAGCAAGCGTATGGACGTCGATATAGTAAAGATAGAAGGATCCGTGGAGCTCGCTCCGCTTCTGCGTATCGCAGACGGTATAGTTGATATCGTCGAGACAGGCACAACGCTGAAAGAGAACGGGCTTGCGGTGATCGAGGACGTTGTTCCGATCTCCGCCCGCCTTATCGTGAACACGGTAAGCATGAAGCTCAAAAAAGAGCGCATCGAACAGCTGACGGAAATGATGAAATCTGCACTGTGACCGCCGCGTCTGCGGACGCGGTTGAGAGAGGGGCGCCGCCCCTCCCTCAGAACTCCCTCCCCGCTCCGCTTTTTAAAAAAGCGAAGGGAAAACAATGCAAGATATGAAAGGAAAGAGATAAAATGATAGGAACGATTTTTGCCGACGGAAGCGAAAAGGCATTTCTCAAAGAAGTTGAAAAAAGAAGCGGCGAGATAAATGCAGATGTCGAAAAGACGGTAAGAGCAATTATTGCCGACGTTAAGGAGAACGGCGATAAGGCAGTAAAGGAATATACCGCAAAGTTCGACTGCCCCGATGTGAAGTATTACAAAGTGCCGCAGGAAGTGATCCAGGACGCGCTCACAGAAGCAGACAAGGATTTCGTAGATTCACTGCTCAACTGCGTGGAGAAGATAACCGCATTCCACGAGCGTCAGAAGCAGAACGGCTATATGATGACGGACGAGACCGGCGTTATACTCGGTCAGAGAGTCCGCGGTCTTGACAAGGTAGGACTGTATGTTCCCGGCGGTACCGCGGCATACCCCTCCTCTGTGCTTATGAACGCTATCCCCGCAAAGATAGCCGGCGTGGGCGAGATAGTTATGGTCACACCTCCGCTGAAAGACGGTACTCCCAACAAGGATATCCTCGTTGCCGCAGCACTCTGCGGCGTTGACAGCATATTCATGTGCGGCGGCGCACAGGCAGTTGCCGCGCTCGCTTACGGCACGGAAGAAATACCGAAAGTCTCAAAGATCGTCGGACCCGGAAATATCTTCGTGGCAACTGCAAAGAAACTGCTCTACGGAACGGTTGATATAGATATGATCGCGGGTCCGAGTGAGATCCTCGTTGTTGCGGACGACACCGCAAATCCGAAGTACCTCGCCGCAGACCTTATGTCACAGGCAGAACATGACAGGCTCGCAAGCGCTATACTCATCACTACCAGCAAGGATATTGCTGAACAGACCACAGCCGAGATCGAACGGCAGATGCAGGAGCTCGAAAGAAAAGAGATCATCGACTACTCCCTCACGAACTACGGCAAGATCATCGTAACAGACAGCATCTACGATGCCTGCGACATTGCAAATGCGCTTGCGCCGGAGCACTGTGAAGTCGTTGCACGCAATCCGCTCGAATTCATCGGAAAGATCGTGAATGTCGGCTCGCTGTTCCTCGGAGATTACGCTCCGGAGCCGCTTGGCGACTACTACGCAGGTCCGAACCATGTTCTCCCCACAAGCGGTACGGCGCGTTTCTTCTCGCCTCTGTCCGTTGACAGCTTCATCAAGAAGTCCAGCTATATCTACTACACTCCCGATGCGTTGAATGCGGCGGGTGACGATATTATCCGCGTTGCCGAGCGTGAACACCTCACAGCACACGCGAACTCGATAAAAGTCAGATTAGAAGACTTACGCAGAAACTAACAAATAACGCAGAATGGATCTTTGCCGACCTCACTGCGTTTCAAACAAAAGCAGCCCGCTGAACACGCTCTGAAATACTGCATTTATTTAGGGTGTCCAGCCCCCTTTTTCAAGGGGGGCTGGCGGGGTCACAGTGGCAGAGCCCCGTCTGAGAAATCTCAAAAAAGTCTCAAACACCTCTCGAAAGGATATCATAAAATGTCTCAATGGGAAAACAATGTTCGTAAGGTAGTACCTTACATCCCCGGCGAACAGCCGAAGGAAAAGGACATCATAAAACTCAACACAAACGAAAACCCTTACCCGCCGGCTCCCGCTGTAAAAGCGGCTCTTGACGGGTTCTCATACGACGATATGCGGCTGTACCCGGCTCCCGACGCAGCGGAACTCGTTGACGCTATTGCCGAAACCTACTGCGTAAAGCCGGAGCAGGTCTTTGTGGGTGTAGGCTCGGACGATGTCATTTCAATGGCATTCATGACCTTCTTCAACTCCGATAAACCGGTGCTCTTCCCCGATATAACCTATTCATTCTACGACGTGTGGGCAGATGTTTACGGCATACCCTACAAACAACTCCCCCTTTCCCCAGATTTTCGCATCGCTCCCGAGGACTACTCACAGCCCAACGGCGGTATCATCTTCCCCAACCCCAATGCTCCCACCGGAGTGCTTGAATCCGTTGATACTGTCGAACAGATCATAAAAGCAAATCCCGATTCCGTTGTCATCATCGACGAAGCGTATATTGACTTCGGCGGAGAGAGCGCGCTCCCGCTTGTTAGCAAGTATGAGAACCTGCTGGTAGTGCAGACCTTCTCCAAATCGCGCAGTATGGCGGGTATGAGGATCGGCTTCGCTGTCGGCAGCGAAAAGCTCATTAAGTACATGAACGACGTGAAGTTCTCCGTAAACTCCTACACCATGAACCGCGTCACCATTAAATGCGGGGCTGCGGCAGTCCGCGATAAGACATACTTTGAAGAGACCTGCGCAAAGATAATAAACACCCGCGAAAACGCAAAAAAAGAACTCACAAAGCGCGGATTCACCTTCCCCGACTCCATGAGCAACTTCATCTTCGCAAAGCATAGGACCGCTTCCGCGCAGATGATATTCAACGAACTCAAGAAGCGCAGGATATTCGTCCGCTACTGGAACAAGCCTGTTATCTGCGATTATCTGCGCATAACCGTCGGAACGGACGACGAAATGAACGCGCTGTACAAGGCGCTCGACGACATACTGAAGGAGGCTGCGAAATGAGCAGGACAGCTGAGATCACAAGAAAAACAAAAGAGACCGACATCACCGTAAAGCTGAATATAGACGGCTCCGGCACACCCGACATCGACACCGGCATAGGCTTCTTTGACCACATGCTGACTGCCCTCTGCGTTCACGGCGGATTCGATATGACCGTAAAGTGCAAGGGCGACCTTAATGTTGACGGTCACCACTCCGTTGAGGACACCGGCATCACGCTGGGCAAGGCTTTCGCGGAAGCTCTCGGAGACAAGTCCGGGATAATGCGCTACGGCTCCGCTTTCATTCCAATGGACGAGGCGCTGGGATTTTGTGCTCTCGACATCAGCGCAAGACCGTTCCTCGTTTTCAACGCGGAGTTCACAAACGAGCGCATAGGCGAATACGACGCCTGCCTCACCGAGGAATTCATGCGCGCGTTCGCTTTCAATGCCGGCATTACCCTGCACCTGCGCTGTGAGTACGGCAAGAACGATCACCACATCACCGAGGCACTGTTCAAGGCTCTCGCTCATGCGCTGAAGCAGGCGGTAAGCGTGAACGCGGACGGGAAAGCGCTTTCCACCAAGGGTACGCTTTAAGCGTGAAAGGACTGGAAAATGAACGAAGTCAGATTTTACCCTTCCAACAAGGCTGAGGCTCTCGCTTACCTCTATATGGAAAAGCAGGATCTTTCGGACAAGACTCCGGAAGATATAGTGGATATGTACAACGAAGTGTACGACAGGATAGTAAGAAAAATGAACGCGATACCCTCCGGCAGACCCAAAACCGGATTCTGATACCGCGGAAAAGGATAAACTATGACAACTGCAATCATTGATTACGGCGCAGGCAACCTGTTCAGCGTAAAGAACGCCCTCGACTACATCGGCGCGGACAGCATCGTTACGAAAGACCCGGCTGAACTTGAGCGCGCGGACAAGATAATACTTCCCGGTGTCGGAGCTTTTGCGGACGCTATGAAAAAGCTCGGCGAGACCGGACTTATTGACACCATAAAGGAACAGGCGAAGAAAAAGCCGCTGCTCGGCATCTGCCTCGGTATGCAGATGCTCTTCGACAAAAGTTTTGAGTTCGGTGAAACAGAGGGACTCGGACTGATCCCCGGCACCGTTGAGCTTATGACACCGCCCGGACTGCTGATACCGCAGATAGGCTGGAACAGGCTCATTTACAACGAGAAGTGCGCTGTTTTAGACGGGCTCGGTGACGAACCCTATGTCTATTTCGTGCATTCCTACGCGGCGCACTGCGGCAGTGAGAATGTCGCGGCTTATACCGATTACGGCGGGAATGTGCCTGCCTGCGTATTCAAAGGGAACGTTTACGGCTGTCAGTTCCACCCCGAAAAAAGCGGCGAGACCGGGCTCAAGATACTCCGCAACTTCCTTGCGCTGTGAAAGCATACCGGATAATACACACAGCCGCGAACATCACCGCGTTCGGTCTTCTCGGTGCGATGCTTATTTATTTCCTGTTCTCGTATGAGGGACTTCCGGAGCGTATCGGCGTTCATTTCAGCGCTGTTGACGGGCAGCTTGATGTTTATTCATATAAGATATTCGGGTTCTATCCGTTTGTTATGGGATTCGGACTTCTCGGCATATTCAGTCTCCTGTCGCTTGCAGTGAAGAAAATCAAAAAGCTTGGACTGAAGATCACCGAAAAAGGAGACACCGTATTCCGCTGTACGGCGGTGCTGCTGCTCGATCTTATAAAGCTGCTGTGGGCAGTGTTCTTCTCATTCTGGACGTACTGCATCGTGCATCAGACGGGAATGGGCGACGGCACACCCCTCGATATATTCCGCGTATTCTTTATAATACTGCTTCTGTCGATGCCTGTCATTTTTTCGGAGATACAGGTGAGATACCGTTCGGAGCCGCGGCAGAGCGGTAATGCAGATGATGCGGAGCTTCCGGAAAAGAAGAGGAAGCTGTTTAAGATACAGCATACCGCCGCGAATATCATAGCTTTCGGCTCACTCGGCGCAATGCTGGTTTACTTTCTGCTCTCCTACGGAGGACTTCCGGAACGCATAGGCATACATTTCGGGAGCGAAGGAAATTTCGATGTTTATTCGTACAAGGTATTCGGATTTTACCCGTTTGCTGCCGGATTCGGACTGCTGCTGATATTCAGCCTGCTGACGATCGCGGTGAAGAAGATAAAGCACATAGGAATAAGTACGGACAAGCAGGGTGAACAGCTCATACGAATGATAATAACCGAAGCTCTGGACGGTCTGAAACTGATATGGGCGGCTTTTTTCTCGGTCTGGTCATACTGCGTGATCCGCCAGACCGGACTGCCGATGATGTTTGTCGGCATAATCACGTTCATCTTCCTTGCGCTTTTTCCGGTTACTGTGATAGAAATTGCCGTAACGGCAAGGGGACACAGAACAAAAGATAATAAGGAGAAAGATAATGATAATATTACCGGCAATTGACATAAAAGACGGAAACTGCGTGCGCCTTGTGAAAGGCGACTACGGCACAGCGCACAAGGTCGCCGAAAGCTACATGGACACCGCGAGAATGTTTGAGCGTAGCGGTGCCGGGTGGATACACATGGTTGATCTCGACGGCGCAAAGGACGCCACACAGCAGAACCGTGATATCTTCCTCGATGTTGCGAAGAATACAAAGCTGAAAGTGGAAGTGGGCGGCGGAATACGCACTCCCGAAGCGGCGGAGATGTATCTGTCGGGAGGCGTTGAGCGTGTTATCATCGGCTCGGCGGCAGTAAAAGATCCTGCGCTGGTAAAGACTCTTGTAAAGGAATACGGCTCCCATATCGCAGTCGGCATAGACGCTAAAAACGGCATGGTCGCTACCGAGGGCTGGCTGGAAACGTCGGACGTGCGCTTCACCGATCTTGCAAAGGCGATGTCGGATATCGGCGTGCAGTACATCATCTTCACCGATATTTCGAAGGACGGTACGCTTGCGGGCGTGAACGCCGAACAGCTCGGCGAGATCAACAAAGCCTGCAGTGCGAACATCATCGCAAGCGGCGGCGTAAAGAACATAGAGGATATCAGGAAATGCCGTGAACTTGGACTTTACGGTGCGATATGCGGAAAGTCGATATACAGCGGAACGCTCGATCTGAAAGAAGCGATAGCGGAGGCTGAAAGGTAATGTGGCACGATATAAACACCGATGCTGACATTGAAGCTCTGATGAAGGAAACGGGGTATTTCCACGATACGGTCGTTGTTACGGCAAATTACACAAGCGGAGATCACGCTGTTGAAAACGGTCTTGTTTTCGCGCAGGGTTTCGATTCCCATGAACTTTCGGTGATCTTCGACGGCGACTGGATCAAAAGGCTGGAGCTTAAATTCACCGGCGTGCGGAAGTTCTCATTCTGCGGACTTGACGATCTGGAGCTTCCGTCGCTGCTCGAATGTACACTGGAGTTTCGCACCGATCTTCGCGGAAGGACACGGGACGAAAGGCTGATACTCTGGGCTGACGCCCCTATTGACCCGCTTACCTACGAAGACCGTGCATTGCTGTCCGGTCAGCTTAGCCGGACTACAGGAAGAAGAAAAGGAACATCATACGTCATTGCGGAAAAGCTGCAATGGCGGTATGTTGAAGAATAAGGAGAGACTATGTTAGCAAAGCGAATAATCCCCTGCCTTGACGTTAGAAACGGCAAGGTTGTCAAGGGTGTTAATTTTGAGGGAATACGCGATGTCGGCGACCCGGTTGAATGTGCATACGAGTACAACAGGCAGGGCGCGGACGAGATCGTTTTCTATGATATCACAGCTTCCCATGAGGGGCGCGGAGTAATGCTGGACGTTGTGCGCGAGACGGCGAAGAAGGTATTTGTTCCGCTGTGCGTAGGCGGCGGCATTGCCACGGTCGATGATTTCCGCGACACACTGCGAGCGGGAGCCGACAAGGTCTCGGTGAACTCACAGGCAGTGAAGAACCCGAAGCTGATAAGCGACGCGGCGGAGATCTTCGGAAGCCAGTGTGTAGTGGTAGGCATAGACGCAAAGCGAAACGGCAAAGGCGGATACAGCGTGTTCATAAACGGCGGAAGGCTGGATATGGGGCTTGATCTCGGAGACTGGGTAAAGGAGATCGAGGAGCGCGGAGCAGGCGAAATATGCCTGAACTCGATAGATACGGACGGTACAAAAGCAGGATTTGATATTGAGATGCTGAACTTCGTATGTAGCAGAGTAAAGATACCTGTCATCGCAAGCGGCGGCTGCGGCAAACTCGCAGACTTCTCCGAGGTCTTTGAAAAGACACCGGCAAGTGCAGCCCTCGCAGCATCTCTCTTCCATTTCAGAGAGCTTACCGTCGGTGAAGTCAAAGAGCATCTGAAAGAAAAGGGAATGCCCGTGAGAAGATGAGACCCGAGCTCCGCCCGGACCCGAGAGAATGATGAAAGACCCGGGCTCTGCCCGGACCCGAGAGAATGATGAGAGACCCGGGCTCTGCCCGGACCCGCAAACCCTTTAAAAAGGGTTTGATCCTAAACCTGATCGCTTCGCAGTTGGATTTCAGAGTTTTCCGAAACTATTGGAGGTCATCATGAAAAAGAACGTCATAATTGTTATCGCATCTTTATTGCTGCTTTCTTCATGCGCCGGAAATGAAACTGTAGTGAAAAACAATGCTCCGGAAATAACTACCCAGTCCACAGAAGCTGTCACCACAACTGCGGAGACGGAAGAGACTGAAAGTGAGACCGAAACAGAAACAGAAGCTTCCGAAACAACTGCACCGGAATCTTCTGCGGAAGAGGAAGTAAAACTCGAGGGTATGACTTTCAGAATAGATACTTCAAAGTGGGAAACACTTGATGAGTATATCGAGAGAAAAGAAAACAGCGGAGACCCGATAGACGAGGAAACAAAAGCGGACATTCGCAGTACGCCCGGCATATTCTATGTGCTTCGCAACACCGAAGCTATGCTGTGCATACAGGCTGCTGAATTCAACGATATAGAGGGTTTCGGCACGGAAGAAAATTATAAACAATATGCTGCCGCCCTCAAATATGCACAGGAACAGGCAGGTCCCGGAAACAATGTCACATCTCAACTCGCAGAGCGCGGCGGTCTGATGTTTCTTGACTCGTATCTGTCGTATGCCGACGGTACAGATGGACGCATCTGCTCCGTCATGAAAGACCACTTCGGATATTCGTTCATACTGACCAACACCTCACGCAGATCCGACAGAGAATACCTGTATCACATTATAGAGAATCTTTCTTTTGATTGAAACCGGAGGAGAATATGAGCCTGATAGAAGAAACAGATGAGCTGATGCTCGATTTTGAGAAGATCGCAAAGATAGCGCCGGAAAACAAAGTCATACCGGTAGCAGTTCAGAACCTTGGCACCAAAGAGGTGATCCTGATAGCGTATGTAAACGAGCTTGCGCTTAAAGAAAGCATAAAGCAGCGCAAGGTGATACTCTGGAGCACCTCCCGCAACAAGCTTTGGTTCAAGGGCGCGGAGAGCGGCAATACTTTCACTCTTCACCATATCTTCGTGAACTGTGAGCAGAACTCCCTCGTGTTTCAGGCAACCCCGGATAAAGGCGGCATCTGCCACACAAGCTTCAACGGCAAGCCAAACAACTGCTACTACCGCGAGCTTGATATGGAGACAGGCAAGCTTGTAAATCTTAATAACAGATAACAAAAAACAGGCGGATATCCCTCGGGATATCTTCCTGCTTTTATTTGGTAACATAAATGAAAGAAAAATACAATGTAAAGGTAATGATATTCTGCGGACTGCTGATGCTGATAACGGCTGCTTCCGATTCGCTCCGGGGCATTTTTCTTCCGGCGTTCCGCAGCACATTCTCATTGAGCGAACCGCAGGCAAGCCGTATCATAATGATAAGCTATGTCGGGAACCTTATATTTCTGTCTTTCGGAGGAAGGCTTTCGGACAGGCTGCCGAGGAAGCTGTTTATCGGCGGTCTGCTGGTAATATGGGCAGCCGCTCTCGCTGTTTATACATTTACCGAAAACTACATACTGCTTCTGATATGTATGACTGTTTCAATGGGCGGCTCGACAATGCTGTCCACATCGGTGAATATGCTCACACCGCTTATGTTCGCATCTCCGGCAATGCTTGTGAGCATATTCAACTTCGTTCAGGGCGTGGGGATAACCGCCTCCCAGAACATCATAGGACGCTTCGCCGACAGTCTTGAAGCATGGCATTTTGCCAATGCCGGACTGCTGGTTATAGTCGTGATATGCTTTATACTGCTGATGACGATGAAGCTTCCGGATCCGGAAAAAAGCAGCAGAAAAGGGCGTTCTTCCGCTATAATACGAAATCCGGCAAGCATATTTCTGATACTGATATGCGGCTGTTATTTCATAGCAGAGCATGGGCTGATGAACTGGCTCACAAGCTACGGAAGCGAGCACCTCGGCTATTCCGTACAGGATTCGGCATTCTACCTCTCGCTGTTCTTCGGCGGGATAACAGTCGGCAGACTGATATTCGCCCCGTTCATCGAAAAGATCGGCGTTTTCAGAAGTCTGCTGATATGGTCATCGGCGGGCACGGTTATCTATATTGCAGGAATGGCGCTCGGGAAAAGCGGAATGGTGCTGTTCGGGCTGTCGGGACTTGCACTTTCGATAGTGTACCCTATGCTTGTAATGCTGATCGGCAGGTTCTTTGATACATCGGAAGCCGGCTCCGCAACCGGGCTTATCCTCAGCATCGCCACATTCTTCGATATCGGATTCAACGCGCTTTTCGGAGATCTTGTGAAATCTGCGGGATATGGCAGAGCGATGATCGTACTTCCCGTATCTGCTGCACTATTCTGTGCATCACTGTTTGCTTTGAAATTTCTGGTCAGAAAGTCGAAAGATATAGCATAATCTATAACAAATTCACAATTCACAATGCACAATTCACAATTATTGAGCGCGCTCTGCGCGCATATCTGAATCGTGACGAAATTACATGATTTTGTCTGCGGACAGATACTGATTTAGTATAACGCAATAATCGCGGATATCAACTGATCCGATTATTCGGAAAATAACAAAAATAAAACGCTGTGCAATTTAAACTGCACAGCGCTTTTTGTGATGTCAGGTATTCTTATCGACAGTGTGGAACTGCTTGAGATTACCGGTCTTGTTGCTGCGTTCCGCAAGTACAGCCTCGACTTCCTCCCACGCAAGACCGCGCTCAACGCACATTACCATGACATGGTACATAAGGTCTGCGATCTCGTTCTTGAGCTCGTTGTTATCGGCATTCTTTGCTGCGATAACCATTTCCGTGCATTCCTCGCCGCACTTCTTGAGTATCTTGTCGATGCCCTTTTCAAAAAGGTAGCAGGTGTAGGAACCTTCCTGCTTTTCGCTCTTGCGCTCAACGACTGTATCGTAAAGCTCTTTCAGTACATTATCCATTCTGTTTTACCTCCATTGTCTGTTCATTTGTTTTCCCTCTGGTTTTTAAAAGCGGGGTACATATCAGAAAAACGTCATCTGCGCAGTGTCCTGCAGTCCTTCAAAGACGCCTTTTTCCTTGAGCTTCTCGATGACGGAGCCGTTGACACCCGAAGTTGCGGCAATATCCTCAACGCTGATGTAACCGCCCTGCTGTATCGCGTCATACAGCATTACGGCGGCATTTTCGCCGCAGCCGTCAACTGCCATGAACGGGAGACGGAGCGCTCCGTCCTCGATGTTGTACTTGGTAGCATGGGACTTCTCGAAATGAGGCGGGAGGAAGTTTATGCCGCGGCACTGCATCTCATACACAAGCTGGAGCACTTCATAAACAGCCTCGTCCTTCGGCGTTGCGTCGGGATTAGCCTTTATTGCGGTCATACGCGCCTTTACAGCGTCCTTGCCCTTTATTACCGTATCCACTTCCATATTTTCGGTATGCTTCGTAAGAGTGGCGGCATAGAATGCCTCGGGGTAATATACCTTGTACCAGCCCAGCTTAACCGCCGCAGTAACATAGGCGGCAGCATGCGCTTTCGGGAACATATACTTGATCTTCTTACAGCTCTCAACATACCATTCCGGCACGTTGTTATCCTTGAACGCCTGGTAGATCTCGTCAGTGAACAGCTTGGTCGCGTTGCCCTTACGGGTGATCTCCATTATCTTGAACGCAAGGGACGGTTCAAGTCCCTTGTGCAGCAGATAGACCATGATGTTGTCACGGGTTCCGATAACCTCACTGATGGTGCAGGTTCCGTTTGCGATAAGCTCCTGCGCATTGCCGAGCCATACGTCCGTACCGTGCGACAGACCGGAGATCTGAAGCAGGTCGGAGAAGTTCTGCGGCTTGGATTCCAGCAGCATCCCGATAACGAAGTTGGTGCCGAATTCCGGAAGTCCGAATGTACCGGTGCGTATGCCGGTCTCGGCTTCGGTTATACCAAGTGCTTCCGGCGAAGTGAACAGGCTGTACACTTTCGGATCGGAGGTCGAGACATCGGCGATCTTTATTCCGGTCATATCTTCGAGATGTTTATAGAGCGTCGGAACATCGTGTCCCAGCTCATCAAGCTTGAGTATCGTATCGTGCAGCGCATGGAAGTCGAAGTGCGTGGTTATCATATCGCTCTCGGACTTGTCTGCCGGGTGCTGAACGGCGGTGAAATCGTAAACGTCGTAGTTGTTCGGAACAACGACCATTCCTCCGGGGTGCTGTGATGTGGTGCGTTTTACGCCTGTGAAGCCCTTTGCAAGACGGATCATCTCAGCGTTATTGACCATGATATGCTTCTGTTCAAGATACTTCTTGACATATCCTATTGCGGACTTCTCCTGGATAGCGGAGATAGTACCCGCCTTGAAAACGTGATCGGTACCGAACAGTTCTTCTGTGTAGCGGTGGACTTTGCCCTGCACTTCTCCGGAGAAGTTAAGGTCTATATCCGGCGCCTTGTCGCCCTTGAATCCGAGGAACGTCTCGAACGGGATATCGTGTCCGTCACGGAACATCGGCTCTCCGCAGTTCGGGCAGTTCTTTTCGGGAAGATCGAATCCCGAACCTACCGAGCCGTCGGTGATGAACTCGTTGTATCTGCACTTCCTGCACCTGTAATGCGGCGGGAGCGGATTTACTTCCGAGATACCGGACATTATTGCAACGAATGAGGAACCTACCGATCCTCTGGAACCTACAAGGTAGCCGTTCTTCTCGGAGAATGCAACCAGCTTCTGCGCGATCATGTAAAGCACCGAGAATCCGTACTTTATGATAGCGTCAAGCTCACGCTGCAGACGCTTTGAAACGATCTCCGGGATCTTGTCTTCGTAGCCGTACCAGTCCATTGCTCTGTCCCAGCAAAGGCGCTGGAGTTCTTCCTCCGCACCTTCGAGGAACGGGGTAAATGTGCCTTTCGGTATCGGTCTTATATTATCTATCATTTCCGCAATCATACACGGGTTGTCGATAACTACCTGTTTTGCGCGCTCCTCGCCGAGGTAGCTGAACTCCTCCAGCATCTCGTCGGTAGTGCGGAAGTAGAGATCCGGCTGTTCGCCCTCGTCATCGTAGCCCTGTCCGGCTTTGAGGATATCGCGGAAGATCTTGTCCTCCTTGTTCTTGAAATGCGCGTCGCAGGTGGCGACTACCGGTATTCCGAGTTTGTCTCCGAGGTCACAGATCCTCTTGTTTATATTGCGCAGCTCAAGTTCCGAATTCACTATGCCCTTTTCGATAAGGAACAGGTTATTCGTGATCGGCTGTATTTCAAGGTAATCGTAGAACGACGCGATCTCTTCTATCGCCTCGTCCGGCTTCTTGGCTTCGATAGCGCGGTAAAGCTCTCCGGCTTCGCAGGCACTTCCTATTATAAGACCCTCGCGGTTGTTTTTCAGCTCCGAGAGCGGTATGCGCGGTTTGCTCTTGAAATAGTTGAGGTTCGAGAGACCTATGAGCCTGTACAGGTTTTTAAGTCCCGTGTTGTTCTTCACAAGTATTATCATGTGGTAATACGGAAGATTGCGGACATCTGTGCCGGTCAGCAGGTTAAGATCTCCCAGCTTCTTTATCTCCCTGCCCTTTCTGCTCTCGGCGATAAGCTTCTGATATATCAGAGCGAGCATCTTGGCATCGTCGATGGCGCGGTGGTGGTTGAAATCGCCGAGACCGAACTGCTCCGCCATAGCGTCAAGCTTATGCTTGCGCTTGTTCGGGAAGAGGGCGCGGCAGATAGCAAGAGTATCTATGCTGTCGGCGCGGAATCCGAGCCTGTGGCGCTCCGAAGCCGCCCGTATGAATGACATATCGAAGCTTGCATTGTGCGCAGCTACGGGCGCATTCCCGCAGAACTTCATAAATGCGGAAACCGCTTCCTTGTCCGAAGGCGCGTCCGCTACCATTTCCTCGGTTATGCCGGTAAGCTCGGTGATCTCCTGCGGGATAGGCTGACCGGGATTGACGAAGGTCTGGAACTCCTCCACTATCTCAAGTCCGCGGAGCTTCACCGCACCTATTTCCGTAAGCCGGCAGGACGCCGGACTCAGACCGGTGGTCTCCACATCAAATATAACGATATCGTCATCTATGCTGCGGGAAGTACAGCCCTCAACAAGCTGTGCCTCGTTGTTCACAAAGTAGGCTTCCATACCGTAAATAGGCTTGAATGCCGTTTCCGGGTCATTCTTGCGTATCTTATCGACAGTGTTCATAATTTCCGGGAAAGCCTGGACATTGCCGTGGTCGGTTATAGCGACAGCCGGGTGTCCCCACTTATATGCCTGCATCACAAGTTCGCCGGGCGGAGTTATCGCGTCAAGATCGGACATATTCGTATGCATGTGCAGCTCGACACGCTTTTCCTCGGCAGTATCCGATCTCGACAGCGTTTTTACCGTCATTATCGAGCGCGGTTCAATAACGAGGGAGCCGCCTGCGTATTTATCAATTTTGGCGGAACCGTTCACCAGAACTGTTACGCCGTTTTTTAGGAAGGAGTAGGCTCCCGCCTTGTCCGCGGAAGTGAATACACGAAGTATGTGCGAAGATGTACGGTCTGTGAAATAAACGGTCTTGGCATTGTACTTGCCGTCCTTTACGGACTTGTCCTCCGTGAAGAAGACCTCTCCCCAGAGCGTTACGTCGTCCGTCTCGCCGTTAAGGTCTATCATTCTTATGGGCGCATCGTTTATCGGCTTGCCGATAACAAGCTCCGCCTCATCACGCAGCATCGGGTGCGTAAACATCAGCTTCATCGCTTCCGGCGGCTCATGTACTGCCGGTCCGCGGGAATAGCGCTTCTTCTCGCCGTTTCCGCTGCCGGAGCCGCTTCCGCCGCTGTAACCGGAACCTTTGTACTGACCGGAGCCGGACGAGGACTGTTCGGGCGGAGGTGCCGGAACAGGTATCGGCAATGCCGCATCTTCCTCGGCTACCTTGCGGGAATATTCCTCAAGATCGAGGGTAGTCCTTCCGGAAAAACCTACGGTCATATCGAGCCCGTAGAAACCCTTTATGAACTTGCGGATCTGGGTATCTATACCGAGAGCGGAGAGCATCTGCTCACCGTAATGCTCCAGCTCATAAACCACGGAACCGCCGTTCACAGCAGCCTTCGCATCATCGAAAAAGCCGTTCACGTTGTACCCTTCGCGCTTTAAGAACCGGGTTATATCAAGAGCCGCTTCTTCATCGAAAAGCTCCGGAGCATATTTCGGATATATGCTGACTCTCCCGCTTTCAAGCTCGGCGCGTATCGCGTCAGCTGCCCCGAACAGTGTATCAAAGGGAACGCGCTGCGCCAGACTGAGCTGGAGTATCAGCGAATTATCGGATTCCTTATGCACCGCGGAGAGAACATCGCCCTCCCCTGCCGCGGGATCAAGATCTATGTTTTCAAACAGTTCTTTAAGTTTTGCCGGCACTGTTATCTTTCCTTTCATCGTGTTCTGTCAAGACAATGATACTTATTAATTATACACTTTTTTCCGTTCTGTGTCAAGGCGGGAAAACAGGCCCGGCACTGCTCCGGAAGTGGAATTGAACGGCAAAAGGTTCAAATTTATTGACTTTTTTGCGGCTGTTTGGTATAATGTCATTATAGAATGTGACTGCCCGGATAACTAACCAAGGCGCTTACACGCTGTCTTTGCAGACGGCACAAGGGCTGCGCGCCCTTGACCTGCGGCGGCGTGACGCCGCACCCGTTTTCGGGTGAGTGATCCGGGGAAACATATTATAGAAAAACCGAAACAAACCGACAGAGGTACTGTAAAATGGAAGAAAGCATTTTCAGAAAAAAAAGCCTTGAACGCCTTTCTGCTCCCGATCAGCTCAACGACTATCTTCATGTTACGAAGCCGTCAGTCTGGGCTGTTCTTGCCGGAGCGATACTGATACTCGCGGCACTTATCGCATGGGCGAATTTCACGGCGATAGAGAGCTATGCCGCCGGGACAGCCGAGGTAAAGAACGGTGTGATGACGATGACATTCGATGATGCGTACAAGTCTGAAAACGTAAAGGCGGGACAGACCGTGACTATCGGAGATATTACCGCATCTATACTATCGGTAGGAAAAGACGGGAACGGAAATGTCATAGCTTCCGCGAAGATAAATATACCGGACGGGACATATTCCGCAAAGGTAGGATACGATGTAACGCAGGTCATTGACCTGCTTCTGGACTGACGGAGGCTGCACCCATTATGGGCATTAAAAAGATCGGAAAACCGGTGCGTAACGGGGTCGCTAAAGTACCGGTAGTCATACAGCTGGAAACGCTCGAATGCGGAGCGGCTTGCCTTTCCATGATTGCCGCTTACTACGGCAAGTGGCTCCCGCTCGAAAAGGTAAGACTCGACTGCGGCGTTTCGCGCGACGGGGCAAGCGCAAAGAACATTGCCGTTGCCGCACGAAGCTATGGATTCAGCGCAAAGGGATTCAAGTGCGAGCCGGCAGGACTCAGAAAAAAGGCAGTTTTCCCCTGCATAATACACTGGAACTTCAACCACTTCGTAGTATGCTGCGGATTTAAGGGAAAAAGCGTCCTGCTTAATGACCCCTCAAGAGGCAATATAAAAGTCAGCATGGAGGAATTCGACAGATGCTTTACCGGCATCTGTATTATGATAACGCCTACGGAACAGTTCCGGCCCGGCGGCAAAAAGAAAAGCATGCTGTCCTTTGCGTCAAAAAGGCTCAAAGGCGCAGCTGCGGCTGTCATATTCGTTATGCTTACAACTATCGTCGGGTATATGCTGGATATAACCTACCCACTGTTCTCGCGGTTTTTCCTGGACAGAATGCTCACGAAGGAGAATGACGATCTGCTGATACCGTTCATTTTCCTGCTGTCGGCAGTTGTGACAGTCCATGTCATAATAGAAGCGGTCCATGCTGTTTACTCACTGAAGATCAACGGTAAAATGGCAGTCATCGGCAGCAGTACATATATGTGGAAGATACTGAAAATGCCGATCGAGTTCTTCACGCAGAGAAATGCCGGAGATATACAGACAAGGCACGAGACAAACACTTCTATTGCGGAGACGCTCGTAGGAACGCTCACTCCGCTGCTGCTCGATATAGCGATGATGCTTGTATATCTGCTGATAATGCTGAAATACAGCGTGATACTGACGCTTGTAGGTCTGCTCGGGATCGCCGTAAACATCATCGTCTGCCACTATGTCTCGGCTAAGCGCGTGAATATCACGAGAGTTCAGATGCGCGGAGAAGGCAATCTCGCTTCTTCGACAGTTTCCGGGATACAGATGATCGAGACGATAAAGTCCAGCGGAGCCGAGTCCGGCTTTTTCAAGAAATGGTCAGGATATCAGGCTTCCGTGAACGCGCAGTCCGCCAAATTCGATAAGCTCAACGCAAATCTCGGACTTATTCCTTCCCTTATCTCCGATATCGTGAATTACTCGGTGCTTGTGATCGGCATCTACCTTACCATGAACGGGCATTTCACCCTCGGAGCGATACTCGCATTCCAGAACTTCCTGCTGCTGTTCATGCAGCCGGCGGATCTTGTCATCTCCGCCGGTCAGACGATCCAGGAAATGCGGACACAGATGGAGTTTGTCGAGGACGTTATGCAGTACCCCGACGATGTGTACTACTCGGACACACCGCTGTCCGATGAAGCGGATTATACAAAACTGCACGGCGAGGTTGAGCTTAAAAACGTGACTTTCGGATATTCCCGGCTTGCCGAACCGCTTATCAAGGATTTCTCAATGAAGCTCGGTCAGGGCAGCAGGATCGCGCTCGTAGGAGCTTCCGGCTGCGGAAAGAGCACACTGTCGAAGCTGATATCCGGTCTTTATGAACCCTGGAGCGGCGAGATCCTCTTTGACGGAAAGCCTATCGGAGAGATCGACCGTTCGGTATTCACAAGTTCTGTCGCTGTCGTTGACCAGGATATTATCCTGTTTGAAGATACCGTAGCAAACAACATAAAGATGTGGGACAGCTCAATAGAAGATTTTGAAATGATACTCGCGGCAAGAGATGCCCAGATCCATGACGATATAATGCAGCGTCCGGGCGGATACCGGGGAATGATAATCGAGGGCGGAAAGGATCTATCCGGCGGTCAGCGCCAGAGACTTGAGATCGCAAGAGTCCTCGCCCAGGATCCTTCGGTCATCATAATGGACGAGGCTACCAGCGCCCTTGACGCCAAGACGGAATACGAGCTTGTAAGGGCAGTCAAGGACAGGGGCATAACCTGCATAGTGATCGCGCACCGGCTCTCAACGATCCGCGACTGCGATGAGATAGTGGTGCTTGACAAGGGCGAAGTCGTTGAGCGCGGCACCCACGAGGAGCTTTACGCCAAGGGCGGATATTACACAAAGCTTGTTTCCGTAGAATAAAGAGGTAAGATAAATTGGGCTGGTTTGATGAACAGATAAGACTGCGCAAACAAAGCGATCAGGACATATTTGAAGACTCGGTATTCCGCATGGCGTCCGCTGTTATCGGGAAACGCGGTGCGGGCAGCCTTAACGATTCCCGCATAATCACAAAGGACGCTGTTGACGAGGTGCTCCGGTACTACCACATGAAGCCTTCGTCTGTTCAGGACGAAAAGCTCCCTCCGCAGGAGCAGCTTGAAAACGCGCTCCAGCACAGCGGAGTCATGTACAGAGAAGCTGAACTGACGGAAAAATGGTACAAGGACTCCTTCGGTCCCATGATACTGTATCTCAAGGAAAGCGGCGCTCCTGTTGCAGTGATCCCGGAATTCACCGGCGGCTACAAGTACATATCCGGCGGCAGGGAGGAAAAGATAAGCTCACGGAATGCCGGTCTTTTCACCAAGAACGCATTATGCTTTTACCGTCCCCTGCCGGATAAGAAGCTCGGGTTCGGTGACCTTTTCCGGTTCATGCGGCAGAACTACACCACAAACGATCTGGCGGTCTATCTGCTGTCGGATTTTCTTGTGGTACTGGCAGGAACTTTCATACCGATCATAACAAAGATACTGACCGGATTCGTTCTGACGGAGGGAAATGTAAATATACTGTGGGGGACAGCGTTCTTTCTTCTGTGTACCGCGATATCATCGCACATATTCAAGGCTGTGGAACAGCTTTCGGTCACAAGTACGGAAAATAAGCTGATGCTTGCATTGGAGTCGTCGATGATGATGAGGCTTCTGAGGCTCCCTGCGGAGTTTTTCCGGAAATTCACCGCCGGCGAGCTCGCAAACCGTGTCCGTTCGGTAAAACGGCTTTGCTCCCTTTTAGTGGAGGGCATTTTCTCAACAAGTATAACATCGGTCTTCTCGCTTATTTTCATTGGACAGATATTCCGGTTTGCTCCGGAACTTGTGATGCCGGCAGTCCTCGTAATGACTGCGACTCTGGCGGTCTCGCTCATCACCGCATATATGAAACTGAAGATCACGAGACGCGAAGTTGAGCATTCGGCAAAGCTCAGCGGTCTTACATATTCGCTTATAAAGGGAGTGCAGAAGATTAAGCTTTCCGGGTCGGAAAAGCGTGCATTTGCAAAATGGGCTGCACACTATGCGGAGGGGGCGGAGCTTTTATATGACCCTCCGCTGTTTCTTAAAATAAGCAGTGCCGTTAATCTCGCGGTATCACTTATCGGAATGATAGTGATGTATGCGCTTTCGGTAAAAGCCGGCGTATCCCCCTCCGACTATATGGCGTTTTCGGCATCATACGGAATGCTGACAGCAGCTTTCAAAGCACTTGCGGAAGTGTTGACAATGGGTGCGGAGATACGTCCTATACTTGAACTCACGTCACCGATACTTGAGACTTTGCCGGAATCCGCCGGCGAAAAGGAGAGCGTATCTTCTCTCTCCGGAAGCATAGAGCTTAACAATGTTTATTTCAGATATGACGAGCGTTCGCCGTATATAATAAACGGAATGAATCTCAAAATAAAGTCCGGCGAGTATGTGGCGATAGTCGGAAGGACCGGCTGCGGCAAGAGTACGCTGATAAGGCTGCTGCTCGGTTTTGAGATGCCGGAGAAAGGTTCTGTCTTCTATGACGGAAAGGATATCAGCCGCATAGATCTGCACTCACTCCGCAAAAAGATAGGTGCGGTAACACAGGACGGTTCGCTGTTCCAAGGTGACATCTACTCGAATATAGTGATCTCCGCGCCGCATCTTTCGGTAGATGAAGCGTGGGAAGCTGCGGAAACAGCCGGCATAGCAGATGACATACGCGCCATGCCTATGGGCATGAACACCGTCATCAGCGAGGGACAGGGCGGCATATCCGGCGGTCAGAAGCAGCGCATAATGATCGCAAGAGCGATCGCGCCGAAGCCGAAGATACTGATATTTGATGAAGCCACCAGCGCCCTCGACAACATCTCACAGAAAAAGATCTCCGAATCACTGGACGGGCTGAACTGCACGAGAATCGTAGTTGCCCACAGGCTTTCGACGATACGCAACTGCGACAGGATCATCGTCATGGACGAAGGCAGGATCGCCGAGGACGGAACTTACGAGGAGCTTATCGCCAGACGCGGCATCTTCGCCGAGCTCGTCGAGCGTCAGCAGATCGGTGCTCCGGACAAGTCTCCGCAGCTGCGCTGACGGAAATCTGCGCTTTCGCGCTGTGTCCTACGCGGACGGCGTCTGCGCTTTCGCGCTTGTCCTACGCGGACGGCGCCAGCCTACGCGGCTGGATCGCGCCAGCGTGACGCTGGACCCGAATGACCGTAAAACGGAACTTGACAAGACTCTTCACAAAGAAATAATCCCGCTGAAACTTATGTGATTTCAGCGGGATTTTTATACTAAATCTGTATCTATCTGTCGACAAAATCATGTAATTTCGTCACGATTCAGATATGCGCGCAAAGCGCGCTCCACAATTGTGCATTGTGAATTGTGCATTGTGAATTTGTCTATGTTTATGATCAGGCTATGGGCTCGAAGAAGCCTTTGCGGATTATCTCGGTTGCCGCTTCAAAATCGACCGGCTTGCTGTAATAATAACCCTGTGCGTTCTCACAGCCGAGATTTAAAAGCGATCTGCCCTGCTCCGCTGTCTCAACACCCTCTGCGATGACAGACATATTGAGGTTGCGGGCAATGCTGATGATGCTCTCGATAAGCACCTCGGACTTCTTGTCCCCGGGTATCTCGTCCACAAAGCTCTTGTCGATCTTTATAACATCTGCGTCAATGTTATGTATCAGCATAAGCGAGGAATAACCGGTTCCGAAATCATCTATCGAAATATGCAGACCGCGCTCCTTGAGACTGCGGACAAATGAGATAAGACGCGCTGTCTCGGATTCCTGTACGCTTTCGGTTATCTCTATCTCAACATCGCCGACTGAAATGCCGTTTTCCTCTATGGTGCTGCTGATCTTGTCCTCGATATCCTCTATGAAAAGGTTCTTGCGGGAAAAGTTCGATGATATTCTCGGCGGGTTCAGCCCCATATCCTTCCAGCGCTTTATCGCTGAGCAGGTCTCACGGAAGATCGTTATGTCAAGCTCGTGGATAAGCCCTTCCTTGTCAAGGACCGGTATGAACTGATCCGGGAAAATGAACCTGCCGTCGTGGATCCAGCGGCACAGCGCCTCGAATCCCACAAGCTTTCCGGTGCGCATATCCACCTTCGCCTGGAAGAACGGGTGAAACTCGTGGTTCTTAACGGCGGGATAGAACATGGACATGATCTCTCTGCCGCGGTTAATGAGAATTTTAAGTTCTTCGGAATAAAACACAAGTTTCTGCTTAAGCCGGGTCTTTCCGATATTGCAGGCTATCGCCGCTTCATTTATCCGTGCATTGAAACTGCGCTTATCGTCCGGAATACTGCCGGAAACGCCTATCCACGCAGATATCTCAAACGAACGTCCGGGAATGCTCCGAAGCTTATCAAGTGTAACGACACTGAGCTTTGCAGCCACGCTGTCAAAGTTTTCCCTGCGAATGAACATGACGAAATTGTCGCCGCCCATACGGCATACGCATTCATCTTCTCCCACAAAACCGGTTATCTTATGGGAATATTGCAGGATCGCCTCATCGCCGCCTTTTGACGTTCCGACTTCGTTCAGATATTTGAAGTTCTGGAGGTTGATATACAGCACAACGTAATTTTCGGCAGGTACAGTACGGGTGATCTCTTCATATTTGCGCCCGATGAAAATAGAATTAGGTATGCCGGTCTGCGGATCTGTCGTCTCGGCATAATTGAGCATCATCTGCATATTGATCCTGCTGCCGGAAATATATAGTATATCCGAGATAAGCTTACAGAAGTCTTTGTTTACGTCTTTCTCTTCAACGCCCTCTTTGAACTCGATGTAAGAATGAACATACTCACTTCCGCGGTAGAAATAAGGGACTTTGAATGAGAAACCGGACTTTTCCCCGCTGTCATATACCACAACAGGCTTTCCGGCTTCGGAACCCGGAACCACAAGATTCTGCATCTTACGGTTTCGGTACGGACTGGTGTCGCCGAGGTCAAAATCATAGTAAAGTCTTGAGATTTTCATCTGTTTGCAGATTTCCTCAAAATCTTCCGTCTTAAAAGGACGATCTTTAACCTCAGAGACAAAGTTATACAACCAGCCCAGCAATTTTTCGTCGATTTGCATAAAATTTCTCCCCGATTCTCTCCCTTATTTTATACTTATTCACATTATATCATAAAACGGAATAAATTGCAAGTATTTTTTCATTTTCTTTCAGATTTATTTGCAGATATTGAAAGACCGTCCGGAACAATTGTCCCGAACGGTCTTCATCAGCTGGAAATTACAAATGTATGTTCTGCTCACGGAGCGGAGAAGGTGAATGTGATCTCGACATTCATTATCTTCTCATTCTTGCCGGCGTTCCAAACCTGCGCAGAAGCGCCCTCAAGATCACCGTCTGCCGTGCGCGCATCTTCGGGGACCTTGTTTACCCACTGGTTCCAGAGGTTGACACGGGTGCATTTCTTGTCGTCGGAAGAGGTGTAGGGCTTGCCGGAAAGCTCCTTTTCCGCACCGTTGACCTTGAAGCTGTCGATCGTAACGGTATATCCGGGATAAAGCAGTTCGCCGTTGGATATGCCGAGAGCAGAGAACGCAACACCCTTCGGGTTGCCGATATCGCTCAGGTCAAGCGATACCGTGTATGTACCCTCGCCTGTGATAAGCGCATTCTGTGCCTTTATACCGTATGTCTTGTTGGTCGGGTCATAAAGATCGCCTACGCAGTAAGCTGCTGTATAATCGCCGCTCTGGTACATTATCCACGCTACCGCCGTATCGTCGGAAGCAGGTATATCGCCGTCGTCCGTCATTCTGTCGTTCGCAGCTTCAAGGGCTTCGTCAATTCCCTTCTGCGCATTCTCCGCTATCTGCTTATCGGTAAGCGACGACTGAGCGGAGAGACTTCTGTCAAGGAACAGCTTCCCGAGTTCCTCGTTCACTATCCTGCACTCGCTTCTGCGATAGAGGTTGTTGCAGTCCCACAGCATCGGCACATAGTTGTACAGATCGCAGTTGTTGAGGAAGTTGGTGTAGAAGATATCGGTATCGGGCTTCGGACTTAAACCGTTCATAAGCACGGCATACTCACCGATGATGATGCCGTAGCCCTGATCCGTGAACTTTGTCAGCATCTTTAGCAGGCGGTTCTGCTCCTCATACTGCTTCGGTGAGCCCCAGTGATCCAGTGCCTTGATACCGCAGTAATCCCAGGGCGTGTAGTAATGCACGGAAAGGAAAAGCTTGCCGTCAGCGGTGTCCTCCGGCATCTTGTACCTGTCATCGCAGGTTCGTGTGATATCCGTATTGTAGCCGGCGATAAGCAGGAATCTGTCGGCGTTCTTTCCCCCGGTGGAGCGTATCAGCTTCACAAATTCGCTGTTGATCTTATATGTCATCTCATAGCATTCGTTCTCGGAGAGAGTACCGGAATCCTTCGCTATATCCTTGTCGTTGAGCCTGTCACCGAGCTCCTCGTTCGCGGACTCGAATATCAGCTTGTAGGAATAGTCACCGAAACGCTCCGCGATCTGTGACCACATGGACTTGTACATCTCCATTGCGCTGTTTCTGGTCTCCTCGGACGCGGAGCCGAACATTCCCCACCAGCTTCCGTCCCAGTGATCGTTCACTATAACATACATATCCGCGTCAAGGGCATAACCGACGATCTCCTCAACTCTGTCAAGCAGTCTGGAATCAATGGTGTAGTCGCCGCTCTCGAAGTTCATTCCGTTTGTCCATGCCACGGGTATGCGCAGTGTATCAAATCCCGCAGCCTTCATTCCGTCGATCATCTCGCGGGTAGTGTGCGGCATTCCCCATGCGCTTTCCGATGAAGTCGGGTCCTTGCCGTTCAGATAGCCGGTATGATCGTAGGCTTCCATAGTGTTGCCGAGATTGATGCCGTTGCCCATGAGCTTTGACACTTCAAGGGCGGTAAGTGTGTTCTTTTCCGTGCTTTCCTCTGTCATATCCTGCACCTGCGATTCCTGCGGCTGAGCCGCGGTCCCTGCCGTATCTGACTGAGCCGTCCCGCAGCCGGACATCAGCAGTGCCGACGCGATAAACGCTGCGGCGGTTTTTGCAACAATACCTTTTTTCATATTACCCTCCGTTTATTTTTCCGTCAGCTTATCGGATATCGTTCGTATCACCCTGCTGTCGGCTTCATTCTTTATTTTGCAGTCAGTCCGTGAATAGAAGTTGTTGCTTGTATCCCAGAGCACCGGCACAAATCCGAGATCCGTAAGCTTATCAAGCACGATCTCAAGACACTCCGACGAGTCGGTGTACTTTGCGCCGGAAGCAAAATTCTCCCTCGGATAGCGTGATGTAGTCTCCCCGAGGAACACAGGTATGTTCTTCGATGTGAACGCATTTGTCAGCCGTTTGCACTGATCGTCGGTGTACGAAAGCCACTTATCGCCTCCGATCTGTCTCTCCCAGTACATCGAGTTATCGACGTAATGCACCGACACCATAAGCTTATCCTTTGCACTGTCGGCAGGGATAAGGAACCTGCTGTCGGTCGTGTTGTCAATGTTCGTCCAGTAGCCGGAGATTATCAGCACCCGCTTTGCGTTATTTCCTCCGGTCGCTCTGACTGCATTGACGAACGCGGCATTCATTCTGTTGGTAAGGTCGTAAGCCTCGTCCTTGTTCAGCGGAGTGAGAACACCGCTGCTGTTGAACCTGTCGCCGCCGAGGTATTCGTTGTAGCCCTCGAAAACGAGCTTTTCCGGATAATCCTTGAAATAACCGGCTATCTGCGTCCAGAGCGTCGTGAAGATCTTCTCGCATTCAGCCGTACTGTTCCTTCTTATTATGAATTCGTCAAAATGGTGGATATTGACTACCGCGTAGAGCCCGTCATTCATGCAGTAATCGACGATCTCCTTAACTCTCGCTATGTACTCGGAGTTTATCGTCCATGTACCGTCATTCTTCATCATATTGCCCCAGAAAACGGGGATCCTGACAGTACCGAAACCCGCGTCCCGTATGCCGTCAACGATCTTCTGCGTGGTCACTTCCGCTCCCCAGCAGGTCTCGTAGTCCTGCGGCTTGTTGCCGCCGACTTCCGGGATCCACTCATAAGTGGACTTCTCACAGCCGTTTGCGTCATACGCTTCCATAGTATTCCCGAGGTTAAGCCCGACACCCATTCTCTTTGCCGTCTCCGAAGCGGTAAACCAGTCATCGGCATTGGTTCCCGCAGTCTCCGAGGGAGCAGTCCGGGCAGAAGAAGCTGCACTCGTACTCTCCGCCTTTGTTCCGGGTGAATTTCCGCACCCGACAGTTATCATTATTACGCCTATAAGCAGTGCGGTTTTGATTTTTTCAAGCATAATATCCTCCGGCAGGTTAAACGATTACATTCTTTCCGGCAAAGACTTTGAGCCGGATCACATAACAGTATATCACACATAAATTTGAATGTCAATACTTTATTTGTACATATTATACAAAAATGTTTTCAATTTCAACACCCGAACCGCAATAATTGTTCACGAATTTCCGCTTCTCGAAGGAAAAAAGCTTGCAAACACGGCTTTCCTTATGCTATATAATAATTATCGCCGGAACCGTGGAGCTACGACTTCCGCAGCAGCGGTTTTCCTGCATATCACAGTCAGCCTTATCTGCTGCCAATACGATCAGAGAAAACTTAAACCGCCGAATGCCTGATCTGCACTCAGCGGTCTTTTTTTACGATGACTCTCCCCCTTAACTGCGAAGCGATCAAAAGTCTTTGGAAAGGG
>DEWH01000018.1:0-56092 GCA_002363155.1 Ruminococcaceae bacterium UBA3215 | reverse complement strand
CCCCAAGTCTCAAGCGCCGTGCGCGCCAATCTCACGCGCTGTGCGCGCTTTCTCGTCCGACGGATCACTTTTCATTGAGCACATCGAGGAGTTCGGAGCCCTTTTCAACGACGCAGAACTGACCTTCGCGGTAGAGGACGAGCACCTGCTCGCCTTTCTCTATGTCCGTTTCATACTCGGATATCGCTTCAAATTCGTAGTGTTTGCCGTGATATTCAATCCCTATCCTGCCGTAGTCATCGCCGGCTATGCGCTCGGTGCAGACGGCGGAAATGCCGCTTATATCCGTCTTTTCCGACAGCTCATCACCAAGTATATCCTGGTAGAACGGCTTGATAAAATGCATCACCGTAAAGTTCACTATGCAGGCGAATGCCGCGGACGACGGAAAACTCAGGAACGGGTGTACGCCGAGAAGCTTCATAAAAATACCGAACGCGCCGAGCGACATTCCCCATACTGTCAGCATCGTGATGTTGTGCGGGATAAAATCCTCTATCGGCACTGTACTGCCCTTGATATTGTGCAGGCGCTCCTCCATTCCGAACGAGCGTATCTTCTCCATATAGCGCAGTATCATATCCGCTGTGAACGAGACTGCGGATATTACCGTCACAAGCACATAAAATTCCATTTATCGCTCACTCTGCCCTTTTTCCTTGTCCGAAAAGCGGCTGCGCACATCGCTTATGCGTTCTGCAAATGTGGTATGATCCGTTGTTTCGTCATGTTCCGGAAGTATCTCAAATCTCAGCTTCCCTACGCGAAGCTCATCAAGGCTCTCAACCGTGATGCGGAAATCTTCCGTATCAACAGTCTCCCCTTCCTCCGGTATGCGCCCGAAAAGCTCGTATATCCAGCCGCCTATCGTGTTGCTGTCCGAGTTTATCTCAAAACGTCCCTCAAAGTAACGGTTGAAATCGTTCTGTGCAACTTCCCCGCTCGTCTCAAATACATTCTCGCTTATAAAGCGCACCGGCGCCTTTACCTCGTCGGTCTCGTCCCAGATCTCGCCGACAAGCTCCTCCATTATGTCCTCGACCGTCACTATGCCGTCCGTACCGCCGTACTGGTCAACTACCACGGCAAGATGTATCTTGCTGCGCTGCATCTTTCGCAGTACGTCCGATATCTTCATAAGTCCCGGCACAAACATCGTGTCCTGTACGATATCACGAACATAGAAGTTTTCGCCTGTCACAAGCTTCTCGAAGAAGTCCTTGTGCTTCACTATCCCGACAATGTGATCGACAGACTTCTCATATACCGGTATCCGGGAATATCCCTCTTTGCGGAAAAGCTCCCGCATCTCGTCGATACCGGTGTTTATATCGGCTGCCACAACATTCACGCGCGGTGTTATTATCGCGGATACAAGAGTCTCGTCAAATTCCAGCGCACTGCGCACAAGGTCACTTTCCTGCTCCTCAAGCACGCCCTCGTCCTCGATCTCATCTATTATCTGCATAAGTTCCTGTTCGGTCATGCTGACCTCGCTGCCCTTTCCGCCGAACAGACGCGCCGCGCCTTTCTGAAGCAGAATGAATACAGCGGAAAGCGGTGTCATCACCGCCATAAGAAACTTCATTATCCCACTCACCGCACAGGCAAAGTTCTCGGCATGCATCTTGGCGATCGTCTTCGGAAGTATCTCTCCGAATATCAGCACCACGACTGTCACCGCAACAGTGGAAATAAGCGTTCCCGCAGCACCGAAAAGCTCTATGCACAGAACGGTCGCAAGAGATGATGTCAGTATATTAACAATGTTATTGCCTATCAGTATAGTCGTCAGCGTCTTGTCATAGCGCTCCATGACTTCAAGAGCACGCTCGGCTTTCTTCGAGCCGTTCTCCGCACGGCTTTTCAGCCTTATGCGGTTTGCTCCGGTAAACGCGGTCTCTGCCGCCGAGAAAAAAGCTGACATAAATACAAGCACCGCAAGTATTATCCCAGTTCGTAAGTGTACGTCCATATAGCTCCCTTTTTGTCTGTTTTTATACTGCAATTATAGCATATCCGGCATCAATAGTCAAGCGCGGCAGGAACACTTATCAGGTATATCCGCAGTTTCGGTCTTTCAAAAAAGCACTGCTTCGATCTTCAATGCATCTTTCAAAGTTACGTTTTACGGGACTTGTTCAGTGGGCTTGCGGGGCGGTGAGGGTCACGTCGGAAAGCCGAAGCGGCTCCCATGAAAGTCTGAGACCGCAGAGCCTTAAGCTCCGCGGTCTCAGCGTATTCAAGCAGTATATACCGGGCAGGGGTCGGGATATATACGGTAGCGGGGTCCGCTTCCGCCTGCGCCGAAAGAATAGCCTGCCCACACTTCTATGTTGTTTGGCTCGCCTCTCCGATGACAGATAAGATAATTGTCGGTAAGATTTCCGTCACTTGTGTTGATAAAATTGATCTCATGGGAAGTTGCTTTCATGGGGAACTTGAACATTTTCTTTGATTTGCAGAGCTTCCCCTCATCGGTGTCAAACTGCTCCACCATAAGCTTCTGGTTGTTCATGGATTTTCTCTCGAGGGTCTTTTTCCCCAGAGTAACAAGACCTATATCGTTGTTGAAGCAGGCGCAGAAATACTGAAGCTCATTGTTGCAGTGCATAAGTCTGTATTCTCCGTTGTTCTTGCAGTTCGGGGTACCGTTTATGCGTCCGACTATAACGAGCCAGTAATCCCCCTCTGCCTGAACGCTTCCGTCCCACATATTGTATCTTGCAAACCCGTCAGCAGTACACACAAAATTACCGGAGTTATGGCTCCGGAAAGATTTGAACGCATCAAAGTCCTCCGTCATTACTATCTGCGCACGGTCATGGATATGCTTTGCCATTGTTTTGTCATTGGCTCTGTTTGCCTTGTCAACGTATCCTGTCACGACAGGTATGATTATTGCGGCAAGAACTCCTACTATTGCGATAACAACGATAAGCTCGACAAGCGTGAAGCCTCTTTTTTTCTTTAACGGCATCATCTTCATTAACATAAATCTTCCCTCCCTCACCACAGATCTTTACTTCTCCTCTTTTATTGTTATATCGTCATGCAATATAAATAATTTAGCTTTTTTAAAAATTCGTCGATTTTTTACAAAAAAATATTGCAAAGTCACCGTCAATCTGCTATAATTTACAAAAGGGCATTTAGATGCCGGAAAATGAAAGGAATGTAAATATATGTTATCCAGAATAGGTATCAGACCCGTCATTGACGGAAGACAGTTTGGCATTCGGGAAAGCCTTGAAGAGCAGACAATGGAGCTTGCAAGGACTGCCGCAAAGCTCATAACCGAGAACGTGCGCCATGCAAGCGGAGAGCCGGTGGAGTGCGTTATCGCGGACACCACTATCGGCGGCATCGCGGAAAGTGCTGCTTGCAGAGAAAAGTTCTTAAAAGAGAACGTTGTCGCAACTCTCACCGTAACGCCCTGCTGGTGCTATGTCACACAGGTAATAGACGAGGATCCGAACACGATCAAGGCAGTATGGGGATTCAACGGCACCGAGCGTCCCGGCGCGGTATTCCTCGCTGCGGCAATGTCCGCCTACGCCCAGATCGGTATGCCCTGCTATTCGATCTACGGTCACGATGTTAAAGACGCTGACGACAGATCGGTGCCCGATGACGTTGCGGACAAGATCCTGCGGTTTGCGAAATGCGCGGTCGCAGTAGGCGATATACGCAACAAGAGCTATGTAAATATCGGTGCAGTCGCTATGGGTATCGCAGGCTCGTACTGCAACGAGGACTTCTTCCGCAGCTACCTCGGAATGCACGTCGAATGGGTGGATATGACCGAGATAATCCGCCGTGAAAAGCTCGGCATCTACGACGAGGAAGAATACAAAAAAGCTCTCGCATGGATACACGAGAACTGCAAGGAAGGAATCGACATCAACCCCACCGATGGTATGACATATATGCGCAAATCCCTCACTGCAGAGGAGAAGGAGCAGAACTGGGAGTTCATCGCTAAAATGACCTGTATCGTACTCGATATCCTCAAGGGCAACAAGAAGCTGGCTGAAATGGGCTGGCTTGAGGAATCGAAGGGCAGGAACGCTGTACTCGGCGGATTCCAGGGTCAGAGAATGTGGACAGACTTTATGCCCAACGCCGACTTCACCGAAGCGATACTCAACACTTCCTTCGACTGGAACGGCAAGCGTGAGCCTATCCCCTTCGCTACAGAAAACGACGGTCTCAACGGCACTACTCTCCTGCTTCTTCACGAAGTTACCGACAGAGCTGCGATTTTCGCTGATGTCCGTACATACTGGTCGCCCGACGCGGTCGAGCGCGTGACAGGCTGGAAGCCCGAAGGCGCCGCAAAGGACGGCTTCATACATCTTATCAACAGCGGTGCCGCTTCTCTCGACGGGACCGGCGGCGCAAAGAACGAAAAGGGCGAGCCTGTGATGAAGAAGTGGTGGGATATGACCGACGACGACATAAAGGCATGCCTTGACAAGACAAAGTGGTGCTGCGCAAACCTCGGATATTTCCGCGGCGGCGGATTCTCCTCCAGCTACTCGACACAGTGCGTAATGCCGAGCACATTCGCAAGAGTTAATCTTGTAAAGGGTCTCGGTCCCACGATCCAGATAGTTGAGGGATATACCTGCGAGCTTCCGGAGAACGTGGACAAGATACTCCTTGACCGCACAGACAAGACATGGCCGTCCACCTGGTTCGCGCCTATCACAGACGGCAAGGCCTGCAAGGACGTTTACACCGTCATGGCGAACTGGGGCGCAAATCACGGCTGTCTCGTTTACGGTCATGTCGGGGCAGACCTCATAACCCTCGCCTCTATGCTGCGCATTCCCGTTTCGCTGCATAACGTCAGCGAAGACCGCATCTTCCGTCCGCATTCCTGGACTTCCTTCGGAACAAAGGATACCGAGGGCGCTGATTACAGAGCATGCGCCGCCTACGGAAGTCTTTATTGAGCGCTAACGCGCTGTGTCCTACGCGGACAGCGCCAGCCTACGCGGCTGGACCGCGGCAGCGTGACGCTGCACCCGAATGACCGTTACACGGAAATCAGTGGGTCACTGAAAAGATTATAATATAAATCAGACTCGGGTGGGAGGAATATCCTCTCACCCGAGTGCTACGTCAAGTATCATCATTGCAGTAAATCCCACGGCAAAAGATACCGTTCCTGCGTCGGAATGCTCGCCCGCGGACATCTCCGGTATCAGTTCCTCAACTACGACATAGATCATCGCACCCGCCGCAAAACTCAGCAGATATGGCATCATCGGCACCACAAGTCCCGCCGCCGCGATTGTGAGTGCTGCACCGAGAGGTTCCACCGCACCGGAAACAACGCCGGATATAAACGCTTTCCATTTGCTCATTCCCTCCGCTTTCAGAGGCATCGAGATGATAGCGCCTTCCGGGAAATTCTGTATGGCTATGCCTATCGCAAGTGCCATCGCTCCCGCAGCCGTAACGTCGCTCCCGCCGTACAGCAGCCCGGCATACACCACTCCTACCGCCATTCCTTCCGGTATGTTGTGGAGAGTTACCGCCAGCAGCATCATTATATTCTTCGACAGCGCCGTCTTTATGCCCTCCGCTTCGTCACTGTTCATGTGCAGATGCGGTATCAGCCGGTCAAGCAGCAGAAGAAAAGCTATACCCGCCATAAATCCGACAGCCGCGGGTATGAATGCGAGCTGTCCCATTCCTTCCTCGCTCTGCTCTATTGCCGGTATCAGCAGGCTCCAGACGCTTGCCGCAGTCATCACGCCGGCGGCAAAGCCGGTCAGTACGCGCTGAACGCCGAGACTCAGCGTATTTTTCATCGGGAATACGCATGCCGAACCCAGCGATGTGCCTATAAACGGTATCAGCAGTCCTTGTATGATATTTTCCATATTCCGCTCTCCTCTATATAAGTTAGTCTATGCTAACATTATACCACAGAAACTCCGATAATGCAAGGAGATCTGCCTTGTTGTAACGGCAATACAAAACGTTTGTAGAATGTGGCGCTTTTTTACCGGAATTTGTGTTCCGGGTATATGTAAAATCCCGAAATTTTTTTCCTTGCCTTGACAAAAACCCGGTTGTGTGATATATTTATCACGTTCGATGTTAGCTTGCTCTAACTTGTAACCGCAAGTTAGTAACTGCTTACATTGCAGAATGCTGTTCTTTAACTAAAGGCATTGCGGTGTATGGCAGGGTTAGATTTTGCTAACCTCTGCAAAGAAATGCACCGGACACAAAAGGAGAGACGCGGATAAAAATGAATATAGTAAAGACAGATACACACAAGCTGTTCGCGCTTGTTTCCGCCGTAATGATCGCATTTACGGCAGCGTTCGGCGCACTGAACTTCCGGTCGGCGGCGGAGGAAGTCTCATACATAGCAACGTGGGACGAATACAAGGTGGTCAACAACCTCACCACAAAGACGTGGAATCTGGTCGCAAACGCGATAGATGACTGCATCGAAGCTTCGATCAAGCTCTACAAGGCGGGCGACAAGGAAGCCGCATATACACCGGCGCTCAACATCTACAACTATTACTACGAGACCTCCGGATTCGAGAGAAATGTCAACGGCTACTCCGGCTCGGAAGTCAGCAAGGCCGAGCTCCAGTTCAAGACAGCACGAAAGGCTGTAAAGAAGGATCTCGGTGAGGAAACAGTCGTTGCGGAATTCGTAAAGCTCAGCGAGATACTCCACATACAGGCAAATCACCTCGACGGACTCGGAGATTACGGAGAGAGCGCATTCAGCTCCGACGGCACAAGAAAGACCGCAAGTATGTCGGTAACTCCGACAGGCACCCCTGCAGCAGCCGATACCGCGGCAAACACGGAGACCGAAACTGTTAAGAACACGGCTGTGAGCGGCGTTGCGACCTTCAGCGCATGCTTCCTTATAATCGTGCGCGAGGGACTTGAAGCGATACTCGTTGTAGGCGCGATAATCGCCTACCTCGTAAAGAGCGGACATAAAGATAAGCTGAAGCACGTTTACATGGGCTGTGTCGCAGCTATCGCGGCAAGCTTCTTGTGTGCATGGCTGCTGAGTCTCTGGAAACTCGCAAACACAGCAAACCAGGAGATAATCGAGGGCGTTACGGCTCTCATCGCGGTAGTTGTTCTCTTCTATGTAAGCAACTGGATGGTTTCCAAAGCGGAAGCCGATAAATGGAACAGCTACATTGACGATCAGGTAAAGGCGTCTTCCGAGACAGGAAGCGTTTTCACACTCGCATTCACCGCTTTCCTCGCAGTATTCCGTGAGGGCGCGGAAGTTATCCTGTTCTACCAGCAGTACCTTACCGAACCTTCGGAGATCGGCTTTGTATGGGGCGGTTTCGGAACCGGCTGCGTCGTGCTGGTAGCCGTATTCATAGCGATACGCTTCTTCAGCGTCAAGCTTCCGATACGTCCGTTCTTCCTCGGAACAAGCATACTGATGTTCATAATGTCGATATCCTTCCTCGGCTCCGGAATCAAGGAGCTTATCGAGGGCGACGTGATAGATATGACATCGCCGGACTGGCTCCAGGCTATCATACCGTTCAACGAAACGCTGCAGGTGCTCGGAATATTCCCGGTACTCGAAACACTGATACCGCAGCTGATACTGACATTCATTACACTTCTTATTTTCGTGATGACGAAGTGGGAAAGAAACAACCGAAAGGAAGCCGGCATTATCGCATTGATATTCGGCGGATTCGGAATGCACAAGTTCTACATCGGCAAGTACGGCAAGGGTATCCTGTACGCAGTATTCTGCTGGTCATTCATACCCTTCTTCCTCGGTATTGCGGACGGTATCCATTACCTCACCGAGACTGACGAACAGTTCGCGGCGGAGATGATGCCGAAGCCGAAAAAGAAGAAGGAAGCCAAAAAGAAAGCCGCGCCCGAAAAAAGCAAGGCATAACAAACCGTTTTCTAATGCAGTAGATACTGCTTTACGAAATAAATAATTGCGGCTCAGCCGCAGAAATACAACAAATGGAGGAAAAGTTCATGAAGGCAACAAGAAAAACAGCTCTTATCGCTGCCGTACTCGCTTCTGCAATGGCATTCGCAGGCTGCGGCAACAATACCAGCACACCAACAACCACAACCACAACAACCACAGCAGCTGCAACAGCTGCGGCAGAAGGTGCTGACGCAACAGTAAAGACTGACGCGGCAGCTGCTCCCGATGATGCGGCAGGATTCAACGAGATCCCGATCTTCGAGGACGAGGAAGTAGGATTCCTCAATGTTTCCGCAGTTTACTTCCAGCCTGTTCCGATGTCCATGGGCAACGGCAACACAGAGGACTACAACCTGCATCTCGAAGCTGACGTTTCCGCTCTTGAAAACACAGTAGGATTCGGTGTGGGCGACTGGGTTCCCTACCTCACGATCGACTACGTTATCTCCAAGGACGGCACAGAAGTTACAAGCGGTACATTCATGGAAATGAGCGCTTCCGACGGTCCGCACTACGGCGCTAACGTAAAGCTCCCGAACACAGACACATACAGCCTCAAGTTCATTATCCACAGCCCCGAGGAGAACGGCTACCTTGTACATACCGATGCTGAGACAGGCCCCGGCGGTACATTTGACGACTACTTCAAAGACGGCAACCTCGAAGTAAACTTCGATGGCTGGGATTACATCCAGCAGTGGTGATCTGCCGATATTCTTTCATCCAAAACAGCGAATGCGCTGTGGGGTGCTTTGTTATGCAAAGTGCGTCATAGCGCTTTCGCGCATTTTTGAGGAAAATACCAAAAAGCATCATATTGTATATTTTCCCATTTTGTTCTGCTGTTTTTTTGTAAACAATATACAAAATCTTTACTGGAGGTAAGGTCTTGTTAAAATATCTGATCTCGACAACAGAGCTGCTTGTCATGGCAGCTGTATATATAGCGCTCATTACGGCGTACATAAAACTTGCGTACTCCGGACGCGGGAGGATAGCCGTATATACCGGTTTCTGCATCGGAATCGTCTCGGCAGGTGCCATGGCGGTTCTTAAAACCAACACCAAGCTGATAGACCCTTTCATCAGCGATATGACGATCTCAATTGTAATGATCGCAATGCTTGTAATCTTTCTCGTTTTCACGCCCCTCCGGAAGAAGCTCCCGAAAGCCGGCGCAGCGGTAACGATAACTGCGCTGACCGTTATAATCGCGGCACAGCTTCTGCGCGCACTTCCGGAGTATATGACATACCCCTACACGATCTGGCTCAACGAGAACTCTATGGTCTCCACGAATATGCTGTTCAAGGTGATCGGTATGGTGCTGGGACTGCTGCTTATGCTGCTGACCTGCATCGCCGTCAACAGAGGGGCGGTAAGACTGCCCCGGAAAGCGGTGTTCGCGGTAATGACCTTTGCGCTCGCCGTAAACACGATACAGAACGTCTGCACGATAATCAACGTGCTCGTTACAAAGAGGATCATAAGATCCAACAAGGTGCTTTTCGGCATCATCAAATTCTCCTCGAACCACAATGACCTGTTCATCTACGCAACTATGGCTGCGGCACTTGTAATACCGGCGGTGCTCATTATCAGAAGCTTCCGCGCGAACGAGCCTTACGACAACCCCGCACAGAAGCGCAAGATCAGAAAGAAGTGGATCGTTATCCGCCGCTGGTCTGCAACTGTCGTTTCCTGTCTCGTGGTGTCGGTAGTCTGCATGACCGCAGTAAAGGCTTATGTCAACAAGCCTGTGGAGCTTTCTCCGGTAGAGCATGCACCGGAGCGTGACGGGAACATCTACGTTTCGTTTGAAATGGTGGAGGACGGACATCTTCACCGCTTCGGCTACAATACCGAAAAAGGCAAGGAGATCCGCTTCATCGTCATCAAGAAGCCCAACTCCTCGTCCTACGGGATAGGACTTGACGCCTGCGACATCTGCGGAGAGACCGGCTACTACGAAAAAGACGGTCAGGTCGTCTGCAAGCTCTGCGATGTTGTAATGAACATCAACACTATCGGCTTCAAGGGCGGCTGCAACCCGATAGTCATTGACTACAAGATCGAGAACGGACAGATCGTCGTTCCGATATCCACGCTCCTTGAGCATGAGAGCGAGTTCAAGAATTAAGGGGGAACGGAAATGTTTTTCAGAATGATATTCGGCACGCTGTTCCGCCAGTGGAAGAAGATGCTGATGATAGCGTTCACCATAGCGCTGGGCTCTTCACTTGCCACCGCAATGCTGAGCGTAATGCTCGATGTGGGCGACAAGGTCAATCAGGAGCTCAAGACCTACGGTGCTAACATAACGGTAGTACCGAAAGAGAACTCTGTCGTGAACTCGCTGTACGAAGTCGAGGACGGCGGCACAGCGGTAGCTTTTCTGCGGGAAGACGAGCTCGGCAAGATAAAGACCATATTCTGGGCGTTCAACATCGTTGACTATGCACCTTTCATCAATACAAAAGTGAACATCGGCGGTACAGAGACAGACGCTGTCGGCACATGGTTCAATCATCACATGGAGCTGCCTACCGGCGAACAGCTGGACGCCGGCGTCACAAGCATGAGAAGCTGGTGGGAAGTCACCGACGGAAAGTGGCTGGACGAACAGACGGCTGATAATGCAAACTGCGCGATGATAGGAACGGCGCTTGCACAGAAGCTCGGTGTAAAAGCCGGCGACACGGTTCATATCTCCGGAAGTGCATCGGACGCGGATATAACCATTGCAGGCGTATTTGACGCGGGCGGAGACGAGGACGAGAAGATATTCATGCCCCTTGACACCGCGCAGTCCCTCGGAGACCTTGACGGAAAGATCGACAGCATTGAAGTCAGCGCGATAACCACGCCGGACAACGAGCTTGCAGTCAAGGCGGCAAAGGATCCGAAATCGCTGACCATATCGCAGTACGAAACGTGGTACTGCACGGCATACGCAAGCTCGATATGCTATCAGATACAGGAAGTCATCACCGACGCAGTGGCTTCCCCGGTAAGACAGGTAGCGGATTCCGAAGGCGCTATCCTTGAAAAGACTGAACTGCTGATGCTGCTGATAACGATACTGAGCCTTATCGGCGCGGCACTCGGCATCTGCAATCTCGTTACCGCGAGCGTAATGGAGCGCAGCGCGGAGATCGGTCTTATGAAGGCGATAGGCGCACAGAATGCCGCAGTATCCGGGCTGGTGCTGACCGAGATAATCTCGACCGCTGTGGTCGGCGGAGTGGTCGGATTCTTTGCTGGCTGGGGATTCGCACAGATCATCGGTCACACGGTATTCGGCTCGTCTATCGAGATGAGAGCCGTTGTAATACCGCTGGTAGCGGTACTTGTACTGATAGTCACACTGGCGGGCTGCATACCGGCAATACGCATGATGTTAAGGTTAAGCCCATGCGAGGTACTGCACGGGAAATAATACGGGAGGCGAGATAAATGAAGAAAAGACAGATGTATTTCCGCATGATCACCGCCTCTCTTGTAAGAAGACGGTCAAGAATGCTGGTAGCGCTGCTGTCGATAGCGATCGGAGCTACGATACTTTCGGGACTTGTAACGATCTACTACGATGTTCCGAGGCAGATGGGCGCACAATTCAGAAACTACGGCGCGAATATGATATTCACGCCGACAGAGGGTACATTCACGGCTGAGGATATGGAAGCCGGGCGCTCCCGTATCGACAGCGGGAATATCGTCGGAGTTACCCCCTACCGCTACGAGTCGGTGAGAATACACGAACTGCCGGTAATGGCGGCGGGAACGGATATGGAACAGACGAAATCCACAAGTCCCTACTGGTCGGTGGAAGGAACATATCCCGCAAGCAGCGGAGAACTGCTGCTCGGAGCCGGGCTTTCGGAGCAGTTCAGGCTGCGCGTGGGCGACGAGGTGACAGTCAGCTATACCCCGGAGTTCGACGGCAGGAGCGGAGAAGAGACCGTTCTTGACAACACGAAGGATTTCACGGTAACAGGTATCCTTGAGACCGGCGGACCCGAAGAGGATTACGCATATATGGCGATGTCAGACCTTGAGGAGCTTACAGGGATATCCGGAGTGATAGATCTTGCGGAACTGAGCGTTTCGGCATCATCGGACGAGCTGAAAGCGTACACGGAGAAGATAAATGCGGAAGTGCCGAAGATCGGTGCAAGACTTGTAAAGCGGGTTACCGAATCCGAAACGACGGTACTGACGAAGCTTCAGGCACTTGTGCTGCTTGTAACGGTGATCGTGCTTGCGCTCACGATGATATGTGTGGCAACGACGATGACTGCGGTTGTCACAGAGCGAAGAAAAGAAATAGGTCTGCGCAAGGCGATAGGCGCATCAAACGGCGGTATAATAAAGGAATTCATGGGTGAGGGAATGCTGCTCGGAGCGGCGGGAGGAATAATCGGCTCGGTGCTTGGCTATATATTTGCACAGCAGGTAAGCATCAATGTATTCAGCAGCTCGATCTCTTTCATGCCGCTGATAGTTCCGGTTACGATACTCGTTTCCGTTGCGGTGACCGGCATCTCCTGCCTGCTCCCCATAAGAAGCGCAACGCAGGTCGATCCTGCCCTCGTGCTCAAGGGCGAGTAAGACGAGAGCATGACAGCGCTTACACGCTTGTCCTGCACGGACAGCGGCAGGGCTGACGCCGCCCTGCACCGACGGCAGCGTGACGCTGCACCCAATAATTTGTATTCAGGGATAGGTGAAATAATATGAGTCTGCTTGAATTGAAGAACATTTATAAGATATACGGAGACCTTCATGCACTTGATGATGTCAATCTGAAGGTAGAGAAGGGAGAATGGCTGTCGATCATGGGGCCTTCCGGTTCCGGAAAGAGCACCATGATGAACATAATCGGCTGCATGGATAAGCCTACAAAGGGCGAAGTGTTGCTGGACGGGGTGGATATCGCAAAAGAGAGTCCCAAAAATCTCACGACGATCCGCCGTGACAAGATAGGGCTGATCTTCCAGCAGTTCCATCTTGTAAACTATCTTACCGCTATCGAGAACGTAATGCTCGCGCAGTATTACCACAGCGTGCCGGACGAGAAGGAAGCCCTTGAAGCACTTGACCGCGTAGGTCTTGCCGACAGAGCAAAGCATCTCCCCAGCCAGCTTTCCGGCGGCGAACAGCAGAGAGTCTGCGTAGCGCGGGCGCTTATAAACTACCCGGAGATAATCCTTGCCGATGAGCCTACCGGAAACCTCGATGACGCAAACGAGAAGATCGTCGTTGACCTGTTCCACAAGCTGCACAGCGAAGGAACAACGCTCATCGTCGTTACCCATGACCCGGAAGTTGCCGAGGTAGCGCAGAGGACTGTATATTTAAGAAACGGAAAACTGCACAAAGAAACGATAAACGAGCATTTTACAGGTGAGATAAAGTTTGACAAGTAAAAGAATGTATGATATAATCAAAGGAGTGGCAAAGAGATGAAAAGAATGTTGATCGCGGCTGCGGCTGTCATGGCACTGTCCGCTCTTGCCGGCTGCGGAAGCGCACCCGTATCCTACACCGACGGAACATACGAAGCAAGAAGCGCTGAGTACATCAACGATGACGGTTCCGAGGACGGAAACGGCTACGGCATAGTCAAGATCACAATAAGCGGCGGAGCAATATCCGACTGCACATTCACCACATACGAGCTTGACGGCACCGAGAAAGGCGAGGATTACGGCAAGAAACAGGGCAGCATTGCAAACAAGGATTTCTACAACAAAGCACAGAAGGCTGTGGGCGCATGCGAAAAGTATGCGGAAGAGCTGGTGCTGTCGGGAGATCCGAAATCCGTTGATGCCATAAGCGGTGCCACTATCAATTACGGGCAGTTTGTCGAAGCGGCGGAAAACGCACTCGCACAGGCTGTAAAGAAAGAATAATGAAAAAAATCGTGCATATCGCGGTATGTGCAGCAGGGATAACTGCCCTGCTCGGCATACCGCTAATCCTTACCGGAGGACTGGCGAAGCTCACCGGCGGGACTGATGCTGTATCAAGCGCCTCGGTCATAATAGAAAAGCCGTCCGGAAACTACACGGTCATGATAAACCGGGAGCGCCACAAGAGCGAAAAAGACCTTGCGGCATGGCAGAGATTCTTTTCCGGCGGGGATTCGGAAGTCATCTTCGACGATATAGAATGCGTAACGCTGGACGGTGATGCGGGAGCATTCACAATGGCGCAGAGCTTTATGTCGAGACTGCCGGAAAACCAGATGAAGCTGGCGAGCGGAGACCCCGTACTTACGCTGTCCAAAGCGGATTTCGGAAGATTTGATGTTATGATCGTATCGGAAGAGGCTTCCGGAGCCTACGGGGTCTCGTCGGTTTATGACGGGAAAAACGTGGACGTTATCAGGATCACGGATCAAGGAGACTGATGTGAGAAAGATAAATGCGATACTCGGAACATCAATGATCGTTCTGTTCCTTGCACACATGATAATGGGCGGGCTGCAGCTTGCCGGGATCATGCCCGGCGGGAATAGCCTGATGAAGATAGGGGCAGTGCTGTTATTTGTGCTGACTATGGTGCATACCGTAATTGGCGTGATACTTACCGCCGCAACGCTGAAAGCGCGGAAAAAGTCGGGCGCGGGGTATTTCCGCGAGAACCGCTTGTTCTGGGTAAGACGCATAAGCGGGTTCGCGTTAATGCTTTTCCTTGTATCGCATATAATGATCTTCATCGGCAGAACGAGCGGATCTGCCTTCAGACTGAATTTGTTTGATATACCGCAGCTTGTCAGCTCACTGCTGTTTGTGGTATCTCTGCTTGTCCACATCGTAACGAATATCCGCCCGCTGATGCTGGCGCTCGGAGCAGGAAAGGCGAAAGTCTTTCTCGCTGACTGCGCATTCGTACTGTCGGTGCTTCTGCTCGCTGCAGGCGCGGCATTCGTGATATACTATTTCCGCTGGATAATGTGAGGTGCAGGTTATGATTAATATTATCGGAGCGGGACTTGCCGGACTTTCGGCTGCGATGACACTCGCGGAGCACGGTATTGAATGCACCCTCATATCCGCACAGAATTCCGAACGTGCGCAGTCCGTACTTGCGGAAGGCGGAATAAACGCTGCACTTGATACAATGGGCGAGGGAGACACCACAGAGCTGCACTTTGAGGAAACCATGCGCGGAGGGGTGCAGCTTGCAGACCCGATCGCAGTAAGAGCACTGACAGAGAACGCACCGGATGTTGTGAGGAAGCTCGCGTCGCTGGGAGTACCGTTCAACCGCAATCCCGACGGAAGCATAATGCTCCGCAGCTTCGGCGGTCAGAGAAAGAAGCGCACCGCCTTTGCGCAGAGCAGCACGGGAAAGATGATAATGACTTCGCTTATCGACGAGGTCAGAAAATACGAGGCGCGCGGTCTTGTGACCCGCTTTCCGCACCACACATTCGTGCGGCTTCTGACGGAAAACGGGGAATGCACCGGGGTACGCGTCTCAGACAATTACACAGGAAAAATGTATGACCTGCACGGCACAGTGATAACGGCGGGAGGCGGTCTCAACGGCTTTTTCCCCGGCATTACCACCGGCACTGTCACCAATACCGGAAACATCACCGCGGTTATGTTCGCACAGGGCGTGAAGCTTGCGAACCTTGAGATGATACAGTACCACCCGACGACAATAGGCATACCCGGAAAGCGCTGCCTTATAAGCGAGGCGGCTCGCGGAGAAGGCGGACGGCTGTTCTCGGAAAAGAAGGGTGATGAGCTGTATTTTATGGAGGAAAGATACCCCGAACTCGGAAACCTTATGCCCAGAGACGTAGTTTCAAGGGAGATGTTCTTTGAGCTTCGCGACGGGAGGGATACATTCCTCGATATGACCGGAATACCCGCCGATACATGGCAGAACAAGCTCTCCGACCTTCGGAAAGAAGTAATGGATTATATGATCCTCGACCCGGCGGAGGATCCGATACCGGTAGAACCGGGGATCCACTACTTCATGGGCGGTATTTACACCGATCCGTCCCACAGAACCAGCATGCCCGGACTTTTCGCGGCAGGAGAATGCGCCTGCATATACCACGGCGCAAACCGTCTCGGCGGCAACTCCATGCTCGGTGCGGTGTTCGGAGGAATGACCGCCGCAAAGAGCGCAGCACAGAACGCGGATAAGAGCGCCGGTGCGGACTGCTCGGAGTTCACCGGAAAGGACGCTTTCGCTGTGACCCATTCGGCGGTATTCGCTTCGGAGACCTGCAGGATACTTTCTTCCGGACTCGGTATAGTACGGAACGAAAGCGGAATAAAGAAGGCATTGGCAGAAATAAACGCCCTTCCCTGCGCAAATGATACCGAAACGGCAAGAAAAGCAGTCGCACAGGCTATGCTTTACTCCGCGCTCGGACGCACGGAAAGCCGCGGTGCGCACTTCCGGGAGGATTTCCCCGAAACGCTCGTAAATTTCAGACAGACGACAGTTTCGGAATATAACGGCGGCACGGTGCGCGTGACATTCGACGATATCCCCGAAAGGAAAACCGATGATAGCAACGATAGAGATACAGCGGCAGAAAAGCCGTACCGATAAACCATATAAACAGACCTTCGCCGTAGATACCGGCTCTCGTGCGACTGTCGCGGAGCTTATTGAACGCATAAACTCCGAACAGATACCCGAAGACCCTGTAACCTGGGAACGAAGCTGCAAGCAGAAGAAATGCGGTGCCTGCGCAATGCTGATAAACGGCAGACCACGGCTCGCCTGCGACGCAAGGCTGTATGAATACGGCGAAAAGCCGATAAAGCTTGCACCGCTGAAAAAGTTTCCTGTGGTATGTGACCTGATGGTTGACAGGAGCACCATGTTCGAGAATCTCAAAGACCTCGGCTCGTGGCTTGAGGAAAACTCCGGCGAGGATTTGACAGGCGATGCCTACGAAGCTTCACGGTGCCTGCAATGCGGCTGCTGTCTCGAAGTCTGTCCCAACTTTTACGCAGGCGGTAAATTCTTCGGCGCGGCGGGGCTGTCACCGTCATCAAGACTTATCGCCGTTTCGGAAGCCGGCGACAGAAAGCGGCTGTACGGTGAGTACGGGAAGCACTTCTACCGCGGCTGCGGCAAGTCACTTTCCTGCAAGGATATCTGCCCTGCCGGGATAGATACCGAGCATCTTATGGTGAACTCCAATGCGGCGGCGGTGTGGAAGCGGAAGTTCCGGGCAGGTAAGAAGAAATGAGAAAGGCGGCAGCTGTCATTCTTGCAGCCGCACTGCTGCTCACTTCCTCCTGCGGCACCCCGAAATACCATTACGAAGTGAGGCGCAATCTCAGCTTCTACTTCACCAACGCGGACACGGTCATTGAGACTGTACGGAAGGCATTCCGCGAAAGAAGCCGGAAAATAACCGTCGGATACACTTCTTCGTCTGACAATATGGACGATATCCCCGCTGTCATGAACGAGATCGTAAAGTTTGCAATGTCCGAAACCGATGATCCCTGCGAGGGAGATTATATCTACCACCAATACGGCGGCTACGATCTCGGATATACCCGCACAGACAGCGAAAACGGCTGCGCTTATCTCATAACGCTGACCCCGGAATACTATACCGATCCGGAACAGGAAGAGAAAGTCACCCGGCGGACGGACGAGATCATCGAATCGCTGAAGCTCGGCGCAAAGACCGATGAACAGAAAGTCCGCGCTGTCTATGACTACATTTACGATAACGTGGAGTATGACCGGATCCACAGGAAAAACGAGCACTATCACCTGAAATCCACCGCTTATGCGGCTCTTTTCAACGGCTGTGCTGTATGCCAGGGTTACGCTGTGCTAACTTACCGGCTTATGCGTGAAGCCGGACTTGATGCCCGTGTGATAACCGGGACGGCAATAAAGAGCGGAGGTACGGAATACCACGCATGGAACATAGTCCGGGTGGACGGCGAGTATTACAACATAGACATAACATGGGACAAACTCAGCGGAGATCACGGTTACTATCTGCGAAGCGATAAAAGCTTCTCCGCAGATCACATAAGAGACCCGGAATATTCCGGCGAGCCATTTTATGAGGAATATCCGATGTCACACAGAGATATTGATTACTGAACAGAAGAAAGGAAAAGTTATGAAAAAGATCAGAGAACGCATAGGGGGAATAGTGCTGACAATTCTGTCGCTTGCACTTACAATTGGCGTGAAAACAGTGTTTTCTGCCTGCGGACCCAAGGACGACGGAAGCTGGATGAACTGCCACTGGGCAGAACAGGCGGTATTCGGGATTGGGATCGCACTCACGGTGATGTCGGTTCTTGTCCTTATCTTCGGCAGAAGCAGAACAGGCGCAGGAGCATCTCTCGCCATGATACCCCCGGCCGCAATAGCCGCATTTACTCCCGCCGGACTTATAAACCTCTGCATGATGACGAATATGCACTGCCACTCCGTTACACGTCCGGCAGTCATCGTTTTATCCGTGCTCATCGCAGTCACAGCTGCCGTAAACGCTGCTGTCATTTTCAGAAAAACAGGAAGAGGGCAGGATAAATGAAGCTTACGGAAAGCCTTTCATTCAGAAATGTGACCGGGCATGGAGCAAGATCGCTGATACTCGTGATACTCACCGCGCTTATGGCCGCATCGGTAGTATGCGGTACACTCGTCGTAAGCAGTCTTCGCACCGGGCTTGAAGCTCTTGAAGCCCGTCTGGGAGCGGATATCATGGTAGTTCCCGCATCAGCCGTATCAAAGCATAATTTCGAGAATATCGTGCTCCAGGGCAGCAAGGGCTACTTCTATATGGACAGATCTTATTACGACAAAGTCGCGGCAAGAGAGGGCATAGAAAAGATCTCTCCCCAGCTTTTCCTCGCTTCCGCAAGTTCGGGGTGCTGTTCGGTACCGCTCCAGATAATCGGCTACGACCCGGAGACAGATTTCACCGTATCGCCGTGGATAAAGAAGTCGGCAGGCGGCGAGCTGAAAGATCTTGACGTTGTGGTAGGAAACGATCTCAGCGTGTTCGTCGGAAATACTATCACATTCTACGGCGTGACCTGCAATGTTGCCGCAAAGCTCGACAAGACCGGGACTGACCTTGACACCGCGGTCTATACCAACATGAACACTATCAGGGAGCTTATCCGCTCATCGGTCGAACTCGGCATGAACGAGTTCGGCAAGATAGACCCGGACAACTCGGTCTCCTGCATTCTCATAAAAGTCGCGGACGGGTACTCCGTGGACGAGGTGCTGAACGATCTGAACCTGCATGTCCGCCGGACAAAATCCTTTAAAACAAAGGATATGATCTCCGGCGTCTCGGACAGCCTTATCGGCGTTTCCGATCTGATCGGAGTGCTTATCGCGGCAGTATGGGTGCTTGGTCTTGTGATACTGTTCCTTGCATTTTATATGAGTGTGAACGGGCGAAAGAAAGAGTTCGCCGTGCTGCGTACAGCCGGAGCTTCGCGCAAAAAGCTTTCCGGCATCGTGATGACCGAAGCGCTTATGATAACGCTGACCGGGGCGGTATCCGGCATAATCATCGGACTGCTGATAATACTGCCGTTCAACGGGCTTATCGAGGAAAGCCTCGGATTGCCGTTCCTGCTCCCTTCCCTGCCGACCGCCTTTATTTGCGCGGCATTCGCACTTGCGGTCTCTGTCGGCGCGGGAATGATATCCGCCGCATTCTCGGCATACCGCATAAGCCGGATAGATACCGGACTTATTCTGAGAGGTGACAACTGATGAAGATTACCGCACAGGGCGCAGGAAAGGATTTTATCCGTCAGAGCGCCGGCACCAACCGCTTTACTGCCGTTCAGCCCACCGATATCGAAATTGAGCCAGGCAAACTCACACTGCTTATGGGTCGTTCCGGAAGCGGAAAAAGCACTCTTCTAAACATACTGTCCGGGCTGCTCCCGCCGACAACCGGAAAAGTGCTGTACGGTGACGATGATATCTACTCTTTCGATGACGTGAAGCTGTCCGATTTCCGCAATATCCACATCGGCGTTATCCCGCAGGGTCAGACTGCGATACAGAGCCTTGACGTGATCGGGAACATCTGCCTGCCGTATATGCTGAAACGGGATACTGAACTGAAAAGCGCTTACCCCTACGCACGGGAACTTATGGAAAGGCTCGGCATATCGCACCTTGAAAACGTGATGCCGGCGGAGCTTTCCGGAGGAGAACTGCGGCGCGTGGCAATAGCAAGGGCAATGATACGCAAGCCGGACGTAATATTCGCAGACGAACCTACCTGCGATCTCGACGACGAGAATACTGCGCTGGTGCTCGGACTGCTTAAAGAGACGGCGGAGCGCGGAACTTCCGTATTTATTGTAACTCACGAGAAAGACGCTCTCGCATACGCAGATATTTCATACAGAATGGATTCCGGCAAAATATCATCAGAAAAACCAAACCGCTGAATGTGTTAGCATTCAGCGGTCAGTCTGTCGGAAAAGGAACTTTCCCGACAGACGTCCTCGCGGACAGCGCTGGGGCTACGCGCCCCCGTCCCGCGGCAGGGCAAGCCCTGCACCAAATCCCGTACCACGGAGATTTGAAAATCTGTGAAAATAAAAAAGCTTTTATTGAAAGACTAACCGCTGAATGAAAACACATTCAGCGGTTCTTTTATCTATGATAAAACTTTCTTATTTCCGTATTACGGTCATTCGGGTCAAGGGCTTTGCCCTTGCGCGATCCAGCCGCGCAGGCTGGCGCTGTCCGCGTAGGACACAGCGCGCAAGCGCCGCTCACCCACAATTTTCTGACTAAACAACAAACTTCCCCAGCAGGCTCTTCGCAAGCTCTCCCCGTGTAAAAGAAGGTCTCAGCGACTCGTCAAAATCAAAGTAATACTTGTCAAATCCGTTTATTATGCGCGTTCCGGAAGGGTGCTCCGTTACGCGGCGGAACCTGCTTCCGTAATTCGCGTGAACGTGACCGTGGAGCATATATGCCGGTCTGCATTCTGTCAGCAGTTCGTCAAAGCACTTGTACCCGTTATGCGGAAGATCGGGAAGATCTCCATAGCCTTTTGCGGGAGCATGCGTCACAAGAATATCAATGCCGCCGTTCCTTATTATGGAAAGCTTCTTGCGCCAGATATGATAACGCATCTCACGCTCGGAAAACATATACGGTCCCTTTTTATACTTCATAGCGCCGCCGAATCCGAGTATCCGTATCCCGTTGTAAATAAAGACACGCCCGTCTATATTCGTACAGCCTCCCGGCGGAGACTCCACATACCGTTCGTCGTGGTTGCCTGGAACGTAAAGCACAGGACACTTCACCATTGTAGCAAGAAATTCGAGATATTCCGAGCGCAGATCGCCGCAGGATATGATAAGATCCACCCCTGCAAGCTTCTCAGGCAGGTAGTGATCCCAGAGAGATTTCGACTCCTCGTCGGCTACAACAAGTATCTTCATACCCTTCTCCCGTCAGATGATCTCTTCGCCCAAAGGCATCGTTCCGTCTATATTGTCGTTCAGCCAGTCCATTGCCACGATCTGACCGTCTTTCAGCTTTTCAAGCGACGCAGATATCTTGTTTCTCTGCGTCGAACGCTCTTCGGAAACGATCTCCCCCTGCATATGCAGTTCGCCGGTAAACGGATCATAGCCGCCGCGCACTATCGAATTCTTGAAGAAAGACAGCATCTTCTGCGTCTGATACGGCAGCACCGGCGTCACGATATTAACTACTCCGGTCGAAAGACCGAACCAGTAGTTTGCCGCTGTATTGGAGCTTACAAGACTGCCGATATCCCATGCGCCGCTCATCACGGACTGAACTATCTGTACATAATACCTGCCCCAGCTGAAATACGGCGTTCCGAGATGTATGTCCTTGTCCCCGTCAATGCGGTAAACTCCGGGCTTGTTTTCAATGCCCGGCAATGTGGAATAATCGAAATCCGCGTATATCGGAATGCCTTTGTCCGCCCACTCGCTTCTCCAGTCGGTGTGATCGCCCTCGCCGAGATACCTGAGCTCTATCCGGCATTCCGGGTCTATCAGCGATACTCCTATCGCAAAAGCGTTCAGATTAAGAACGCTCATACTCGCTCCGGCTCTCGCAATATAACCGATCTTCCTTTCGCCGGAGGTATTCCTGTCAAGAAGCATCGTGTCCGCACAGAGAATACCCATAAGAAACGCGGCTTCATAGAGCTTTCCGTGGTAACACCTTACCGCGGAATGAGCCTGACCTACCGAGCAGTTCAGAAATTTCACGGACGGGTTGAGTACAGCGGCTTTAAGTGTATCCGGCATCATCTTCGGCGAAACCGTGAAGATTATCTCGTTCTTGTCAGCGATAGCACTTGCAAGTGCGTCCTCAATGTTGCCGTTCCTGTTGGCAGAGATGTATCTTTTTGTTACCGCGCTTGCGCCGGTCATCTCGTCGGCGTACAGCCTTCCGAGCTCGTGGCTCTCTATCCAGCGGGACTCGTCAACGCCGGCATCGAAGATAAAGCCCACTCTGAGCGGAGATGTCTCGGTATATTCTTTCTTTGAGGAGAACAGGTTCGGTATGAAAAGACTGCTCTTCTGCTTTGCCGCTTCCGGGGCTTCCTCAAGGAATGCTATGCTGTCAACTCCGCGGTCGGCAAGAAGCTCCTTCTTCGCAAGCCGGATATTCTTTATGATCTGTTCGTCGCTTTCCTCAAACAGCGTCTTCATCGGGAATATCGAGATATAGACGAGGAATGCGTCACCTAATGTAAAGTCACTGCTCAGATCGAGTATCGTGCGGGCAAGCTTGCCGAATTTGAAATACGCGACTTTCATATCTGCGCAAAGCTGTTCGTCCCACGGGTCCGTAAGGTTCTGACCGAGCAGCTCGGCAAGCTTCGCATAACCGCCGGGTTCGTTCAGAATGATATAATAATTCTTCGTTACCGCGTAAAAATCGAGGTACTCGTAATATACCTTGACTTCCTTTGTGTCATTCTTTGCAGGCAGTATGCGGATAACATTGGCAAGGATATACTCGCCTCCGCCGTATTTCGATACCGATACGCGCTTGTTGCCCTCCAGCACATAGTACTGGTTCATATACTCATAGCACTCTATCGCGTCTCGGATGCCCTCTTCCATATAAGAGTCATAAAGCCGCGCCCACTTCGTCGCAAACTCGGAAGTCTCCGGGAATATCGGCATAAAGTTGTTGGCAAAGGCATTGTTGCGCCCCATCTCCTTGTTGCCCTTTATGCGGCTTATGGGAAGCTCCATAAGTCCGAGCCGCACCTCTCCCAGCGAGTGCTTGACTTCTTCAAATGTATCAAGTACTGGCAGATACGGCGACATACCGTTCTTTACGGCAGCCCGTACCGCTTCATCTCCCATTTTTTTCGCAAATTTATAATCTGATCTCATAACTTATGCTCCATTTTTTTCTTCTTCCCGAACAGGGAAGTAAACGCTGTTCCCGCAAGCATTATCACAGGAAACAATACCGCCGCAAGCAGACCCGATCCAAGCTTCCCGCCGGAAATATCCGCTGTAAATCCCACAACCGTCGGTCCGGACGCACAGCCCAGATCTCCCGCCAGCGCCATGAACGCAAACATCGCCGTTCCGCCGTTCGGTATTGATCGTGCCGCAGCCGAGAATGTCCCCGGCCAGAATATGCCCACCGAAAATCCGCACAGCGCACAGCCGAGAAGTGCAAGCAGCGGGAACGGCGCAAATACCGCAGTAAGATAGCATACGATACAAAGCACACAGCTCCCGGTCATATACTTTTTCAGCGGTATCTTATCTCCGAATTTCCCATAAAAAGCGCAAATGCGCAGGGACCGAGAATATCCCCGAGTGACTTCGGAATGTGAAGGGCGGATTCGGCAAATGCCGATGCCCACTGGCTCATTGCCTGCTCCGATGCTCCGGCGCATACCATAAGCAGAAGGAACAGCAGAAATCCCCGGTTCCGGAAGAGCTTTCCGGTATGACGTTCTTCACCGCTCCCGCTGTCCGGCGTATAGATCGGCACAAAGCTGAAATACACGGCGTTCACCACAGGTATGACAGCCCACAGTACCGCAAGAATATGCCAGTTCGATATTCCCGCGAAATGAAAGAACAGTACCGATAAGATCACAACCGCAAGATGACCCCAGCAGTAAAACGAGTGCAGAAGACTCATCGCCTTCTCCTTGCTCGCCGTAGGGCAGGCTTCAACTATCGGGCTTATAAGTACCTCGATTATCCCGCCGCCTATCGCATACACGACTACCGACGCAAGTATCCCGATGTACGGGTCCGGAAGCAGCTCCGGCAGCACCGCAAGCATCACAAGTCCCGCAGCCGCAAGTATATGCGCCGTAATGACCGATGTCCGGTATCCTATACGGTCTATAAGCTTCGCGGAAAGAAGATCCACAGACAGCTGCACAAGAAAGTTCACTGTCGTGATAAGGGTTATCCTTTCAAGCGACAGACCGTACTCGGCAGAAAACGTTATGAAAAGCAGCGGCGCAAGATTATTAACTATCGCCTGCGTTATGTAGCCGATATAACAAGCGCGTATCGTATGCTCGCAGTCGGTTCTTGCCCTTACCGAAAAAAAGCTCATTCCGAAAGCCCGAGATCCTTTACCCATGCGGAGATCACATATCCCTGTACACTCGAAAGCATTCTGCCCTCTTTGATGACCGTCGTATCGGAAACACTGCCTTTGAGAAGCTTTACCGTATCTCCGAAACGGCTTCCGCCGGAAGTAGCAAACAGGATTATCGTCTTTCCGGAGAAATCGCCGCTTTCAAGGAAGCTGTTGATTATAGTCGGAGCAACATACCACCAGATCGGAAATCCCAGCAGTATAGTATCGTAAGCCGACATATCCGGTGCTTTCTCCGCAAGTGCAGGGCGAGAGGACTTATCGGACATCTCAAGGCTGGTCCTGGATTTCTCATTCTTCCAGTCAAGATCGGCTTCTGTATATGGCACGGCAGGCTTTATCTCGTAAAGATCGGCTCCCGCCGCCTCCGCAACAAGCTTAGCCTTTGCGGCAGTAGTGCCGCTCGCGCTGAAATATGCAACAAGTGTTCTGTTCATTGGTTTTCCCCCTGAATAATGATATAATGTAATACTTTATTATATCATTTTAAGCAATTACTGTCAAGCTTTGCATTTACCCGCTGCGCTTATACTTGACAAATCGGCACAGTAATGTTATAATTTATCTGTAAAGCAAGAATTTATAAATGCAAAACAACTGCCCGTTATCGGATTTCTGCGTATAAATATACAGAAACGATTTTAACAGGAGGCAGTATAATGCATATAAATATCACCGCTACCGGTTTTTCCGGCACAGGTCCCGATCCTCCCTAAACTGAACGGACCGTATGTTTCAGAATGCCCGGAAAAACAGAAAAAGGAGGTAAGCATGATGGAACAGATACTAAAGAATCTGTTTGATTTTCAGCGTTTTGTGCGCGATCCGGCATTACAGTGCATAATAGATGAAGCAGAGAATTATACCGAAGCCATAGAGCTGTCCGATGATATGCTTGATCTTGCAGCAGGCGGCACCGCCATAGATCCCCAGAAGATAAAGGGAGCTAAAAAATGACTGAAATAAGTTCCGAACAGATCTATCTCGATTACCGCAGAAAGGTTGCGGCATATATTTCAAGCCATATCCGAAATAAGGAAGACGCGGAGGATCTTGTATCCGATGTGTTTATGAAGGTGCATGCGTCGCTTGACAAGTTCGACGAGAAAAAGGCATCGATCTCCACTTGGGTATATACCATAACAAGAAATACCGTGACGGATTTCCTGCGCCGAAACCGTATAACCGAGGAACTTCCTGAGGACGCTCCTTCCCCGCTTCTAACCGAGGAAAGCTATATGAAAGAAGAAACTCTGTCCGAACTCGCGTCGGCTCTTAATGAACTCGAAGATGACGAACGGCGTATTATAGCCCTTCGATACGGAAGCGGCATTCCCCTTACCGAGATAGCAGAAAAACTTGATCTTAGCTACGGAGCTGTTAAGATCCGGCACCGCAAGGCTCTGAACAAGCTTGAGGAACTGATGAAAAACAAGATATGATGACAGCACCCCCGTGATCCGGAAAGATCACGGGGGTGTGTTAATATTATAATGATTCTGACAGATAACAAGTCAAAGTGGATTAATGATAATTAATTCAGATTTTCAGTCATTAAGTGTAACATATCGTTGACATCTCAACATAAGCCCGCGCTGTAAACCTTCATTAAACAGTTGACTAATACCGATAAAAATGGTATAATGTATAGTCAGAAAGTAATAAAATGGGTCTTGCATATTCCGGAGGTATATCCTGAAATGAAAAAATATACACACGCATATTCCGGTGCTTCTGCACGAACAGCCGCTCCGCTCGGCAGCATTTCAGCAAAGGCAGCCGCAGTATTGTCCGCGGTATTTGCTGTTGTTGCCCTGTTCTTTATCATTCCGGCATCTGCTGCGGATATAAACGGAATCTCTTTGTCAGACACGGAACTGCACCCCGGCGAACGGTTCTCTGTCATGATCACAATTCCTGCCGCGGATCAGAATGCGGATGCGGCATCGCTGCGGATAAAATATGACGGCGAAATATTCGAGCCTGTGATAAAAGAAGGCTGGCCGGCAAACGGAATACCGAATGCGCTCACCGGCTCCGGAGATGATTTTATCGCTTTGTCTGCCGGCAGTTCGGAGCCCAACATAGACCTTTCAGACGGGCTTACTGTTACGGCTGACTTCAAAGTAAAAGCAGATGCAGCTCCGGGAAATTACCCTTTTCAGATCGACAGAGCAAGCCTGTCATGCTACCAGGACGACGGCATTACCCTTCGCGAACTGTGGGAGCCGGAAACGATCACAGCTTATGCCGCTGTTTCAGACTATAATGACGAGCATGAAATAATAACAAAAGCAGTCAAGGGCGGCGGTATCTCCTCTTCGGCACCGTCGGTAAAACGCGGCGGAACATTCTCGGTATATATAAATGTACCGAAGATAGCCGCAAATGCCGATACCGCTTCCGTCCTCGCGAGCTTCAGTTCCGACGTGTTTGAAGTAGTATCATGGTCACCGGAAATACCCGGAACCGTGTTCAATGATGATACCGGCTTTTTCGCGCTTTCAGCTTCCAACCCCGAAAGGAACATAGACCTTTCAGAAGGTATGACCCTTGAAGCAGTCCTTCGTGCAAAAGCGAATACCACCGCTTCCTCCGGCGTCATCACTCTGAAAAGATCAAGCTTCGCGTACGTCAAGGCAAACGGATACGATTACCAGGAACTCTGGCAGCCCACCGTAAGCTCCGTGAAGATCAATATCACGAAAGCCCAGGGCTCGGAAACCGGAAAACCCACACCGTCATATACGATCCCAACGAACACAGCGCCTGACTATCCGGTAACCCAGCCCGCTTCAACAACAGCCTCTTCCCGCACCTCCGCTGTAACACTGGCTCCTGTCGTTATCACATCTTCACAGGACGAGACCACACTTTCTGCCGATGACTACGATGATTACGAACCGTTTGCGGATCCCGAACCGCCGACAGCCGACGATTACGATCCATACTTACCGGAGGACGATCCCGACGATCTTTCGGACGAATTCGGCGAAGACACTTCAAGCCGTAAGGTAAATGTATCTCTTGAACAGGATCTTTCCGGTCTCGGCGGGGAAAAGATACGCATAAAGACAAAATACGAATTCTTCGAGCATGATGTTATCATCATAATCAAGGATCTGCCGGATGATGATCCCGATGCAGTATCGGCGCTGCGGCTTCTCGGAATGAACGGTCACAGCAGATACCCCTTCGATGTCAGTGTTTACGACACCTATACCGGCTCATACATCTCGCATCTGCCGGAGGGAGCGTACATAGAGATAACAATTCCTCTCCCGGCAAGTATGACCGGTTTCGACGACACTGTCGAAATGTATCACATCGTGAACGGAAAGCCGGAGTATACGTCTTCATCTGTCATTGAGGAACAGGGTGTAAAGAAGATCGAATTCCGCGCGGATTCATTCTCGCCGTTCATGATCGTCAATACGGCATACACCTCCGGTCTGGAGATAGTGATGCCGCAGGATATCCCGGCTCCGCGCAGTGACGGTATCGCAAACCCGGCAACCGGTGTTGCGGCTGCTGTCGGTATCCCCGCAGTTATGATCGGCTGCATATTCCTTGCAAGAAAGACACACAGACACAGGAAGCGCATAAAGACCGATTCACTTTCCGAATATGAAAAGTCAGATATAAAAGAATAAACAAAACCGCCCGCTGAATAATTCAGCGGGCGGTAATTGATGTTATCGGTATGTCATTCCGTATCCTGACGGTTGTAGCATTTCACCGGTGTACCCGGTATTGCTGTCCGGCAGATAAGCCACAGCCTTTTATTCTTCAGCCGCAGGGGTAAAATGATACTCCTCGCCTGTGCCGAGTGTAAGCTTAACGCCGTCTGCTCCGTCCTCTGCGATCTTTACATCTATCGGGTTGCCCTCGGAGAATGTACCGTCATCGTTCAGCAGAGAAGTATCCGCAGTGCCGCTGAGACCGTCATCACCGATCTGAACATTTCCGCCCCAGTAATAGTTTGCGCCGAAGCTTCCGTTCGCATACCAGTTGTTTGTGCTCCAGTTCTCGGCTGTGCTCATGAATGTGAGGGTAAGTGTGTTGTTATCGGCATCTTTGAAAGTACCCTCGCGCTTCCACCAGCCTCTTGCGGCTTCGGCTTCTTCCGCGGTCTGAGCTTCCGTCTTGATCTCAATGGGCTCGTATTCTGCCGTGAATTCGCCGGAGGTATCGAGAAGCTTCGGTTCTCCCGTCCCGGAGTTCTCATATATCTCGAATGTCATAGTTACTTTTCCGAGAGGTGCGACCGATGCGGCATTTTCAAACATAACCTCTTCCTTCATACGCATGCCGGGTGCTATGTCCATATCGCCGTAAGCGGTATGTTCCTCGCCGTTGAGGCTGCTCTTAGGTATGCGTATCGTTATATTCTTGTCGGTTCCGTTATGAGCATAAAGATATACTGTGGGTCCCCAGTAACTTGTATCGTAGTTTGCGCCGCGGAGAACGATCTTTATTCCGTCCTTGTCATAAGCGACATCGCCGGATTCGTCAAATGAAGGGATCTCGCCGGAAGCATCGGGATTTGTGATCGTTACCATATCGGTTGTAACAGCATTCTCCCAGTCCTCGCCGACGATCACTTCAAGAGACAGGTTAAGATCAACGATCTCGCTCATACCAAGCTCATCGAGTATGAAATTGCCTATGTAGATTCCGTATGTGTTGGTATCATTTTCCGCGGGAACTTCAAAATTTCCGCCGACATTGAGGTATCCGTCTTCTTTTATAGTGATCAGATCGGCATTTACCATCCAGCCGTTGAGGCTTGTTCCGCGCGAATATATTGTAAGCGCCTTGCCGGTATTGTTCGTGATCTCAAGACCGAGCATGGGACCGTCGTCATATTCGGCGCAATTTCTGAAACCTGTGGACTTGATCTTTACGCCGTCTGCTTCATAGATCACATCGGGATCGGTATTTTCAGCGGGAGCGGGAGTCTGTTCAGCCGAAGCTGCCGCAGTTTCGTTTGTTTCAGTCGCAGCAGGAGTTTCAGATGCAGGAGCAGCCGATTCAGCCGCAGAACTGCCTGTGGTTGCAGCGGGTGTACCGCTGTTGCAGCCGGCAAAGCTGCATAATGCTGCACAAAGTGCAATCGCAAGTGTTATTTTCTTTTTCATAGATATTGTTCCTTTCTTGTCTGTGTATACTTCAATGCAGCTGTCACGCCGCATGAAACCAGAGACGTTTACAGTTCTATTATACCACAAAAAGTGTAATAAAGATATATTGAATTGAGATGAAAAACTGAAAACTTATTGATCAATTCATTCACAAATTTGTGCATATTAATCAATCGGACTTTTACCGCTCCGTGATCTTTCCTGTATGCCGAGCCTTGCGTAAACGGCAAAACAAAGAATGATCTGAACTATCGTCGAACACGGCGTAGCAAGACCTATCAGAAACAGCGATCCGTTTCCGATATTCTGCATAAGGAAAGCAACGGGGATACGCACAAGAAATGCTCCGCATATACCCTGTATCATTACAAATGTCGTTTTCTGTATCCCGTTGTAATAGCCGATAAAGCAGAAAAGAAAGCAGGTCAGCAGGCAGTCTATCGCATAGGCTTTCAGATACTCCCAGGCATTGCGGACGGCTTCACTGTCGCCGGAGAATATGCCCGCAAGCAGATCTCCGCGGAAGAATGTCAGCAGGAACATTACCACTCCGAAAACGAACGAGACTGCTATGCCCGTTTTAAGCGCCTGCTTTGCGCGCTCCGGCATACCCGCTCCGTAGTTCTGGGCAACAAATGCCGACATAGACTGCATGAACGCGGCGGGAACAAGCATTATGAACGCACAAACTTTTTCTGCGACTCCTACTCCCGCCGATGCTGTGACACCTATGCTGTTGACTATCGCAAGCATTACAAGAAACGATATCCCCACAAGAAAATCCTGAAGCGCTATCGGCGTACCTATACCGAAGATCGTTGCGGCACCGGATCTGCTGAACCTTATGTGAGAGCGGCGGAACTCAAACGGAAGCTTTGTCCGGCGTATAATGAGAAATGAAATGACTACGCTAATAAGCTGTGCCAGAACCGTAGCAAGCGCAGCTCCCGACGCTCCCATACCGAGCACGGCGACAAATACAAGATCGCCTATGATATTGAAAACACAGGCTATGCCGACTGCTATCAAAGGCGTTCTTGAATCGCCGAGACCTCTGAAAATACTGCCGAGGAGATTGTAAGCGGTGATTATAAGAAATCCCGCTCCGCATATCCTTATGTAATCCACCGTTACATCAAAAGCCTCTGCCGGTGCCTGCATCACAGATGCAAGCAGACCTGCGCCGGGAACACTTATAACGGTGAATGCGATACCGGTCACCGCAAATATAACAAGACCCGTCCCTATTATCACCGCCGCATCGTCCGGGCGCTTCTGCCCGATCTTCTGACCGACTGCCACAGTAACACCCATAGAAAAGCTGACTATAAGGTTGGTAAGCGTCAGCACTATCTGCGATCCCGTTGAAACAGCGGAAACATCGGCATTTGTCCCGAACTGCCCCACTACCAGCAGATCAACCGCGCCGTACATAGCCTGCAAAAACATCGCAAACAGCACCGGAAGCATGAATTTAAGAAGCTTCGGCAGTATTGCGCCGCTCGTAAAATCATTGCTGTTCATATACCTCTCACCCCCGCAAAAAAGCCGGATAAAACAGCAGGCATTTCAGCCTGCGGCCTTATCCGGCATTACATTTCTCTGTATGTTCTGCCCTCCGAACCGGTTTCATATTATATCACGATCCGCAAATAATGTCAAGTGCTTTCAGCATGTGGAACATACGTCAGGGGCGATCATCAGCCTATGGAGCCAGTGTACTTCGGGATATTCCTTTCGGCGTGCTCAACAGCCTGTTCAAGCGTCATACCGTAGAAGTTTCCGGCAGAGAAGTTCCGCCCGGACTTTCTGTCATCAACGAATGCGCCGACTACTACACCGGGCAGGGAGCTTTCGGGAGCATTGGGTGCGTGCTGACCGCCGAGATCCGTCCTGCACCAGCCGGGATCGGTAATATTTATCATAACGTCCGTGCCGTCATACTTTGACGCAAGATCCATTGTCACCTTGTCGAGAGCAGCCTTGCTTGCGGAATAGCCCGCCTGCTCCGGTTCAAGCCGGATACCGCTGGTCGTATTTACGATACGACCGAAACCGCGCTTCTGCATCTCCGGCAGGAAATGATAAACTATCATCATCGGCGCTATGGTGTTTATGAGGAAGCTCTTTTCGTAATCCTCCGCCGGAGTTTTCAGATATTCCGTGCGGTAAGCCACCTGTATGCCGGCATTGTTAAGTACTATATCCACCGGCTTTCCGAGCGCATCTGTTTCCGCCAGCATCTTCTCGACCTGCGTAAGATCGGAAAATTCCGCTCCTACTGCATAAGCTTCCACTCCGAGAGCCTTGACTTCACCGAGCACTTTCGAGCAGTGCTCCGCCGTTCTTCCGTGAAGTATGAGATTGCAGCCTCTTTCCGCCATGAACTTTGCGGCACCGTATCCGATACCTCTTGCCGCGCCGGTGATAAGCGCCCATTTTCCTTTAACGTCAACCATTGAAAGCCTCCTTCATCTTCTCCGATGCCGCGATAACGTCATCGCACCACTTGTCAAACTCGGCGTCGTCCTGCTGACACTCCGGGTGGGATATCACATACTCAACTGTTCTGCGTATTCCCTCTCTCGCAGTAACTTCCGCCTTGAACGAGGGGACGAGCTTCTTCACCTTTGAATTGTCGAATACCACCGAGCAGGCTTTGTCGCCGATAAGGCTTCCGGTGAAGTCGTATTGCTTTCCGAGAGCCGCAAGCGTCTCGGACGATACATAGTACGGCTTGAGTTCAGCGCCCAGTGCATCGGCAATATAGCCGTAGATCTCGTTCCAGCTCACGCTTTCGTCCGTTGTTATATGGAATGCCTCGCCTATCGCTGCCGGATCGCCGATGAGCCCGATGTAAGCTTTCGCAAAGTCGGAGTTATGGGTTATCGTCCAGAGCGATGTGCCGTCACCGTGGATTATCACGGGTCTGCCTTCCTTTATGCGCTTTACGACCTGCCAGCTTCCGTTCCTGCCGTGAACGCCGAGGGGTACGCTCCGCTCATCGTAAGTGTGGCTCGGACGCACTATCGTCACCGGGAATCCGTCATTCCTGTACCGCTCAAAAAGGTATTCCTCGCAGGCTTTCTTGTTCCTCGAATACTCCCAGTAGGGGTTTTCGAGCGGAGTTTCCTCGGTTATCACATAACCCTGCATAGGCTTGCGGTATGCGGACGCGGAGCTTATATAGATGAACTGCTTCGTCTTTCCCGCAAAAAGCCGGAAATCCCTTTCAAGCTGTGCCGGAACAAATCCGATGAACTCGCCGACGCAGTCAAACTCCATTCCGGAAAGCTTCTCTGCCGCAGCTTTCTCGTCGTTTATATCACAGCCGATGATATGCACGTTTCCGGGCAGGTCATTGTTCCTGTTTCCGCGGTTGAGCAGATAAAGCTCGTCTCCGCGCTCTGCAAGCTTACGGGTTATTGCCATGCTTATTGTGCCGGTTCCGCCGATAAATAGTATTTTCATACTGTCCTCCTTATGACTGATGAATTATCTGTTCTGATTGTAACACACAGGCTTTGCGTTTGCAATGAAAAAAACCAAAATAAATAGATTTTTACAATTTTTTCAATTATTTATCCTATTGCTTTTGCTGTGTTGGTGATATAATGTATCGTGTCATATCAGAGGGAGAACAAGCTATGAAAGAAAACAACACACATATACTTGAAAAGAAACTTACAACCGATGAAAATATAGATGAGGATCTGCTGCTGAAAAGCTTCGAGCAGAACAGACACCACAGACTCAAGATCCTGCTCGGACTGTATAAGGGGCAGTATTTCCGCCTGTTCATCTCCGTCATGCTTTTCGCGGTCAAGCATACACCCGTGTGGGTGCTTCCGATCGCAACCGCTAATATCATAAACGCTGCTACCGGATTTGACGAAAACGCCATGCAGACTATCATCATCAACACCGTGATAATGGCAGTCCTTATCGTGCAGAACGTGCTGTCGAACTACTTCCATACATACTGCTACTCAAAGGTGATACGAAACGTGGAGCGCAGACTGCGGAGTTCAATGGTAAGAAAGCTCCAGCAGCTCTCGATCACATTCCACAACGAGATGCAGTCCGGACGCCTTCAGTCAAAGATCATGCGCGATGTGGAGCAGATCGAGAACCTCTCATCACAGGTGTTTATATCCGTGCTGAGCATCATCATGAACATAATCGTCGCATTCACAGTCGTTGTCAGCTCCTCGTGGGTGGTGTTCCTGTTCTTCCTTGCGACTATCCCTGTGGCTGTAATTATCCGCACGGTATTCCGCAAAAAGATCAATCTGCGCAACAAGACTTTCCGCAAGGAAATGGAAGAGACATCGGTAAAGGTCATGGAAATGGTGGAGCTTATCCCCGTTACCCGCGCGCATGCCCTTGAGGACAGCGAAACGGAGAAAATGGACAGACAGCTCCGAAATGTGGCGGACGAGGGTCTGAAACTCGATGTGATACAGTCCTTCTTCGGTTCGATAAACTGGGCTTCTTTCCAGCTCTTTCAGGTGCTGTGCCTTGCCTTTACCGGCTGGCTCGCATTCAACGGCACCATAAAGCCCGGAGATGTGGTCATGTACCAGACATACTTCTCAACGATAGTGAATCAGGTCAGCGGTATAATCACGCTTATCCCGATAATCTCAAAGGGACTGGAAGCCGTGAGCTCGGTAAGCGATATCCTGCTCTGCGCCGACGATGAACAGCCGAAGGGACTGCCTCCCATCGGGAAAGTCGAAGGCAATATCGAGTTCCGGGATCTTTGCTTCAAATTCAAAGACGCGGACAAACCTGTAATAAATAATCTCTCCCTCAGGATAAACAAGGGAGAGACCGTTGCATTCGTAGGAGCTTCGGGAGTCGGAAAAAGCACCCTGCTCAATCTCGTTATAGGCTTTCTTAAACCCCAGTCGGGACAGGTGCTTATAGACGGGAACGATCTTAACGCAATAGACCTGCGCACCTACCGGAAGCATATCGCAGTTGTTCCCCAGATGCCGATCCTCTTCACAGGCACGATACGCGAGAATATAACCTACGGCTCTGAGGATATAAGCGATGAGTTTCTAAACGAAGTCATAAAGGCTGCAAATCTTGAAGAGCTGATAGCATCGCTCCCGGAGGGACTCGACAGCCCTGTAACGGAGCACGGCGCAAACCTTTCCGGCGGTCAGAGACAGCGTGTGTCTATTGCCCGCGCTTTCGTCCGCAACCCGAAGATACTGATACTCGACGAAGCGACTTCCGCGCTGGATTCCGTCTCAGAAAAGAAGATACAGGACAGCGTTGACCGTCTGGTACAGGACCGCACGACGCTTATCGTGGCACACAGATTATCAACGATACGAAATGCCGACAAGATAGCGGTGATCGGAGACGGCGACATTATCGAATACGGCACCTATGACGAGCTTATGGAAAAGAAGGGTGAGTTCTACAAGCTCCGCTCGCTCCAGCTATGACCGCTTCATATCCCGGAATTTCTTCGGAGTAGCACCGCGGTATTTCCGGAAGCTCTTTATGAAGTGGCTGCAATCGGAGAAGCCCGTTTCCTGCCCGATGTAGTCTATGTCGAGATCCGTAAAGAGCAGGTACTCCTCGGCTTTGAATATGCGCATCCGCTCGATGTACTCCTTGCAGCTCATACCGTACCTCTCACGGAATTTCGCTGCAAACGCCGAATAGCTCAGATGACACTCGGCAGCTATGTCCGCCACCTTTATGCTTTCGCTGAGATGACGGTCTATGTACTCGGTGATATTGTCGATAGACCTGTCCGCGTCTGCGTTCACCGGGCATTCCCAGATATTCAGCCCGACGTTTTCCCAGCAGCGTATGATCCTGTAAATAAGACGGTATATCTGCGAACGAAGCATTACATCATATCCGTAGCGAAAATCCTTCATTTCGCTTATACAGTCACCGAAAATATCCCCACAGCCAATTTCTTCCGCCGCGGTTCTGCCGAAATATACAGGCATCTTCTTTTCGGAAGCGTATCTGAAAATGACCGAGGGAGACGGCGAATACGAAGATACGCTCGGAAACTTTCCGAGATCGAATTTAAGCACGGAGTAAACCGGCATCTCCTCTCCCCCGGCAGAGATCGAATGCACACAAAGCGGCGGGAACAGCGTAAGACTCCCGGCTTCTGCGGTGAATGAAGCCCCGTCCGCAGTCATCGCGGCAGTACCGGACTGCATATATATGAACTCGGCGAAATAATGCCAGTGCGGCTTTACCGGAAATTCCTCGGCTGACGAATCAAAAACAAAGCACTCTATCGGTGTATTAAGGCTCGCTGTCTTTTCAAAAAGATTGCTCATAAACGCCTCCAGGAATAGATTTATACAATTATGATACAGCAAGCCGGCAGTTTTGTCAAGATTCGGTCGGTTGGCAATACTGCACAACATACGCACAAAATAGTTATACATATTTCACAAAGAAGTTGCTAATTCTGTTTGGATTAGTGACTTTTTTTGATTTTCCTGCTATAATAGACCTATGTTTATAACGGGGAGCGGTAGATGTGGAGCTTATCAAGGATTATTTTGTCTCGAACTATATGACTCTGACAATACTGTCCGCAGTCGTTGTGCTTATGGCTGTAAACAGGAAAGAAAAAATACCAGCCTCTCAGCTTTTCACTCTGATGATCTCACTGATGGTGGTCATCACGATCGGCGAAACTGTCTCATTGCATGCGGAACTTGCGGGAAATACAGATGAGCTTATCCGCCTGCATACCGTTTCCGAAGCTGTCAATTATATCCTGCGTCCGGTCATCATAATGCTTGAACTGTTCGTCATCATCACACAGAACAAGCTGAAAATTCTTTACTCCATACCAGCCGTCATAAATACCATGATTTTTGCGACTGCATTATCCGGCAGCAGGATAGCTTTCTACATTGATGAGAACAACCACTGGCACAAGGGTTCGGATCTGCAATATACGATCTATCTGGCGCAGCTGATCTATGTACTGCTCCTGCTTATCCACTCGATATCATTCTTCCGGCGAAATAACGTAAAACGAAGCGTGATAGTGTTTCTTATCTTCGTTCAGTCCCTCGGCGTGGCAATCCTCGAATTCAACAACATCTCCGGATTTGTAAACCCGATAACGGCGCTCTGCATACTCGAATACTACATCTACCTTTCAACCATATATCAGCAGAAAATGCGGGAAGAAGTTGCACGGAAAGAGCTTGATCTGATGAAAAGCGATCTTATGATCCTGCGTAACCAGCTCCAGCCCCACTTTATCTATAACACGCTGAATATTATACGATATCTGATAAAATCCGACCCGAGCGCTGCCTTGCGATGCGTGGACAGCTTCTCAAAATACCTTAAAGCTCATATCAAAGCACTGCGTTCCGAAGATCTTATACCGTTTGAGCAGGAGCTTGAGAATGTAAGAGACTATATCCGTCTCGTTCAGATCGACTACACACGAAAGATAGAAACGGTGTATGAACTTGAAACTACCGATTTCATGATACCGCCCCTGTCCCTTGAACCGATAGTTGAAAACGCATTGGATCACGGTATCGGGCGAAAGGGCGGTACCGTAACTCTCCGGACAGCTGCCGCGGACGGAAATGTGACCATTGTTATCAAAGACAGCGGAGGTTCCGGAAATAAGCCGGACGAATACGAGCCTATCCATAACGGAGTAGGTCTTGAAAACACCCGGAGACGCATCGAACTGCAATGCTCCGGTTCGCTCGTACTGGATATCAATGAGAACGGTGCTGAGGTGACCATAACGCTCCCGCAGAACGCACCGGAAAGATAAGGAGGGCACCTGCGGGTGCATAGTGGAAAATGAAAATACTTATTGCCGACGACCATCAGATGATAGTCGAAGATCTGAAAGATGAGATATCAAAACTGGTTCCGGACGCTCTTTGCATCGGGACCAGCGAGCCGGAAGAGATAATCCCGCTTTTTGAGCAGTACCGGTTCGATGTCGTGTTCATAGATATCAAGATGCCCGGCACAAACGGCATCAGCCTTGCGCAGAAAATGCTGGACAAGCACCCTAATACCAATATCATCTACATCACCGGATATGCCGACTATGCGGCACAGGCTTTCCGCACATACGCAAGCGCGTTTCTCGAGAAGCCGGTTACTCCGGATATGATCGAAGATGCTCTTGCTCATCTCAGACATCCCGTATCCAACATAACAGACGAGATGATAGAACAGGCGTATGCCGGCAAGGGCGTCATAGGGAAGAAACTGCAAAAGTGGAGAGAGGAACGCGGTATGTCGCAGTCCGATCTCGCAGAAGCGCTCAGCGTTGACAGGCGTACCGTCTATCGCTGGGAAAGCGGCGAGCGCTCACCCGATATCCCGACTTATATGAAGATCCTGCAGGTGCTCGGTAAAAGCGATATCAATTAAAAAGCCGCGCACAGCGCTCGAGACGGGTCGCGCACGGCGCTCGAGATCGGGGGCAGACCCTTTTTGAAAAAAGGGTCATTCCCCTACGACAGGAAGTCGTACAGAAGGTTTCCAAAACGCCGCAAGGATGCGGCGATAAGAGAAACCTTCGACGAACCCCCTTCCCTAAAAACTTTGATCGCTCCGCAGTTAAGGGAGAAGTCTTTCAGAACAGAAAAAAGACTGCTGAAATTTAAACATTTCAGCAGTCTCATTTCATTTTCATACCAAATCAGCATCTAACCGTAAACAAAATCAAGTAATTTCGTCACGATTCAGATATGCGCGCAAAGCGCGCTCCGTAATTGTGCATTGTGAATTGTGCATTGTGAATTTTTCTATATTTCGACAGAAATATAGTATCAGAACTTTTTCTTTACTGTTATCATTACCTTGCCGCCGAGGATACCGACTGTAACATCATCGGCAAGATTTGCTATGATCGAGCGTTCAAGCTCGTCCCAGCCCTCAGTGTTGGCTTTGACCTTCTTTTTGTATGTGGTGAGAGACCACATATCCTGCTGCGCAAACGGGTCTGTAATGCCGTAATCATAGAATTCCAGCGGGTCTGTTTCATACTCCACTTCCCCGCTCACGCCGTTTGAAAGCGCATAATTCGCCAGAAGCGTTTCTGCGACAGCCTTGATCTTGCTCATAACGCCCACTGCCGCGGCATTCTTGCCGGACTTGGATATCTTAAGGATATCCTTTCTGTCGGTGCCGGTGAGAAGATCGTCAGCCTCCACTACGGAGTGTATCTCAAAGTCCTTGTCCTTTGTCTCTATCCAGAACTCGCCTTTTCCGTATAAAAGCAGATTCGGCAGCATCTCGATAAGTTCCTCACACAGAAGCATGAGCTTTAACTCCTGGTCTTCGTCAAGCCTGCTGTATGAAGCGGCTTTTTCCGCGATCTCGGTAATGCCGTCAAGATCGCTTACCGCTCTTTCAAATCTGTAAACATCAGTTTTCATAACAGATACCTCTTACTTCACAATGTTAAGGACATTGGAAAACCCGGTAACATCAAATACTTCCGCCACCATTTTTGTGGGCTTTACAACAGTCATCTTTCCGCCTTTTCCTGTCATTATCTTGTTAAGGCTCATAAGCACACGGAGTCCCGAAGAGGAAATATATTTAAGATTCTCAACGTTTATCTCAAGCTCTTTTATATCGTCGAGATCAGCCTTCGCTTCTTTTGCCAGCAGATCCGAAGTCGAGGTATCTGCCCTGCCCTCGGCAAATAGAGTAAGCTTCTCGTTTTCACGTTTTTTGGTAATGGACAATTCGCTCATGTTATTCTGCTCCTTATGTATTAATTTTTATATAGATCCGAGTTGAAATATGTCAAAAAACATCTGCACTTTTATATTATATCATTTTTTGGAGGAATGTCAAGGCTATACCGCTATTTATTTGACTTTAATTGCAGCACCGCCCGCTTGAACCGTCCGAGACCTTCATTTAAAACCGATTTCGGGCAGGCTATGTTCATTCGCATGAAATATTCGCCGTTGCCGTATATTTCACCGCTGGAAAGATAAAGCCCGACATCTTTCCGAAGCCGTTCCTGCAGTTCGGCTGACTTCATTCCGAGAGCCGAGCAATCCAGCCACAGCAGATATGTAGCTTCCGACGGAATAAGCCGTATCTCCGGAAGTTCGGTTTTCAGAAATGCGGAAACCGTTTTCTTGTTCCCGTACAGATACTCCCGCAGCTCGTCCAGCCACTCGCCGCCCTGTCTGAACGCCGCGGCTGCCGCCTGTACCGCAAAAGCATTCGGCTCGGCAGCTTCATCGGTATTGAGCGCCCGCCATACCTTATGCCGCAGTCTCGTATTGCGCACGGCAACAGCAGATGTCTGCAGCCCCGCAAGATTGAAGGTCTTTGTGGGAGAAATGCAGATCACAGAGTTTTCGGCGCACTTATCCGATACAGATATGAACGAATTATAACTCCGCCCCGGGTCGGTAATGTCGCAGTGTATCTCGTCAGAAAGCACAACTACGCCGTTGTCGTAAGCAAGCTCTCCGATACGGGCAAGTGTCTCCTTGTCCCATATCTTTCCTATGGGATTGTGGGGATTGCACAGGAGCATAAGAGAGGTCTGCGGATCCTCAAGACAGCTTTTGAGCCGCTCCCAGTTTATTGAATAGCTGCCGTCCGAATAGTCAAGCGGGCATTCCTGCACATTCCTGCCGTTGTTCTTTATGCTGTTGTAGAAGATGTTGTAAACCGGCGGCATCAGAAGTACGTTCTCGCCCGCAGTGGTAAGCTTTCTGACGCAGCTTGATATCGTAGGTACGACACCGGTGCTGAATATCAGCTCTTCTTTTCTGAAAGTGGCGTCATGACGGATTTTCCACCAATCTATGTAAGCGCTGTACCATTCGTCGGGGATTATCGAATAGCCGAAAACTCCGTGATCGGCGCGATCTTTTATTGCGTTTATGATACAGGGGGCAGTGCGGAAGTCCATATCCGCCACCCACATCGGGATCTCGTTTTCTCCGATATCCCATTTCAGCGAGTTCGTCCCTCTCCTGTCTATGACCTCATCAAAATCGTATTTCATTCAGCACACCTCTCTGCAGCATATCTTTGTCTGCGAAGCATCGACTTTATCCTCTTCGAGAATGATCTCGCCTATGCTGTCAGCACAGACCGTTCCGCTCAGAGGGTTCTTGATACTGTCAATACTGCCGGTTATCTGCGCATCTACTGTCGAGTATTCAAACGCAAGTGTCGTGTTGATGAACTTGCAGCCGCGGATAACAAGGTTTTCAACGTAGCAGAGCCCTTGCAGGCTCTCGACAGTGCAGTTTTTCAGCGTGACATTCCTTGCGTTCCAAGCAAGATATTCGCCGGAAATAAAGCTGTTCTCAACAGTTACGTTTTCTGCGTTCCAGAATGCGTCCTTGCTGATGAGCCTTGAATTGCGTACAGTGATATTTCTCGCGCCGTCAAAGGGATAGTTCCCGACAAGCTGTAAATTCTCTATCGTCAAATCCGAGCTGTTCATGGCGAGATAGTCGCCTTTCGCAGTGACATTTTTCATCTGCACATTTCTGCAGTCCCACAGCGTTTCCGCCGCATTTGTGAACGTTATGTCCTCAAGCAGTATTCCGCTGCACCGTCTGAATTCCTTCGGTGCCTCTATGATCGTATCGCGCACCTCGATGTTGTCTGTGTACCATATTCCGGCGCGTGCCATTTCAAAAAAAGTACAGCCGGTCACCTTGATATCTCTGCTGTACCAGAGGGGGTATTTCCAGCGGAACATTGAGCCGTAAAGCTCGATATTGCTGCTGTGTTTAAGGGGCGATTCTCCGTCCTCAAAGACAGAATCGCTTATTATAAGGTCTTTGCCCTGAAAAAGCGCACGTTCGCCGGTAAATGTCCCGTTGCTTAAATTACGCATTCTGACAGCTCCTTTTCATTTTGTTCTTCTGTATATATCCAATCTTGTCTCTTTAAAGATCAAAAGCTGAGCAATAGTCCTCCCGATACTCAGCTTCAGTACTGTATTTAACTTGCATTGCCGGAGCTTATGAAACTATATGGCTTGTTATGTTGTCGGCTTTAAGTGCCTTTTTGTTCTCATACATAAGCTTATCGGCATGCTCATAAAGCTCGTCATAGTCATAGTCTCCGCTGCCGTAAGCTACTCCGCAAGCCATCGCGCAGAACAGCTCCTTATCCTCCTTGTTGAGCCTGTCAAGAGCGGCTTTCCAGCCGCTCTGTATCTGTCTGACTTTCTCCGGAGAAACATTGACAGCCACCATGACATATTCATCGCCGCCCATTCTGAATCCGTAAACGTTTTCGGACGTAATGGCATCAATGCTCTTTGCAGCCTTGATTATCAGTGCGTCGCCGTATTCGTGTCCGTAATTGTCATTTATGTGTTTCAGATTATTGACATCAAAGTTGAATATGGCGATAGATTCCGGCTTTCCGAAGACAGCGTTCTTAAGAGCCATATACTTGCCCTTGTTATAGAGGCCGGTAAGCTTGTCATGCTCGCTTTCATACACGATCTTCTCCCGCAGCATGCTGTTCTCTATGAAAAGGCGGATAACATTGTGTATCGAGCTGTCCATAATATTAACTCCGACTTCTGCCTTATTCTTCTTTACAAGGACAACACATTCGCTGTTCTGTATCACCGAACTTAATATGCAGATAAAACCGTCGGCAGTCCCGCCGCGCTTTAATTTAAGATATTCCGCGTATTTTCCGGAAAGCTCCGATATACTGCGGACGAGTTCATTTTTGTAGGAGCTTGCGTGTATCTTTCCTTTCCGGTTTATAAGCATGACCGCCTCTTCGGCATAGCAGTAGTCTGCGAGACCGGGAAGAAAAGTGTCATAGGCCATGGACAGTCTCTTCATTATGCTCGACTGGAACCGTGAGATATTGGAAACGCTTTTGGAGTACGCTGCCACTTCCTGTATAAGCTTGGCATATTCACTTACATCTGTTACACGATAGCAGTAAAACTGCTCCGAATCCATTTCTACAACAGTTCTTCTGATTTTTATGTAGATGTCATTTTCTTTATCGAAGAACTCCTGCTCATCAAAATCGTAGTCAAGGCTTCTTATCTTATCAAGAATAATATCTGTCTGTATATCCATTCTTTCGCTTTTATACAGCAGATTTCCGTTCGGATCGGTAACGATAATGTTCTTTTCTTCGACTTTTCTGTATTCTTCAAATATGCTGTTTATGTTTATCTGAATGTCCCCCTTCCGATACTGCTCTGTTATTTTATGATCTATTCTACCATTTTTTATCCGAAAAGTCAACCGGCGTTTTATAAACACCTACTATCTGAACCATTTGTCCGCGATTGTAGGCTCGCTGTAACCCCAGTCTTCCGGAACTGCCGCGGCTGTCAAAATAAATCCGTTCTTTTCAAGGACACGCGCCGAAGCCTTGTTCTCTATCATTGTACTTGCGGTAATGATCTCGGTGTCAGTTGCGGAATAAAGGTAATCCACCATAAGTCTCACCGTCTCCGAAGCTATCCCCTTCCCCCACCATGGCTCGTCCAGACGATACCCGATGCAGGTTTTCTGAAGCGATTCCTTATATCCGTAGAATTCGGCAATACCGCAGAATCTCCCGGTGCTTCTCAAAAATATACCGAGGATAAGTGAGTCTTTTGACGCAAACAGTTCTCCGTAAAGACCCGCAATAGTTTTATGTACGTCGTCACACTGCTTTTCAAAAAGGAATGTGGGAAGAAAACGATAGACGTTTGTATTCAATGTCATATCCCTGAGCTCGTCCGAATCCTTATCTTCGATCCTTCTGAGTATGATCCTGTCGCTTTCCATATATGGTATTTCATCAAACAGCTTCATTTCCGCCTCACTGTATAAAACTTGCCAGCCGAACCCGATCTTATGATAATTAATGTCTGCTCATCAAGAAATGTGTCCGCCTTAAAAAGGCGCTTATGACACGACGTCATACAGAAGATTTCCAAATGCGTGCATGGACGCACGCATTAAAGAAATCTTCGAGAAAGCGTATTTTTAAGGCTTTCCAAAGTCCTCTTTGAGGACTTTGGAACAATAACTGCCGAAAGGCAGTTGTTGAGGACACATTAATTATAACAAATCGGCAATGATAAATCCCTGACCATATTGGTCAATAGCGGCTGTAAACGAAAACTCTCCCCCTCACCTTCCGGCAAGGGGGAGAGCGTTTTTACTTAACCGATGATCTCAGTTCAGCGATCCCTATTACTTGTTCTCGTTGTTTTCGCTGTTCTCGTCATCTTTCTTGGCGTTCTTTTTCTTCTTGCTTACTACTACGCCTGCCGCAATTCCGCCGCCTACTACTACTGCGCCGCCAGCGATCGCAGCTATCAGACCTGCGCTGCTGAATGTGGAACCTGCGTAATTATACGAAGAATATGCGTAAAAATCAGTGTTTGAGTAGATCGGAGTTGTAGAAGGATCGGAAGGTGACCACTCGTAAGTGTAGTATGCGGAGTGCATTGTGATGTATCCGCCTTCTGTAACATTCTGTGTTTCAACATAATCGCCGTCAACATAGATATTTACTGAGTAAGTTGTAGGCGCTGCCTGCTCCCAGCCTGCATAGAGTGTCATGTTGGTGTAGATATAATCGCCGGTGAAGTAATCTGTGCAGGAAGAATCTTTGTACCAGCCGTCGAATAAGTAACCGTTGCGTGTAGGAACAATTGTCTCAGCCGAGGAAATGTATGTACCGGCTTCAACTGTCATGGGAGATACATTGCTTCCGCCCATGGAATTGAAAGTGATAGTAACCGCGCTTACCTGCTTGCTCCAGCCTGCATAAAGAGTAACATCAGTGTATATAGGAGTTCCGATGTTGAAAATGTTTCTGCAAGATCTTTCGGAGTACCAGCCTGTGAAGTCATAGCCTTCTTTGTAAGGCATTTCGGAAGCGCCTACGCAGTCACCGTAGTCGATCGTTCTGGAGGGTACATAAGAACCGCCCATCGAATCGTATGTTACTGTGCAGTAAGAGGGAGCCGAAGCGATCCAGCCTGCGTAGAGTGTTGTGTCAGAGTAGAATGTATCGTGGAATACATCGACCTGGAGCGTGCATGCACGGTCATAGTACCATGCGTCGAAGATATATCCGTTCTTTGTAGGAGTACCGAGTCCGCGTGTGTTGAGCGTATCACCGTAATTTACAGTCATATTCGGGATAGAGGATCCGCCCATTGTGTTGAACTTGACTGTAACGTAGCTCTTGTTCTCGATCCAGCCTGCGTAAAGAGTGATATTCTTCCTTACTCTTGTGCTGAAATCATAGAGGTTGTAGCAGCCCTTTTCTGTGTACCAGCCTATGAATGCGTATCCGCTTCTTGTAGGCTCACTGGGTATATATGCTGTATCGTTGTATCTGACATCAGCCCAGTCGGAGGTGCCGCCGCCTATCATTCTTCCGCCGTTAGCATTGTAAGTAACTCTGCAGTAATCGCTTCTTATCCACTTAGCATAGAGTGTCATGCTCTCGGTGATGCGATTGTTGAAGTTGAACATTCTGTTGAAATACTGATCGTAGTACCAGCCGTCGAATGTGTAACCGTCTTTTGTGGGAGTAGGAAGATTATTGATATAGCTGTTATAAGCTACTGTCATCGGACTTGTACGGGTACCGCCGTTTGCCTCGAACGAGATCGTGCAGTTGCTGATTCTGGATGTCGTTACGAGTGTCTGACCGCCGATATTACTTGTTCTTGCCGTCTCGCCGCTGTTCTCGAGGTACAGTGTCTTTGAGAAGGATACGGAGCCGTTGTAAGATGTAGCATAGATGCTGTCGGAGCTGTTGGTCCAGCCGAGTCTTACGCTTGCGCTGTTACCGCCGATACCTGCGCCGTTGGAACCGCCCGCAGCGTAGATATTGCCGCCGTTTACCTCAACGTAGCTGTTGCTTCCGCCGATACCTGCGCTGTTTCTTCCGCCGGCTGCATAGATCGTACCGCCGTTGATGATGATATCACCTGCACGGCCTCCGTTTTCGGAACCGATACCGGAGTTGTTGTTGGAAGCTGTAACGTTTGTTCCGTTGGAAGTACCTGCGTAAAGCTTACCGGTTCCGTTAATGCTGAGCGAATTGCCGCTGGATACCGTGATACCTTCCTGAGCCTTGAGTACGGCACTGCTTGCGAGATAAAGATCCGCACGGTCTGCAACTTCGATACGGTCACGGACTGTGAGGCTGCCGAAAGCAGCGTATGTACCTTCTGACAGGTAGTTTGTATCGGAATCCACAGCCGTAGCTGCGGAAAGGGTAGCGCCCTTCAGTGCGGATACGGAACCGTTGCCGGTATTGTACGCCTTGCCGCTCTTCTTATCTACGAATACGCTGCAAAGTCTGGGAGCTCTGCTGTAAGATGAAGCGTAAACTGTATCATCGGGATTTGTCCAGTAGAGACGGATCGTATCGCCCATGATGCCGACAGAGCTTCTGCCGCCTACCGCATAGACCTGACCGCCTATGATGTTTATGGTAGCTCCGTCGCCGCCGAGACCGCATCTGTTGGAATCGGCAGTGACATTTGTGCCGTTGGTCGTTCCGGCATAGAGTCTGCCGCTTCCGCCGTCCTGAGTATAAACATTGAACTTGCATCCGGAAGAAACGTTGATACCTTTTTCAGCTGTCAGGGTGCAGCCGTCCATAAGAATAATATTAACGTCGCCGGTAACATTTATTCTGGAGCTTATCTTGACATTTCTGTCAACAACGTACCAGCCGCCTGTGAGCTTTGTTGAACCGGAAGCTATCGTGCTGTAAGCCGATACGGTCTTATAGTCGCCTGTGGAGTTGATGTAGCCTACTCCCGCAGCAGCACTTGCTTTTATGCCGAGATCGCTGATAACAGCGGTTCCTTCATGCACTGCGGCAGTTCCCAGACACATTACCGTAGCTGCGGCTACGAGTACGCTGGTAATTCTCCTCTTCATACTTGTCATAATGATCTTCCTTTCTTATCCGCGCTGCGGAATATCTTGTTTTTTGGCTTTCTGTAAGTTTATACGACAGAATTTCAAAGGTGGCAGCAAAAATTTCAAATTTTTTTGAATTTTACAATTTTGGCCTCTGTTTTTTGCCATTCTGTATCTTTATACGAAGATATTCCGCAAGTGGCAGTGCTTTTCCGAAAAAAACGGAAAAACCGTATAACAATAATAATTATATCACTTTATCGCGAATAAGTCAATTAAAAATACCATTAAATGAGTAAAAAATAACTGTTTTTTTCATACTGTATAGGTAAGTTTTGCATAAAAGCAGCTCCGGAGCCGGTGTTTTCCTGCCCCAGAGCTGTCGGTCACAGTCCGTAATGTGCATCACAGCCGGCTTATGCCGCTTCTTTCTGCCGGGCTGCTTCTTTCTTGTCCTTATCCCTAACGAGCAGCACAAAGCTCGCTATGCCCACCGCGCCTAATATTGCAATATAGGGCAGTATCGTGCTGACGCCCGACATTTCCGTCATCTTCTCCTGCGCCTTTTCGGTGCCAAGCCCAGAGAAAAGCACTCCAAAGCCGAGATTGTTGTTTACAGCGTGGCAGAATGCCGCGGGATATACTGACTTCGTTTTCTCGGTTATAAGCGTCAGAAACGCGTTGAGCACCGTACACATAACACACATCAGCCCTATACCCACAAACGGATAACCCGGATAATCCACGCCGAAATTGTGTCCCGCAACGGTAAGCGGAGCATGCCACAGTCCCCAGATCACGCCGCCGGCGATCACCGCTGCCGGCTTCGGCATTAGCTCCATAAGCTTCGGCATCATATACCCTCTCCAGCCCCATTCCTCACCGAACGCAGGGAAGAATACAATTACCGAGAAAGCAAGCTGCATGAGGAAAAGACCCGTATTCTGCATTCCTAACGGCTCGAAGGCATCGGAAAAGCTCATTCCGCCCATATACAGCGCCCACATTACCAGTACGCTCAATACCGAATACCCCAGCGGAACAAGTACGGACGCTATGTAATACCCCATTTTTCCCTTGCAGTTCAGACCGAGGTATGAACTCCCGAACCCCTCCTTCGTGACAAGACGGGTGATGAGATTCGCAAATGATGGTATCATCATGCCGAATACGCCGACAACACTGGTCGCGATCATGACCGTTTCATTTTCACTTGCGAATATCGGCTCTCCGAAGTATGCCCACATGACAGGTATTATTATGTAGAACGGAACAAATGCGACAGCGAGAAATATAAGCAGCCTTCTTGCTGTCAGCTTCTTGTCACTGTTCATAAGTCTCCGCCCCCTTTCTGTATAACTTCACGGATATCCTGCACGACAGATAATACATTATTATGGAAACATACGGGAAAAGCGACAGCCAGAAAGCGATATCGCCGCTCTGCATAAACTCCATAAATGCCGCGATCGGGTCCTCGCTGTCAAGTATGAACCATATATCGCCAAACAGGAACCACAGCCAGCCAAGCATCAGTATTATACCTACAACCGCCCCCTTAATGCTCATTCCGCGCTGTGAACCGAAGCGGATCATGAACGGTATCTCCACCGACGAGATCATCATACGCCAGCAGAAAACAAACATGATGAATATTGTCATCGAGACCGTTCCTCCGGTCATGGCGAAAGTAAGAGTATCGGTGATAAATCCGATAAACAATATTATAATGTTCTCGATAAGTATGAAGTAGTATTTCGATTCGACGTGACCCTTCGCACCCGCAGGGAGCGACATAGCGAACGAACAGGCTGTCTTCCCCTCGTCCGTTCTGAATATCTCGCTCGTTGCCATTGCGGGAAGCCAGGAACCGAGAAAGTACAGTAATGAAAAGATAAAAACGGCTGTATTCGCGCCTTCCTCTTCAAAAGGCTTTCCGCCCTGAAAGAAACATACGAGAAGTATCACCGCACAGCACAAAACCTGTATAATGAGAGCAAATATGAGCGATGAGCGGTTTATGCGGAAATTTTTGTAAAGCAGTCCCGACATCTTACTTCTCCCTCCTTTTAAACAGCAGGTATATCGCAGCAAATCCGAAAGCGAACAGACCTATAAGTATAAACGGCAGGAACGGACATATAAACTCACAGAACGCGGATAAATCAACAAAAAATTCATCGTCCCGTGTGCCGTTTCTCCCCATGACGTTTGCGAAAGCAACTGCCCATGTCGGCACCATTATAGTTGCCAGAAGCGCAAGCATCCCCTTCTCCATACTGTGCAGTATCATCGTATATATCTGAGCGAGCACCGTGAACGCGGTAACGGCAGTGACCACCGTGAACATATACGAAATATCGGAGTATGACACACCGTCGCCGAATACCGCTCCGACAACATTCATATATACCGTTCCGAGAAGTACCGAAATGCAGAGGCATATAACGTTCATCACGATCTTTGCAAGAGCGCGTTTTGCGGGAGATGCCGGCGCGCATTTCGCGAAACGCTGCCACAGCGCAATCTCATCGCGCCCTGCGACATCACACATCACGAACTGAAACTGACAGCCCATTACTGTCGGCATTATCTTCATTATAAAGGTCATACTCTGCCGCATCTCCGCGACTCTCTCCGCCGCAAATTCCTTCGCCGCGGCATCTGACGGATCGCCGATCACGACTTCCAGGACCCTTCCTATATTTCCGTGATCGAAGCTTACAAGATTGAGCAGGCAAAAGACCGCCACCGCCAGAAACATAAACGATCCAGTCACGAAACTTTTTCTGCCGAGATAATATTCGCGGTACAGCAGCATCGCAAAGTTTCCCCTCTTTAATTTCTCCATTACTGCCACTCCTTTTTGACGCGGTTAACGTAGAACAGCATTATCTCCTCAAGCGTTGTCTTTTCAATAGCCGCACCGGAATACTTTTCCGCGGCAGCTTTCCTGTCAGCCACCATTACTTCGGCTCCGAAATCGTTGATACGGGCGCTGATAAAGTCGCCGGGATCAATCTCCTTAAACTCGTCCTTCGTGCATTTGATGACCGCGTGAGTTTCGAGGATATCGTCCTTGTAGCCGGTGAGCAGTATCTTTCCGCGGTCTATGAATGAAACGCAGTCGGCTATCTTCTCCAGGTCACTGGTGATGTGAGAAGACATAAGTATCGACTTGTCTCCGTCCATAAGGTACTCACGGAACATATCAAGTATCTCGTTTCTGACTACCGGGTCAAGACCTGTGGTAGCCTCGTCCATTATCAGCAGTTCCGCGTTATGCGAGAGCGCGGTTGCTATCTGCATCTTCATTTTCATGCCCTTCGAGAACTTAGATAGCTTCTTATTTACCGGAAGTCCGAACCTGTCGCACAGCTCAAAAAACCTCTTCGAGTCCCAGCTGCCGTACAGCCCGGAAAACATCTTCGACAGCGCCGTGCCGGTGAAGCTGTCGTGGAACGGAAGCTCGTCGAATACCACCGCGATCCGTTCCTTTACTGCGTATTCGTCCCTGATGTGATCAAGTCCGAGCAGCTTTATCTCTCCGCTGTCGCACTTGATAATATTCAGCAAAGATCGAATGGTAGTGGTCTTACCGGCTCCGTTCTGACCGATGAACCCCATTATAGAGCCTTTCGGCACGGTAAAGCTCACGTTGTCGAGCGTGAAACCGTCATATTTCTTTGTAAGCCCGTTTATTTCTATCGCGTTTTCGTAATCAGTCATTGCTCTCGCCCTCCGTGTATATCAGTTCCAGCATTTCCTTCATTTCCTCCAGCGTAAGATCACACAGCCGTGCTTTTTCACAGGCTTTCGCAAGCAGTTCCTCGGTCTGGCGCACTGTTTCCTCGCGGAGAAAGTCGGTGTTCTGGCGCTTGACAAAACAGCCCTTTCCGGCGTAGTTCTCAATGTAGCCGTCCCGTTCAAGGTCTTCATAAGCACGCTTTGTGGTAATGACGCTGATGCGCAGCTGAGCGGCAAGAGTACGCATCGACGGCAGGGCGTCCCCTGCTGCGAGCGTTCCGTTCATTATCTGCGCTTTGACCTGTGAGACTATCTGCTGATAGATAGGCTCGTCAGAAGAGTTTTTCAGAATTATATCCATAGCGCCTCCGAAATATTGTATATATACGTTATACACAGTATAGCATATACATATACACTTGTCAATACCCTTTTGCAGATTTTTTCGTTATTTGACAAATATCCTGTTGTATGATATACTTTGAATTATATAAAGGGAACATCTAAAGAAACGGAGAGATATTATGATTATAGATATTTCACAGGAAGTCTTTTCCTGCAAGGTATTTCCCGGCGATCCGAGCCCGAAGATGACAAGAACCATGAGCATCGGCGACGGCAGCGAATATAATCTCACCGACATATCCATGTGCGTACATAACGGAACTCACGTTGACGCGCCGTTCCACTTCATAAATGACGGAAAGACGATAGACAAGACCGAGCTTTCGCTGTATGTAGGTGACTGCTGCGTCATAAGGCGCGAGGGAGAACTGACCTCCGCGGACGTCGTTGATATAATGGAATCCGCAAGAGAGGCAGGTGCGGCAAAACGCATACTCATCGCCGGAAATGCTGTGGTCACCGCCGACGCCGCACGGGCGTTTGCACAGTCCGGGATCTGCCTTATCGGCAACGAGAGCCAGACAGTCGGACCCGAGGACGCGCCGAAAGAAGTGCATCTCATACTTCTCGGAGCCGGGATAGTTCTGCTGGAGGGGATAGTGCTCACCGATGTGCCGGAGGGAAGATACTTTTTAAGTGCCGCTCCACTCAATCTCGGCGGCTGCGACGGCGCACCATGCCGCGCATACCTTATCAGATAAAGGGAAAGGAAATCTTTATGCCAGCACGCGATCCGAAGCTCCACAAAGGACACAGGGAACGAATGAAAGAGCAGTTCCGGGAAAACGGCCTGAGATCGTTCAACGATCATCAGAAACTCGAACTGCTTCTGTTTTATGCCGTGCCGCAGCGTGACACCAATGAGCTCGCGCACACGATACTTGAAAGGTTCGGCGGAAAGCTAAGCGATGTGTTTGACGCACCGTACAGCGAACTTGTCAAGATAAAGGGACTGGGTGAACACGCCGCGACACTTCTGAAACTTTTGCCGCAGACGGCTTCATACTACCTGAGCTCCAAACGGCTCGGCAAGGACAGGCGCTTCATGGAAGGCATAGAGAATATCTGCGGATACTTCAGCGAAGTATTCCTGAACACGGACAAGGAAGAAGTCCATGCAGCCGCGGTAACTGCCGACCTTAAACTTATCCGCGAAAAGAAAATAGCCGACGGAACGATCCGTTCAGTCGGCTTCTCAATGAGAGCGCTTATGAATTTTGCGTTTGAATGCAGCTGCGACAGGCTGATAATCGCCCACAATCACCCCCGAGGGAGCTCTATCGCCTCAAAGAACGATGTCAAAGCTACCCGTGAGATCGTACGGCATTTCAAGGCTTTCGATATCGAAATAGTCGATCATATCATCATCGGACGTGACGGAACTCAGTCTCTCCGTTCATCATACTACGCGGGAAGCGCATGGTCTGATGAAGACATAATAGACGAAGGCATACCGATCGACTGATCTCACCTTTCCCTGCGTCTCTCTTTCGGGAGCCGTACAATTACCGCGGTTCCGCCGTTAAGTACGCTTTCCACCTCGATCTCGGCTCCGATCCGCGTTGCGGAATGCTTCACGATCGACAGTCCGAGTCCGGTGCCGCCCACCTGCTTCGAGCGGCTCTTGTCAACACGGTAGAAGCGCTCAAAGATGCGCTCCTTCTGATCCGGCGGGATACCGATACCGGTATCGCTGACCCTTATCTGCGCGCTTTCGCCGCAGTCCTTTACCATCACCGAAACAGAGCCGTTTTCGCGGTTGTACTTGATCGCATTGTCGCAGAGATTGTAGATAATACCGCTTACGAGGTGAGGCACCGAGATCACGGAAACATCGTCTCCGCCCACCGAAACGCTTATCTTCATTTCCTCCGCCGGGCGTTCAAGAAGCTGCATCGCCGAGCGGACGATATCCAGAAGATGCGTTTCCTCGAACATCAGTCCGTCCGCACCCTCGTCAAGCCGCGACAGCTTGATTATATCATCTACAAGCGTTATAAGGCGCTGGGTCTCGGAGTATATCCGCCCCGCAAATTCACCGGTATCCTCCGGCTTCACAAGCCCGTCCCGCATTATCTCGGCATAGCCGGATATAGCGTGGAGCGGGGTTTTTATTTCGTGGGAAACATTCGCAGTGAACTCGCGCCGCATCAGCTCGGATTTTTCCTTTTCCGTTATATCAAAGATCAGCAGCGCTATGCCGGCGGTCTCCCCGTCCGACATAACCGGACTCGCGCTGAAACGATAGTCCAGCCCGTCTATGCTCATAACCGTCTCGGCAACGGAACCTCCGGAAGCTTCGCCGATAAGAGACCGGAGATCGGGCGACGGATCAAGGGAAACAAGGCTCTTCCCCACTCCGGAGCAGTCGATCCCGAGAAGCTCCGAAGCTGTACGGTTGATGCTTATTATCTTTCCGTCGCTGTTGAGCAGGATAAGCCCCTCGTGCATATTTTCAGTTGCAGTGTCAAACTCATTCTGCTTCTTCCGAAGCGCCTCTTCCTGCTGTTTAAGCTCGTTCTGCTGCATCTCTATACGGTCAAGCAGAGGCATAAGCTCGGTGTAAACGCCGGAGTCCTTCTTCGGGTGATCGAGGTCTATCTCGTTGAGCGGCTTGACGATCTTCCGGGAAAGCCTGTAAGCTATCTGAAAAGCGATATACGCTTCAAGCAGCACTATCGCCGTAAGCGGCAGTATCATCTGCGGCATAAGCGAAAGCACTGTGAACTGCGAGCATGAGAGCCGTATGACAGTACCGTCCGGAAGGCGCTGTGCAGAGTATATCAGCTTTTCGGTAAGCGTTGAGGAAGTGCGCGAGCTTTCACCGTAGCCGTTTTTGACAGCTTCAATATATTCCTCCCTGTCGGAATGGTTCGCCATATCGCCCGAACCGCTGACAGTATCGTATATCACGCTCCCGTCCGCGTCTATCCACGTTATGCGGTAGCCGTAGGTATCCAGCCCGTCAAAAAAGGATACACCCTCGTTTGCAAGCGAATGGGCGGTAAGCTTTGTCTGTGATTCAAGCCGGTCATGATACGCTTCCGAAAAATAGTTGTAAAGCACCATTATACTTATTACCAGCGATGCTACGAATACCGTAGCTGCCGCAAGACAGATAGACCGGAAGATCCTTTTCGTCATATACTTTTCTCCATGCGGTAACCCACTCCGCGCACAGTCTTTACAAGATCGCCGTACTTTCCCAGCTTTGTGCGCAAAGTGCCGATATGGACATCGACTGTGCGCGTTTCACCGGTGAAATCCGTTCCCCATACGGAATGCAGGAGCTGTTCGCGGGAATAGACTTTTCCTGCACCCTCCATGAATGTTTTCAGCAGCTCATACTCTTTCAGCGTGAGCTGAATCCGCTCCCCGTCTGCGGAAACCGTATGCTCGTCCGGGTCAATTACTAGTCCGGACAGCTTCAGAACGTCCTGCCTTCTGCCGGGACCGCACCTGCGCAGCACAGCCTTTATGCGCGATACCATTTCCATCATTCCGAAAGGCTTCGCGAGATAATCGTCCGCGCCCGCATCAAGCCCGGTGACCTTGTCGTACTCCGTACCTTTGGCGGTAGCCATTATCACCGGGATATCCGAGTAAACCGGGTCACCTCGCAGTTTTTTTAGTATAGATATACCGTCCTCGTCGGGAAGCATTATATCGAGTATCACAAGCTCCGCACTCTCTGATGCAAGCGCCTCGAACAGTTCTTTTCCCGAGACCATTCCCTTTGCTCCGAAGCCGGAAGCATTAAGCGTATATACCATAAGATCTCTTACCGATCTGTCATCTTCAACGCAGAAAATCATTTTTCCACTGCCTTTCACATTTATTCTGTATCTATAATATCACAAAAACGTAAAAAAGTCACCATTTTTTTGTAAAAACATCGTAAACGCCGGACGATATGGTTCTATTCTTGACAAAGACCGGTGAAAAGTATTATAATGGAGATAACGAAACTATCAGAGAACAGCAGGAGGTCAGAATGCAGGAATTCAAGGATTTCACATTCCCGTCGTCCAACGGGAAAAACACAATACACGCACGCATGTGCCTGCCCGATACCGAGCCCCGCGGCATTGTCCAGATAGCTCACGGCATAGCCGAGCATATCGAGCGGTATGACGGATTTATGGAATTTCTCGCAGGGCATGGATTTATCGCGGTAGGAAACGATCATCTCGGTCACGGTGCTTCGTATGACGATCCGGAAGACCGCGGATTTTTCTGTGAGAACGACGGCTGGAATTACGTCGTTGACGACATGGACGCGCTTCATGAGATAATGTGCCGTGACTATCCCGGTCTTCCGTATATCTTCTTCGGTCACAGCATGGGAAGCTTCCTCACCCGCACATATCTTATCCGCTATCCCGACAAGCCCGATCTTGCAATAATCTGCGGCACCGGACATCAGCAGAAAGCAGTCGCCATGTCCGGCTACGGTATAGCGCAGACAGCAGTTAAGATCTACGGTCCGCGCAAGAACGGCGAGATGCTGAACAATATCGCATTCGGCTCATACAACAAGAAATATGACGATGTGCGTACTCCCTTTGACTGGATAAGCCGCGATCCCGCGGTAGTTGACGCTTATATCGAGGATCCGAAGTGCGGATTTATCCCGACAGTAAGCCTTTTCAGAGATATGATGGGCGGTATTCTGTTTATCACAGACCCCGCAAATATAGACAAGATGAACAAGGAGCTTCCTGTAATGTTCATTTCCGGCTGGGCTGATCCTGTCGGAGAGTACGGAAATGGCGTAAAGCGTGCATTCGAGGCTTTCCGCAGCGCAGGAATGAAGCATATCCACATCAAGCTCTATCCCGGCGCCCGCCACGAGCTTCTCAACGAGATCAACAGGGACGAGGTAATGAACGATATCATCTTCTGGCTCGAAAATCACCTGCTTCAGCGCTGACGCGCCGCTGTCCTGCGCTTACGCGCTTGTCCTGCGCGGACGGCGTCTGCGCTTTCGCGCTTGTCCTACGCGGACGGCGCCAGCCTGCGCGGCTGGATCGCGCAAGGGCAAAGCCCTTGACCCGAATGACCGTAAAACGGAAATAAGATAGTCTCATCACATATTAAACAAACCGCTGAATGTGTTTGCGTTCAGCGGTTTGTTTTATCAAAAATTATTTTGCTTATGAAGCATCTCTCAAATTTCCGTGTCACGGGATCAGTTTAGGGGGTCCAGCCCCCTTTTTTAAAGGGGGCTGGCGGGG
>DEWH01000004.1:43175-58074 GCA_002363155.1 Ruminococcaceae bacterium UBA3215 | reverse complement strand
GCACGACAGTCTGTTTCACAGACTGTCGTATGCTTTAAAAATACGATTTCAGCGTTTTTTTAAAGCGGGCTCATTCCTTGATGTCAAGCTCATTCCGCCCTATGGGCGGACAAAAGTGCAAGGATAATTTTTAAAATCCAGAAATTTCCTTGCACTTTTGCAACCGTGAAAAGCCTTCAAGCTGAGCTTTGAAGCCTTCTCACGGTTGATGAGCAGACATTAAATATTTCAAAAATGGTGTGTGATCTCAATGTCAGATGTTGTCTTTATTAACGAAGGGAAAATCTGTGGGTTGGAGGACGGAAATGAACGATAATAACAGTCACGCCGGAACTGCCGGCGCGTAACAGACGGAGGTAGATGAAGATATGAATAATACAGCGAAACTTATGTTCCATTCCTTTGACGGCGGCGGACCGGGATTTTCGGTCGTTATTGCCGATCCGGAGATAGTTTCATACCGACTTTCTTCCGACCGCAAGGCTGATCCTTACAGCACCGAAACAGGCTCAAGCTATAATGTGATCTGTACCCTGACAGGGCTGAGACCCGGGAAAACTAATGTAACCGTTCAGGAACGTTCTCCGATAGCCGACAACCGCGATCATATCTATACCGTCACGGTGGGCGGTGATATGAGCATGACTGTTGACGGACGCGGAGCTTTTGAAGCGGCAGGTTATCTTGCCGAAATGAAAATGCTCATCAATGACATGGAGATCCCTGTTAAGTGGCTTTGGAACGATTCGGCTCTGGAGCTCAGCTATATGCTTCCGGTCACGCTGAAAATGTCGATGTACGGCGGATTCGAGCAGGTCGGGACGCTCTCTGAGTACGGCGGTCTTCCCGCCGGTGACGAGCGCATTACCGCTCAGCCCGGAGATATCGTTCTGTATTCCGGCGATCAGCTTGTGATCTTCTACGGCTCGAACACCTGGGAATACACCCGCCTCGGGATCATAGACCTGCCGGAGAGTGAACTGCGGGAGCTTCTCGGGAACGGTGACGTCACGGTAAATATAGTTAAGTGAGCAGCTGTTTTGACGTGTCACTGCACAAGCTGCCAGTTCGGGTCACTTTTATTCTGCATCAAGAGAGAGTTCATCTCCGGTAAGATGCACGCACCCGCCGAATTCCAAAGCATCAATGAAACCGCGAAGATCGTCTGATATGTTATCTGTTCCCGTTTCTACCCAATTGTGCTGAACATCAATGCTTACATTCAAATGCGCTTCAGGGAACTTGCTGCTGTTATCGTTCAGCGCTTTCGCTGTAGCTTCAAGCTGAGCGTATGTATAGGTACATTCTCTAATCTCCATTTCAGGATAGAGCTTTGGAACAGCTTCTTTCATTTTACCGATATCAGCAGAATATACTGTTATAATACCGCTGTCATTGTCGAAATAAACACCTCCGTAAATATCTTCCGGCATTGTATCATTCAGCACATTGAATATGCTTGTCAGCGTTTTCCCGTCAACCCCGTTCCAGATACCTTTCTTACTGAAACTGTAGTTTACGCCGAATAAGGTCTTATTGCCTGCGGCTTCTATCCCTTTTTCGCTGAACCAGTGCCAGCCATTTGAGAACTTATGCCAGCCCGAATACAGTATTCCGTTACTCCCGGCATAATAACGCTTGCCGCTTGCTGTTTTCAGCCACTTATTTTTCACCACAATACCGTTTTTGTAATAACGCCGTCCGGTTTCAGATGATGTGAAGCCGCTGTAAGTTTCAAGCTGTTCGCCGCTGTCGGAATAACGATATTTAACTCCGTCAACGGTTCTGAGCTTGTCCGCGAAAGCGGTTGCCGATGCGCAGGAAAACGCTGTAACTGCCGCGAGCGCGGCTGCGATAAGTTTTAATGTCTTTTTCATTTTGATAAACCTCCCTTAATCTTGCTGTACGGTGTTATAAATGCCCTACATATATGATAACGTACTTAAAGTACAGAAAGTGACACAAAAAATCTGTTTTTTATTTTTTTGTACAGCTGCACAATCTCAGCGCGAAAATATAGGCAGTATGCACAAGAAACTTATCATTGCATCTGTACTGAAAAAGATATAGGCTATTGCGGTATTGCCCGTATTATTTTTAAAAAAGTGTGACGTTTGGCACCTGTTTCCTGTCATATATGTAGAAAGCCAAAAACGGGAGGGATAATATGAAGGACTCCGAAATAATAGAACTGTATTTCGCGCGTTCGGAAGACGCAATAACCGAGACTGACAAAAAGCACGGAGCGTTCTGCCGGTCAATGACCTTCGGCATTCTCGGAAGCCGCGAAGACAGCGAGGAATGTGTCAACGATACATATATGAGACTGTGGGAGATTATCCCGCCGCAGCGCCCGGAAAAGTTCCGCGCGTTCATAGCACGTATCGCCCGCAATATCGCACTGAATATGCTTGACCGTATGTCGGCAAAGAAGCGGGGCGGCAGGTACGGGGCTGCTTATGATGAGCTTTCGGAGAGTATTCCCTCTGCCGAAAATGTGGAAAAGCGCGTTGATGATAAAGAGCTTTCTGCGCTGCTCGATAAGTTTCTGCGCTCACTTGACCGCGAAAAGCAGCTTATTTTCTTAAAGCGTTACTGGTATATGCGAACAGTCGCGGAGATAGCAGACGAAATGCGTGTAAGCGAGAGCAAGGTAAAAATGGTGCTGCACCGCACCCGTGAGAAACTGCGGGAATATCTGGAAAAGGAGGGCGTGCAGATATGAATGAACTTACCGACAGGCTTATGAAAGCACTTGGAGACATAGGAGAAGACCTGATAGAAAAAGCCGCCCCCGTTTATCCCGCCGACAGCGAAGCAGGTGAGAGTATCAAGACTGCTGTTCCCGCAGTATATGAACCGGAAGTGAAGATAACAAGGAAAGACCGCGTGATATATTGGGTGACCCGTTCCCTCGGCATTGCGGCGGCAGTCACGCTGATAGCCGGTGCAGCCGTTCTTCTGGTGCAGAACTGGGATAAAATAGCGGTGAGCGGTAATGAAAGACCGGGAACAATTGTGAAATATTATGAGGAACTGCCAGATATAAGCGATGCATACGGAAAGACGATAGAATTCAGCGATGCGTCTGTAAGATTTTCGTCGGTCACTTACGACGGGACAAGGCTGAATACGAATTTTTATTTGCTGTACAAAGGCAATGATGAGTTTTATTCACCTGCTGTGTGGATAAATGTTGAGGGTGCGGAGCATGGTGATCCCTCCTGCGGAATAAATCCTGTTATGGAAGCGGACAGCTATGATTATCTTATTCAAAGTTCTGTTCCTGTTGATCTTGAACCGGGTAAGTCTTACGCGATAAACATAGTATATAAGGGCAGCGGAAACCTTGAAAACGATACGCAAAAGTACAGATTTAACTGCCCGGATATTCCTGCGGTAACTGCGGAAACTACAACAAATGATCCGTATCTCACATCTGCTGTGGAACCGCTGATAGAGCCTGATCTTCCGATCGCTGAATTTGATTACGATGATATGAAGCTCGTTGTCACTAAATATGAGTTTGACGGAAGTACGATGAATATTTACTATGACGTAGTATTCAGCGAAAACTTAGGCGCTGAAAACGAACGAATGAAATCAGAGATACCAGCCCTGACATTCCTTATATTCAGTGAATACAGACAAAAGATCGATACTGTATCCGAAAGCGAAAACAGTTTGAGTATGGTAAGGACCATTACTATAGATGAACCGCAGGACAGTGTTGCTGTACAATGTTTCCCGAAGATTTATACAGGACAAATAACACAAGAATTATGGGACAAATACACATTTACGGCAGTTAAGAATGCGGAAAATGTTGAGCCGGCTCTTAAAGAATGGACAACGGCAAAGAAGACTTTCGATATAGAATACTACAACCCCGACGATCTTCCCGGTATGGCAGCAGGCGGAGGTCTGCCGTTCGACGGGATAGCTGCGGACGGCGCAGCTTTTAAGTCGATAAAACCACAAGGCGCTCCGCTCGCATACAGCTACCGGACAGATACCTTTTTTGCAGACAGCGATTCCGAAAGCTATGAGATCATTCCCGATGACCTTATGGAGATACTTAAAGATTATTCGGACGGCGACAGTCTGAAATACGATCTCGGCGGTGAACTGCCCGCACTTTCTTCGTACACTATGCTTGATGACACTGATCTGTTGGAAGAGTACGGTACAAAAGCATATCGAGTAAGCATTGAATATCTTGTTTCTGTCTCGCAGAATATGGAAAATGCCGGATATTACGTCCGCTTTTATCGTCGGAGCGAGGAATATACCGAGATAAGAAGGATCATAGAACTGCTGTGGAATAAGCATGACAGTTCCTATCCATTCAATGTGTTCTCCGTGCAGTCGGCAGGCGGTGAAAATGAGGGGCTGATGATAGTTGCAGATGACAGCCTGTCCATGCCCGGAGAGCAGATAGATGTGCTTGCTCAGATAAAGCAGCTTCTTGCAGAAAACGGATTGCCGGATAAAGCGCGCGTTGAGTTCGTCACTCCCAAACAGCTCAGAAGTGAATGGGTGCCGGTTGCTCTTTGCTATAATGACGGTACGCCTGTTGATCTCAGTAATTTCCCGCTGTTTTTTAAATACGGCGGTGATATGTTTTTAAAAGTGGACGACGGCTGGTTCTCAACCACGAATGAGGTCGCAGATAAGCTTGACGAACTCGGCAAAACAAATGCCGCAAAGGCTATGCGCGGTGAGATAGGTATTGATAATATCGGAGTCAAAACAAAAGCAGAAAGGGAGCTTTTTGATCTTACACCGTTGGATCCAAACATTATGGGCGGATATGGTCTGCTGGGTAATGATGTGCTGATCCGTCAGAACATAACCGGATATGATATTTATTTGTATGAGCCCCGGTTTTCCTCTGCTGTAGGCGCAGTGACATTGCTCCGCGCTGCATTGACAAGCTATTTTGAAGGCAGATATCGTTTAGAGCTGTGCATATATGGGGATCCGCGGCTTGACCCCTATGACGCCAAATACACAGTGAAGATCTACGCAGACAGAGAAAACTGGGACGATATAAAAACATTTCTGGAAACAGGAAACAACGACAGCGTTGTATGGCAGTTTGAGGATTATCAATGAAGCGGCTGCATACAGACAATGACAGACGAATCCGGGAAGATAACCGCGTATTTTTGCCGCTGTATGCCGTCGGAAATTGGCAGGCATATACTTCCCTACCCGATATTTATACTTTTTTGAAAAACTGTAATCCCCCGGTCTGTATGACCGGGGGATTATTCAGTTACTGCGTTTTTTCCTTGTACTTACAGCAGAAAGAACTAATTTTAATATGAGAGAGATTATCCATGCAAGAATAAAGTATATTACCGCAGTTGCGATAAGCGGGAAAAACGCTTCATAAGTACGGCTTCTGATGATATCTCCCATTTTCGTGAGATCCTGTATCGCGATATAGCCTACGATCGAAGTTCCTTTCAGAAGCGATATTATCTCGCCCGTATATACCGGCAGAAAACGTACTGCTGCCTGAGGAAATATGAAGCGGAAGAACGCCTGATTCTCGCTGTAACCGAGAGCAAGTGCCGCTTCCCGCTGTCCGGCGTCTATGCTCTCTATTCCGGAACGCATTATCTCGGAAGCATAAGCTCCGAAGTTGAGAGAGAATCCCACGATCGCCACCCATACAGCCGAAAGTCCGGTCTTTCCGAGAATTACATAGTACAGGATCATCAGCAGAACTACTATGGGCGTACCCTGAAGCAGTTTTACATAGATGTTGGATATCGCATTTGCAAGCACGCTGCCGGTGCGTCTGAACATACATATAAGGAATGCAAGGATCGAACCGAACAGCACTGACATAACAGTAATTATGCTGGTCGTGATGACACCTTCAAGTATAAGTTTCCAGCGCTCCTCGCGGATAAAGTTCTTCTCAAAACTATCAGCTATGCTCTTTATCAGATCCGGAGCTTCATTTTTCTCTGCGTCAGCGATCACGTCCTGCTTTCGGACAACGAGATGTAAATCTTCAAAAAAGTATGGATCCGAAAAATCAGCGCTTTCTTTCCGCTCTTCGGTAATGGTCACACAATTCATAGCAAAATCATATATACCGGACGCAAGACCGGGCATCATACCGCCGAAATCTACTGTCTTTACATCTAAATCATATCCGTACTCTTTGCAGAAACGAACAGCAATGTCGGGATCTATCCCCGCTAATTTTCCGCTGCTTATATACGAGAACGGCTTGATCTCGGCAGAAACCGCAAGCGTAAGTGTCTCGTTCCCGCTGTCAAGACCGCTCATATCCACAACAGCGCTCTCAGAACTCTCGCTCTGCCAGAACCGTATAATTTCATCGAGCGTACCGTCAGCTTTTATCTTTCCCAGATATTCATTGAATTTATCCCTGACCTCATTTCCATCGGGATTTTTCGGGAACATTACTCCGAATTCAAGCACATCAATAACATCGGACAGGTACATGAGATCGGGGTTCGCCTCAGTAATATTTTCCGAAATGTTACTTCCGGCAAGAAAATAATCTATCTTGTCGGACTTCAGTGCAGCTGTCATATCGGAATAGCCGTTATACTCAAAGATCGTGGAATCCGGCAGTTTTTCCTTGATTATATCATCATGTATCGAACCGGTGATGATGCCGGCACGCGTACCGTTGAACGAATACGAACTGACACCTCCACCGGCTGTGTCTCTCACCGCAAGCACCCCGCCGCCTTCATAATCCGGCTCGGAAAAATAAACACTTTCAGCCCGTTCATCGGTTATCGTTATGCAGTCACAGCCAAAGTCACATACTCCCGAATTAAGAGAAGGCATTACCGCGTCAAAGTTCATTTCTGAGATCTCAAGTCCGTAGCCGTATTCTTTGCAGAACCGGTATGCAAGTTCTATCTCATACCCGACTATCTTATTCTGCTCAAGATATACAAACGGAGCATTGATCGCCTCCGCGGCAAGCTTCAGTGTTCCCTTTCCGGAATCTTTTATCTCCGGAAGAGTATGAAGCGCGGGATCGGAGCTGAACCATCTGTTTTCGACGTCTTTAAGCTCTCCGTTTCCTTTGATCCTTCCGAGAAACTCGTTGAACTCATCTCTGAGTTTTCTCCCGTCTTCCGTTTTTGGGAAGACAAAGCCATAGCTGAATTTCTTGAGTTTTTCGTCAAGATAAATGATCTGCGAGTGTTCGGAAGCTATTATGTACCTTATCACCGGCTCATCAAGACACAGGGCATCGACCTTGCCGGATTCAAGCGCGGTGACCATATCCGAGTATGTATTGAAGTAACGTATTTTCGCATCGGGGATCTTTTCCTTGACAAGAACGTCAAACATACTACCAATGCCTACTCCGATCAAACTTCCCGCAAAATGCGATATCGGAGTGGAGACTGTTATTATTTCGGACTGCGGTGTTTCATCTATTTCCGATTTTCTTACCACAAGCACGATTCCGCTGTTGTAGAAGGGTTCAGAAAAGCTTATGCTTTCCTTTCTCTCTTCGGTTATGGTAAGAGAGGAAGCGCACATATCATATTTCCCCGTGGAAAGACCGGTCACTCTTGAAGCAAAATCTACATCTTCGATCACAGGAGTATATCCGTATCTCCGGCAGAACTTTTCGACAAGCTCGATCGACAGTCCGACTGCGGCATTGTCCTTTATGTATGAAAAAGGCATATCGGAAGCCGTTGTAACTACCTTAAGCTCGCCGTTTTCACCGGAAAAACCGGTAAGATCCACTGTCTTGACGCTTTCATCGCTTCCGAACCATTTATTCCGGATCTCATCAATTTTACCGTCACTTTTGAATTCGGCAAGCATTTCATCAAACTGCGAGCGTATCATATCAGCGCGGTCATTGTCTTTCTGAAAGCCGAACGCATAATCTTCTTCCGTAAGTTTCTGCTTAATATAAGCGATACCGTCCTGTTCCTGACAGAGCATGCGCATCTGAGGCTCATCTCCGAGAAAACCGTCTATCTTTCCCTGCATCAGAGCCACAGCCATATCGCTTGCGTTGTTGTAATAAAAGTATTGACTGTCCGGGAAAAATTCAAATGTCGGAACTTCAAGACTAGTTCCGGTCATTATCCCGATCCTTTTCCCGTTATAATCGGTATATGATGACACCTTTTTTTCCGCAGAATCCTGCGGGGATCTGTCATTATTCCGGAAAACCACAGAAAACACTATTCCCGCAGCAATAAGCAGGATAATTACTGCAACTATTATAAGATCCGTTTTTTTGATGTTCTTTCTCATTATACTACCTTTTCTACGATCTGATAACGAATACTGTTCAGGTACATATCGGTTTTATTATATCACTTTTACTAATTGTTGACAATAGATTTATGCAATATTGCACGAAAAAAAATTAAAAAAACTAATTATATTGAATATTTTGCATTAAACTGTTGATTTTTCTAACGAAATATAGTATAATAAATCAGATAATACCATTTTGCAATTAAAGAGGCAGCAATGTATAAAACGGAAAAAGCCAGACCTACTCTAAGAAGTGTACGAAAACAGCTGTTTTTGATGACAGTCGGTTTCGTAGCTCTCATAATCGCTGTTGTGGCCATTGTTACAACTCTTATATTCGCCAAGACAGACAGCCTTCTCAAAAGCAAGGTCATCTCCCTTACTTCTTCCCTTAATGTCCAGATGAAGCTTAACCTTGACAGCTATCTGTCAAGAATGGAGACTGTCGGAACTCTCGCTTTCGGAGTAAAGGACGCGTACACATACGACGCTTCCGATCCGGATAACGATGAGTACGAGGCTCTGAATACCGAAAAAGATATAACCGATGAGCTTAACAAGCTCTGCATAATGGACAACTTCGTCGATTACGGCATCGTGTACCGCAACAACAGGACTGTCGGAAAGATCTCAAACGGCACTACCAACCTGCTCGGTGAGGATATGTTCGACAAACTCAGCGCTATGATAACCCGCCAGCGCACCAAAGACGGCTGGGCAGCAGGTTACCTCGGAAACTTCAAGCGCATTTACTATGTGAAGCGTGTCCATGAAAATGCTCTTATCGTGCTTTCTTTCTATACAAGCGAACTTGAAGCCGTATTCGACAATCCCGAAACACTCGGAGATATGGATATCCGCCTCGTCAACTCGGACTACAATATCCTCTATTCGGCAAGAAAAGACGAGACCGGAGAACGGCTCAACGACGATATCCTTTCCCGCGTCAAGGGCAAGGCTTCAGCTTCGGTCATGGACGACTACTACCTTGTCACAGTAAACAGCTGCGGCGATGACTGGTATGTGATATGTTCGATCCCGACTGAGATAATACTTGCCGAGAACAACGAAATGCGCATATTCATCATTATCATCGCTCTTATCGCTGCACTCACAGCTGCCGGGCTCGGTATGTTCATCTCCGCAAAACTCACCTCCCCTGTCAAAAGAGCCGTATCTCTTCTCGACGTCAAGGCAACAACAGACCAGCTTACCGGTATTCTTAACAAGCAGTCGTTCAACGAACGCACCGCCGGCCGCCTCGATCCGAAGCTCGGAAGCGAGTCCCACGCTCTCATTCTCCTTGACCTTGACAACTTCAAGGGCGTCAATGATACGCTCGGTCATGTTTACGGGGATAAGGTGCTTGCGAAAACAGGCAGTATTCTCAAATCCGAGTTCACCACCGAGGATTATCTCGGACGCATCGGAGGCGATGAGTTCTGTGTACTTGTAAATTCAACACCGCCGGAGGGTCAGGACTATATCTCATACATAACCGAAAGATGTGAAGCGCTCAAAACCGCTTTTACCGGACTTTACACGGGTGATGACAGTAACTATAAGATCTCCGCAAGTATAGGCGTTTCACTGTTTCCGAAGGACGGGACGACGTTCGACGAACTTTATGTTGCTTCCGACAAGGCGCTCTACCGCTCAAAGAAAGCGGGCAAGGACACATATATGTTCTATGACAGAACAAAAGATTCGGAGGTGAACGGCTGATGAAATGCAAGCGTTTGCTCGCCGGTCTTACGGCATTCTCAATGATCCTGTCAGCCGGAAGCTGCGGAAATGAACAGCTTGTACGTTCCCAGAATGTACAGACCGAGATAACCCTTTCATGGTGGGGCAACGATACAAGAACAGAATATACACTCGCCGCTGTACGCAAATTTGAACAGCTTCACCCCGAAATAAAGGTCAAATGCAACTACTCCGAATGGTCCGGATATGAGGCACGAAGCCGTATCCGTATGATATCCGATACGGAAGCCGATGTCATGCAGATCAATGTTAGCTGGCTCAGCGAGTTCTCAGAAGACGGCACAGGTTACTACGATCTGTCCAAGGTGAGCGATGTGCTCGATCTTTCCAACTTCTCCGAGGATTACCTCAGATACGGTGTAAGGAACGGTATTCTTAACGCCGTTCCTATCGCAATGAACACCGAGACAGTTTACTTCAACAAAACCATCTTCGACAAATACGGGCTTTCCCTGCCGGAAACCTGGGACGATCTTTTTGCGGCTGCGGAGGTAATGAGCGCAGACGGGATCTATCCCCTCTCCGGTGTCGCAAAAGGGCTTTGGCTTTATTCTATTGCTTACGCTGAACAGAAGACCGGAAAAACTTTCTTCACCGAAAACGGCGAACCCGGTTTTTCACAGGACGACTACCGGACAATGATAGATTTTTATGTCGATCTGGTCAACAAAAACGTTATCCCCAAAACTGAGGATTTCAAGAAGATCAGCATCGCCAGCGGAGCCTATGCGGGTACTATTGCATGGGTCAGCGACGCTGTGAACTATCTCGGTGCGGCTATGGACAACGGAAATGAGGTCATCGCAGTAGATTATACAGCGTTCGACCCCGCCGACAGCGGAAAAGGCTGGTATGAGAAGCCTGCTACCCTTTATGCTATGAGCAAGAATACCGATCACCCGAAGGAAGCTGCATTACTGCTGGACTTTATGCTCAACAGCAAAGAATGGGCACTTCTCCAGGGCGTTGAAAAAGGAATACCGATCAGCCATTCTGCCCTTGATTACCTTGAAGAAGCCGGTATGCTGACCGGGCTTCAGTATGAGGCTTCAGAGGTAATGGCAAACAACTTGAATCTCCGCGAAATGGATCCGAGACTCGAACTCACAAGTGTCATAGACGCTTTTGTTGACGCGTGTGATCTTGTTCTTTACGATAAAGCCACAGCCGATGAGGCAGCCGCACAGTTTATGGCTGTATGCAATGAAAGCTTTTAAGGTACAGTATCATTCCGTTCTGTTCGTATAATCAGCAACACCCCCAGGAAGCATTTCCTGAGGGTGTTGCTTTAAGCATTGTATATTCCTTATTCAACAAGCTTCTTTCCGAGATCACGGAGCTCACCAAGCTCGGTCTCATTTGCGTCAAGATTGGTTATATAGCCCTCTCCGCCGATGATCTCGGCACCGTCTGACTTTACGCGCTGTTCCCAGCTTCTCATCCAGTCTCCCGTCCCCCAGTCATAAGAACCGAAAAGTACTACCTTCTTGCCGGAAAGTTCATTCTCGATTTTTGCAAAAAACGGCTCAAATTCGCTTTCCTCAAGTATCTCGTCCCCCATTGCCGGGCAGCCGAATGCAACAGAATCGTAATCCGCAATATTACCGCTGAATTCAGAAACGCTGACTGCTTCAACTCCCGCACCTTCGGCTACCGCTTTTGCCATTGCCTCGGTATTGCCTGTACCGCTCCAATAAATAACTGCTGTTTTCATAATGTACCTCCAAAAATAATAATAGGCGTTACCTTTTCGGAAAGGTACGCCTTAAAAAGAGGATAACTTCCGCCATTTAAGCGGTATTCTCCTCTTATTGACGTGATTTCCGGTTCCGGCAGAAACACAGTCTCCTTCCACGTATCTGACTTATCTGCTTTATGCATCGGGCATAAGCAACTTCACAGTGACCGACTCGCGCAGACTCATACCGTAACGGTATTACACTGCATTCCGTGTCCCGAACGAACGGGTGAAGCAAGACTATAAAAAACTTTTGCGTTATTGCATATTATTGCAGTAGTTATTATACCGCATAATTCAGGATATGTCAAGTGATTTTTCCTTTTTAAAGAAAATGCTTTATAAAGCGAATATTCACCATATTTACAGCATTTCGACTACTTTATTCTGTCGGCACTGCGTAAGTGCTGAACTTTACGCCGAACTCCGGTGAAAAATTGTCAATTGCCTTTATCAGTCCTATACAGCCCACCTGGAACAGATCGTCGGGACTCTCTCCCCTTCCCGCAAATCGCTGTATAACACTTAACACAAGACGAAGATTGCCGTTTATAAGCTCCTCTCGCGCTTTCATATCGCCGTTCGCTGTACGTTTAAGAAGTTCCGTTTTTTCACTCTCTGTTAGTACTTTCAGCTTTGCTGTGTTTATCCCGCTGATTTCAACTTTTCCGTAGTACATTCTGAACTACCTCCGGATCTTTATACAAGAAAAGTATTGACTGCACAGGCTCTGTTATTCCCGTAAATAATTGGTAATAAAAAAGCCGGTCAGAGCCGGCATAATATATTCCATATTAAATAATTAATTTACGACAGTATGACAACAACTTTGTTCAGTCCGTCATAACTGTAAGCAGACTGCGCTGACAGCTTCTCAACAAGCAGGACAGATAACTCATCTCCATACTCAAAAGGATCAAATCTGGGTCCGGAATATGTTATAGTCATAGACGCTTTTTCTTCAACAAGCGAGAAGTCAACAGATACTTTTATCGGATATCCGAATCCTCCGTCATTATGCTCCAGAAAGCCTATAATACACCTATGAACTATTTCCTCAATAGCAAGCTGGGTATTAAAGTTCATTCTTTCCGATATGCCGTTTTTCTGGCACAGATCTTCTATCTCATCATTTAGAACATCAAAATCAAATAATGCGTCATCAATATTTTTTGTAAGTTGTTTGGCACTGACCTTTATGTTTGTTTTCATAAACTTACTCCCAGAATAAAATGTTCGATGATTATTAACGTTACCCGACAATTATAACACTGCTTTTCGTATTTGTCAATCATATTGAAAAAGAATTACAGAAAAAAATCAAAAATCTATTGACAAAATATATTAATTTTGGTATAATATATGTACTGTCTTGAATGTGCCACTAGCTCAGGCGGCAGAGCACCTGCCTTTTAAGCAGGGTGTCCCGGGTTCGATTCCCGGGTGGCACACCAGGCGCAACGGCGCCTGCGAGTCCCGTCTCGGGTTTACCTGAGGCGGGATATTTTTCTGCCTCGCAGTCCGGAGTTCTGAAAAATCTAAAGCGTTCGGTACAGACAGCCCGCAACGGCGGGCTACGAATCCGCTCACAGTTTCATCTGTGGGCGGATTTTTGTGGCGTATCACATAAGCCCTGCAAAAATGAAAAGTGCTCTGTACATACAGCCCGCAACGGCGGGCAACGAATCCGCTTACAGTTTCATCTGTGGGCTTTTTTTGCGTTGTATCACATAAGCCCTGCAAAAATGAAAAGTGTCCGGAACAAACAAGAGCAAACATGCCGCGCCGAAAATCGTCTCGGAACTAACTAAGTCGGTATATTATTATATTCTGACATTTTCCAAATGTTCCAAAGGTTTTCAGAACAACATAAAAGACCGCAATGAATTAACATTGCGGTCTTACTGATATTAAATTACTTTTTTCTCTTACGAGCCTTGATTGCAAGAGCCATAGAAGCTACTGCTGCTGCACCCATAGCTACGGGAGAAGCAACTCCGGTATCAGGATTCTTGTTAGCGGAATCAGTTTCGTCGAATGCACCCAGCGGAACCTTATTCTCACTGAAGTCAAAGAATTCAGCAAGAGGTGTTTCATTATCATCAAAGCTGTAGTATTCCTCCGGAGATGTTGTATCATCATCTTCAGTGCTCTCTGTAACAAGCTCAGGAGCCTCTACAGAAACTACCGGCGCTTTTCTTACTTTCGGAGTAGTAGTTTCTTCTACGATCTCAGGAGCATCGGGAGTAGTGACTACAACGAAATCAACAGGAGTATCACTAGGAACTGTAACTTCCCGATATACCTTGGGAGTTGTAGGAATCGTTGCATCTGTGAATACTACCTGACTGTTATCAGGTGTATTTTCAGGTGTCTTGGACTCTTCAACTGTAGTCTCTTCGGGAGCTGTTGTTTCCTCAACTGTTGTCTCCTCGGGAGCAGTTGTTTCCTCAACAGTTGTCTCTTCGGGAGAGGTTGTTTCTTCAACTGTAGTCTCCTCGGGAACAGTTGTTTCTTCAACCGTAGTCTCCTCGGGAGCAGTTATTTCCTCAACTGTAGTCTCTTCGGAAGCAGTTGTTTCTTCAACCGTAGTCTCCTCGGGAGCAGTTGTTTCTTCAACAGTCGTTTCAGCTATAATAACAACAGGTATGGGATTTGTTGCCGCAGGAGTCTCAACGGGTGCGGGATTTGTAGCCGCAGGTGTTTCAACAGGTGCAGGATTTGTTGCCGCAGGTGTCTCAACGGGTGTAGGATTTGTAGCCGCAGGTGTCTCAACAGGAGCGGGATCTGTAGCCGCAGGTGTCTCAACAGGAGCGGGATTTGTAGCCGCAGGTGTCTCAACAGGAGCGGGATCTGTAGCCGCAGGAGTTTCAACAGGTGCAGGAGTAGTCACATCAACCGGAGTTGTTGTCTCAACAGGTGTTCCTGTTACATCGGGAGTAACATCTTCAATTACAGTAGCACTTACCGAAGTTGTAACAAGGAAGCTGATCTCAGTAGTTACTGGAACAGAAATTTCCTGGTATGTAGTAACTTCAGCTGTTGTCTCGGTAGTTTCAACCGCAGTTGTCTCTGCAACTGTTGTTTCCTCGGTTG
>DEWH01000004.1:0-43077 GCA_002363155.1 Ruminococcaceae bacterium UBA3215 | reverse complement strand
CTCGGTTGTTGTCTCAGCGGCAGTTATTTCTGCAACTGTTGTTTCCTCGGTTGTTGTCTCAGCGACAGTTGTTTCTGCAACTGTAGTTTCTTCGGTTGTTGTCTCAGCGGCAGTTGTCTCTGCAACTGTAGTTTCCTCGGTTGTTGTCTCAGCGGCAGTTGTTTCTGCAACTGTAGTTTCTTCGGTTGTTGACTCAGCCGCAGTTGTCTCTGCAACTGTTGTTTCCTCGGTTGTTGTCTCAGCCGCAGTTGTCTCTGCTACTGTAGTCTCTTCGGTTGTTGTCTCAGCAGCAGTTGTCTCTGCTACTGTAGTCTCTTCGGTTGTTGTCTCTGCAACTGTAGTTTCTTCAGCAGTAGTCTCTTCCACAGAAGTGGTTTCCTCTGCTGTGCTTTCCTCAGGAGCAGTTGTTTCTTCAGCTGTTGTCTCTTCGGTCTCTTCGGTTTCCTTCTCCTTTTCCTTTTCATCTTCCGGAGTGTTGGTCTTGATAATAGAAATTACAGAAGGATCTTCGCCGTCAAATGTAGAAGAACCAAACTCGATATTACCTGTAAAGGACTTACCGATAACCTGACCCTCATAATGAGCATTAACTCCGGCATACTTTGCGGAAATGATGTCGGAATCAGGAGCAAGGAGAGAACCAACGCCGCTTGCAATAGCAACTGTATTGCCCTCGGGAACATTGATCAGAACCTTGGAACTGCCGTACTTGTTTCCGGAAGTAAGCTGACCGGTAGTGCTGTAGAAAGCACCCCAGTTGAATGTAAGGTCAACAGCACCGGAACCAACGATGTTTACGATAACTGTGGATCCGTCAGGTACGTCAAACGAAAGAGCATGGCTTGCACTTTCCATAGAAGCAGCAGCGCCGCCCTTGAGTTCGTTAAGCTGGTCAACAGTAAGATTGAATACGTTAACGTCGTTGTTTGTACCCTTGAATGTTATGGTACCATAATTGTTTCTGATATAATTTGTGTCTGTGCTGTTATCGATAGTTACACCGTCAGCCGCAGCGAGTTTACCGCTGAGATCCTTAAGAGATGTGAAAGCGGAATCGAAATCAATACCGCCCTGAATGTAAGTACCGTCGATAGTACCGGTAACGTCACCGGCTACTGTTGCACTTGTGCACTTCTGTCTATTGAAATATCCGACATCGTAATTTCCGCCGACTGCAAGAACGCCTTTTCCGTCACCGGCATCAACGTTATTCATTGCGGTCTGCTTATAGTTACCGCTGAGGAATACGTTGTAACCGCTTGCGACGCCAAGTACATTCTTGACCGCGGTTCCGAGGTCTTCATTCTCGTTTTTGCTAATGCCGTCAGCGGAATCGCCGTCGTATGCGGACGCAGATACGTTAAGTGCCGCGCCGGTCAAAGCAGTAGAAAATACGAGTGCAGCAAGAGCCTTGCTCAATGCCTTTCTGCTTTTAATGTCCATAATTACCACCCCACTATTATTTTCCAAACCTTTTTAAATTTTACCCTGAGTACAATTTATCCGAAGACAGAGCAACAGTGAAATCCTTATCACACTATCCTTACTACTAATATATTATATTTCGTCAAAAAAGTCAAGTGTTTCGAAACACCATTTTTGCTCATTTTCAGTTATTTTTGCACACTTGTGAAACTTTCAAATATTTGTTGTGATTTTACACATTTATTTCATTTTCGTTGACAACTTTTTGTAGCAACATTTCACTTCAGCACAATATATTGTGTATCAGAGCTGTGTTCTCTTCTCCATAAGCTCCGGATTGTATGCGTACTCGATCGCAGTTTCCGCTGTGATTATTCCCTTTCGGTACATATTTACAATGCAGTTGTCCATTGTTTCCATTCCGCTCGACGACTGGATTACCGCATCGATCTGATGAGTCTTCTCCTCGCGGATCATAGTTCTTATTGCACTGTTCATCAGCATTATCTCGAATGCGGGAACAAGCTTTCCGTCAACAGACGGGAGAAGCTGCTGAGAAACAACCGCTTTCAGTACCATTGAAAGCTGGATCCTGATCTGGTGCTGCTGTGCCGTCGGGAAAACATCTATGATTCGGTCGATCGTATTCGCAGCTCCGAGGGTATGCAGAGTCGAGAAAACGAGCTGTCCGGTCTCCGCCGCGGTCATCGCTACATTTATCGTCTCATAGTCGCGCATCTCTCCGAGAAGGATAACATCCGGCGACTGGCGCAGAACTGCACGCAGCGCATCAAGGTAGCTGTTGGTATCTATATTGATCTCACGCTGGCTGATGATGCACTTTTTATGCTTATGCAGGAACTCAATAGGATCCTCAATGGTGATTATATGCCCTGTTCTCGTAGAATTGATATGGTCTATAAGGCATGATAAAGTAGTGGATTTACCGTTTCCTGCTGAACCGGTTATAAGCACAATTCCGTTCTTGCAGGAGGCAAGGTCCATTACCGACTGCGGTATCCCGAGATCCTCCGCCTTGGGCAGGTCAAACGGCACGAAACGCAGGACTGCCGAATATGTACCTCTCTGACGGTAGATGTTTGCTCTGAATCTTCCTACGCCTGCGATCGAGAATGAAAAGTCAAGCTCCTTTTTAACGTCGTCGCTGATGCTCCGGTCGATCTTCGCAACTTCAAATATCTGCTGAACAAGATCGGCAGTCATATCCGGTTTCAGGGAATCGCCGCTCTTCTGCACAAGCTGTCCCGATACCTTGTAACTAAGCACCGCACCTGTGATTATAAATACGTCAGATGCATTCATCGCAGCCGCTTCTTTGAGGATTTCAATGATATTCATAATTTTCCGTTCCTTTCAGAATTTCTTTATCAGAATTGTGAACCGTCCCAGACGGTGATATGCACTTCATCGGAGCCTGCTCCGACATCAGTCTTCCAGCTCTTTATCTCGAACCTGCGCCCGTCGTGAGCGGACGGATCGCTGTAAAACAGCACCGAACAACGGAGCTTCACCTTTTCAGTGACCTCCTCGCTCCATTCAGCCGTGAAGCCTTCGACATCGGGTACTGTGGTCAGATCTTCATAAGACTGTACCTTGTCCGCAAGCAAAGAAAAATCACCTGTCATCTCCGCTTCCGCGGCAGCGCCGTCAAGATCGGCAAGCCTTCGGTTCGCGCGCTCCTCTGCCGAATAGTAGAGTGCCGCATTCCTGCGGCTCATTTCACCTATTCCGGAATTGCTCATGACCGTCTTGAACGAAAGCGCCGCAAGCACCGCAAGACAGATCACCACAAAGACCATTATTACAGTAACATAGCCTGTTCCGAGAGATCCGCCGACGGTCGGGCTTCTTTTTTCTTTATCCTTCACTTTCATCAGTCAGCTCCTCTTCCTCTGCGGTCTCTTCATAATCCGGGATATATGCGGTGCTGACGCCTTCGTAAAGCATCTCCGCACCATGATTCGAGTAGAGAAATATTGCTACTATCTCAAGCTTCCGAAGACTTCCCCCGGGAGTATCATCCCGCGACTCGTACATTATCAGCTCGATCATGCCGTAATCACGTCTTCCATCCGGAGTTACAAGCGGCATCATATTTTCGTCGTATGTAACGATAAGTCCGTCAAGAACTTTCGCCTCAGCATCTTCCGATCCGGGATCGTCCGGTTCCGCTGTCCTTGTGCATTCTACGCATACTCCCCTGCCGAAAACGGCATCGGCGGCTTCATACATATCGCCTTTTGCCGCATACATTTCCGAGACCGCCTGTACTCTGAGCATAAGCTGTTCAGACGCTCTGTTCTTACGGGAAACCAGATCCGCGGAAGCGAAAAGGTTCATAATAACGCCTCCGGACACCGCAAAGAACAGAAGCACGATCAAAAGTTCAATAAAGAAAAGGTTGAACGGAAGCCTTTTCCTAACGGTATTAAAGCCCTTCAGCGTCTTCACCCCCTGAATCCCTGACCCGGCAGTATGATTCGCTCCATTCATCTCTCGCCATCACCGCTATGTGAAACAGTCCGTCCTCTGTTTCCTCAACGCGAAGATGAGCATTACTGAATATTATATCTCCGCCTACATAATCTATGTACGCATCGGCAAGCCCGCTTCTTTCACCTATATTCTCCGCGTCGCTCATTATAACACACACAAGTTCGCCGTTGTAAACCGCGATCCCGCGTCCGCCTTCTTCAATAACCGCCCTGTCACAGCCTCTGATCTTGTTTGTGACATATTTCACGGCAGTGGCGGCAGTAAAGGTGTTGTTCACGTTGTCGGAGATACGCGCGTATGTGCTCACTCCGGCTGCGATTATGATAAGTGAACAGGAAGCGAATATAAGAAAAAGTATCATGCTTCCCACAGAGCTTACGGAATCAGCAAGCTTTCTGCCCTTCAGACTTTTCATAGACCCTCCGACATATCACTTATTTTCATATACCATGACTGTGGGCGGTATATCCCCGGAAACGTATCTGTAATGCACAAGATACTGCTTCTCGTCATAGTCAACGCCGTAGTTCTTCTTCAGATAGTCCACGCTCTCCGGATAGTACCCTTCCACAGAATAGCACATGACTACCCCGTTCATCACAGACTGCTTCACAGTCTTGAGACGCTGTTCCGCAGACACGCTGTCAGCCCTGTTAAGACCGAGCAGGAGCCACAGCAGCAGTGCAGCGAAGACAAGAACGGAACATACCGCCAAAAAAAACTTCAGCTTGTAAATGCTTTTCTCTTTCATATCAGTTCCCCGCAGACATTATCCGAGGGTGGACATAATATCCATCATCGGAAGCATTACCGTCAGCAGTATAGCGCCGATTATTACCGCCATTACCGCTATCAGCACCGGCTCGACGAATGAAACGATGTTCTCGCTGGTAACGTCCGCTTCTTCCGAGCAGCGGTCACTTATATTGTGCCATGCATCATCAAAGGAGCCGGATTTATATGACATTTTCAGTGAACGCGAATATATCGGCGGGAGGAGCTTTGCCTCATCAAGAGCGTCGGCAAAAGGCTCACCCTCAATGACCTGCGCTCTGCACCGGTCTATCTGCTTTCGCATCTTCTTATCGCTAATAAGCAGCATTGCGTTCTCAAGAGCCGTGCTTGCTTCAATTCCGCTGGATACCATCATGCTCATCGCATTCGCAAATTTAGCGCGCGTAAACACGCCGGCAGTTCTCTTAGTAAGTACGAACGATGACACAAATGACGAAAGTCCCGCACGCACCGACGGTATCTTTGAAAGCAGCCAGATAAGCACAGATATGAGAAGTACCGCCACAAGCACGATAAGAATAATGATACCGGTAGCGTAGGCATAATCAACGCTCGCTTTGACAGTTTCGCCGACTGTACTGTTGAACTGACCGAATATGTCCTGGAACATCGGCAGTACCTGCACTATAAGTACTATTATAACGGCAGCCATCATTGCGATAAGGATTATCGGATGCATTATCGCGCTTCTTATGGTCCGGAGCCTGTTGCCCATCTGCTCATAGTAATCCGAAAGCCCTTTGAGAACGTCGTCGAGACGTCCGGAAAGAGTTCCTATTTTTACCATGCTCACCGCGTAATCCGGGAAGGCGCCGGACTGCTCCATAGCCTCATAAAGCGGCTTATCGTCGGTAACTACCTTCTCCACGCGTTTAGCGACATCCGTTACGAAGCTGTCCTCCGTACTTTCCGCTATCATAGCAGCGCCCTCCGACATCGGGATACCTGCGTTGATGATCATCGAGAACTGCTCACAGAAGTAGGACACTTCATCATGCGAAAGCTTTTTCTTTGACATATCCGTTTAACTCCTTAGTAAATATATACGTCCGAATAGTTGCCGGATTTGGCAATATAGTCGGCAAATGTTTTCTTATTTGAAGCACTGGCATAGAATGTGGTATCTATCCGGCGGAAGCCGTTGCCGGTGAGCTGTATCTCGGCGGCTATCCAGCCCTTTTCGACTGTATAGACTTCATTCCATGCATGGTAGATATTGGGGCTTGCATAGCCTATCACAAGTCTTGTTGGAACGCCCTGTGAACGGAGCATTGCCGCGGTAAGCGACGCATAGTCGAAGCAGATGCCCTTTTTCTTTGCGAGAACGCTGTCGGGATCAGGTATATATCCGCTCGTAACAGTCGCAGCAAGTGCCTTGTCGTACTTGACGTTGTCGGTGACGAATTTGAACACCGCGGAGATCTTCTGCAGGTTCGTGGTGCAGCCGGCGCAGACTTCCGATGCCTTTGCCACGCACTTGGAGGAGACGTTGAAATTCACATACTGGTTTCTGAACAGATACATATTCGTGGTATCTGAGATCTTTGCCGAGAATATATCGGAGAAGAGCTTTATGTACTTGCCGCCGGATACCATTTCGTAGATCTCAACGACATATTTTCCGCTTCCCATAGAGAGGGTGAAATACTGTATGCCCTTCCCTCCAGGAATATCATAGTCGTACTGCGCACCGTCCTTCTTGAGAAGCATTTTGAGCTTTGTACTTCCCGTATAGTTCACGGAAACGTAGCCTTTCGAGCAGTTTGAATAGTCGAACCTCGCCTTGTCCGGTCCGAAAACAGTCTTTCCGGGAGAAGAGACTTCCTTTATCTGCGACGGAGAGGGTTTAGCCGCAGTCCTGTGTACCTCGGTATAAGCATTTTCCGGTGCCTGCGTAACAGCTTCCCCGCTTGTGCCGTCATCTGTTGCAAACGGGAACAGCCCGTCATCTGCCGATCCGGAATCGGCAACAGCAGGAAGCGTAGTTTCTATGAACTCTGCCGTTTCCGGCTCCGTACTTTCGACAGCGGAGACGCTTGTTCCGGCTGATCCTTCCGGTTCGGAAACAAAGCTTGTTGTCCCGGAATCTTCAGAAACTTCGGAAATCTCGGAAACTTCGGAAACCTCGGAAACCTCCGCAGATTCAGCTGTTTCGGTTATCCCGGTGATTTCAGCAGACCCGGTCGTTTCAGAATCTTCCGAAACGGTCTCTGCATCAGTCAAGGACTCCGGAAGTGTCCCGGAAACAGGTGAAGTTCCGGTGACCGTGACAGTTTCCGGCGCAGCAGAAGTTTCCGTCACATATACTGCTGTATCGGCCGTAACAGCTGTCGTCTGCTCAAAAGATGTCTCCGTTACAGCCGGAGCGTTCTGAGGACTGCCGCATGACGAAAAAGCCAGAACGGCAGTTACAGCAATAATCGAAATTATCCTGTTCCGCAGTTTTTTCATAACGCAGCGCCCCCTTTATTATATAATAGTATCAGCAAGAGAAACATTATACACCATTATTATCTTATGTCGCAATACTGCTTTCGCACAGTACCGCCATTCTATCTTTAAACATTATATCACACTTTTGGGATTTTGTCACCACATTTTTTGAAAAAATTATACAAAAAATAAAAAAATTTTCTAAACCGCTTGACTTTATCGCCAAAAGTGATATAATACCACTGTAAACCTTTTTTGATTTACACCGTGTCGTGACTATGAAAGGTCGGTGCGTTATGTCAAAATCTCTCGATCATACACTGCTTTTCGATATCTACGCGCCGCTGCTCACTGATAAGCAGCGGGATACCCTCGATCTTTACTACAACGAGGATCTTTCTCTCGGTGAGATCGCGGAAAGCACCGGTATCACAAGACAGGCGGTAATGGGCTGCATTCACAAATGCGAACAGCGGCTCGAAGAGCTCGAAGAGATCATGGGACTTGCCGACAGGTTCAGAAAGATCTCGGAACAGCTTGACATGCTTGAGGGTTTTGCAATAGACGATCCCGTCCAGCTGGAAATAGTGCATACAATAAGAGAACTGCTGTAAGGAGTGAAAACGTTGGCATTTGAAGGACTGTCCGAAAAGCTCGGTAAAATATTCAAAAACCTCAAGGGCTACGGAAAGCTCAACGAAAAGATCGTTGCCGAAGCTATGCGCGAGGTAAAAATGGCGCTGCTTGAAGCCGACGTAAGCTATAAAGTAGTGAAGAAATTCGTTGCCGATGTAAGCGAAAAGGCTGTCGGAACGGAAGTAATGGAATCCCTCACCCCTGCCCAGCAGGTTATCGATATAGTTCATGAAGAGCTTTGCAAGCTCATGGGAAATACGAACGCAAGGATCGACTTTCCTTCCAAGCCCCCCTGCGTTATCATGATGTGCGGTCTGCAGGGTGCCGGTAAAACTACCCATTCTGCAAAACTCGCAAAATACCTCAGGGAACAGAACCGCAGACCTTTGCTCGTTGCCTGCGATATCTACCGTCCCGCCGCTATCGACCAGTTAAAGGTTGTCGGTGAAAAAGCGGGCGTAAGGGTATTTGAAATGGGGCAGGAAAACCCCGTAAAGATCGCACGGGAAAGCATAAAATTTGCCAAAGACAACGGACACGATGTTGTTATACTCGATACTGCCGGCCGTCTGCACATAGACGAACAGCTCATGGAAGAGCTCGAAAACATCAAAGCCGAGACTTCCCCGAATGAGATACTTCTCGTTGTGGATTCAATGACCGGTCAGGACGCGGTGAACGTTGCGAAAAGCTTCAACGAAAAGCTTGATATCACCGGCGTTATCCTCACCAAGCTTGACGGTGATACAAGAGGCGGTGCGGCACTCTCCGTACTTGCTGTTACAGGAAAGCCTATCAAGTTCGCAGGTATCGGCGAAAAGATCGAGGATCTTGAAGTATTCCACCCGGATCGTATGGCTAACAGGATACTCGGTATGGGCGATGTGCTCTCGCTTATCGAGAAAGCTAAAGTGTCATTCGATGAAAAGGAAGCTGACAAGCTTGCAAAGAAGCTTCAGTCAAACAAGTTCGATATGAACGATCTGCTCTCACAGTTTGAACAGATAGAAAAAATGGGCAGTATGTCCTCTATAATCAATATGATCCCCGGTCTAAGCGGAAAGGTCAAGGAAGAAGATATCGACGAGCGGAAAATGCCGCGGACTAAGGCGATAATCCTCTCTATGACAAAGCGTGAACGCGAAAAGCCCTCGATCATCGACGCAAAGCGCAAACGCCGCATTGCCGCCGGTTCCGGCACAAGAGTCGAGGACGTCAACAACCTGCTCAAGCAGTTCGATATGATGCAGAAGATGATGAAGCAGATGAACGGCAAGGGCGGAAAACGCAAGGCTATGAATATGCTCCGCAGCATGGGAGGCATGGGCGGAATGGGAGGCATGGGCGGCTTCCCCGGAATGTAATCGGATATAATGCAAAACGCATTATAAATATACATTAAACAAATTTTATGAGGTGAAACAAAATGGCAGTAAAGATCAGACTCAGAAGAATGGGTGCAAAGAAGGCTCCCTTTTACAGAGTAGTAGTTGCAGATTCGAGATATCCGAGAAACGGACGCTTCATCGAAGAGATCGGTTACTACGATCCTACAAAGGATCCCTCTGTGATCAGCATTGACGGCGAAAAGGCTCAGCAGTGGATCAAGAACGGCGCACAGCCCACCGACACAGTAAAGAAGCTCCTTAAGATCAAGGGCATAGGCTGATCGGAGGTCTATCAATGAAAGAACTCTTGTACGCAATGGTGGAAGAGCTTGTTGAGGACAAGACCGCGATCGAGATCACTGTCGATGAACCCAAGGAGGACGGCACCGTAGTATATCATCTGCATGTTGCCCCCGGAGATATGGGCAGAGTTATCGGCAAGCAGGGTCGCATCGCAAAGGCTATCAGAACCATTATGCGCGCAGGTGCCGTAAGACACAGCGAAAAGGTTATGGTTGAGATAGACTGACCGCTTTTGCGGGGTCATCACAGGCTGATGTGGGAGAACCGTTTAAAAGCGGTTCTTTTGCATTTCAGCATTATTATTTTACTGGGAGATAAACTATGAACAAGATCACAAAAGCTTTCTGCGCCGCTGCCCTCTGTACCGCTATGCTTCTGTCCGGCTGTTCCGGCAGTTCTCAGACCGGTACTGTTGCAGCATCGGACAAGCAGGCTACCGAAGCACGTCTTATAAAGAGCACCGAGGCCGGCAATTCCGGCGAAGTCAAGCTTGAAAGCGGAGACACATACGCTGTTATCAGCATAAGGGACTTCGGCGATATAAAAATAAAGCTCTACCCCGATCTCGCACCGTACTCGGTATATAACTTCACCGAGCTTGCAAAGCGCGGTGACTATAACGGAAGAAACTTCCACCGCCTTATGGAGAACTTTATGATCCAAGGCGGTTCCGCAAACGGTGCAGGCTCAGGCGGAAAATCCTACGACGGCGGAAGCTTCAAGAATGAGATCAACACAAGTCTCCGTCATTACTACGGAGCCCTTTGCTATGCGGCAAATATGTTCGGCGACTTAAGCGACGGATTCTATATCGTCAACAGCAAGACTCCTATGACAGTAGAAGCTTCCGGATATACCAACTCTTCATCAAACTACGCACAGCAGGCTGCAGTTTACCAGATGTACCTCGGTATGTATGAGGAAGGTTCCAATGACTACAAAATGTGTACGCAGGCTTATGAGTACAACAACTTCGCTTCTGAAGCAATAAAGGCAATGGGCGAGACCTTTACAGACGCAGTTAAGGATACTTACGGCACCAAGGGCGGTACACCGACACTTGACGGTGCATATACGGTATTCGGTCAGACTGTGGAAGGCTTCGATGTTATCGACAAGATAACCGCTGTCGAAAAAGTTGACGACGGAAACGGAAACATCACAAAACCCGCTGTAGATATCATCATCGACAAGGTAGAAATATTCACGGCAGAATAAAATAAGACGCTACCGCTTAAGACCCGGGCGCTGCCCGCACCCGCCAGCCCCCTTTGAAAAAGGGGGCTGGACCCCCTAAACAAGTTCCGTAAAACGGAACTTTGAAAGATACTTCTTTATTAAAAAGCAGAAACCTCCGAAGGCTTGACCTTCGGAGGTTTTGTCTTTATAAGATCACGAGTTCGGGCATACAGCATATACGAACAGTGTCTTTATATCAGTTGTTCCGACTTCGGGGCGTGTGAGCGAGTATCTGAATACCGGCTCATCACCGTCAAATCCTACATATACGCCTTTGCTGTCATCGACTTTTATGCTGCCGGAAGAGAGAAGTTCTGCCTGATATACGATGCACTCGTTATTGAAATTGACTCCGTCTGCCGCGCCGTCAAAGTCAAAGCCGTACTTCTTAACAAACTTGTCGTATTCGCTGCGGCTTCCGATAACGCCTGTGGTATAGTAGCCGCTTCCGCTGTAATAATCATCTGTTATTCTGTACTGCGCACGGAACATATTTGCTGTATCGTCATTGCTGTTATCATCGTTCTGAGACGGAACAGACGGTACTGTGCGCTCGCCTTGGGTGAAGTAGTCGCCGATAATGCGGACGAGCATATCGTTCAGCTTCTCGACTTCATAACTGCCGATAGTCGGAGCAAGGTGAGACCCGCCGATACCGCTGTCATCTGTAAGGAACGTGTATGTACCGCCTGATGTGAGCGCAAGGCAGCGGCACAGGAATTCTGTGGTCGTATCAACGCCGCTTGAAGCTACGGGTATGATGCGGACTCCCATTTCAGAAGCTTCCTTCATAAGTCCGGGCATTACCTGTACTGCCATTGAATGATGCGGAGGAGCATCAAGAACAAGGAACATAAGCTTTTCGCTTCCGTCGCGCCATTTGTGCTTGTTCAGCGCATTGTCTATCGCCTGCTCTACCGCTTCCTCATAGTCACCGCCGCCGGAAGCTTTCTGGTCACGAAGATGATCTATGGCAATGCTGATATTCTTTGTGAAGCCGTAATCGCGTACAACATAATCGTCGCCCTCGTCACGGTAGAAGTTGACGCTGAGCTGAATATCAGTCTTTGTCGCATCAGAAACCCGGTCAATAACATTCTCAAGCTCGGTCTGTATGTAAGTAAGCTCATCCCCCATTGAACCGGTGGTGTCGATCATGAACATAAGGTCAAGCTGTGTGCGCATTGGGGCTGTTTCGGGAACCGTGACCTCAAACGGAGTATCGGTCTTGTTGTAGTCCTTCGGAAGATCCTTCTTCCATGAACCGCCGGCGGATTCCACCACGATATGATCCGGTGTCAGCGAATCATTTATGATATGCGGGAAAAGGAACGCCTCTCCCCTGCTGTCAGTAACGGACTGCCACAGAAGAGTGCTTCCGGACGCAAGCTTTACAGTAAGTCCGGCTGCCGGACGCTTATCACTTCCGGTAACTTTGACGTAAACACGGTCAGAGGTGTCGATCTTCCAGTCATACCTGACATTATCCCAGTCCTCGCGCTGACGGAAAAGGCTGTTCCAGAAGGCGTAGTTGCTGTTGTCCCGCCATTCGCCGCCTGTGAGAAGTCCCGCTCTCGCCTGTGTCTCCGGTCGGTACCAGTCACCCCAACTGTAATCGTAGTCATCGTCGCTTTCCATATAATCGCCGAGACTTTCTTCGTAATACATACCGTCGTCAACTGCGTCCAAAGACGGTTCGTAGGCTGCATCATACGAAAAACCGTCATCAACGTAATAGGCTTCTTCCTCCGCCTCCGGATAGACCATATCCGCAGCATTCAAAGCCTCTTCCGGCATCTCTTTTGCTGTCGCAGCAGGAGCAGGTGTGGTCACAGGCGCCGCCGTGGTTTCTGCCGCTCCTGTCGATACAGCAGAAGGCGCAGCTATCGCCGCGGGAGCAGGTTCTGTCCTCGTTCCGGAAGATGCCGGAGCTTCGGGCGTATCAGCACCACCCGCAGAACTGCCGGACGAGCTGCCGCCCGCAGCCGGGCTTTCGCTCCTTGCCGCTGTGGCAGCAGGAGTTGTGTGCGAAATGGCGATATCCTTTTTATCGCCCGCACTTTCAGTGCCGGTTACGGACGGCGCAGTTCCGCTTTCTGCGGCAGTTCCGGCAGGTTCAGCCGCCGCGGAATTTGTTGAAGGCGCAGGTGCCGATGTAGTTCCGCCGCCTCCGCATGATGCAGAAGAAACTATAAGCGCCGAAATAAGCAGTGATGAAATAACTCTCTTTTTCATAATGATCCTCCGTTCTGTCTGTGTTCTTTCAGTACTTTTTCAACTTCCGATTCGCTTTCGCAGACCGCGATCTGTTGTTTATTCGTGTAATCATCAAGGTAAACGTAATATTTGCCGTCTATAAAGAATATGAGCCATGTTCCGTTAAATCGTTCAAACATTGCGTTGCAGTTTTCCGAGAAGTCGACCCGCTCTATCCAATCCGCGACAGTATCACCTTCACCGACGCTTTTATGCTCCCCCCAAAAAGGCGGCATGTGATCGGACAGTATGTCATAACCGACTATCTCAATTCCTCCCGTCTGCGTAATCATAGGAGTATTGACATATCCCGCTTCCCCGCCGTTCAGCTTTATTATATCCGCGTGCATTATATATGCCGCTTCGCCGTCCTCAAGAGTGAAATTCTCCGGCTCATTTCCGAAATCGGAGTTTATGTACGGTGTCCAGCAAGGATTCATACCGATACGCGGGCAGTTTGCAAGGTATTTGTCACCGCAGCGGAATACATAGAGCCGGTAATCACCGATACGCTCCATTTCAACGCTGGTATCGGGTATCTCACGGAGTCCCATTGCAGCTTCGGCTTCTATCTGTGTGGAGTATTCGCCGAATAACCGACCGCCGCGATAGACGATCACAGAGCTGTAAAAATTGATAATAATATAGTCTTCACCATATTTAAGCGGCTCATAGTGCACTGCCGATCCCTTTTCATAGGCTTCCATACTGCTGTATTCCGCAGCTTCTTCAACTGTCTTTTTCGCAAAGCTTTTCAGTTTCCGGATATCCGGATTGCCCATAAATCCACTGCAACCGCCGGAATATCTCCTGATATCGGCAGTTATCAGCGCAAACTCACCGTCATTGAGTTTCATTTCGTCCGGAACATCTCCGTAAGTTCTCGTCCAGCCCGCCATTTTACGATCAAGACTGTATGTCAGATATGCGTCACCGGTTCTGAACACAAGCAGCTCAGCATCGCTCTCATCGCTGCTGTACAGCTTGTCTGGGTAATCGTCGGTATCAAGTATCGGCGAAAGATCGAATACCGGCTGTCCGTTCCCGCCGGAACACCCTGCCCCGGTCACGATAAGCAGTGCCGACAGCAGTAATGAGACTGTTTTCTTCATGGCTTTCCCTCCCTTTTTGGCTTTCTGTAAATAACACCGCGTAAAAACACAAAAGGTTGCAGTTTTTTACATATTTTTTTACATTTCCATTATAACCCATTTTACGATGTATTTCAACAGATTTCCGGTTACGAAATTATTACAGTTTCCCGGGAAATGTTACGAAATGTAATAAAAGGCTGCACCCGTTAAGGTACAGCCTTTTTCGTAGATTATGCTATTTTACTTTGCCTTGCCCTGGTTTGCAACGCCTGCCATTTTAGCCTTGAGCTCCTCGGGATCGCAGAGATAGTTCTTGCTGATAACATTGAAGTTATCGTCGAACTCGTAAACAAGCGGGATAGCTGTCGGGATATTCTCGTTGATGATATCCTCATCGCTCATCTTGTCGAAGTACTTGACGAGCGCACGGAGAGAGTTGCCGTGAGCTGCGATAAGAACGCGCTTGCCTGCCTTCATCTGGGGCTTGATCTCGCTCTCAAAGTAAGGAACTGCACGCTCGATAGTTGTCTTTAAGCTTTCCTGGAGAGGAAGGAGCTTGGGATCAACATCTCTGTACTTGGGGTCAAGACGCGGGTTGCGGGGATCGTCCTCAGTAAGTGCCATAGGCGGAACATCGAAAGATCTTCTCCAGATCTTTACCTGCTCTTCGCCGTACTTTGCGGCAGTCTCGGACTTGTTGAGACCCTGGAGCGCACCGTAGTGACGCTCGTTGAGCTGCCATGCCTTGATAACAGGAAGCCACTCTCTGTCCATTTCAGCAAGTACATTGTTCAGAGTGTGAATAGCACGCTTAAGGTAAGATGTATAGCAGATATCGAAGTCGAATCCTGCTTCCTTAAGCGCACGTCCGCCCTTCTTTGCTTCCTCAACACCGTTCTCGGACAGTTCAACGTCTGTCCAGCCGGTGAATTTGTTTTCCTTGTTCCACTCGCTTTCGCCGTGGCGGATAAGTACAAGTTTCATGCTCATATCGAATTATTCCTTTCGTTTTCGCTAAATTTAAAGTATCTCTTTCGCTTTTGCATCTTTTCGCGTCCGAAAAGATGCGGGGTCAGGGTACGGGAAAGGGGCAGAGCCCCTTCCCGTCTGTCTGTCGGCGGCTTTGCCGACGCAGACAGAGACTCAGCCGTTCTCTGCTGCCTTTACGATCTCTGTGAAATCGGGAGCCTTCAGAGAAGCACCGCCGATAAGTCCGCCGTCAACGTTCTCCTTTGCAACAAGCTCAGCAGCATTCTTTGCGTTCATGGAGCCGCCGTACTGGATAGTTGCAGCATCAGCAACAGCCTTGCCGTACTTCTTTGTGAGTTCTGCACGGATAAATGCGCAAACTTCCTCAGCCTGGTCGGCAGTTGCAGTCTTGCCTGTTCCGATAGCCCATACAGGCTCGTAAGCTATGATGCACTTCGCGAAATCCTCAGCGGGGATATCGTAGAAATCAAGCTTGATCTGACGAGCGATAACTTCCTCTGTAATGCCGCATTCGCGCTCCCAGAGAAGCTCACCTACACATACTATCGGCTTTAAGCCTGCCGCAAGAGCAGCCTTTGTGCGCTTGTTGACAGTCTCATCTGTCTCACCGAAATACTGTCTGCGCTCGGAATGTCCGAGTACAACATACTCAACACCCATTTCAGCCAGCATATCAGCGCTGATCTCACCTGTGAAAGCACCGCTCTTCTCAAAGTGGCAGTTCTGTGCGCCGATCCTGATATTTGTTCCCTTTGCTGCTTCAAGAGCTGTCTCAAGGTTTGTGAAAGGAACGCATGCAACAACTTCAACAGTCTTGATGTCCTTTACCAGCGGAGCAAGCTCTGTAAGCAGAGCCTTTGCCTCGGGACGTGTCTTGTTCATTTTCCAGTTACCTGCGATAACTGCTTTTCTTACAGATTTGTTCATATTTCTATCCTCTGTGAAATCAATTCTCTTTTTTCTTCTTTTCTTTCTTGTCCTTCTTGCGCCTGCCCTTTACAACACGCTTTGCGGACTTTGTGCTTACAACACAGTCATCACCGTTATTGATGCACATATTAATGGTATTCGGAGTCGCCGCAGCAATAATCAACAGAAAAAGCACTATCCCCGCAGCTATTGCCACGAGCTTCCCGTTATCCGACTTCAGAAACTTCATTACTTTTTCCATTGTTACATTCCTTTCCTCACTTGTCTTTACGGTTCGACAGTATGTGAATGATAAACCTTACTATTGCCACAACCAAGATCAGACCGCAAACTACGATCGAAACTATGTTTCCTGCATCAAGATTTGATAAATCCATTTGCACTTCCTCCGAAAATGCAGCAACCGGGCGGGATCATTCCGCCCGTCTGCGCAGAAAGCTTACTTATCCTGAATTGCATCGATGCCAGGAAGAACCTTGCCTTCGAGGTATTCGAGAGATGCACCGCCGCCTGTGGAGATGTGGGTCATCTTGTCGGCAAATCCGAGCTGTACAACCGCAGCCGCGCTGTCTCCGCCGCCGATGATAGTTGTAGCATCAGCCTCTGCAAGTGCCTTTGCAACAGCGATAGTACCCTTTGCAAGTGTCGGGTTCTCAAATACACCCATCGGTCCGTTCCAAACAACTGTCTTTGCACCCTTTGCTTCGTTTGCGAAGAGCTCCATTGTCTTTGTTCCGATATCAAGACCCATCATATCAGCGGGTATCTTGTCGCTGTCAACGATGCAAGTCTCAACAGGACCGTCGATAGGATCCGGGAATGCCTTTGCGATAGTCGTATCAATAGGAAGAAGCAGCTTCTTGCCGAGCTTTTCAGCCTTCGCGATCATTTCCTTGCAGTAGTCTATCTTCTCGTCATCAACAAGAGATGTACCTACTTCATATCCCTTAGCCTTGAGGAATGTGTAAGCCATACCGCCGCCGATGATGAGTGTATCGCACTTTTCGAGCAGGTTGCTGATAACGTTGAGCTTGTCGGCTACCTTTGCACCGCCGAGGATAGCAACAAACGGTCTTACCGGGTTCTCAACAGCATTTCCGAGGAACTCGATCTCCTTGTTCATAAGGTAGCCGACTGCGGTCTCCTTAACGAACTTTGTTACGCCTGCTGTTGAAGCGTGTGCGCGGTGAGCAGAACCGAACGCGTCCATTACGAAAATATCATCGTCAACGAGGTCTGCAAGCTCTTTTGCAAAGCCTTCGCCGTTCTTTGTCTCGTCTGCGCCTCTGAAACGTGTATTCTCAAGAACTACGATCTCGCCGTCCTTCATTTCAGCAACAGCCTTCTTCGCATTCTCGCCTACTACGTTGTCGTCCTTGGCAAATGTTACCTTTGTGCTAACAAGTTCAGCAAGTCTGTCAGCAGCAGCCTTGAGAGAGAACTTGTCATCGGGACCGTTCTTCGGTTTGCCGAGATGTGAACAAAGCACTATCTTAGCGCCGTTCTCGGAAAGCTTGTTGATCGTCGGGAGAGCAGCAACTATACGGTTGTCGTTTGTGATCTTTCCGTCCTTCATAGGAACGTTGAAATCAACTCTTACAAGCACCTTTCTGCCCTTTACGTTAAGGTCTTCCACATTCTTCTTGTTCAGTTTGCTCATTTGGATTTCTTCCTTTCGTTTTTCCGGCAGGTATGCCCTGCCTAAAATTTAACATTTTATATTATAGCAGATTTTTACAGAAAATTCAATATGTACAGAAAGTTTTTTTCACAAACAGCAAAAAAAGTTCCGCAGGAAACTCCCGCGGAACTTTCACCTTATGCCGTTACTTTTATCTGTATCTTTACCGTGCTGCTGCCGACTTTCGCAGTTATGACAGCCGTGCCTTTCGCTTTTGCGGTTATCTTGCCTTTCGAGGTGACTGACGCTACCGAAGATTTCGAGCTTGACCATTCTGCTGTTCCTGCTTTTCCGTCAGAAAGAACAGCGCCGAGCTGGAGCGTGGAACCCTTTTTCAGAGTTGCGGAGAGATAGCTTACACTCTTCTCGGAGGAAGATGCGGAGGGGTATGTAGGTGTGAAAGACGCTTCACCGCCAAAAGGATTATATAACTGTATATAATATGTACCTTTTGTCAGATTATAAGTAAAGCTGCCGGAAAACAGACCCGCACTGCTGTCTCTGTATGCCATACAAGAGCTTGTATAGCAGGTTCCTGTTTTAGCTTCACAAGATGTTGCTTCTATTTCACCGCCTTCTGCGTCATACAGCTTGAACTCGACACGGTCACTTGTATGAACAATCTTTAAATCAAGTTTGCCTTTCTTGGAAACATTGATCTTATACTGTTTTTTTGCACCTTTGCTCATCGTGATGTCAACTTCTTTTCCGCTCTTTGCAGTCACAGCGTCCGGGAAAAGACTGATCGCAGATGCCGTCACTGCGAACGCGGTCATTGCTGTTACTGCCACAGCAAGGGACAGTAAAATGCTCAAAAACTTCTTCATATTTATAAATCCTTTCTTTACGGCGCGTTTCCCGCATAAACAAAAATGCGCGGCAATCATAGCCGCGCACCGTAAAAATGCAGTTATGATTGTCGCCAAACATCACAATTATTCATGCTAATAATACACACGAAAAGCTGCACCTTTACCATAGTAAAGATGTGTATTACCAGCAAAAAAATGCATTAGTATTAAATTGTGATGTTTGGCACTGATATTATATCATATCATTAATTGATTTTCAAGAGTTTCAGAAAAAATATTTTGTTCCTGTATTTTTCTTGTATGCACATTTCTTAAATATACCATATATAGAAAATTTTGTAGCTTTCGCTATTGAAATTTCCGGAAAGCTGTGATATAATAGTAAAGTATTTCTATTTACTATGAGGAGATAAGATGGCAAAGAAAAATTACGACGACAACAGCCTTAAAGCGCTGAAAGGACCCGATCAGGTGCGCAAACGCCCCGCTGTAATATTCGGCTCGGACGGCGTAGAGGGCTGCCGCCACTCGGTTTTCGAGATACTCTCGAACTCGATAGACGAAGCCCGTGAGGGATACGGCAAGCGAATCGTTATCACCCGCTTCGCCGATATGTCACTTGAAGTCGCGGACGAGGGACGAGGGATCCCGATCGACTTCAACAAAAACGAAGACAAATACAACTGGGAACTTGCATTCTGTACGCTGTATGCAGGCGGAAAATACGATAACAACTCCGGCGATAACTACTCTTTCGCTCTCGGTCTCAACGGTCTCGGTCTCTGCGCGACACAGTTCTCGTCCGAATATATGACTGTTGAAGCCGATAACGGGACATGGCACTATTCGCTTAAATTTGAAAAAGGCTTCAATATCACCGGCGACAAGGACGGCAAGGGCTTTATACGAACCAAATCAACCGGTCAGTCCGGCACTGTCATAAAATGGAAGCCCGATCTCGATGTATTCACGGATATCGACATCGGAGACGAATATCTCGATGATGTCCTCCGCCGTCAGTCTATCGTAAACGACGGTCTTGTATTCATCTACCGCTCCGAGCAGGAAGACGGAACGTTCGAGGAAACCGAATACTGCTACGAAAACGGCATAACCGATTATCTCAAGGAGATCGTCGGCGAGACCGCTATCGGAACTCCGCAGGACTGGACAGCGCAGCGCGTCGGAAAAGACCGCGAAGACAAGGACGAATACAAGGTAAAGCTTCATGTCGCTATCGCTTTCTCAAACAAGGTAAAGCTCATCGAGCATTATCACAACTCTTCATGGCTCGAACACGGCGGAAGCCCGGATAAGGCGATGCAGCAGGCACTAACCTCACAGATAGACAGCTATCTCAAAACCAACAACAAATACAACAAGGGCGAAGGCTCAATAAAGTTCTCCGATATCGAGGAATGTCTCGTTTTTATATCATCAAACTTCTCGACCCAGACAAGCTATGAAAACCAGACCAAAAAATCCATTACCAACAAGTTCATCTATGAAGCGATGCGCGACTGGCTCAAACACTGCATAGAGATCTACTTTATCGAAAATCCGGACGAAGCCATAAAGATCTGCGAACAGATCATAATCAACAAGCGCGCCCGTGAGAACGCCGACAAGATACGCGCCGGCACCAAAGTCAAGCTTACCGGTACTCTTGACCTCTCCAACCGCGTGGAGAAGTTCGTTGACTGCCGGAGCAAGGATGTTTCCAAACGCGAGATCTACATCGTTGAGGGTGACTCCGCTCTCGGTTCCGTAAAGCTTGCCCGCGATTCCGATTATCAGGCGGTAATGCCTATCCGCGGCAAGATACTCAACTGCCTCAAAGCCGGCTACGACAAGATTTTCAAATCCGAGATCATAACCGATCTTATCCGCGTTCTCGGCTGCGGCGTTGAAGTAAGCTCAAAGGCAAACAAGAACATTTCAAATTTCAGCCTTGACAACCTCCGCTGGAGCAAGGTTGTTATCTGCACCGATGCCGATGTGGACGGATTCCAGATACGCACGCTCGTACTCACAATGCTATACCGTCTCACTCCTACCCTTATCCGCGAAGGATATGTTTACATCGCAGAATCCCCTCTTTACGAGATTAACACCAAAGAAAAAACCTACTTTGCTTATACCGAAGCCGAAAAAACGAGAATTCTCGCCGACATAGGCGATAAGAAGTACACTATCCAGCGCTCAAAAGGTCTCGGTGAGAACGAGCCCGAAATGATGTCGCTCACCACAATGAATCCCGATACACGCCGGCTTATAAAGGTTCTCCCTTCCGATGCGGCACGCACCCAGGAGATGTTCGATCTTCTCCTTGGCGATAACCTGCAGGGCAGAAAAGACTATATCCAGGAATTCGGCAGCAAGTACCTTGACGATCTCGATCTCAGCTGACCCGCAAATGCCGCAGGCATTAAAGCCGCGGCAGCAAGGCTGTTAAAACGCTTCCCTTTGTTACTTTTCGCCGCTGCGGACGGAAAGTAAAATAACACGATAAAGGAAACACAATGAAAAAGAAAAAAGAACCTAAGATTTCAAAAACCAAAAAGCTTGACGCTTATATCGAAGGCGCCGGCATCGTAGAACAAAGAAATATCGTCGATACCCTCGAAGAAAACTATATGCCCTACGCCATGAGCGTTATCGTTTCCCGCGCTCTGCCGGAGATCGACGGATTCAAGCCTTCTCACCGCAAACTTCTGTACACGATGTACACCATGGGGCTCCTTAAAGGCGAACGTACCAAATCCGCCAATATCGTCGGTCAGACGATGAAGCTCAATCCCCACGGCGATCAGGCTATCTACGCAACTATGGTGCGCCTTGCCCGCGGAAACGGAGCCCTTCTCCACCCTTATATCGACAGCAAGGGAAACTTCGGAAAAGCTTACTCCCGCGATATGTCGTTCGCGGCTTCACGTTATACCGAAGCCAAGCTTGATAACATCTGCAATGAGCTGTTCGGTGATATCGACAAGGACACTGTGGATTTTGTCCCGAACTACGACAACACTCTCACCGAGCCGGTACTCTTCCCTGTCCGCTTCCCCTCCGTCCTCGTAAACAACAACATTGGCATCGCCGTTTCAATGGCAAGCAATATCTGCTCATTCAATCTCCGCGAAATATGCGAGACAACCGTAGCTCTCATGCGTGACCCCGATCACGATGTCTCCGCGACACTCAGAGGTCCTGATTTCCCCGGCGGCGGTTTCATCGTTTACGATGAGGAAGAAATGCAGAAGATCTACAAGACCGGACGCGGCTCCGTTACAGTCCGGGGCAAATATACCTTCGACAAGGAAGCCCGCTGCATCGAAGTTACCGAGATCCCGCCCACAACCACTGTCGAAGCCATTATGGACAAGGTTCTCGAACTCGTAAAGCTCGGCAGGATAAACGAGATCTCCGACATACGCGACGAGACCGATCTTTCAGGTCTAAAGCTCACCTTCGACCTCAAAAAGGGCAAGGATCCCGACGAGTTCATGAGAAAAATGTTCCGGCTTACCCCGCTTCAAGACACATTCTCCTGCAACTTCAACATTCTGATCGCGGGAAATCCGCGCGTAATGGGCGTTTATGAGATACTCAACGAGTGGATAGCGTTCCGTATAGAGTGCGTAAAGCGTATGATCTACTTCGAGCTTGGCAAGAAGAAAGATAAGCTGCACCTTCTCCTCGGTCTAAAAAAGATCCTTCTCGACATAGACAAAGCTATCAGGATCATACGCGAAACTAACGAAGAAGCCGAAGTCGTTCCCAACCTTATGATCGGATTCGGCATAGACGAGATACAAGCAGATTACGTTGCCGAAATAAAACTCCGTCACATCAACCGAGAATATATACTCAAACGCACCGAAGAGATAGACGCGCTTAAAGACGAGATCGCGGATATGGAAGAGACCCTCGAAAGTCCGCGGAAGATCAAGAAATACATCATCGACGAGCTTGACGAGATCGCGGAGAAATACGGTCAGCCGCGCCGCACACTCTTCGCAGAGGCGTTTGATGACGAAGACGAAGAAGCCGAGGAAGCTGTCCCCGACTATACCGTAAACTGCTTCCTGAGCGCCGAAGGCTACTTCAAGCGCATAACATCACAGTCCCTGCGAATGAGCGGCGAGCAGAAACTCAAAGAAGGCGACGAGATGATATTTGAACAGGAGCTTTCCGGCAAGACAGACCTGCTCTTCTTTACCGACAAATATCAGGTATATAAGTCCTCCGTAAACGACTTTGCCGATACAAAGGCAAGCCTTCTCGGTGATTATGTTCCCGCAAAGCTGGAAATGGAGCAGAACGAACGCATTGTCAAGATGATACCTACCGAGGATTACTCCGGGCATATCATTCTTTTCTTCAAGAACGGAAAGTGCGCAAAAGTCCCCCTCTCCTCATTTGAAACGAAGACAAAGCGCAGAAAGCTTGCCAACGCTTACTGCGACGGCTCGGAGCTCATCGCAATGTACAAGCTCCCGGAAGACAGAGATTTTATCCTTCAGTCCGCCGCGGACAAAGTCCTCATCTTCAACACCGCTCTCGTTCTTCCGAAAGCAGCCCGCGATACACAGGGCGTTCAGGTCATGCGCCTGACAAAGACTGAGCTCCGCAGCGCAAGACCCTATGAAGAAGGCATGATCGACGAGCCGGAAAAATACACCGCAAAATCCGTTCCCGCAGCCGGTGCCGCTGCAAAGCTCGATATTGACCAGATAACTTTCGAGTGATACAGCAAAAAGCAGTTTTGATATTGCATTACCTCAAAAGGTATGTTATAATAGAAGTATATTCTAAAAAGGAGAAATTACCATGCTCACAGATATCGAAATAGCGCAGCAGGCTAAAATGCTGAAAATAAATGAGATCGCCGCAAAACTCGGCATCGGTGCCGATGATCTCGAACCCTACGGTCACTACAAGGCAAAGGTAAGCCAGAAATGCATCGACAGCCTTAAAGACAAGCCGGACGGAAAGCTGATACTCGTTACGGCGATCAACCCCACACCTGCCGGAGAGGGAAAGACCACCACAAGTATCGGTCTTTCAGAAGGTATGCACCGCCTCGGCAAGAACTCCGTTCTCGCTCTTCGTGAACCTTCACTCGGCCCCGTATTCGGCATAAAGGGCGGCGCCGCGGGCGGCGGATATTCCCAGGTTGTACCTATGGAGGATATAAACCTGCACTTCACCGGTGATATGCACGCGATTACAGCCGCAAACAACCTTCTCTGCGCGATCATCGACAATCATATCCAGCAGGGCAACGAACTCAATATTGACCCCAGAATGATTCAGATAGACCGCTGTCTCGATATGAATGACCGAGCTCTGCGCAACTGCGTTATAGGTATGGGAAGCAGGGTTGACGGTGTTCCGAGACAGGATCACTTCCGTATCACCGTTGCAAGCGAAGTTATGGCGATACTCTGCCTCTCCGACGATCTCGCAGATCTCAAGAAGCGTCTCGGCAATATTCTCGCCGCCTACACCTACGACGGAAAACCGGTCTATGCACGCGATCTGAATGCTGTCGGAGCTATGGCTGCACTTCTTAAAGACGCTATAAACCCGAACCTCGTCCAGACGCTCGAAAACAATCCCGCTATTATCCACGGCGGTCCTTTCGCTAACATAGCACACGGCTGCAACAGCGTAAGAGCCACACGTCTTGCCCTCAAGCTCGGCGATTACTGCATTACAGAAGCAGGATTCGGTTCCGATCTCGGCGCCGAGAAGTTCTTCGACATAAAATGCAGAGCTGCCGGACTCAAACCCGCCTGCGTAGTTCTCGTCGCTACTATACGCGCCCTCAAATACAACGGCGGTGTTCCCAAGACCGAACTATCCGCAGAAAACCTTGATGCGCTCAAAAAAGGCATCGTGAACCTCGGAACACATATCGAGAATATGCACAAGTTCGGCGTTCCGGTCGTTGTCGCGGTCAACCATTTCGGCACAGATACAGACGCGGAGATTGCTTACGTTACAGACTACTGCAAGGAAAAAGGCGTCGAGGTAGCATTCTCCGATGTATTCCTCAAAGGCGGTGAAGGCGGTACGGAACTTGCGGAAAAGGTTGTTGCAACTATGGAAGCTCACAAGGAAGCAGACGCATTCAAGCCCCTCTATGACGCAGCTCTCCCCGTTAAGGAGAAAGTTGCTGCTCTCGCTAAGGAGATCTACCGTGCAGACGGCGTGATCTATACCGCACAGGCCGAAAAGGCACTCAAAAAGATCGAGGAGATCGGTATGGACAGACTGCCGATCTGCGTTGCAAAGACACAGTACTCCCTCTCAGACGATCCCGCAAAGCTCGGCAAGCCCGAAAACTTCAACATCACAGTCCGCGATATGAAGCTCTCTTCCGGCGCAGGATTCATCGTAGTTTACACCGGTGATATTATGACTATGCCCGGACTCCCCAAGAAACCCGCAGCATACGGTATCGACATCGACAACAGCGGTAACATTTCGGGTCTTTTCTGATGAGCAAAAGCATTATATACGAAACAAACTCGGCTGAAGAGACGATAGATGCGGCAAAGCGGTTCGCCGCCGGATTAAAACCCGGAGACTCCGTTCTGTACACCGGTGAAATGGGTGCCGGAAAAACGCACTTCACAAAGGGTATCGCCGCATACTTCGGCTGTCCGGAGATCGTCACAAGTCCGACATTCACAATAGTAAACGAATATCTCGGCGGAACCGTGCCGGTATTTCACTTTGACCTGTTCCGCATCGGCGATATAGATGAACTCTACGCCACCGGTTTTTTCGACTACTTAAGGCGCGACGGTATCATCTGCGCCGAGTGGAGCGAGAATATCCCCGACCTTTACTGTGAACTTGACAGCGTTTGGTTCGTGGATATAGCAAAGACCGGCGAAAATTCAAGAAAAATAACGATAGAAAAGAGGGACGGCTGAAATGCTGATCCTTGGCATCGACAGCTCCGCTGTTAGCGTGAGCGCGGCGGTCATTTCAGATGACCGCGTCATTGCGGAAGGCTTTGTAAACAACAGGATAACCCATTCCCAGACTCTTCTGCCGCTTGTGCAGTCCCTTCTCGACAGCTCGAAACTGACTGCTTCGGATATAGATGTATTTGCGGTATCTGCCGGACCCGGCTCATTCACCGGACTTCGCATCGGCATTTCCGCGGTAAAGGGTATGGCTTACGCACTCGGAAAGCCTTGCCGGGCTGTATCTACCCTGCACGCCATGGCTTACAATTTCACGCTTTTCGACGGTATCGTCTGCGCCGCAATGGACGCACGACGCAGCCAGGTTTACAATGCGCTGTTTGAAGTGAAAAACGGCACAGTGTCCCGTCTTACGGAAGACCGGGCGATAAGCACCGAGGCGCTGAAAGCGGAGCTTGAAGCGCGTATCGGCGGCGGTGACGGCGGCAAAGCGGTACTCTGCGGCGACGGTGCCGGGCTTTGCGCGGCAAGCTTCGGCGATATGGGGGGAAAGCTCATTCTCGCCGCTGCCCCGCTAAGATATCAGAAAGGAACCGGTGTGTGCCTTGCCGCAGCGGAGTACCCCGACATCACCGCCGCCGCCCTCATGCCGACTTATCTGAGACTGTCACAGGCGGAAAGAGAACGCGCCGAACGCGAGAACACCGCCAGATAAAATAAGGAGGAGCCATGAAGGTACTTATACTCAACGGAAGTCCGAGAGCCGGCGGTAATACGGCTCTTGCAATAAACGAAGCTGTGAAGGTATTTGAAGCGGAAGACATAAACGCCGATGTTATGAATATCGGCAGCAAGAATATCCGCGGCTGTATTGCCTGCAACAAATGTTCGGAGCTCGGCAGATGTGTGTTCGACGACGCGGTGAATGAAGCGGCAAAGAGGTTTGAAGAAGCGGACGGACTTATCGCCGCTTCCCCTGTATATTACGCTTCCGCAAATGCCACTCTCATCGCCTGTCTCGACCGCCTTTTCTACAGCACATCGTTCGACAAGACTATGAAAGTCGGCGCAAGCATTGTAACAGCGCGCCGCGGCGGCTGTTCAGCCACATTCGACGAGCTGAACAAATACTTCACCATAAGCGGCATGCCTGTCGCTTCAAGTACATACTGGAACAGCGTTCACGGGAGAGAAAAGGGAGATTCCGCTTTCGACGCGGAAGGCTTGCTTACTGTAAGAACTCTCGCCCGGAATATGTCATTCCTTATGAAAGCTATCGCACTCGGAAAACAGCAATACGGTCTTCCGGAAAAGGAACCCTGGCAGCCTACCCACTTTATCCGCGATGACCTTAAGACAGGAGGAGACTTATGATCTGCATCGGCTGCGATCACGGCGGCTACGAAATGAAGCTCGCACTGATCAGTTATCTGAAAGAGAACGGTTTTGAATACGAAGATCTCGGATGCGGCGGAGAACCCGTTGACTACCCCGATATTGCCGAAAAAGTTTGTGCAAAAGTTCTTGCATCACCCGAAAACAAGGGCATTCTGATATGCGGCACAGGCATCGGCATTTCGATCGCCGCAAACAAGATCAGGGGCATTCGCGCCGCGATCGGTTACGACTGGTATTCCGCAAAATATACCCGTCTGCATAACGACGCAAATGTTATCTGCTTCGGCGGACGAACCATGGGCATCGGCTCGGTGACGGAATCCCTCGATGTATTCCTGCACACGGATTTCATGGGCGGGCGGCACAAGACCCGCATTGACAAAATAAGCGCACTGGAGGAAAAAAACAATGTATGAAAATGAAAAGCTCCACATTCTCGATCACCCTCTGCTGCAGCACAAAATAACACTGCTGCGCGACAAGAACACTGGCTCCAAAGAGTTCCGTGAGCTTGTTGAGGAAGTCACAATGTTCATCACTTACGAAGCTACCCGTGATCTTCCACTCAAGCAGATCAAGGTTCAGACACCGATCGCTATTGCAAACTCAAACGTGATATCCGGCAGAAAAGTCGCATTCATTCCCGTTCTTCGTGCAGGTCTCGGCATGGTTGACGGTGCAACTGCACTTGTTCCCGCCGCAAAAGTCGGTCATATCGGTATCTGCCGTTCCGACAGTGAGCCGGACGGACTCCAGGTTTACTACAACAAGCTTCCGTTCGATATCGAAGAGCGCGAAGTAATGATTCTCGATCTTATGATCGGAACCGGAAAGACTGCCGCAAAGGCTGTTGAAGTCGTTAAGGAAGCCGGTGCAAAGACGATCAAGATCTTATCCGTTATCACCTGCCCCGAAGGCGTTGAATTCGTGCATTCAAAGTACCCCGACATCGACATTTTCTGCGGCGCTCTTGACGATCATCTCAACGAGGATCTCTACATTGTTCCCGGAATCGGCGACGGCGGAGACCGTATTTTCGGAACAAAATAACTGAGCATTATCTGCTGAATTGTTTTCACCGAAAACATTCATACACATCTTCAGGAGACCTGCTATGAAAAGCAAAACTATACAGTCTTTTCTGTTTTTTGTCGGTATTGTTTCTTTTATAGGCTGCTTATTTTTCGGATTATTTGAATTAAGAAATAATGAAAGCATTGCCGGATTGGTTATATGGATATTAGCCGGTCTGCTGGTTTTCGCTTTACTTTCAGTTATTGGAAGTGTTGTTGCAGCTTTGGAAGAGAAAAATCAGATTTCGGCGGAAACCAATACGATTTTAAAAGAAATAAACGAAAATTTAGCTGAGATCAGAAAGGATCTGAAAACACAGAAAAAGGAGGAATAACCTATGCATTGCACAAGAAAAATAACCGACGATATTATATACATCGGCGGCAGTGACCGCAAGCTCTCCCTTTTTGAAGCGGTCTATCCCGTTCCCGCAGGAGTTTCGTACAATTCCTATCTCGTAATGGACGAAAAGACCGTTCTTTTTGATACGGTAGATAACTCTATCGGTGAGCGCTTCTTTGAAAATCTCGCTCACGAACTCGGCGGAAAACCTCTCGATTACATCGTGGTACAGCACATGGAGCCGGATCATTCCGCTACCCTGCGCCGACTCCTTGTATCTCACCCCGAAACAAAGATTCTTTGCAGCGCAAAGGCGCTCGCAATGATCGGGCAGTTCTTTGAAGCACCCGCTGCCGAACGTGTACAGGTAATAAAAGAGGGCGATACCCTCACCACAGGCAGACATACTTTCAGCTTCGTTGCCGCACCTATGGTTCACTGGCCGGAAGTTATGATGACATACGACACCACTGACAAGATACTGTTCACAGCAGATGCTTTCGGTACTTTCGGCGCACTTGACGGCGCTGTATTTGCCGATGAAGTTGACTTTATGCGGGATTATCTCGACGAAGCGCGCCGTTACTACTGCAATATCGTAGGCAAGTACGGTACGCAGGTACAGGCTGTTCTCAAAAAGGCTGCCGGTCTCGATATACAGATGATCTGTCCGCTTCACGGTTTCGTATGGCGCAGAGATATAGACAGCATAATTGCAAAATACGATCTCTGGAGCAGGTACGAAGCCGAAGAAAAGGGTGTGCTTATCGCATATACATCTGTTTACGGCGGTACTCAGGCTGCTGCTGAACTCGCTGCCGCAAAGCTCCGCGACAAGGGTATAAATGTGAAGATGTACGATGCCTCGATGACGCACACATCTTACATTGTGGCAGAGGCTTTCAGGTTCAGCCACATCATCTTTGCAACAACTACCTACAACAACGGCATTTTCATTAAAATGGAAGAGCTGCTGCATGATCTTACAGCTCATAACTTCTCAAACAAGACAGTTGCGATAATTGAGAACGGAACATGGGCTCCTGCTGCTGGAAAACTTATCCGCGCTATGCTCGAACCCTGCAAGAACATCACGATACTTGACGAGCAGCTCACTATAAAATCGGCAATGAAACCGGCTGACGAAGCTGCGCTCGATGCCATGATCGAAAAGATAGCGGCTGATTTCGTTAAGCCTGTTCCCCAGCAGCATGATACAGCTGTTGACAATTCCGCGCTCTTCAAGATCAGCTACGGTCTTTATGTCCTCACGGCAAACGAAAACGGAAGAGACAACGGCTGCATTATCAACACGGCACAGCTTCTCACCGATAATCCCCGCCGCATAACCGTTGCAGTGAACAAGAAAAATCTTACTCACGATATGATGATGAGCACCGGAAAATTCAACATCTCTGTACTCACTGACAAGGCTCCGTTCCAGACATACAAAGATTTCGGTTTTGTAAGCGGACGAGACAAGGAAAAAATCGCCGATGCACCTATCGAATTTGCACGCAGTGAAAACGGAGTTGTTTATCTCACAGAGAATGTGAACGCATTTATCTCCGGCAAGGTGATTGACTCGAAGGACTACGGCTCTCATACGCTCTTCACAGCCGAAGTCACAGAAGCCCGCATTATCGGCGAGGGTGATTCCGTAACTTACGATATCTATCAGAAGCACATCAAGCCCAAGCCTGCTCCCACCAAGAAAAAAGGCTTTATCTGCACCGTCTGCGGCTTCATCTATGAGGGCGAGGAGCTTCCGCCGGATTACGAATGCCCGCTCTGCGGTCACGGCGCTGCTGACTTCGAGCCTCTGGCCTAACTCCGCTTACGCGTACAAGAGAGCGGTTCTGCCTCTCGGTGGTACTTGCATCGGTTCCTTTCGTATGCAAAGTGAACCTGAACAAACAATGTATATTATGTGCATCCGCACAAAAAAGGAGGATACATAAATGACACCTAAATTCTACAAATGCAAGGCTTGCGGTCAGATCGTTGCCGCAGTCGAAAAGAAAGCTTGCCCCGTAAAGTGCTGCGGAGAAGCTATGGAAGAAATTACCGCAAATACCGTTGATGCAGCAAAGGAAAAGCATGTCCCTGTTGTAACTGTTGAAGGAAATATCGTTAAGGTTGCAGTAGGCTCCGTAGAACACCCCATGACAGATGCTCACCTCATTCAGTGGGTATGCCTCGAAACATCACAGGGTATGCAGCGCAAAGTCCTCACTCCCGCAGACAAGCCTTATGCCGAATTCGCCCTCACTGACGGAGATAAGGCAGTTGCAGCTTATGAATACTGCAATCTCCACGGTCTTTGGAAAGCAGATATATAACGGCAGCCGATAATGAGCACTTTTTTTGGTATAATCTACGCTTTAGCGTTCTTCGGAGGACTCGCTGTCACGGTTTTTCTTATGATAAAGACTGAATTCAAGGGTGCTGAGAAATACCGTCTCGCTATAATCCCGATAAGCATTGCTCTCGTAATAATGTGCATATCCGGAACTATCGGCACTATCATTTCAATATCCGATAACATAGCACTTGCAGGAAATGATCCCACCGGGCTTACAACTGTACTCGGTTTTTTCGCAGCTATGTCTCTGCCGGCGATATGCCTTGTACTCGGAGCTCTGAACCTTGTTTTCTACGGGGGTATAATCGGCGTGCTGTGGATTATCTACGCCGTGCGGTTTGTTTCCGAAAAACGGAAAAGACGAACGGAAGAATTGAAACAGCCGAAAACGATCGTTTATGTCGAAGCCGAAGAAAGTTCAGACAGCAAAAACTGATCCTGTCCGCTCAAATAAAAATGCAGTACACTTCCCCAAATGAAAGGTACTGCATTTTTTTGATTTTAGGCTATAACGTTGTGTTACGCGTGAAACGGTTCACAGATTATGCGGGTATTATATCAATGCTTCCTTGGCGGCAGTTCTGACAGTTATTGGTACATTTATGCGTCTTACATCGAAAGGAGCGGGATTTTGTAGGTCATATCGTGTATTGACTTATTATCTGAAATGTGTTAGAATGATAAAAATAAAGGCTGAAATATCAGCAAGATTTAACCGAGCCGCAATAACCGCTGCTCACATAAAACATACCAATCATGAAGTTAGGAAGGCATATTATGGATAAAGTTCTGCAAAGGACAGCATATCTGAAAGAGGTATATAACATGAATGAACATGAGGAAGGCGGTTCATTCTCGGAAGTATATACCGCACCGTTTGAGAAGGACGGAAGACCTTTGGCGGGAAGCATTTATTTTATGCTCAGTTCCGGTGAGATCTCTCATTTTCACGAGATAGACTGTGATGAAATATGGTTTTATCATGAAGGGTGCGGCATGAGGATAACAGTATTATCCCCCGACGGAATTGAAAGGCATCTTCTCGGCGGCAGCCCGGAGAACGGAGAACGTGCTATGATCGTGATACCGAAAGGACGGATATTTGCCGCTGAAAACCTTAAATAAGACGGCTACACTTTTGTTTCCTGCGTTACCGCTCCGAAATTTGAATACTCGGGATTCAGACTTGTGAGCAAGAGCGAGTTGAGGGAGAAATACAGCCGTTTCGCAGATGAAACAGATTATCTTGCGTACAGCTGATTTCCCGTTTCCGGATAAGTGACGGAATTATTTAACCTGCAAGGGTGCGGTACATTATGCACTTAGGGTACTTTTCGCTCGGTCAAAAGCTTTTGGAAATATGCTTCTGACAGGTTCCCTATAATAAATGTGTCCTCAACAACTGCCTTTTGGCAGTTGTTGTTCCGAAATCCGCAAAGCGGACTTCGGAAAGCCTTAAAAATACGCTTTCTCGAAGATTTCTTTAATGCGTGCGTCCATGCACGCATTTGGAAATCTTCTGTATGACATCGTGTCATAAGCGTCTTTTTAAGGCGGACACATTCCTTGATGTCAAGCTCATTTCGTCCTTCGGACGAACAAAAGTGCAAGGATAATTTGTTTATTTCGGAATTTTTCTTGCACTTTTGCAACCGTGAAAAGGCTTCAAGCTGCGCTATGAAGCCTTTTCGCGGTTGATGAGCAGACATTAATAATATCAGGCTCCGGACAAAGCTGAGCGCGTCCCGGAGCTTTTTTGAGTTCACCGGCTCCGTTTTTTGACACCGGCTCCGTTTTTTGACCGCGTTCTATTGCATTTTTCATTGATTTGTGATAAAATAAGACGAGAATACGGTCTGACGCGCAGCGTGAGATGTGGTTATAGGATGTGATCGAAATGAACAAGAAGAAGCGAAATACATTACGCATATCTATTATCGGATTTGCGGCTGTAACTATAATATTGGTATTCGGTACGTTATGGACGGGAAATCTTGCAAGACGCGATACCGAAAATGCTGTCAATTCTGTCAGTCTGCTGTACCTCGATGAGCTTGCGGGACGGCGTGAGCAGGTAGTATCTTCCGCTCTTGAGCGCAACATCAGAAATATGCGGACTGCCGTAGATCTTCTCACCGATGATGACCTCAGCGATATAGAGCATTTGCAGGCGTATCAGGCGCGAATGAAGAAGCTCTATACGCTCGACAAGTTTGCTTTTGTTGACACAAACGGGCTGATCTACACTTCACTCGGCATGATGAACGACATAGAAAAATACAACATCGATCCAGGTTCTCTTTCCTCGCCCCATATAACTCTGAAAGATTCCGAAGGTGAACAGAAGAAGGTCATAATCGCGATCCCGGTGGACAGGCTTACCGTCGAAGACAGGACGCTCGTTGTCTGCTTTATGGAAATAGATATCGACAATATGCTTGAAGGTGTGTCACTGCGATCGAGCAATAACGATACGACATTCTGCAACATCTACACAAAGGACGGAACCGCTCTGACAGATATGGTGCTCGGCGGTCTCGCAAACGAGACTAACCTGCTCGAAGCACTGGAGCACGCTTCTTTCGGGCAAGGAGATACCGCCGAAGAAGTGAAGGCGGACTTTGCGAACGGCGCCGGCAACGTCGTTTCCTTTACATACAACGAAATAAAGGAGACGCTTTCCTATAAGCCGATAGCGGGTACGGACTGGATGCTGACATATCTTATCCGTGAAAGTGTCATCAGCGACAAAATAAGTTCCGTTTCCGACGGAATAATCCTGAGGAGCCTTGTGCAGACCGTTCTGACGGCTGCTGTTCTGCTCGTGATATTCATAGTCATAATCAGGCAGAATAAAGCGAACACAAAGCTTGCCCTTGAAAAACAGGCTTCCGAGACGGAAAACCGCATAAAGCGGCAGGAGCTTGAACAGCGCCTTGAATTACAGAATAAGCTCCTCGAAGATGAAAAACAGCGCACACGGCAGGATCACATGATAACCGCTCTTGCTTCTGATTACAGAAGTGTTTATTATGTCGATCTCGATACTGATGAGAGCGTTTGCTACCGCTCAAAAGTCTCGGCGGAAGACGGTCCTCAGATCGGTGATAAATTATCTTTCAGAGACAGCTTCACCAGATATGCAAACGAACGTGTTGCCGAAAGCTACCGCGAGGGTTTTCTTGATTTCATAAAACCGGGAAACATCAAAATGCGGCTTGAGAACGAGCCTTTGATCTCGTACAGATATCTTACCGTTTACAACGGCATCGAGAGATATGAGATGCTGCGTTTTGCGGGCGTCCGCCGTACCGGTGAGACCGACGATCATATCATTCACGCGATAGGCGCGGGATTCTCCGATATTGACAGCGAAATGAGGGACTCCCTCGAAAAGAATCAGGCACTGAGTGACGCGCTTGCTGCCGCCGAAAACGCGAGCAAGGCAAAGACCGCGTTCCTGTCAAGTATGAGCCATGAGATCAGAACGCCCATGAACGCTATCATAGGACTTGACAACATTGCGCTCAGCGACCCCGATATTTCCGCACAGACAAGGGAATATCTCGAAAAAATAGGCGGTTCGGCAAATCACCTGCTCGGGCTTATAAATGATATCCTTGATATGAGCCGTATAGAATCCGGAAGAATGGTGCTGAAAAATGAGGATTTCTCGTTCTCTAAGCTTCTGGAACAGATAAACACTATTTTCAGCGCACAGTGCGCCGAAAACAAGCAGACCTATAACTGCCATATAAAGGGTGAGATCGACGACTACTACATCGGCGACAACATGAAGCTCCGGCAGGTGCTTATAAACATTCTCGGCAACGCTGTCAAGTTCACTCCCGAAGGCGGCAGTATAGAGTTCTCCGTTGAGCGCACCGCGAAATTCGGAGGAAAAACTACTCTGCGCTTCAGGATATCCGATACCGGTATCGGCATGAGCAAGGAGTATATCCCTCATATCTTCGATACGTTCAGTCAGGAGGACAGTACCACCACCAACAAGTACGGAAGCTCCGGGCTCGGTTTGGCGATTACAAAAAATATCGTCGAAATGATGAACGGAAATATCGAAGTCGAGAGCGAAAAAGGAAAAGGCACAACATTTATTGTTACGGTTACGCTTATGGACTCGGAACATAATGATAACGAAACTGACAGCACGGAAATACAGCCGTATGATATGAAAGTGCTTGTAGTCGATGATGACCCGATAGCCTGCGAACACGCAAAGCTGGTTCTCGAAAAAACCGGTATGTCCTGCGACACTGTACTTTCGGGTGCCGAGGCGATAGAAGCTGTACGCGTCCATTATGCAAGGCATGAACTTTACGATCTTATACTGGTTGATCTTAAAATGCCGGAATTGGACGGAGTGGAGACAACAAAGAAACTGCGTGATATAGTCGGTTCCGAATCCGCGATAATCATCATTACCGCGTATAAATGGGATGATGTGCTTGAAGACGCGGCGAAAGCGGGCGTTGACAGCTTTATCGCCAAGCCGGTCTTTGCGAACAATGTACTTGAGGAGTTCCGGAGCGCAAGCAAACGGAAACATATAACCGAGTTAAAGGAACAGCACAAAGCCGATCTTAACGGAAAGCACATTCTGCTTGCCGAAGATGTGCAGATAAATGCAGAAATAATGAAAATGGTGCTGAAAAAACGCGGAATGATCGTTGACCATGAGACTAACGGCAGACTTATTCTTGAAAGGTTTGCAGGAAGCGAGCCCGGATACTACGACGCGGTGCTCATGGACGTGAGAATGCCGGAAATGGACGGACTTGAAGCCACCGCCGCCATACGGAAGCTTGACCGCCCCGATGCCGGAAGCGTGCCGATAATCGCCCTGACTGCAAACGCCTTTGATGAAGACGTTCAAAGGAGCCTGCAGGCGGGAATGAATGCACATCTGACAAAGCCGATAGATAACGATGCTCTGTACTCGGCTCTGGAAATGCTTATACGGGAGTAGAGCCTTATTGTTGCCGCGTCCTAATGTGCATAGCGCAAAAAACAATGAGCACATTAATGTCTGTTCATCGTTTGGTACATACTGCCTTATATCCTGTGAGCGATTGGGAAATAAATCGAATAAAAAACATCGGTTCCGGAGATCTTCCGGAAACCGATGTATTTTTGTTATCCGTTTTTATCTGCGCTTTCTTGCAGCCGCAGCTGTCAATGCTGCTGCGTCCGCTTCCGTAACAGTGTAGTTGTATCTTTTCATTCAAATACAGATATCTTTCGCAGCAACAGCCGACGCGTTCCTTAAATCAGAATCTTACTTTTTTGCGGAAAGCCTTTTTATTTCTTCAAAATCCTCGACAAGTCCAAAGAAAAATTTCCTTTGTAATTCATTTCCTATTACCGTTACAGGTTTGAGCTGTGCGATCGAATTACCTTTCATCAGCATCATTTCTTTGTAAAGTACATACGTCTCGGGTTGTGCAAATACAAGCTTTACAGGCTTAATAAGCCCGTTCTTAACCTTATCCGCATACGAGGGATTTACCTTCTCCAGATTTCTTTCAAGACGATCAATGACAGTTTCGGCATTCAGCTCCTTTGGAACACGGTCTATCTCCATTATGAATACATATCTGACATCATCGGTATCGGGATAGACAGAGCTGTCCACCAGCAGAAAACCGCATTCTTTCGCGGTACTGTCGGCTGCGACACGAAGCGCCATTTCCGTGGTCTTCTCGCCCATAAGACTTACGGTCTTATCGATACGGTACTGAAATTCTATCAAAGGTGTGGCGTTATAATAGCCCGTGACCAGAAGCACATCTTTCATTCGGTAACGGTAGAAGCCCGAATGATTTGTTATGACAAGCTCATACTTTTTTCCGATCTCAAGTTTGTCCATAGTGACAGGTTCAGCATTTTCTTCATCAACCGGGATAAATTCGTAAAACAAAGAATCCGGGATAAGCGCAGATTCATGTGACGCGATCTCCACGGGAACAGAAAATATTCCCTCTGATGCTGAGATCCCACGATAGTAAAATGCTATATCAGTTCCGAGATAGCGTTCGCGTACTTCATTGGTGTATCTTGAAAATCCGGCAGATGCCCCTCCCGTAACGAATTGAAGTTCTTTCCATACCTTCGGAATAAACGGAGTATCAAATCCCTTTTCAAAAATAGCCGACAGCTCCGCCGCACGCTCCGGCATAGGTCTGATCCCGGCGGAAAGGCTTTCTCTCAGATCTTCCGGAAGCTCTATAGATTCATCTATTACACCCTTTTCAATATCATTTACCAAGAGCTTCCAATTCTTTTCTATGTAACGGCAAAAGTCAAGAACAAAGCCTGTGAACGTACAGTTTATGTTGTTGAGATCCTTGTCACAGAGGGCATATCTTGCATTCAGATATCTTGTATCGGTGCCTTTCGGCGAAAATGTTGCCTGACTCGGAGTCGGAAAAATATGCTGCCATTTGTCGATATATGGCCTGAGAGCCGCCTCCGAGATCGGTCCGTAAGGGGTCCCGTCACTGAGCTTGATTATGGAGCCGCCGCAACGTATCAGATTCAGCCAGCGGCCGCCAAAGTATTTTTCCTTAAGACGCCTGTATAAAAATCCGGATTGATAACCCAAGCTGTATCGGGTAAAACAATCCCGTGTCCTTTGCGTGTAAGGTATCTTTTTTGGAACGCCTACAGTTCCTGATGTCTTGTTGTACCAGACAGGCTTCTGACTGCAAATAAGGTTTTCTTCCCCGTCATTTACCATTCGATCAATATACGGTGCGTAATCGTCATACTCGGTGATCGGAACTTGTTTCCGGTAATCCTCGATCGAGGTTATCTTTTCAAAATTGTATTTCCTTCCGTATTCGGTGTCCTTGTTTTCATTCAAGAGCTCCAGCAGCAGTTTTTTCTGGACTTCCAAAGGTTTTCTTGTCATGATATCAAACCACGCAAGAAGCTTTTCCCTATCCTCAATTCCATTTCTGCGCATTTGGTTGAGCACTTCATACATGATATTTTATCCTCCTTGTGATATTGTGCGGCAAAAACAAATGCTTTGTCAAGTGATTATCATCCCAATATTGAAGAACTTACTGATTATTGATGTTAATATTTGCGATAGTGATCGGCTCCGAACCGCATTCGTAAAATACAACGCTGTTTGTTTTCAGTTCCTCGATAAATGCGTCATATAAAATATGCTCGGAGAAAGGTTGGAGCATCGACACGAAAATAGTGCCGTTTACTGCTGCTATCTCCGCCACCGGAAAAGATCTCGCAGGAGTAACTGTCCAGAATTCCTTTATGTGTTCACCAAGCTGCGGAAACTTCCACTTACCGACATAGCTTACAAAATACGTTGAAGAATTATAGAGATCCTCCGACAATTTCATAGAAGTCCGGATTTTATCTTCCAACGTCGGAAGCCCGTTGATCATCTTTCCGACAGAACCCGATATTCCCATTGAACGGCGAACCCTGTCCTCGTCCGACTGAACGAACACCTTCCCGCGATATACAGTGCATTGTGTTTCGAGAGGCATTTTTCTTACTCTCTCATCGTAATGCAGAGTAACAGAGCTTAAACAATTATGGTATGTGTCCGGTTTACCGAGCATCGGTCTTGCATTGACAATATATCTGCCTATGAGCGGCTCGGTATGTCCCTTGCAGATCTTTTCGACTGCCCTTGCTATAAACACACTTACCATTACTCCCGGACTTGCATCGTGGGCTTTTGTAAAAGGAATAAATGATTGTTCCGGTATCTTTATCTTCAGATGCAGCCCCTTCCCTTCTGCCGGGTTCAGACAGCAGCTTTTCATCATATTCACAGCAGAAACCGACGGCTGCGCAGGGAGACTTTTCAGATCAATGACCGGCATTTCATCAAGAGGGTCAATGATCTCTTCTTTCCTTATCGGATCTTCAAGCGTTCTTATTCCTCTGCTGTCGATACTGCCGTACAATTCGGAGAAATAATAGTATAGGAGCGTTGCAAGCAGATAATTAATGCCGGTCCCGTCACTGATTCCGTGATAGAAGTCCAGACAGAAGTCACAGTCCTCATAGCATACCGCCCATATATGATCGTTTGTTTCCGGCGAATTCAGAGTAATTCTTTCAAGTGAATTTATCAATGCGACCGGCTTGTCATTTTGCTCGTAATATATTTCAGAATCATTTTTCCTGAGTGTAACACATAGATACGGATAACGAGCAGATGTCTTGTCAATCGCCTTTCTCATGGCATCTTTGTCAACCGGACTGTCGAGCCGGAGCCGAAGTCTTACCGTGTAGCTGTTGCCCAATGTAGCATAGAGCATCATTGCATCACCGGATGTTACAAAGTATTTCTCTTTTGACATAAAACAATCCTCCTCATTCTGTTATTACTGATCCAGTCACATAACTGTCATGAACATACCGGATCCCGATTTCTATAATACTTAACATTATTTTTATTATATCACCTCCGATCATTACTTGTCAAGTGCTTTATGTGCTGCAACTTCCGCGATACTTCTGCCGTCTGACGCTGACAGATCGTATTGCTTTTTTCACAGGTGTGATGAGGTATTGACAAATATGTTTCTGTATTGTAAAATTGTATGTGAGATTACAGATAAAAGAATGGGAGAATTATAATGTCTGACAGAAACCAAAACATACCCGAAAACATTGAAGTCCGCGGTGCAAAAGTTCATAATCTGAAAAATATAGATGTGGATATCCCGCTGAACGGGATTGTCGGGATAGCGGGAGTTTCCGGCTCCGGCAAGTCCTCGCTTGCTCTCGGAGTGCTGTACGCCGAGGGTTCGCGGCGGTATCTCGAATCGCTCTCGACCTACACACGACGAAGAATGACGGGAGCCGCTAAAGCGCAGGTAGATGAAGTGCGCTATGTGCCGGCAGCTCTCGCGCTTCATCAGCGTCCCGGAGTTCCGGGAATACGCAGTACCTTCGGCACTTCCACAGAGCTGCTGAACAGCCTGAGGCTGATGTTCTCGCGGCTGTCTGTGTATAAATGCCCGAACGGTCATGATGTCCCACCTACACTCGGACACGCTGCAATGACGGAGATATTCTGTCCGGTATGCGGCGAGCAGGTGACAACTATCGGTGCGGAGGAGCTTGCGTTCAACAGCGCGGGAGCCTGCCCCGAATGTGAGGGAACGGGAGTAGTCCGCACTGTCGATGAAAGCACACTCGTTCCCGATGAATCGCTAACCATTGACGAGGGCGCGGTGCTTCCGTGGCAGACGCTCATGTGGTCGCTTATGAAGGATATAGCCCGCGAAATGGGAGTACGGACAAATGTGCCGTTCCGCGAGCTCACCGACAAGGAAAAGGATATCGTGTATCACGGCGCTCCCGAAAAGAAGCATATCCTCTACATGAACGAAAAGACCGGCATGGCGGGCGAAATGGATTTCACCTATTATAACGCGGTTTATACAGTCGAGAATGCGCTCTCAAAGGTAAAGGACGAAACGGGTATGAAGCGTGTCGAGAAGTTCCTTAAACAGGGAGAATGTCCTTGCTGCAACGGAACAAGACTGTCCGAACGCGCAAGGTCACTGAAGCTTCGCGGAGCCTCCCTCGATGAGGTATGCACTCTGCCGCTGTCGGAGCTTATAGAGTGGGTCAACGGCGTTTCCGGTTCACTTCCGGAGGAAATGCGTCCTATGGCGGAGAGTATCTGTGAAGCCTTTCACCATACCGCTAAGCGCCTTGTTGACCTCGGACTGTCGTACTTATCGCTTGACCGCGCGGCTTCCACGCTCTCTACCGGAGAACGCCAGCGCACACAGCTTGCACGCGCCGTCCGCAACCGTACCACAGGCATACTCTATGTCCTTGACGAACCTTCTATCGGGCTGCACCCTTCAAATCTCGAAGGCTTGATAGGCGTAATGGACGACCTTGTGGCTGACGGCAACTCGATAGTTCTTGTTGACCACGATACTCAGGTGCTTGCTCACTCCGACCGGCTCGTTGAGCTGGGTCCCGAAGCTGGAGCGGGCGGCGGCAGGATAATCGCGCAAGGCACGGTAGGTGAAGTAGCAGCCGACAAAAACTCAATGATCGGCAGGTTCCTGCTTCCGGGATATGAAAGCAGGGTGCGCGAAAGGTGCAGCCGTGAAACGCTGTTTGAACACGGAGAGATACGCATGGAAATGGGTAAGCTTCACACCGTAAAGCCTCTCACGGCAGTATTCCCGAAAGGCAGGCTCACAGTCGTGACAGGTGTTTCAGGCTCCGGCAAGACAACTATGGTGCTGGAAAGTCTTATCCCCGCTATTGAGGCTGTGACTGCCGGAAAGAAGCTCCCTGCGCACGTTAAGTCGGTCAGCGCCGATGGGATAACGCAGATAAAGCTGATAGACGCGACACCGATAGGAATAAACATACGCTCGACTGTTGCTACCTACGCGAATGTTCATGACGAGCTCCGCAAGGTTTACGCAAAGTGCAAAGACGCAAAGGAAAAGGGCTTCAAGGCAGGCGATTTCTCCTACAACACAGGAAAGCTGCGCTGTCCGACCTGCGACGGTACAGGCTCTGTAAGCCTTGATGTGCAGTTCCTGCCCGATGTGGATATACCCTGCCCCGACTGCGGAGGTTCCCGGTATTCAAAAGAAGCTTACAGCATCGTCCGTGAACGCAAGGACGGAGTAAGTTGTTCGCTCCCTGCACTTATGGAGCGCAGCGTAGATGAAGCTATGCCGATATGCGATGATCTGAAAACAGTTCACAGCCGTTTGCAGGTGCTCCATGAGCTTGGGCTCGGCTACCTGACACTCGCCGAGGAGACTCCGAGCCTGTCCGGAGGCGAGGCGCAGAGATTGAAGCTCGCAAGCGAAATGGGCAAGGGGCAGTCCGACACGATATTCATATTCGACGAACCCACCATAGGGCTGCACCCGCTCGATGTGCGGACGCTGCTGAATGTGTTTCAGAATCTGATAGAAAAAGGCGCTACCGTCATCGTTATCGAGCATGACCTTGACGTGATACGAAATGCCGATTATATCGTTGATATGGGACCTGGCGGCGGTAAGCAGGGCGGTCGGATAGTTGCTGCCGGAACTCCCGATGAGATAAAGCATGATGCCGGCAGCGTGACCGGAAGGTACATATAAAGAATCGAAAATGAGATCGTTATGTCAACCTTTACCGGAAAATATGAAGGATATCTATTTAGGTGAGTGTGATAAGACAAGCATTTCAGACGAAGGGCGCCTGTAAGAACATAAACAGGTCATAGAACCCTGGAAAGTCTTTCCGCCCTGTTTGTGCTGAATGTACTTGTCTGAAATGCCTTGAAATGCATAAACGATTATGATATAATTGAATAAAATCTTGACATTTAAGATAAATAAAGCAGGATAGAAAATGATGACCAACGTAAACAAAACACTGTATATTCCACTTTACGGAAAAGCTCTTGTAAGTCGAAAAGGAATTATCCTCACAGATAAAAAAGCAGAGAAGATATGGGAGAAAGAGGGTTTTCCGTTAAAAGGCAAATCCCGCTCAAAATGGCTTGCATATTATATGGCAATGCGCGCAGCTGTATTTGACAACTGGCTGAAAAATGAGATGGCACATGACAGCTCTGCATCAGTTCTGCATATTGGCTGCGGAATGGACAGCCGGATAGAGCGAGTAGGCTGTGGCGGTCATAAGTGGTACGATATTGATTTCCCGGAAGTCATTGAGCTTCGTAAAAAGTATTATACCCAGACCGAGAATTATACAATGACAGCAGGAGATGTAAGAAACGCGGATTGGCTCAGTGTGATACCCGCCGGCACTAACGCTATTGTCGTTTTTGAGGGTGTGAGTATGTATCTTACGCAGTATGAACTAAAATGCTTTATGCAGGCTCTTGCAGAGCATTTCTCCGCTGTGAAGCTTCTTATGGACTGCTATACCGAGCGCGGAGCAGCTGCCACAAAAATCAAAAATCCGATAAACGATGTCGGAGTTAACAGCGTATATGGCATTGATGACCCGGAAATTCTTGAGACCGTTCCGGGACTCTCATTTTTACGGGAACATGATATGACCCCGCAGAATATGATAAACGAACTTAAAGGTGCGGAAAGAATATGCTTCAAGACTATGTTCGGAGGACGATTCGCAAAAAGCATATACCGGATATATGAATTTGAAAAGAGATAAATCCGCAAATCTGACGGGAGATACGATGTGTGCTCTCGAATGGCATAAAAGCAATTGCGTCAAAGAATATGAGAAAAATCCCTCCTGGCTAAAGTCAAGAGGGATTTTGGTCTGTGCCGAACGATTTGGATTTTATGATAACTCTGGTGATGCGGGCGAAAAAATAACCCGCCTACGGAAAACCATGGGCGGATTGTCAGCGCGGACTCCGCGCCTGTCTGTACCGAACGATTTGGATTTTTTAAAAACTCCGGGCAGCGAGGCAGAAA